>NZ_JBVASZ010000001.1:0-789053 GCF_057814255.1 Paenibacillus sp. F024
TCATAGGCAAAAGGAGCGGTCAAGCGCTCTTCTTGACGGCTTCTTTTGCCTATGAGATTCTCCAAGCAAGCGGAAGGGTTATGACTCTCGTTAATAGCCATCCACCCACCCAGTAGCGCGAAGAGCCAAATTCATTTTATTATAAACACTGGAGATGTCTAGTAAATTTATTTCACTTGGATGTGGATATCCTTTCCTTTGACGGAAATGAAGCTCTTCCAGGCGCGTTCACACGATGATCGAGCCATTGCAGTAAATCCGCGATGACTTCCTCGCGATTCGTTTCGTTCAGCATTTCATGCCTGCCGCCGGAGTAGAGCTTGTAACTCACATCGAGCAAGCCCTGTCTTTGAAGCTCGCGTACAAGCCATAAGAATGATTTGCCCATACCGCCTACCGGATCCTTATCTCCGGCAAACAAGTAAACCGGAAGCGTTTTCGAAATGCGCTGCAGTTGATCGGAACGATGAGAGGCCAGTAACCCTTTGGTCATATACATCATGAATTCGTTTGTGATTCCTGCATGGCATAGAGGATCTTTAGCGTAGGCGTCAACCTCCGCTTCGTCCCGGCTTAACCAGTCGTATTTGGTGCGGTTCGGGCGAAAATACAAGCTGTAATGCCCCGTCATGAGCCAGTTCAATAATCGGTTGCAGTGCTTCTCTCCTTGGATAACCGAGAACAGTCTGGCAAGTGCGAAGCCAAGGCTGTGTAAAAAGGTTTGCCGTCCTTTCGTCCCGGATAATATCATACCGTCCGCTTTGTCCGGATATCGCTCCACGTATAATAATGTCAAAAAGGAGCCCATGCTATGCCCCAGCATGAAAACGGGGAGGTCAGGGTAATCGGAGCGGATCCGATCCGTCAGCTGGGCCAGCGCCTCCGCCATTCTGTCGAAGCCGTCCCGGCCAATATGTGAAATCCGTTCAGGCGTCCCTGCGGTCAAACCGTGCCCGCGATGATCGTTCGCATATACTACATACCCCGATTGCGTCAGCTTCACCGCAAGACGTTCGTATCGCTGCGCCCTTTCCGCCATACCATGGGCAACTTGCAGAACGCCCTTCACCGGCGTCCCCTTTTCCGGCTGCCAACGGTGTACTGTAATCGTCACGTCTTCCGCATCGTTGAACGTGAAGATGTCACTGATCATCATGACGCCTCCTCTTCTTGTTAATATCTTATAATTTGTATCTATTTTATAACAATCATTTTCACGTTTATAAAGGTTTTTTAAATTATTTTTTTGCCTCTAGCCATGTGAGCTGTTCGCAAAACCGCCAATTTTTTTTGACGCAAATACTGGAAGTTACAATGGACTGCTGGTAAAATAAAAAGAACTCGAACATATATTCTCCATCCCGATACAACCGTCACTCCTATTACGAGAGGAGAACCGATCGATGCCGTCCTTCAGCTTCCAGCCAGAAAATTATCCGGATCGACCCGGCTGCTACATCATGAAGGGTGAGACCGGGCGAATTCTATACGTTGGAAAGTCCAAAAAACTCCGCACGCGCCTCCGCTCATACTTCCGGACACCGCATCAGAGCAAGCGAATTCAGCAGCTAGTGGAGGAAATTGCGGAAATCGAGATTATCCTTGTGAATAACGAACCTGAGAGCCTCATTCTTGAAAACAACCTGATCAAAATCCATAAGCCGCCCTTCAACCGAGCGTTAAAGAAAGATAACAGCGGCTATGCCTACCTTAAGCTGACAAAGGAGTCACTGCCCCGGCTCGATGTCTTCTATCGGGACCGTAAGCTCAAAACTTCCCGAATGCGGAAAGCCCACGATGCGAAGCCGTCTGTTCCAGGCATGGACGAAGTCCGGTTCGGCCCTTACTACAGCTCACGTTTTCGCAATGCGGTAATGGAATTCATCACCGACCACTACAAGCTTCGCACCTGCACTTCACTTCCGAAGAGAGCCTGTCTGCTCTACCATATCGGCAAGTGCAGCGGCGTTTGTGAGGGCTATATCACCCAGGCTGATTATTTGAACGACGTTAATAAGGCAGCCGATCTACTGAAGAATCAAGGTGAGAAGCTGCTGAAGGCGATGCACAATCAAATGGAGGCATACGCGGAGCGTTTAGAATTCGAGAAGGCAGATAACATGCTGCGCCACATTCGCATCCTTGAACGCCGGGAGGCAAAGCAAGTCGTTGACCGGGAGGTCACATTCGATCAAGATGTACTGTATATCGGTGATAAGCATGTACTGGTAGCCAAGGTACAGGAGGGGATGCTGCGGGACTTCTCCATGCATATTCTTGACATGAAAGCTGGACTTACCGCAGGCGATCTTTTCATAGTAAACCATTACCGAAATGAACGTCCCGATGAGATTATCGTCAACCGAATTCAAGATTTACAGTCGGTACGGCGTGCTCTTCGCAGACCCGACACACCACCGGTGCGCATTACGATTCCCAAACGGGGGCATAAGCAAGATCTGCTTCTGCTCTGCCGTGATAATCATATGTACCGTACGCTCCATGGCAGCAAAGTGACCTCCGTCGCAGCGGCTCCCCCTTCGTAATCTTTTCTTTCCACACGAACATAGGGTCCAGTTGAGCATATTTGATAAAAAATCCCGCTATAATCAGCGGGACTGCTTCGTTTTTTATTAGAAAGCTTTTGCTGCCTCTTTGGCTTGTGCAATGGCTTTTTCTTTAATCGATTGTGCTTTATCAGGCATCGCGGCCATACCTTCGACAAAGATTCCTTCAAAAGAGGGAACACCGTGAAATTGCATTATTTTTTGAAGGTAACTGTGACCACTTTCAAACCCTGCGGCAGGCCCCTCTGAATAAATACCGCCCCGGGCTTGAATATGGAATGCTTTTTTGTTCGTCAGCAAGCCGACCGGTCCATTTTCGGTGTACTTGAACGTTTTCCCTGCTATACATATTGCATCAATGTATGCTTTCATAACGGGCGGAAAAGAGAAGTTCCACATGGGAGATACATATACATATTTATCCGCAGCCACGTATTGCTCTACGATCTCATTAAGACGGGATACTTTCGTTTTCTCCGCTTCGGAAAGCTGATCAAACGAAGTTCCTCCGCGAAGTTTCCCCCATCCACTGAAGACATCTGCGTCAATATGAGGAATATTCAATTTGTATAAATCCAAATAGATAACCTCATCCGTCGGGTTTGCTTCCCGGTAAGCTTCAATAAATTCTTTCCCAACAGCCATACTATATGAGGTTTGATGGTCACTAGGATGTGCCGTTATATACAGAACAGTTGCCATCGCTCTTTAACATCCTTTCTTTAGTATACTCCATATTTTTGACGCTTTGGCTCATCACTCTCCGTTTGCTCTGAAAGGATTCGCATGTATGAAACGGCGCCACTCTTCCTTTTGAATAGATTGGACATTGGGGTTCGCTTCCACAACTTCCGTAATTTCTTTAGCAAACTCTACGTTTACGGAACCGTCAAAATAATGGAGAAACTCGGCTTCTCGTCTGGACATATTTTCACCTCAGTACCTTTTAGAATGGGCAACCATATTATGTACAAATTTACTTTTGACAATGCATTCGCTTATTTTATAGGATGTTGCTCAAAAACAAGAAGCACAACCGAAGGTCGGTTGTGCTTCCATCTTTTCAGCTGTTTCATAATGCATGATCAATAAACACTTCCATCAATGCGCCAATAAGTTCACAGCCATGTGGATTTGTGCTCGATTCCGGTTCGCTTGGTTTCCGGACTGTCTGCCGAAGGGTAGCCTACAAATACAGACCCGACAATTTTCCGGTTCTCTGGTGATCCAATCAGCTTATGCAGCCGGTCGTCTCTGGTAAGACCGATTCCTCTAGTCCGCCATACCAGTCCCAAACCAAGCTCCTGTGCGGTAAGCCACATGGAATGAATGGCGCAAGCAACAGCATATTCGTTATCCTCCGAGGATGCCTCATCACCCGGAATGACATCCGATGTAGCTACAATGACAAGCGGTGTCGATTCCAGTACAGCAATCGATTCCTTGACCAAATGAGGCTTCGTCGGAAACCGTTCTTCCAGAAATTCCCGAGCAATTTGCTCGTATCTCGTCTTGGCTTCCCCGCGGATTACATAAAAATGCCATGGCTCGCGCAAACGATCATTGGGTGCCCAAATAGCCGCTTCGAGCAGCCTATTGATTTTCTCGGTTTCTACTTCTTTGGGCTCATAGCTTCTTACCGCTCTGCGGTTTTTCAATATATTCAATAAGGACATGTTTCATTTCTCCTTCTTAAAAATGCTCCGAATTATGAAGTTGTATGATGTATAACCTACCATTATTTTCTGGGCACTTTCTTCATCTTAGTTGCGAATTTTGCAATTGTCAACGGATGGCGAGTGTTGGTTTTCCAAACTCATCAAACCGATCTAAGTGGCCATTTGACGAAATAGCTTCACATTCGGTAGTATCTTTTAAGGAGGCGTTGTTCATGAAGACATTAGTAGTGCTAGGAAGCTTAAATATGTTTATCGCAGTGGCTTTGGGTGCTTTTGGGGCGCATGCTTTAAAGAAAAAGCTATCCGAAGACATGATGAAGGTGTATCAGACGGGAATCCAATATCATATCGCGCATGCGCTTGGACTACTCCTTCTTGGACTGATCGCAGGCAGCGCAGAGAATTCTTCTCTTGTCATGTTGGCCGGCTGGACCTTGTTCGCCGGGATCATTCTGTTCTCGGGAAGCCTGTATGCTCTAAGTTTATCCGGCGTTAGAAAGCTGGGTGCCATAACACCGCTTGGCGGTCTTGCCTTCTTGGCGGGCTGGATTATTCTTATCATTGCCGTGGTATAAAAACATGCTGCAAAATTATAAGCCTAAATCCCCCCCCCAGGTTTCCCCTGGGGTTATTTAGGCTAGGAATCATTCCGCCAAAATACAAAAAAGCCTCTAAAATGAGGCTCTTCCTGAAAACCTTACTCTACAATGATTTTTCCCTTCATGTCTGTATGACCCGTACCACACATCACTGAACAGATATAATCAAAAGAACCGGTATGATCCGCAACAAATTCGACGCTGCCCGGCTTATTTAAAGCCACTTTAAATTCCGGTATGGCAACACCATGCATTCCTTCGACGTTTTGGAAATTAAGCTTCACTTTTTCGCCTTTTTTAACATGAATTTCTTTTTGGTCAAATTCAAAGTTTTTGGCCTTAAGCGTGATTTCTTTGCTACCGCCAGTGGACTGCGAGGTGCTGGATGACTGACTGTCGGTTTGCTGTTGACTCGAGCTGGAAGAACTGCTTTGTGCCGCAGGAGCCGAGTTGCCTCCGCAAGCGGTTAGTGCGGCTGTAATACCAACGAGTAATACCATGCCTGTCAAAAACTTTTTCATAGGGTTAGCCTCCAATGATGAAATAGAAATGAATTGTAAGTCATTTTGAATTCTACGCCTGTGTACAACAAAAATCTGTGAAAATAATTTGAACGTTTCTCGTGTAAAAAGAACAATAGGAAAATAAAGTAAGATTCACTACGGTTCTACTTTAAACGTTTCATTCGATAAAACTTATTTTTTGACCAAAAACACTTAAATTCCACCCATTTTATGATCGTTTCACGCGTAAATTTTTGGTTGTATTTACCTCTGGATTTGTCTTCAAAAATGGCCGGATTTTCTTTTTTTTATTAAATAAAACAGCCCACATGGGAATGCAGGCTGTTGGGATTCGTCAATCTATGATATAGCCTTACTGGGAGTTACCCAAAGGCTTCATTCCAGCTTCTTAAAAGCCTCTATAAAATAAGCGGGATCGGCTTTCACCATATAAGAATAAACGCCACGCTTGGTATGTAAATATAGCATCCCGCCTTCGCCGCCCAATTTTCGGTACGACATGTCAAATACTTCGTCAATGGGAAATTCCCGAAACCGCGTCACAATTTTGTCTTCGTACAAATACATCCATCGCTCCTGCACCTGCGTTATTTGTTCTGTGCCGATTACCTGTCTTTGAACCTTATAATAGAGCTGTTTAGCGATCCAATTCATCATTTCCCCCCTATTACAAATCAATCATTGGCAGTGATCATAAATTGTTCGTATCTTAAGTTTAACACGATCGCTCCATTTTCTAAACAAAGAAACTGCACCGCAGTCGAATGATTGCAGTGCAGTTCTCTTTTTATATCCACCTACTTCTTAAAAGGTCCAATTGCTTTCTTTTGTCAAGGAACTGCTCACAGCCTGTCTACCTCCGAATGCCCATAGATGCGATACCCCGAAGAGTTGATTCTTGCCGCCAAATCATAAAAAACGAGAGCACGCAATGCACTCTCGTTTTGCCGTTTAGCCAATAAGCTCCTTTAATTTTACATTTCTTTCATCCTGCTCCTCTTTAGACGCAAGATCATATTTTTTCAATAGGTGAAATAGCTCATTTAGTATTTGTTGCGAATGCTCGTTCTGTAAAAACCGGTGTAAATCCGCGCTTATGTCCTCAGGTAACCATTCTTTTTGACTTTCAAGCTTTTGAACCACATCTTCATGAGAATGATCGATACTGCAATTCCCCATTGTCATCACCTCTCCTATTCTTTAACAGCTTATGCAACGATTTTTGGGAGCCTGCTTTAATTCCTTATTATAATGTAAATTAAATAAACGATATAAGCTGACGCGAGTACAATTCCCTCTAGCTTCCCGATCCTGAAATGGGTTCTGGAGAATATGAACAGGATTACTGTCAAAATGAGCATCAGGACTACGTCGATCATGACTTTGTCATTGACTGCCAACGGTGAAATGACGGAGGAAGCGCCTAATACAAATAAAATATTAAATATATTGCTTCCAACGATATTTCCAAGTGCGATTTCGCTTTGCTTTTTTATAGCCGCTGTAATCGATGTGACCAATTCAGGCAGCGAAGTACCGACGGCAACAATCGTTAATCCGACAAGGGTTTCACTCATGCCGAGCGCAAAAGCAATTTCGGTGCTGTTTCTTACGACCAGGTCTCCGCCAAAAATGATAGCGGCAAGACCGATCAAGGTAAAAATAACAGGTTTGCCCCATTTTACATTGTTGTCAGCTGCCGGTTTATCGGCGGGGGTACTTCGGGTATTTCTTGCGACCTCAAAGATGTAATATATAAAAATAGCAAAAAACAATAAAAAAATCAAGCCGTCACTGCGGGTGATCAGATTGGGGCTGTGTCCCTGCAGGACTGTATCGCTCATTAATATCCATAATGCCGTACTGGCTAACAGCGTAAAAGGGATCTCTTTGCTAATGGTTTCATTTTCCACTTTCAAAGGATATAAGAATGCCGTTAGTCCGACGACAAAAGTAATATTAAAAATATTACTGCCGATGACATTCCCCAAAGCTACATCCGCATTCCCTTCCATGGCTGCAATAATGCTAACTGTGGCCTCAGGTGAGCTTGTCCCAAACGCAACAATCGTCAGCCCGATCAGGATCGACGGAACTCGCAGCAGATTCGCGATTTTTGATGCTCCGTCTACAAATAAGTCTGCCCCTTTGATTAACAATCCGAAACCGATGAGTAATAAAATATAAGTCAGCCTGCATCTTCCTCTCTGTACTCAACCTATTTGAAAGCGTATTATTAGTTTATACGATTTGAATCCTTTCTTGTAGTCCCTAGTTTCATACGGCCCTGTGATCACCGGTAGTCTGATCCGGATCGATGCCTTTGGTTTCTTTGCCAAAGAAAAGAACAGCACATGCACCGATAACAATCGAAACGAAGAACACCATAAATATGGCGTTTAGCGGAAGCTTGTTGGCCACAAGCATACCCACCAGGTATGGGCCGATAATGCCTCCGATCCGTCCGAAGGAAGAGGCAAGTCCAACGCCGGTAGCGCGCACCGAGGTCGGATACAGCTCCGGCGTATAGGCATAGAGTCCTCCCCATGCCCCCAAATTAAAAAAAGAGAGACAAATTCCTGCTGTAATCAGCATGCCTTCATCCGTGGCGTTTCCGAACCATGCCGCGCTGGCTGCCGTCAGCAGCAAATACGTAACAAGCACGAACTTGCGGCCGAATTTTTCAATAAAGTAAGCGGCGGTAAAGTAGCCTGGCAGCTGAGCGAGTGTCATAATCAAGACGTATTGAAAGCTTTTTACCAGGTCGAAGCCTTTCATAACCATCACGGTAGGAAGCCACAGGAACATACCGTAGTAGGAAAAAACCACGGTGAACCATACGATCCAGAGGGTTAGCGTAGACCTGCGATATTGGGGAGACCACACAGCGGCCGCCCGTTGCGCAAACGACAGACTTAGGCTTCGCTGTCCGCTAAACCGCGGAGAATCCTGAATAGCTCGTCTTAGATACAGCGCGTAAAAAGCCGGTAACGCCCCGATGATAAAGGCTGCCCTCCATCCGTATGTCGGGATGACAAAATAGGCGATCAGCGCCGCGACGATCCAGCCGCCCGCCCAAAAGCTTTCGAGAAGCACAACCGCCCGCCCCCTCTCTTGGACCGGAACGGACTCTGAAACGAGTGTAGAGGCGACCGGAAGCTCACCCCCGAGACCGAATCCGGTTACAAAACGCAGTACACATAATACAGCAAAGCTGGTGGCCAGTGCGGACAATCCGCTGGCGGCAGAGAAGATCAACAGCGTCCATATCAGAATGGACCGCCTTCCAAACCGATCCGCAAGAGAACCTGCGACTGCCGCCCCTACAGCCATGCCAATCGAATTCAGTGCCGTCAGCAGACCTACCTGCTGTGGGCCAAGATGCCATTCGACAGCCAAAGCAGCGACAATAAATGAGATAATACCTACGTCCATTGCATCGAACAACCAGCTTAGACCGGCGCTCATCAGCAATTTTCGTTGTTTGGGTTCACGCAGCAAGACGGAGTTTCTCATGTTCAAAATTCCTTTTCTCTTTGTTTAATTAAGCATCTACGCCATCCATCCTTGTATTATTTCCATAGATTCGGTCTTCAAACACAGCTGCTTTTCTACCATAATTTATACCCTTAAAGCCTACAGCGTCAATCATACATTTATATAAAAAAAAGCCTGCATAGGCAAGCTTCTTCAGGTAAACCATTGCAAAGGAACAAGAACAAGCGAAGGGAACAAAATCAGCAGAATCAGTACGATGACTTCAACAAGAAGAAACGGCCATACGCCTTTCATGATATCTTCCATGCTGATCTTGCTTACTCCTGCCATGACATTTAATACCGTACCGACAGGCGGCGTCAATAACCCGATGGCGTTATTGATAATGAATAAAACGCCGAAATAAACCGGATCTATACCTGCCTGTTGAATTACGGGCAATAATACAGGCGTGAGTATGAGAATCGTTGGTGTCATATCCATTGCCGTTCCGACAATAATCACCAAAATATTTATCATCACCAGCAGCAGAAGCGGCTTATCCAGGAATGGCTCCAAAAGCCGGATGACTTCGGCTGGCAGGTTTGCCATTGTCATCAGCCATGACGAAACCAGGGCCGCGCACACCAGAAACATGACTACACTTGTAGTCTTTGCTGACCGGTACAGTACTAGGTATAAATCCTTTATTTTCAGCCCGCGATAAATGATAATACCAACAAATAAGGCATAGACGGCAGCTACCACAGCCGCTTCCGTCGGAGTGAAAACACCTCCTCTAAGACCGCCGATAATAATCACCGGTAGGAAAAGCGCCCAAATCCCTTGTCTGAATTCTTGAAAAATCTCTTTGACCGTTTTACGCGGATAAACCTTTACTTTATCCCGACGTGCAATAATGGCCCATGTAATCGTAAGTCCGATACCCATAAGCAGGCCAGGCACAATGCCGGCGAAGAAAAGCTTCGTGATCGATACGCCGCCGATGACACCGAACATGATAAAACCGATACTCGGCGGAATGACGGGCGCAATAATGCCGGCTGATGCGATCAATCCGCTGGAGCGTTTGATATCATATCCATTCTTCACCATCATAGGGATCAGAATAGCTCCCAAAGCCGCCGTATCGGCGATAGCAGAGCCGGACAAGCTGGCAAACAGGATGCCGGCCATAATCGTTACATAACCGAGCCCTCCTCGGATGTGACCTACCAATGACAAAGCCATCGATACGATGCGCTGAGACAGACCGCCGGCATTCATCAGTTCTCCGGCCAGCATGAAAAAAGGAATCGCCATGAGCGGAAAATTATCTGCGCCGATGATCAAATTTTGCGCGATGATTTGACTATCAAAAATATCAAGGTAAAGCATCAGACCCACACCGCTGAGCAGAAGCGCAAAAGCAATCGGCATGCCAAGCGCCATCGTGCCAAGAAGTGAACCAATAAATACACCGATCATCAGAGTTTCACCTCGCCCTTTTGTTCTTCATGAAATTCCAGCCGTTCTTCGGTTTCTTTCACCATATTCAGCTCAGCTATTCTGATTTTGCCAAACCATAGCCGGTAAAGATTCATCAGCAGCATCAATAAAACCGCCGAGCTCATCAGTATCCCCGTAATATAGATGAAAGAGAGCGGAAGCCCTGTTGCGGGAGCTTTGCTATGTAGATTAATCACCGTCAGCTTCCAGCTTCCTTCCAGTATCAGAGCGCACGCCAACATCATTAATAAGCTGCTTAGCGTGTATGCCGTTTTTCTAATGGGGATAGGCAGCCGTTTGACCAGCGTATCCACACCCAGGTGTTCGTTGTCTTTAAATGCCACAATGGCCCCGATAAAGGTTAACCAGACGAATAAAAAACGCGACATTTCCTCTGATGAAATGATACCGGAGCTAAAAACGTACCGCAGAACAACATTTCCGAAGACCAATATGACCATGATGCAAAGTGACGCCACCATAATGATATTGAAAACATGTTCAAAGAACCTGTTGATTTTCCCCATAGTCGGTTCCCCGCTTTTTATAGAAATCTTCCCGACATACGGCCGGGAAGACTCTGTATTGTTTATTATTTTAGACCTTGCACTTTTTGTATCCAATCCTGCATAATCTTGCTATAGCCCGAATAGGCCGTTTGTGCCGCTTCAGCAAATGGCTTCGTATCAGGCTTGGTAAAGGTCACTCCTGCTTTGATCATATCCGCCTCGATGGTCTTCATGTTTTTCTCTACCGTATCGCTCTCAAATTGTTGAGCCTGCCGTGCCGCCTCCTGAATCGCTTTCTTCTCATCCTCGGTGAGGGAGGCGTAAATCTTGTCACTGATCACCAGATAAGCTACTTGATATTGATGCGCCGTAAGCGCCACATATTTTTGCACCTCTTGAAACTTATTGGAAAACATGGTCGGCAGAGGATTTTCTTGACCGTCAATGACCTTCGTATCTAATGCGGAATACACCTCGGAGAATGGCATCGCAACGGGGGCTGCTCCCATAGCTTTAAAGGCTTGAGGAGCCGTTGGAGTTTCAGGCACTCTGATTTTCAAGCCTTTCAGATCCTCTAAGCTGTTAATGGGTTTATTGCTTGATAAATGTCTTGGAGGTCTTTTGAAGTAGGTCAAAGGCCGAAAGCCCGCACTCGTCATTTTTTGATGTAATTCTTCTCCGGATGGGCTGGCCAAAAATTTATCGAGATGCGGTTGATCTCTAAACAGATAAGGTATTCCAAATAGGCCTATGTCCTCGACCCAGTATGAAACAGGCTCAAGCGTCACTGTTCCATGAATGGTCCCTGCCAAAATTCCTTCCAATGCCTGGCGTTGCGCTCCAAGGGTTCCGGAATCATGAACATTGATCGTAACGGAGCCCTTGGTCTTTTCATTGACCAATTCCGCAAATTTTCGGGTCGCTTGAGTCCAGCTGTCCGCCGGGGATTGATCCAGAGCAAAGGTGAGCCGCTTGGTTTTGACTTCTGTCGTTTTGGGTGCCTCGGTATTGCCATTATCTTTGGTTGCTTCACCCTGCGGCGTGTTTGTTCCGCAACCGGCCACCATAAGCATCAGAACCAATGAAATCAAAAGATTTCGTTTCATCATTTTCATTGTCCTTAAACCTCCTTTAAGTTATCATCAACGGTGATTTTACTACGACCTACTGTAAGCGGTTACATTTTATTGGCTCATCTGTACACCATTGTATTCACTATCACTATCCCCATACACCAAATAAGATGATGAAGGAGAACCTTCTCTTTAAGCGGGTGCAGGCCGGTTATCCGCCTGCACCCTTTTTATGGTCATTGCCGGTGATAGAGGCAGTTCTGTGACCTCTAATCCAGCAGGATTACTCTTTGTTCCTCCGCCGAGCGTTGGGCTGCCTCGATCAGCTTGAGCTGCAAAAGGATCTCTCTTCCCGAGGCGGTCGGTTCCCGGTCTTCCTGAATGGAATCCACAAATTCCTTCATTTGCACTGCAAAATTGTGAGGAAGCGGCTCACCGGTCATGATCAGCTCCCCATTGACATACAGGTCGGTTTCAGCCGTACCGATAAATCCGATATGATCTCCGGCTTGCGTAAAATAAATGGAGCCTTCCGAGCCGATTATCAGACCTTCATGCCTGGATTGCTTGTTATTGATCGACAGGAAATTCGTAGCATGCGTTCCATCGTCAAAGCCGATGACAAGGGTTACATCGTCATCTCCTTCGAAATCAGGGTTGCTTGAGGAACCTTGCGCAAATACGGAGATGGGACGCCTGTCATCCAACATCCATAAAGTAAAATCGATACTGTGGGAGCCGAGCATCGGATAAACCAATCCGCCCGTTGCCTTCTTCGACCGCCACCATACCGGAGCGGTGTTTACGTCGAAATAGCAGGCGAATGTGTACAGCATATTGGTAATCCTTCCAATCTGCTGCCGCCGCCTTCTGGCTTCCTGCAGGGCTAAGAAGAAGCGTCTGCTTTGCGCAACCATGAGCTTAACGCCATGCTTGTCAGCCGCCTCTACCATGGCTTTGCCGTCGGCTGCGGAATTGGCCATCACTTTCTCTACAAGCACATGCTTGCCTGCCTGTGAGGCTTCTATGGCGATGGATTTGTGCAAATGATGAGGCAGGCAGATGACGACGGCATCAATGTTCGGATCTTTAAACGCTTCCTCCGTCGAAGTGTAATAAGGTACGCCGAACTCCTCCGAATAGGATCTGGCCAAGTGCTCCTGCATATCCACGACGGCCGCCAGCTCGCATTGTTCAGGCCAGTATTTGATGGCGTCAATGTGCGTACGCGAAATTCTTCCTAAACCAAGCACCGCAATTCTTACTTTAGAAGACATAGCTGACCGCTCCTTATCATTTGCAGATTAAACTTCCGGTGTAATGAGGATTTTGATATGATCCAAATTATCATTGAATTCTTTCATCGCTTCTTCAATTCGGGATAAAGGATAGCTTCCCGTGATTAACGATTTAATATCAATCATTCCGTTGATCACCGGATTCAATAAACGTTCATACCGCTGCTTTCTGAATTCAGGACCGTGATGCATAAACGCCGGAAATCGCACCTCCATGGCATGATGGTGGAAACGGTGAAGATTTACTTTGATCGGTGACATCATATCCGGTACCGAGCTCACGATGCCTTCGTCTCTCGTTACATCAATGCACAGGTTGTAATATTCTTCGGTAAGAGGGTTCCAGTACCCGCAGGAGTGGTAGCCCACATCCACGCCTTTTCCGCCGGTTAATTCCAGAATAGCTTCCTTGGCATTTTCTTTTGTCGTATTAATTAGGACATCGGCTCCGCGGCTTTTGGCCATTTCCAGGTGAGCATCGGAGTAGTCTACGGCAATCAATTGGGCCGCCCCGCTTTTTTTCAAGCCCTCCACGGCCATGAGTCCCTGGAAATTCAACCCTGCGACCACTACGGTATCCCCCAGCTTGACACCGCTCTCAAAAACTCCAAACATCCCTACGCAAATCGGTTCGGCTAAACATGCAAGGTCCATATCCAATCCGTCCGGGACTTTAAACAGATTATGTACCTTCGACTTGAAATAGGTGGACATTCCGTTATGCGGACCAAAAAGCATTACACGATCCCCTATTTCAAACTCCCTTACCTTGGCTCCCAGACCGACAACCACGCCTCCGCCTTCATGTCCCATCCAGGGGAAGCAATCCGGAGGTAGATCGTCCGGGATCAATGATCCCTGCCAGGCTCTTAAGTCCGCATCGCATATAGAGCTTTGATGCGTTTTTACCAACACCTCATCATCTTTCAATTCCAGCTGTCTTTTGACCAATTGCAGATTGCGCGGTTCCGGCATATGAACACATAACGTTTCCATAAAAATGCCTCCTTTAACTTAAATTTTAATGAATATCCAGCCGTCTGTCCGGGGATGCCTTAAGGTAATTTATGAGTTGATCATCTGCTCATCTTATCTATATTGTTCAACCCGAAATTTATTACCTGAAGATGCGAGACGTGTAAGGCTCCACCTCAATCGGATCCGGGGCTCCGCTCCACGTCATTTGAAGAGTTTATTACATAATCTTCACCAGACCGTCCTGAATTTCCAATTTATACGACCGCAGCTTGATTTCAGAATAAGCCAAGCATTGTCCGGTTTTAATTTCGTACTCCAAACCGTGCCATGGGCAGGAGATGATTTCACCTTCTTTGATCCATTGCTTTTGCCAGTTGGTTTCTTTATTAGCTGCAAGCGTTCCCGAAACTCTGCCCTCGCAGACGGGCCCGACCTGATGCGGACAAAGGTTGGGAAGAGCGTAGAGCTCCCCATCCACATTAAACACTCCGATTTCCCTGTTTTTCACCTTGACGACTTTATGTGAGCCTTTTGGAAAATCTTCCACTCTCCCTACTACATGCGCGTCAGACACATCGATCCTTCCTTTCCATTCATTTTCGATCATAAAGCCATAATCTACAGCGGTCTGGGCATGGAAACCGTATAGCCCGTATCCTCGGCAAGCTCCCGTCGAAATACGGCATGATCCAATTCCTGAACGATGACCTCCAATGTATTTAAAGCGAAGCAGTTGTAGGCCCTTTCGATATGCCCGCCGATCAGGTTCCCACCGATATCCACCATAACTGCATGAAGATGGATGAACAAATCGCCGTCGTCTTTTTCACAAATAATTCCTTGGCCGGACAATACCTCGACCGGGCTGTCGATGGTCTGCATTTCGGTAAAGCCTGCACCGGTAATTGCCTTGGAATCCAGAGCGACAAATCTGAACTGTGCGCCGGCAGCCAGGCTGCCGACCATGGCCGTAATGCCACCGCTTCTCACACCGTATTTTTTGCAGGCGTCAATCACTCCCTGCACCAAATCGGTACCCCGATTTAAGCGAATGGCAATCATCCGGCCGGTTTTCCCTTCCGCAGACGTAAAGCCTTCTGTATTTGGCATGGTCATGCCTGATCCCTCCCTCAAATCCGTCTGTTGATATGCTCACCTGATGAGTAAACAGGTATAAAAAGGCCGAGATTTCGTAATGAACAGACTTATATCTTATATCTTAAATCTGTTCAATCACGGACCGAATGTCCTCGGCATTCAACCGGTAATAATTTAACCCTTCGACCGCGTTCTTAAAATGTTCCTCTGTCATTTTAATGATTAATTCCGGATGTCTAGGCTCGATGACGGTTTGCGGGTCAAATTCCCAATCCAATTCCAGCACAATTTCCGGGCTGCTCAACAAGTACGTAACTTTCCCCTGATCATAGCCTTTCATGCTGTAAACCACGGAATCGACCTTAGAAACAACCCAGCCTTTGGCTTCAATCGCTTCTCTTCCGAACTGTGCCAATGTCTCCGGGTGAATTCCCGTCCTCACCGGCACATGGCAATGCGCACCCTCAGAAGTCATAAATTCATAGCTCTGCTGCCAGTGAGGTGACCGAAAATAGTCGGCGATGATTTGCTTTTCTTCCAGTTCCGGCTGCCTGAATTCATATTTGGAATAATAAATTTCCATAAAGTCGTCTTCCCAAACTTCCAAATTGGCACCGGCTCTAGTATTATTGGGATCCGCAGGTTCAATCACGATATCGGAATCATACGTTAAAAACAATTCAAAGTGCGCCATATCCTGTCTCGGATGAATGTAATAAATATTGCTTATCCCTTTACCATGGCCCAAAAAACCAATTTTCCGCTGAAGGATATAGCCTTGCTTCGCAAAGTAGCCTTGAATAACCTTCGCCATATCATGCGGATGTAAAATACTATGGGCATATACATGGAGATGACGAATTTTCCTTCCTTGCTCCAGCGTTTCCATCGTGCGCTTCCACTGCTCTGAGCGAAAATAGGCAGCGGTTTGTTGGATCACCAGCTTTTTCAGCATGAGTAAAGCCTCCCAAACGGTATCTTTAGTGGGTGCTGCTTATACGGGAGTTATATACCTCAACCATATGGTCAGCCCAGCTCTTCGCGTCCGCCCACGATGTATTGAATTTGGCTACCCAATCCCATTCATTGTCGTTATAGACCACGAGATATTCATCGGGCGTTTCGATGACCTTAAGACGCTCCAGTTTCATATGTG
The DNA here is from genome assembly GCF_057814255.1 of Paenibacillus sp. F024. NCBI lineage: Bacteria > Bacillati > Bacillota > Bacilli > Caryophanales > Paenibacillaceae > Paenibacillus > Paenibacillus sp. F024. Next base: position 16,468 of record NZ_JBVASZ010000001.1, read on the forward strand.
CTCCTTCTGCCCTTCTCTTATTTATCGGTCTGCCTCAAGCTTACAGCAGCCGGATTAGACCATCTTGAATCTGCACCTTATAGGTTCTCAGTTTGATTTCCGAATATGCCAGGCACTGTCCCGTCTTAATTTCATACTCCAGCCCATGCCATGGACAGGCAATGATTTCGCCCTCCTTAACCCACTGCTTCTGCCAATTCGTTTCCTTGGTGGCCGTAAGCGTTCCCGATACTCTTCCCTCGCAAACGGGACCTACCTGATGCGGACAAAGGTTAGGAAGCGCATAAAGCTCTCCATCCACATTAAACACTCCGATTTCTCTGTTCTTCACCTTGACTACTTTATGAGAGCCCTTTGGAAAGTCTTCTACTTTACCTATGATCTCACCATCCGCCACGATCGGTCACCCTTTCCTCCCAAGCATTATGCTAACTAGATCTGTCCGCTTGTTTTCTTCAGCAGATTCAGCCTGCGGCCCGTTTTGTCGATATTAAAAAATTCCAATGCATTTTCTCCCATTATCTTGCGTCGCAGCTCCGGGGTAAATGCCGGATTGTTGAACACTTCTCTCGGATGATCAAAATCATGATGAGGCCAATCGGATGCAAACATGACGCGGTTTTCCCCTTCGAACATATCGATAATCTGCTTTAAATGCTCCGGTTTGTCCGGCTCTTCAATGGGTTGAGTGGCGTAGTAAAAGTTTTTGATATAGTGGCTTGGAGGATGCTCCAAAATTCCCCATTCTCTGCGCTGCTCCATGTACACTTTATCTAATCTCATCATCATAAACGGCACCCAGGAAATTCCCGCTTCTTCAAAACAAATTTTCAGTTTAGGGAACCGGACAGGTATTCCCTTTTCCATCATTTTCAGCATGTTCGCCATCATGGAAAAGCAATGCGGGAAAACAAATTGACCGATGAGCGTTTCGTATTGATGCACGTTATTCGGAAAATGCGGTACCAAGGTGGTGGCTGCATGAAGAATCAACGGAAGGCCGGCCGATTCGGCAGCATGGAATATTGGATCATACTTTCGATGTCCCCATAAGATATCGAGTCCGGCACACGGAAGATAAATGCCGACAATTCCTTCCGAACCCTTATACTTCTCAATCTCTCTCGCCGCATCCTCCGGATCTTGGGAGCAGGCGAGGATGCAGCCCTTCAAGCCCTGCTCTTTATCGCACCACTTATCTACGAGATAGGCGTTATAGGCTCTGGCCAAGGCTGAAGCATATTCGATCTGCGGCAAATTATTGATCAGCAGAAGATGGTCGGGGAACAGAACCCCGATATCAATATGAAAGGCGGATAATTCCTCCTTCATTTGTGCCGGTGTTGTGACCTGACGGAACATCGTATTCCCCCCCGGCCAGAGAGGAAGATTATCTCTAAACTGGGGCGCATAACCCGGAATCGATAAATATCTCCACGGGATTTCCTCCAAATATTCCAGTGACTTGCGCCAAGGCATATCGATATATGGGGCAAGCTCTCTGGGAGTATCATTCACATGGACGTCAACGTCAACAACCGTAATATCTGCCAAGGTTTCTCTGTTACTCATCGTTCATTCCTCCTAATTTAATGTTTCCAGTACCCAATCATATGCTCATCTGATGAATTTATTCTTGTGAAAAAAATGCGCTGATTAGACTTACTTCTTAAATAAAATCTCCAATGGAACCGTAACCAGCTGCGGAAACAGAATCAAAAGAAGAAGGATCAGGACATGAACCCATAGAAACGGCCAAACGCCCCTCATGATGCCTTCCATGCTGGTTTTCCCGACACTGGCGGCCACATTAAGTACCGTGCCTACCGGTGGAGTCAGCAGGCCGATACAACAATTTAAAATATAGAGAATGCCAAAGTAGACCGGATCGATACCCGCTGCGTGTATAACAGGCATCAGCACAGGAGTGAGAATGAGAACCGTCGGTGTCAAATCCATAGCCGTGCCGACCAAAAACACCAAAACCATAATCAGTATTAGCAGCAGCGTTTTTTGTTCAATGAACGGACCCAGCATCCCGGCTATTTCCGCAGGAATGTTGGCAATCGTGATCTGCCATGCAGATACCATCGCCGCAGCGGTAAGAAACAGAACCACGCTGGTCGTTTTGGCAGCTGACAGCAAGACGTCGAACATCCGTTCCAATTTCAATTCACGGTAAATGAACAGCCCGACAACTAAAGCATAGAATGCAGCCATAACCGCAGATTCCGTAATGGTAAATATCCCTCCGCGCATGCCCACAAGGATAAAGACAGGCAGTAGCAGTGCCCAGATCGAATCCAGGAAGGTGCCGAAAATCTCTTTGAACGATTTGCGTGGATAGACCTGGTAGGTTCCCGTACGCGAAAGCCACCACCAGCAAACCGCTAACCCTACGCCCATCAGAAGTCCGGGTACGATACCTCCGAGAAACAATTTGGTGATCGATACGTTGGCAGTTACCCCGTACAGAATCATGGGTATGCTTGGCGGGATAATGGGGGCAATGATACCGCTCCCTGCGACCATACCGCTTGCCCGGTTTCGATCATAGCCTGCTTTAACCATCATCGGAATCAAGATTGCGCCCAGTGCAGCCGTATCCGCAACGGCCGAGCCGGAAAGTCCGGCAAACAGAACACTTCCGATAATGACAACATATCCGAGACTTCCGCGAATATGTCCGACCAGTGCCAAGGCGAGATTGACAATCCGTTTGGAAATCCCTCCGGCGTTCATGAGTTCCCCGGCAAGAATAAAAAAAGGGATCGCCATTAGTGAAAAGTTATCCACGCCATTAATCAGATTTTGCGCAATAATGGACGTATCAAAGCTGCCCAGATAAAGCATTAACGCAACTCCGCAAAGCAAGAGGGAAAAAGCAATCGGTATGCCTAACGCCATCGCGCCTAGAAGCGAACCAACAAATACGGCTATTGTCACGTTCTTTCCCCCTTTTATTTATTGGCTGTGTGACTTTGTAATTCTTCCGATTCGCTCGTGAACGTGAGATCGGTATTTTTCTTGAATAGAGCCTGAAATATATTGTAAAGCAAAATAGCTCCCATACTCACACTGGTAACCACCCCAATGCCGTATACCAAAAACAGACGCATACCGGTAGCCGGGGCTCTGTTATCCACATTCAATATTGTAATATTCCAACTCCCCAAAAAAACCAGCCAAAGACAATACAGAACCATCAGATTGCTGAGCACAAAAGCGATTTTTCTTAGTGTAAGGGGCAGCTTTTTGACAAACATATCGACACCCAGATGCTGGTTGTCTTTCAATGCGGCAATGGCCCCGAGAAAGGTCATCCATATTAACAAAAACCGCGCCATTTCTTCGGACCAGGAGATGCCGGAATCAAACACATATCGTAACACTGCGTTTCCAAAAACAAGGATACACATGGCCGTCAAGGAGATCACGATAGCAAGATTAAGGAGACTTCTGATCGGCTTGGAAACCTTTTGCATGGATGGACACCGCCTTTAAATTAAATCTGCCGTTTAAACAGCTGTTATTTGCGCACAAGCCCCTTTTCTACCGCTAGTAACGGATTGGACCGCAGGACCATATTTATCAATTCCGATCGCCGGCTGAGCCCGACTCGGTAAACCGGTCCTTAATGCCGACGCGCTGCATCGGTACCGGCGCTATACGTCCAACAGCTCCGATACCGCTGCGCCAAGCCCTACAATGATGCTGTGCGGTTCAAAGGTGACTATGGCTTTATGCGACCGTGCACACGATACAATCAACTCCTCATTCAACGGTTTAATCGTGTGAACATCATGCACCGTTGATGATATTCCAAGGAGCTTTAACTGTTTTGAAGCCTATTGCCTTACGGACCATGCCTCCCGAAGCTGGCGATACCTCCTCTAATAGGATGGATAGATAACCGCCCCATTTCCAGGGGCGGCACATCCGATTCGTTACTGTTGGGCCGCGTTGCGTACTTTTTCAATCTGTTCTTTTCCGTACGTGCTTTCATATTCCTTGTACACCGCAGCAACCGCTTGCTGGAATGGTTTTTTGTCCGGCTCATTGATTTTCATTCCTTTGGCCTGCAGCTCGGCCTTCAGCTTGATATCGTCCTGCCTGACCAGCTCCCGCATCATTTGTCCCGCTTCTTTTCCGCTGTCGGATATGATTTTTTGCTGTTCGGGCGACAACGGTTTCCAGAAGGCTTCACTGACGGCAAACGGTACCGGGCTGTATTGATGACCCGTTAAGGAAAGATATTTCTGGACTTCATAAAACTTGCTGGCGTTAATATTGGTCAGCGGATTTTCCTGTCCGTCGACGACATGCTGCTCCAACGCAGGGTACAGCTCGCTGTATGCATTCCAACGGAATTGGCTCCCATCGCTTTTAGCACGCTCAGCGAGACCGGAATTTCCGGTGTACGAATTTTAACCCCTGTTAAATCCTCCGGCTTTTCGATCGGCTTTTTGTTGTTCGTAATTTGTCTAAAGCCGTTCTCCCAATAGCTGATAATCCGAATCCCTTTGCCGATCAACGGTTCCGCAAGCTCTTGGCCGACAGGACCGTCCAGCACCTTCCATGCCTGCTCGAAATTTTCGAAGAGATATGGCAGCTCGATCACGCCGATGCTGCTGCTGTATTTGGCAAAGAGGCCCGTAGCTACCGGCGTAGCTTGAATCGAGTTCGTCACCAGGCTCTGAAGCATGGCGGATTCACTGCCTAATTGTTCGCCCGGAAAGACCTGAAGCCGATGGAGTGCCGCCGGTAGTACAAGCTGCCAGAAATAATGCCATGGATATCGAGAGTAAAATGCCAACGTTTTTTTTCATATTGCATCTCCTCATCCACTAAGCTGCTCGTGCAAGATTTACTGTTTGGAAGCGTTACGAACTTTTTCAATCAAATCTTTTCCATAGGTGTTTTCGTATTCTTTGTACACCGGGAGAACGGCATCCTGGAACGGTTTTTTGTCCGGCTCGTTGATGATCATTCCTTTGGTCTGCAGCTCGCTCTTCAGCTTGATGTCATCTTGTTTAACCAGCTCACGCATCATTTTCCCCGCTTCTTTTCCGCTGTCGGATATGATTTTTTGCTGCTCCGCCGTTAACGACCTCCAAAAGGTTTCGCTGACGGCAAACGGCACCGGGCTGTATTGATGGCCTGTCATGGAAAGATATTTTTGAACTTCATAAAACTTGCTGGCATTAATGTTCGTCAAAGGATTTTCCTGTCCGTCAACCACATGCTGCTCCAATGCCGGGAACAGCTCACCGTATGCCATTCCTACCGAATTGGCCCCCATCGCTTTGAGAACACTTAAAGAAAGAGGAATTTCGGGAGTACGAATTTTAATCCCTTTTAAATCCTCCGGTTTGTCGATAGGCCTTTTGTTATTGGTAATTTGTCTGAATCCGTTCTCCCAATAGCTGATAATCCGGATCCCTTTGCCAATCAACGGTTCGGCAAGCTCTTGGCCGACCGGACCGTCCAGCACCTTCCATGCCTGCTCGAAATTCTCAAAGAGATAAGGCAGCTCGATCACGCCGATGCTGCTGGAATATTTGGCAAAAAGACCGGTGGCTACAGGCGTTGCCTGTATGGAATTAGTTACCAGACTTTGCAGCATGGCCGATTCGCTGCCCAATTGTTCAGCCGGGTAAACCTGTACTTCCATATGGCCGTTGGACTTTTGTTCAACCAGTTCTTTAAACTTCAAAGCCGCCTTATGTCTGAAGTTGGTTTCGGCGCTGCTGTGTCCCAATTTAATCGTTATTTTCTTCGTATTCGCAGGAGGTGAAGAGGGATTGCCGGATGCATTGGGACTCGGATTGGTGCTTGAATTCGAACCGCCGGAAGAACATGCTGCCAAAACGATGCTTAGAGTGAGCAAAACACTAACTATTTTTTTCATAGGACATCCCCTTATCTTTAATCGATATGCATTCCGCCATTAATATCTATTTCTTCGCCCGTAATATATCCGGCCTCTTCAGAAGCCAAGAAGGCAATGGTATAGGCTACATCCCTAATCGTGCCAATCCTTCCGACCGGAATGCCTCTAACTAATTCCTCTTTTAATTCAGGTGTCAGCTGCCCTCCGGTGATTTCCGTTCCGATCAGTCCGGGAGCCACGCTGTTACAGGGAATGCCAAAGGGAGCCCCTCCCTTGCAACCGCTTTCGAAAAACCGCCTACCGCTGCTTTAGCCGCCGAGTATTGGGAGCCTCCAAATACACCGCCTCCCCGTTTTCCCGAAACCGAACCCAAATTGACGATTCTGCCGTATTTCCTCTGCTTCATATAGTGCATAACTTCCTGGGTAAGATGAAACACCCCCTTCATATTGATATTGAAAATGAGATCCCATTCTTCACGGACTGCCAGCCCTTTCCGATTTAATTGTTCCGCAGCATCCAAAGCCGATTTGACGGTGATTCCGCAAGCGATAAGAGTCAGATCGTTCCCTTCTCTAAGTTCATTCGCTTTGCCGATCATGTTCTTGGGACGGTCCGCCGTATAAACCGATTCCTCCCTGCCTCTGCTCACCCGGAAATATATCGGTCCGTGGTAAGAGACAACCGACTCCTCTATCAGCTCCGACAGTGCTTGCCCGTCTGCGGGAGAAATGACCGTCATATTCGCCAGCGAGCGGATAATGGCCATATCCTCCGTAGCATGATGGGAGGATCCGCAGAAGCCCATGTCAATTCCCGTATGCGTGCCGATAAGTCATACCCCTTCAGATTAGGGTATGCGATATCGGTTCGAATCTGCTCACAGCAGAGCAATCCCAAAAATGAGGCATACGTGGCCACAAAGGGGACTTTACCTGTCGCAGCCAAGCCGACTGCAGCCGATACCATATTTTTCTCGGCGATGCCGAAATCGAAAAAGCGCTCCGGGAATTTACGGCCAAAGTCTGCCAAGCGGGTTGGATAGCCCAAATCCGCACATAAGGCAACGATCTCGGGGTACTTCTCCCAATCGGGCCAGCGTTTCTCCTGCGGTCAATTCGCTTTATCGATATCTTCTTGCGCCAAGTTGGCTACATGCCATTCAAACGTATGCTCCATCCAGGAGACGCCCTTGCCATCCCTACACAAACAGATATTCTATGTCCCAACGAACCCGAGCTGAAATCAACGCCGGGGATTTTATTCATGTCGGGTCCAAATGCGCTGCCCAGCTGCATATATGTGTTGAGATCGGCTTTAGGGAAGAAACCAACATCCGCCAAAATGGGATATAATCCGACGGCGGCGTGTCCCTTCCCCATCACAAAGCGATCCCGCTGCGGCCACAAAGGACGCTTAGGGTCGTACTTCATGGCGTAATAATAAAGTACGGAAACGATTTCTGCACAAGAAAATGAAGATCCGTAGTGTCCGCTGCCCGCAAATGAAATCAACCGGACCGTTTCCAAACGGGACAGCATGGATTTTTCCTTGATCAACTCATCCATCTCATCGCGGTTCTCAATCCCTTTAGGTCTTATCAAAATGGACAATACCCTCCTTTATTCTTGCCTCTGCTTGGGTTCGGGCAGGGTATCCATGCCTTGGAGGTTGTGGAGAGAATCGGAAGAACGATCTTGGCTTATTATGGCAAGGTATCTAAACAAATGGACCCATGCGGAAGCAATCTAGTCTCATTGATTTCCTCACAGCCATCATATTCAATAAATAAACCAATATGCTCATCTGATGAGTTTCTCTTTATTAATCTTGCTATCGTTCACCGTCCGATTGATAAATAAAATCTATTGGCTATACTGACTTTGTTAATTTTTCGGTAATGTTATCGAGATGTCTTATCATGATGTCCTCAGCCAGCCGGGAGTCCCTCGCTTCAATCGCATCGACCATAATCGTGTGATCCTCCAGCACTTTTTCAAACGGATAATCGGGTATGTGGGTTAAAGCCTCCATCACCGCATCAAACATGCCGGAAATATTAGAAAAAATACTGCTGACAAAAGGGTTTTTGGAAGCTTTTGAGATCGCATAGTGAAAATCGCGATCAAATTCCAAGAATCGGCTGGGAACCGTGAGGGTTTTCCGCATTTCCTCCAATAGCTCTCTCAACACTTCGATATCCGTTTCCAAGCGGTTTTCCGCAGCCTTCTTGATGCCAAATATTTCGATCATTCTTCTTAAATCGACAACATGCTCCAAAAATGCCAGGCCATTAGGAGAAGGGGTAAATTCTGCGATAAAGGTCCCTTTTCCGTGAATGGAATAAACCAATCCGGTAGATTCCATCGTTTTGATGCTTTCCCGAACCGTTGTTCTGGCTACTCCGTAACCTTTGGCTATAGATTCAATTGAAGGTAACTGAGCTCCAGATTGGTATTCGTTCCGGCTGATTTTCCATATCGTATCGCGGATCATTTTTTGGGTAAATGGTTGAATTTTCTTCTCCAAAATGTAATCGTCACCTTCCTTCTTGAACTGATATGCTCAACTGATGAGTTCGCTTTGGTATTAAATATATGTAATTCAAGCTCGTATATGCTAGAATTGTGAAAATACAAAAGCCCCGTCAGCACTAAGGCTTTCGGCGCTTTTGTATACCATTATCCAAAGCAGGGAATATCAACGGCCTTACCGCCCACAGTGGCCGACTCGTGAGCACATATGCCAGCGGCAGTCCAATTCGCGGCTGTAACAGCGTCAATCCAGGGCCTCCTATGCTCGACAATACTGCGAACGAACTCATGGACGAGATGAGGGTGTGAACCATGATGATTTCCGCCCTGAAGCACGGATAAATGTGGATTACTCTCATGCACCTTAGGCTGCAGCCTGGCATAATGGGCAATGGATTGCGGTAAAAGCTCGGTAAAGTCCGGCAAATCCATAGGGCGATGAGATACCCTGTGTCCCCTGCCATTTTTACGGTACCCGTCTTCAAATTGAAAAACGATCGGCGGCTCCTTTTCGAGATGCCATTCCATCGATGATTTCTCCCCGTATATATTAAAGCTTTCCATATAATCGCGTGCGGTATGAAATAAAGAGCGGGTCACTTCGGCGCATAATTGCGGAATCTCTAGCTGAAAAATGGCTGTCTCTATCGGATAAGGATTGGCGTAAGGTTCGGTCAGTTCGTCCCGCATCACCCCGGATCCGAAGCAATGCACCTTCACTGCACGGCTTTGGCTCAAAGCCAGAAGAGGCGCAATGGCATGGGTGGCATAATGCATAGGGGGGAGTCCCTTCCAATAGGCGGGCCAGCCCTCCATATCCTGATAGTGGGCTCCGCGGAGAAACTGGATTCTTCCGAAATCTCCCTTTTCCAGCATTTCTTTAGCCTTTAAAAAAGGATACGTGTAAACGGAGGTCTCCATCATCATATAATGCTTACCCGTGGCTTTCTGAACGGCCACAATTTCTTTGAGCTCTTCTATCGTCGTGGCCATAGGAACCGTACACGCACAATGCTTGCCTGACTTCAAAACATCTGCGGATAATTTGGCATGCGTATGGATCGGTGTAACCAAATGAACGGCATCATATTGCTCCGAATCCAGGATAGCTTGAATATCAGTATATCTCCGTTCAACCCCCCATTGGTCACCGTACGCATGCAGCAATTCAGCGTTCGTATCGCAGATGGCCACCTCATCCACATCGGGATGATCCCTATAAATCGCAGCAAATTCCGCGCCGAAGCCTAATCCAACCAACGCGATGTTTAGTCCCATTGCTCCCTCTCCTATATTTCAAATTTTACAATCTCATTCATTTCAGACAGCCCCGGATTTGCCCCTGTTCCGGTCCGAACACGGTATCCACCAGATCTGCGAACCGGCAGGAGGCATCCAGAAGCCTGCGCTTGGCCGTCGATTTGAAGTGAGCCACAGCGGCTTCGATCATATGGCCTCCGCAATACAGCCTATGATCTTCGCGAAGGTTCGTCCACCGCTCCCCCGACTTCTGCAGCATAAAATAAGTGTTAATATACCCGTCAGGCTGCTGAACGTTGGCAAGCAGATCAATCATATGATCGGCAAGCTCATCCAAAGCCGGGTCGTAGTTCATTTCCAGGGCGCTGCTGACGGCTACAAATCGCTGTCCTGAAACACCTTGCCCTAGCAGCTTCCTTCAACAATTCCTGCAGCAACGCGAAAATTGTTTACGGAATGGCTGGGCTCCGCTCCCGGAACACGGTTGTTTAACGCTTCCCATTGATAGGGAATGCCAAGTCCATACAACCTTCAATCGATCGCCCCAAAAGGTCGGAAGTATCCTGATCTTCCGATTGGATAACGTTTGCATTTTAATATTCATGGTTTGCCTCCAACAATTTAGGATGGATTAATCTTTCATCGCGCCGGAAGCGACTCCGCTGACGATATATTTTTGCAGTGCAATGAAAATGATCACGATCGGAATCGCCGTAATGGTCGCCACCGTCATTAAGCCGTTCCACTCGATGCCGTACTCGCCCATGAACTTGTATAGCCCCAAAGTCAAGGGTCGTATGGCATTATCCGTGGTCAACGTCAGTGCGAATAAGAAGTCGCCCCACCCGAACAGAAAGCAAAAAGCTCCGATGGTAAGCAGTCCCGGCTTCACCAACGGCAAAAAAATGCGTGAGAAGATACCGAATTTAGTACAGCCGTCAATGACCGCAGCATCCTCCAGCCCACTGGGAACGGAAAGAAAATAGGGGCGAAGCACCACGATCGCAAAGGGTACGGCATGAGTGGCGTTGCCGATGATCAGTGCCAGAAAGCTGTTTAGCAGTCCGAACTGGGAAAAGAAAATAAACAGCGGCATCGCCAGCATCATGCCGGGCAGCATTTGGGAAACCAGAAGCAAAATCATGACCGCTGCTTTTCCTTTAACCTCCAATCGGGCTAACGCATAAGCCGCCGGCGCGGCAAGAAGCAGTGAAACCACCATCGTCCCCATTGCAATGATAAAGCTGTTGCCGATGTACCCGATAATCGACTGATTATCCAGCAAATTTTCTTTATAGGCCAGAAAGGTCGGGTCGTGCGGAAAAAAGGTCGGAGGGCTGGCAAACAATTCATTCATGGGCTTAATGGACGTAATAACCATCCAATACACAGGGAACAGAAACAGAATCGTTGAAATCAAAGCGATTATCAGGGCCATGTGCTTTTCATTTCTCGAGATCGCCATTAATGAATTTTCTCCTCCCTTCTCAGAAACCAAAGATAAACAGCCGAGACCAGACATAAAAAGACCAGCATCATGGTCGCCACCGCAGCGCCCTGACTAAACTCCATATGGAAAAACGTCAGATTGAACGCATAAAACGGAAGAACAAAGGAAGAGGTTACCGGCCCCCCGGCCGTCATGACGTAAATCAATTCAAATACTTTAAAAGTATAAATAACCCCCAGCATCAGAAGAATTAAGATGGTCGGCCTCATCAGAGGGAGCGTAATATGGATAAATTGGCGGAAGCGCGTGGCACCGTCAATTCTTGCCGCTTCGTATAATTGCTCCGGAAGCGACTGTAGACCTCCAAGTAAAATCAGCATGTTGAAAGGAATGCCATGCCAAATATTAGCTATAATGGTCCCGTACAAGGATGTACTGGTTTCCGTCAACCATAGAATGGGCTTTTCTATGATCCCCAAGACTTGCAGAATGTAGTTAAATACGCCGGAATCTCCGGATAGAATCCATTTGAACAACGAGGAAATAATAATTCCCGGAAGCATCCAGGCGAGAATTAATAGAGAGCGTAAAATATTTCTTCCCGGAAAGTCCAAATTAAAAAGCAAGGCGAAGGCAAATCCTATGGTAAATTGAAAGAAGATACTGCTTACCGTGAAGATGACGGAATTTTTAAGCGAGATGTAAAAAACAGGATCGCTGAAGATCGTCCTGTAATTCGCTAAGCCGGCAAACTCCTTCTCGCCTTTCAAATTGAGCAGCGTCACATTCTCAAAGCTCAGCACAAAATTATAAATGATCGGAAAAATCATGAATAAAACCAAGAAGAGCACTCCGGGCGCTAAAAACAAATAGTTGCCCCAATTCCGCACTTTAAGGTTAGACGACTTTTTCACGGTTACAGCTTGCGGGATTTGCATAGTTCACCTCCTGGACATTATTCGTAAGGGATGATCGCTCCCCCCTTACATCACCCCTTTAAGGAAGCAGCGGTTTAATCTTGGCGTCGGCCTCTTTTACCGCCTCCTCAGCCGATTTGCTGCCTGTGAACACCTGCTGCATTACATCCTGCGCATACTCGGATATTTTCAAGTAATCCGCGCCATAGGCTCTCGGTTTGGCCACTTCCATAGCGTCTGCAAATATTTTGAAATTCGGATTGTTCGCCCATACGGGATCGGTGATTAAATCTTTTCTTGCCGGAAGATGTCCTGTCGACTTGAGCAGCTCCTTTTTGCGTTCGGATTGTTCGGCGAATTTGATAATGTCCCACGCAATGTCTTTATGCTTGGTATTAGAGGAGATCCCGTAGTTGTAGCCGCCTAATATGGTCGCCTTTTGCTTATGTTCCGGAAGAGGAACGACACCCCACTTAAATTTGGCATCCTTCACCAAATTCGGGAACTGCCAAGGACCATTGACCATCATGGCGGCTTTGCCCGAAATAAAGGTCAAGGCTGTGTTGTTCTGATCCAGACCCAATACTTCCTTGGTCATGGAGCCGTTATCGATCATTTCCTTCCATAGGTTGAGCGCTTCAATAGTTCCCGGCGAATTAAAGTTGGTTAAATCTCCCCCCGCCTGCCAAACGAAAGGCAAGAATTGAAACAGTCCGTGCTCCGTTTTGATCGCCGAGGCAATAAATCCGCTGACCCCCGGCTTCGTCAATTTCTGTGCGGCGGACTTCAGCTCCTCCCAGTTTGTTGGCGGCTTAATGCCAGCCTCTTTTAACATGTCCTCGTTATAAAAGAGGGCCAAGTTATTGCTGTAGACGGGAACGCCGTAGTTTTTCTCCTTATAGACGGTAGACGCCCATGGGCCCGAAAAAAATTGATCCTTGAATTCCCAAGCTTTGATTTCTTCGGTCAGATCGGAAAAAATGCCTGCCGCAGCCATCGACTGATGCTCCGGACTATCTACCCACAATATATCCGGCAGCTGATTGCCCGCATGACTCATCAATACTTTTTTCTTGTAGTCCGAGTTAGGAATAAAGGTACGGTTAATTTTGATGTTGGGATGTTCCTTTTGGTAATCGGCAAAAATCTTTTCCATCTGAGCTACCGTATTCGTAACGGTAATGGGATCCCACCAGGAGATGGTAATCACTTCATTGCTTGCGGTGTTATTCCCAGACGGCGGGGTGGCACCGTCGTTAGGCTTGCCGGAATTGCCGGCAACCTCGCTGCTGCTTGGCGCACAGGCTGACAATATGACCAATGAAAGCGAAACAAGAAAAGCCCCCGTTTTGTTCAACATAAGATCCCTCCATTATCAGTTTGTAAACGCTTACTTTTTAGAGTGTAGCATTAAACGCATTTATTCCTTAAAGGGGGGAAAGTTTCCCCCCTGAACCACCTATTCGCGAATCCAAACCTGCATCTCACCCGGTTCGCGATTGCACCAGGCAAAATAAGGCACAGCCTTAATACGGACAGGCACCTTCTTTCTCTCCTTTGTTGTATATAAGCGGCTATCTGCCGAACCCGGGTCCGTACGCAGCGCTTCGCCCGTAATCACAGTAATTCCGCCTAAAGTCTGTTCTTCAAAGTGAGCTGCGAATTTAGGATCGGAGGTAAGACGGATGTCCTGAAGATTTTCTCCGTTGTCGACTTCCTCCAGGCAGAATACGACTGGGCCCCTCTGCAGAGCCGCCTTCCCCGCTGCAGCACGTACATGAGGATGAGCGCGTACGAGCTCTACCGGCATATCCAGTACAAGCTGAATTTGATCGCCGTTTGTCCAATTCCGCTTGATTTGAGTGTATCCGTTCATGAGAGACTCCGATAAACCGACTTCCTCTCCATTCACCTGAATACGAGCATTCCTGCACCAGCCGGGTACCCGGAGAGCAATTGTAAACTCTGCATCCCGCTCCATGGATAGGCTCAATTGCACATTTCCGTCCCAAGGGAAATTCGTTTGCTGCGAGAGACGTACCTGCTGATCGCTAATTTGATGGGTTACTTTGCTGCCCATATAGAGGTGAACGTACAATTCCTGCTTATCCGGGTGAACGGAGTAAATATAATTACCCAGGGAGGCGATCAATCTGGCAATATTCGGCGGGCAGCAGGCACAGCCCCACCAATGCTGACGGGTGGTCTTTAACCGGCTCGTTTGTCTGTCTTCTCTTTTCTCGCGGGATTCGGGCCAGATCTCGAGCGGATTGACATAGAAGTATTTTTTGCCATCCAGTGACATCCCGCTTAACACGCCATTATATAGTGCTCGTTCCATGACATCGGCATACTCATGATGAATGTCGTGCTGCAGCATCCGATGGGCCCAAAACACCAAGCCGATGGCGGCACAGGTTTCGGCATAGGCGATATCGTTGGGTAAATCATAATCGAAGGTAAACGCCTCGCCGTGTTCACTCGAACCAATTCCCCCGGTGATATACATTCTGGCTTCCGTCATATTTCTCCATAATGCTTTACAAGCCTTCCACAAGCTATCGTCGCCCAGCTCGGCAGCCAAATCCGCCATACCGCTGTACAGATACATAGCCCGAACCGCATGGCCGTCGGCCTTGGTTTGCTCTCTGAGCGGCTTATGCGATTGAGAATAGCTGTATGGATGCTTTCCATACTTATGTCCGAAAGCGGATTCTCCTCTTTCCATGGCTTCCTGGTCAAAGAAATGAGGGGATTGGCCCCGTTCATCCACAAAGTAACTGCATAAATCCAAATGTCGCCGGTCTCCTGTCACCCGATACAGCTTCATTAAAGCAAGCTCAATTTCCGGATGACCGTCATATCCTCTTTTTTTGCCCGGCTCCGTACCCAGGACCGAAGCAATATGATCGACCAAACGGCAAACGATATTCAAAAGCTTGGACTTACCGGTTGCCTCATAGTAGGCCACGGCCGCTTCAATCAGATGGCCGGCGCAGTACAGCTCGTGGTCGTCCCTGAGATTCGTCCATCTTTTTCCCGGCTTGGCCAATGTGAAATAGGTGTTTAGATACCCGTCAGGCTGCTGCGCCCGTTCGATGACCTCGATCGCCTCATCGGCCAGCTTTTCCAGCTGGTCATCCCTTTGTAAGGTTAGAGCATATCCTACGGTCTCAAGCCATTTGGCCAAATCGCTGTCCTGAAAAAACAATCCGTAAAATTCGCCCTGCTTATCGCCCGCCGCGATCCGAAAGTTATCCATCGCATGACTTGGCTCGATATTCGGAATCGCATCGTTCAAAGCGTCCCATTGATAAGGAATAACAGTGTGCTGAATGAGTTTTTGCTTTTGGGCCCAGAATGAATCATCTATTATCACATTTTTCATCGAAATCGCCTGCGCGTGTATCATTCCTACATAACCTCGCTTTATTAAAATGGATAACCAATAAATACCGAGATAAGAAATCAAGATATACAAAACTTATATTTCAGAGTCACTGCTCCCCTTCGGAAATGGGTTAAACCTGTCGAAACCTATTGTGTTCCACCGTAAATAAAACGCTTTCAATTTTGTAGTACCCGGCGCGTTTTTGAATGGTTTACGTGGTATAATTATCATGATACTTACCCTATGGCATCTGGTCTATCCAGCTCCTCCTTTCTATCCGCTATTGGATCATTGTTCCTGTCCTTCACTGCTCTTTACATTCTTATTGTAACACCATGATTTCATGGAAGTCAGTAATCTAAACTTTAGAATAGGTGGACAAAACTTAGGTTATGAATTTCATTTTGCCATAGGGCCGAATGAAAAATAATGGAAAGGAACCATCAACCATGCCATTTTTAAAAGCAAGTATCGATACTCCTGTTGAATTTATATCCGGAGGACATTTTGTGTCCGATGTACCCTGGATTCATTCCAAACGGATCATCGACAGCTTTGAAATCATAATCGGCGTTAACAAAACCCTATATATAGAGCAGGACCATACTCAATATCAAGTCCATCCCGGCGATGTTCTCCTGCTGCTTCCCCACCGCACTCATCAAGGCTACGCCATGTGTTCCGAGAACATCTCCTTCAACTGGTTTCATTTTTACTGCCACAGCCCATTTGAAATCATCGATGACGACGAGGCCATTATGGAAGAAATTTATCGGCTAAGGACACAGCCCAACCTGAATGAATCTAGGAAATTCATTTATATACCGACTTTCTCTACACCCTCGAGCATCGAAAGAATTCATATTTTATTTCATCAAATCCAACATGTTGTCAATTCTAATTATTATACGATGCAAGGCGTTCATTGTTTGCTGACGACCCTGCTCATCGAAATGACGGAACAAATGATCACAACCTTTCATGGGCCAAGCGAACAATCGACGGCAGACAAAAATTTATCGAGAATTTTGGAATGGATTCGAATACATGCCATAGACCAAATTTCCGTCGCCTCCATTGCTCATGTCTTTAACTACAATAAAGATTACCTCTCTCATTTTTTCAAGCATAAGATGGGGGTGAACCTCAATGATTGGATCCACATTCAAAAATTATCGAAGGCTAAGGATTTGCTTTCGCGCACGACCATGAGCATCAAGGAAATTTCCCATTTCATCGGAATCCAGGATGACAAATATTTTATGAGGCTGTTTAAAAAATACGAAAAAATGACCCCCACGGAATTTCGCAAAGCCTATTACAGAACACATATGAATAACAAATAGCTTGCAGGCCATTTTACGGCACAAAAAAAGACAGTCGATTCCGACTGTCCGCCATGCCGTATGAATGCCCCCACCTCATTATTCGTCCTTTAAACAGTTGATCACAGCAGGATGCACTTTCCCGTTGCTGCAGATGATATGTTGAACCGGGAGATGATACTCGCCTCCAGCGATATCGGTGACTCTTCCGCCGGCTTCCCTTACGAGGACGATGCCTCCGGCCACATCCCATGGATTTAAGCCGTACTGCCAGAATCCCCCCAGTCTGCCGCAGGCAACATAAGCCATATGCAAAGCGGCCGAGCCAAGCACCCGAATTCCCCTGAATTGCTTGCCGAAGGCAGCCAAGCTCCGGATATTCTGCTCCCTGTAGGCCGGCATAAAACCGGTGGCAACTACACTTTCAGCGGCTGAATCCTCTGCCGAGACCTTTACGGGGCTACCGTTAAGATAAGCTCCTTTGCCTTTCTCCGCGCTGAACAGCTCATCCCTGCTTGGATCATATACGACTCCGAGCACCAGCTCGCCTTTGCAGGCCAGAGCAATAGAAACCGTGAACCCGGGAATCCCATGCACAAAATTGGTTGTTCCGTCGATCGGATCGACAATCCATAAGTATGGGATGTCGCCCGCCTCTTCAAGAATCACGCTCAAGGGACGGGGGGAATGATAGGTCTCCTCTTCCCCAAGAAAAGCGTGATCGGGATACGCTTCTAGTAGCAAAGCACGGATCATCTGTTCCGCTTTCTTATCAAATTCGGTCACCACATCAAAGCTTGAGCTTTTCTCTTCTGCAGCCAACTCGCCGCCTGAACGGGAACGAATCATCCTGCCCGCTTCTTTAGCCGCCCTGCATGCGGTTTCTAAATAATTCACTTCCGCTTCTCTCCCCTTCTCCATTTTTATAGTAGAGATCTTAACCCAGCACGCTTCTTGCATTCTCCACAAGTGTAGCACGCTTTATCCGGCACGTCCATCCATGTAAAACGCCCTTGAGCTCTCCTTCTTTGGAGAACCAAGGGCGCTGGCGCCGCTCAAGCGAATCTTCCTTTATTCATTTGCCGAGGCTTTCACTTTCTCTTTGGTATAGCGGCCCGCGGAGCCTCCGGCTGACTTGCCGAAGACTGCGCCTGACATTAATCCGGATCCTCCGGGGTAATTTTCATAGAATAGCCCGCCCACCATCTCACCGGCAGCGTAGAGACCCGGGATAGGCATACCCTCTTGGTCGAGAACCTCTCCATATGTATTCACGCGGATACCGCCAAAGGTAAAGGTGATCCCGCAGGTAACCGGATAAGCATAAAAGGGGCCCTTCTCCATTCGCAAAGCCCAATTCGATTTAGGCGGTGTAATGCCTATCGTACCCTTGCCGTCTTTTATGGTTGGGTTATAGTCGCCTTCCTGTACAGCCTGATTGTACTCCTGAATGGTTTGCAAAAACGGCTCCTGTTCGACAGACAGCAGCTCCGCCAATGCCTCAATGGTTTCCGCTTGCACAAAGGTGGCTTCCTCAATCAGATACTCCTTGCGAAGCATAGGATACACTTGGGCGTCGAAAATTTGATAAGCCATATTACCCGGCTGCTTTAACACTTCCCGGCCATATTTGGCGTACGTATAATTCCTGAAATCGGCACCCTCGTCCACAAATCGCTTTCCCTCTGTATTCACTAAAAGCCCCAGCGGAAAAGATGATTTTTTGTATATGTCCCCCGGCTTGGTAAAATCGCCCACCTCCGGCGCTTTATAGTCAGTTCCGATGGAATGGCAGCCCGCCCAATCGCCGTAGGGCTGCGCCCCAACCTCTAACGCCATCGTAAGACCGTCCCCGGTGTTATACTCGGTCCCTCTTACGATGGCGGCGTTCCATTCGGCACCGAGATGCTCGGCACGCATGGCTTTATTCGCTTCAAAGCCGCCGCAAGCCAAAATCACGCATCCTGCGCTTACGGTGACCACCCCGTCGGGCTTTTCGATTTGAATCGCCGTAATTTGATTGTTTTCCTTCACCAGCTTGATCGCCCGAGCGTTGTACCATACCTCAATATCCAGCTCTTCTATGCGTTTATTCAGCTGTTCGATGAGTCCGACTCCTTTATTTTGCGTTTTGAGAGGAAGGTTCCCCCAAAAGGTCAATACGCCGTCCTTCTCAAAGGATTGGTTCTCATTGAGTTCAAAAATCACTCCATTGCGGTGAAGCCATTTGATCACATCGGTGGATTGTCCCGTTAAGTGCTTCGCTAATAGCGGATCGCTTTGGCCGCCGGTTACCCTCATTAAATCATCGAGATAAGCTTCTTCGTTGTAGCTCGGGATATGGATTTTAGCCGCTTCTTCATCCGTTATGGCCGGAATGACTTCCCGAATATCATCCACGTTATGAAAGGCGGTCCTTATGGCGCCATCGGTAAAAAAGGAATTTCCGCCGCGCTTATGCTGCGGTCCTCTTTCCAGGATTAAAACCTTGGCACCTTCCTCCTTGGCCGATATCCCGGCACAAAGAGCCGCATTACCGGCACCTACAACGACGACATCGTAATGATTAGAACTGGCGTTTGTCATGATCTAACCTCCAGAGACTGTTTTTATGGGCAGATGGATGCTTGGAGTTGATTACCCTAAATTGAGTGTATATGATTCAAAATCATAAATATAATATTAATATTTTATAAATCATTATAAAACTAACTTATACTTTTCTCCCGGTACATATTATTTTTCCATTCCGATTGCCGTTAATAATTCCTTGATCTGTGCCTCCTGCTTTTCCAGAAAATCTTTAAAATCGGCCGAATTCTTATAATCGCCCTCCCAATGGTTGGCTTTCAGCTCTTGCTGCCAAGCGTCCGAGCGGACCATCTCTTGAAGCTTCGCTTCCCAATAGTCAAAGGCGTCCTTATCCATTTCCTTTGGACCGAATATGCCCCTCCAAATGTTAAATTCAGCATCGATACCCTGCTCTTTCATGGTTGGCGCATCCTTTAAGACTCCCCCTAAACGAGACGGCGAAGCTACCGCCAACACCCGAATTTTCCCTGCTTTCACGTAATCCCCCAGACTCGAAGCGTCCGTACTAAGCACATCCGCATGACCGCCCAGAAGAGCCGTCATTGATTCACCCGTTCCATCATAAGAAACGTATTTGATCTTTTTCGCGTCGAGGCCGCTTTTCAGCGCTGGAAGCACAGACACCATATGGTACATGGATCCCGGAGCAGATCCTCCTGCAAAGGTCACTTGAGACGGATCGGTCTTTAACGCATCAATCAGTGACTTCAAATCCGTAAATTTGGAATTGGCGTTCACCACGATTGCCCCGTAATCTTTAATCAATTGCGCCAGAGGCGTCGTATCTCTGTAACCGAAAGGACTATTTCCTTCCTTCTTTAAATGATTGAGCAGGATCGGGGGTGAGCTGACAAAGAGCTTGTAGTTGTTCTTTACATCCTTCGTTGCATATTCCGCCAAAAATACGGCTCCGCCACCGCCCGGCTTGTTTTCCACCGTTATCGTTTGGCCGACGAGTTTGTTTTCGGTCAATACTTTAGCCGTAACCCTTGCCGTTCTGTCCCAGCCGCCGCCCGGACCGGATGGAGCTATGATGGCAAGCGGCTTTTCAGGGTAGTTGGATACGGGGCTTGTCTGCTCCGGGGCCGAATTGACAATCTTCATATTCGGCTCCGACGAATTGCCGCATGCGGTTAAACTCAAAGCGATCAGTCCCGGCAGCATAACCTTAAACATTTTATATGGCAGCGCTTTCAATTGCATGGTAAAAAACCTCCCGCATTCTTTTATTAACATGCCTGTGAAATCGATAACCGATGCTTACCTGCATCCGCCTCCAATATCAGAAATGATTCTGCCCCCTCCCCTATATTTAGTTCTAAGTTGCTGATGCTTGCTTTTCCATGTAATGGTATTGTAATATAATTCCATCAATAACAAAAATATTGAATTTTTATCATTATCCATAAGTTTTATTAAAGAAGGAGTACGGATATGGATGAAAAAGACTTTTTACTGCTGAAGACGCTGTTTGCAGAAAAAAATATCAGCAAAACCGCTGAAATACTCTATATTTCTCAGCCGGCTATCACGTATCGCATTCAAAATCTTGAAAAATATTTTAATACCCCCATCGTTTCCAGAGGAAAAAAAGGGGTTGAATTTACTGCAGAGGGCGAATGTCTGGTAAAGCTCGCCGACCAAATTCTGAAGGATATCCGAAAAACAAAAGAAAAAATACAAAACATGGGACATACTGTGCAAGGCACGCTGCGGCTTGGCGTATCCAGTAATTTCGCGCGATACCGTCTGCCCGCTTTACTCGAGCAATTTTTAAAGCTGTACCCGGATGTTGAAATCATAGTCAAAACCGGGTGGAGTACGGAGGTTATCAATTATTTATATAAGGACGAAGTCCATATTGGCATTGTGCGCGGGGATCATCACTGGCATGAGCACAGCTATTTTTTATATGAAGAGCCTGTCACGATAGCGTCCAGAGAGCAGATCCATCTGAAGGACCTTCCTCATTTGGCAAGAATCAACTACAAAACGGACAGCCATCTCAAGCATACGATCGATCATTGGTGGCACAAGACCTTTCATCAGCCCCCTTCGATCACCATGGAGGTTGACCGTATCGATACCTGTGTTGAGCTCGTCAAAAATGGATTAGGCTATGCCATCATCCCGAGCATCAGCCTCAGCGAAACCGATACTTTGCATACCATAGACCTGTACACGGAAGAGAACGAACCGATCTCCCGTAAAACCTGGCTGGCTCATCGTAACGCGGCTTTGGAACTTTCCGTGGTGAAAGCGTATGTCGATTTTATAAAAAGTAAGTACAGCAGGAATGAAACGGAAGAACCGCCTCTATCTTTGTGAATGTAAGGTTAGTATTTTTATCCCGCATGTTCTTCAGGAGAGCCATGTTATATAATAGTTATATTCGAGTGTTCCCCCCTGCGCTTTGTCCGGGGATTTATATGGAAGGATAGGAGCTAGAATGAATATGGAAATCACCGAAATTTTAACCGATCTGATAGATGAGGATACCGAGCAGCCCAGATATCAATTTGATGAAGAGGCGCTTCAGGAATTAATGAAAAGCATTGAAGAGCTTGGCTTGCTGTCACCGATCAAAGTAAGAACGACAAGCGGCGGCCGTTATAAAATCATCTACGGGAATCGAAGATATAAAGCCTGCAAAATGCTGGGACGCCGGACCATCCCTTGTCTTGTCTCCACCGCAACGGACGAGATGGAGATTTACCTGGAGCAGATTGCAGAAAATTTAACGAGAGAAGGCTTCTCTCCCATTGAAGAAGCCGAGGCCTTTCACAAGCTTTTAAACGACCCCAAGTTCAGCAGCTCCACCAAGTATTTATCCAGCAAGCTCGGAAAGCCGGAATCCTATATCAAAAACAAGTGTGAGCTGCTGAATTTCGGCATGGCCGTAAAAAAAATCATCGTTAGCGGAACGGAGATCAAGAAAGATAAGCTGACCGAAGCCCAGCTCCTGCCTCTTAAAGATTTGCCGGTCGAGCACCGCGATCCGTTGGCCTTGATTATCGCCCGGGATGAAATACCTGTAAGTGATGTCAAAAAAATCGCCCGGTTATTCAAAGATAAAAATATCTCGCCCGCTACAAAAGACAAACTCTTGTACAAAACAGGCCCCGGGCTGCTTGAAACCTGGTCCGTATATGAACAAAACAAAGCGGAAAGAGCAAAGCCTTCCCCACCGAAGGCAGCGAAGAATGCGAACGTGGAAAAGAACGTGGAGGATAATGCGGAGAAGAATGCGAAGACAAAGAAAAATGAGCAGCAAGATCAGCTATCGGCAGCACCGATTGAAGAACAGCTGCAGCATTTACTATCTTCTCTTTCGGCACCTGCTTCCATTCCGGGGAATAGCATAGAACTCAAGACGGACAATGAAAAGGATTTTTTGAAAAACGTAGATCAACTGATCGACAGCCTCGAGAAGCATCTGACAGAATGGAAAAAAATCAGGGACATGGCTAAAACGAAATTTTAAATAAGGAACAGGAAAAGCTCACTCTACATTGCTTCCAAGATATGCATGCCGGATTTAACGGGAATCCCCCCCCCTATAATTCGGCTTGTTACCTATACAAGATACGTTTTTCAAAAAATAGCGTGAGCTTTTCCCGCAAAAGGATCTCACAGCGTGTATACAGGCAAGATGAGGAGGAGCTTTTCCTGTTCGTAAGTTGTTTATGCAGATTTCGGGTACCGTACCATGCCTCGCCGATGGCTGCGGCGTAATCAAGTAACTCGTGTGATTCATTAGTTCAACTTAGCTGCCTTTGAATCAACTTTCTTTTGAAAAAAGCGATTTACTGCTGTTATGGCCTTTTCAACGGCTTGGAGCATCGTTAAGCCCTCCGCTTCCACCCGCGCTATACCATAAATTTAAGAATATGCTTCCCGACGGCGCATAGCTCTCCTTTTTGGTTCACGATCTCAAAGCTGGAAAAGGTTTTTAAGTTTTCGTCTTCCTTTTCCTCTATGGTATACGTTACTGTAATCGTATCGCCAATAAATAAGGGCTTCATAAAACGAATTCGATCATAGCCGTAAGAAACAGCAGTCCATCCGGACTGTTCGATCATTAGCGTTGAAGCGGTAGAGGCAAAGCCAATAGACAACACGCCATGGGCTATGCGCTGCTTGTAAGGGGTATGACTCATAAACGCTTCATTCACATGATTCGCATTCAAATCGCCTGTAATTCCTGCAAACAGATAAACATCCGATTCTCCGACAGTTTTGCTGAAGGAAACCGATTGCCCTATTTCCAACGGTATTTTGCTGTTCATCTCAGCATGCCTCCTAACATTTTTCTAATGCTTACGAAAACAGGAAGAACCGTCTCCTCCAGCGGCACAGAAGCAGCCGGACAGGAGACGATTGGACACGACTTCATCACTACCGGGCTAAAGCGCAGCACGGTAGAGCATTTCTATATCCTTCACCGAATTCCGTCTTGGATTCCCTGCCCGATCCCATTGAATTAAGCAATCTTCAGCCATTTGCGGTATGGCCTCTTCCTTAACGCCTACTTCAGCTAATTTGGTCGGCAATCCCACATCCTTCATTAGTTGTCTAACCGCCTTCACTGCGCGTCCTGCAGCCTCTCTTTCACTTATTCCTTCGATATGCTCTCCCAGGGCAGCGGCAATCTCTGCGAATTTACCCGGTCTGGCAATCAGATTGAATTCCATGACATGAGGTAAAATAATCGAGTTGGCAATTCCATGATGAATAGGGAAATATCCTCCTGCCGTATTGGCCAGAGCATGAACAAGCCCTAATCCTGAATTATGGAAGCCGATCCCTGCCAGGCAAGAAGCAATGGACATCTGATAAAGAGCAGCCTTGTCACCTGCTACGGCCGGACGAAGAAAACGTCCAATCAAGCGGATCGCGTGCAGATTCAGAGCATCCGTCATCGGGGTTGCCCCTATCGCAACATATCCTTCCAGCGCATGGGTTAAGGCGTCCATGCCAGTAGCGGCGCAGACGGGCCCCGGCAATCCGCTCACCATTCTTGGATCCAGGAACGCGACAACCGGATTGATCCTCCTTGAGGCAATGACCATCTTGACATTCCGTTCATGATCCGAGATGACGGAGCCGAATGTAACCTCGCTGCCGGTTCCAACCGTAGTAGGTACGGTAATCATGGACAAGGGGTGGGTTGTAAACTTATCCAATCCTTCATAATCACGGACGGTTCCCCCATTGGTAGCCACAATGGATACCGCTTTTGCCGTATCGATCGGACTTCCCCCGCCTACTGCAATAAGAAAGTCGCATTCATTTTGCTTCAACGCATTCAATCCCTGCTCAACGTTAGCTATTGTCGGATTGCTTACTACGCCGTCATATATAAAGTAAGCGATTTGACTCTTCTCCAAGGCTGCGGTAATCATATCCAACAACCCTGTTTGACGTACCCCAGCATCTGTCACAATTAAAGCTCTTTTACCCAGAGCATGAGCCTCTTTTCCAAGCTCCTCCAAAGCGTTTTCCCCCATGATAACCCGAGTTGGTGAACAAAAGTGTAAAATAGACATATGAAAGCCTCCCGCTGAATTTATTTGGATGCGTTAATCCCGTGTTTTCACTTGATCGACATTTTCCTTGGTCACCAGCTTCGACTCTAAGACGACTTCTTTTTCTATCGTTTCTCCTTTGGCGATTCGAACCGCTGTTTTCATCCCTTCTTTGCCTAGAAAATACGGTGATTGCATTACCGTAGCCGTCAATTTTCCTTGACGAATGGAATCTAAGGCCGGATCGACCGCATCAACTCCGATAATCGCCTTCACTTGGCCCAGTCGTCCCGCAGCTTCAAGTGCGGATATGGCACCAATAGCCGACTCATCATTGGCGCAAAAGATCGCATCAATTTGAGCATGAGCCTGAAGAATATCCTCCATGACTTTTAAGCCTTTGCCTCTGTCGTAATCTGCGGCCTGTCTGGCAATGACCTTGATATCCGGATACTTTGCGATATAATCGTTGAATCCTTTTGTTCGGTCTTGTGCCGAGCTTGTGCCTATAATGCCTTGAATTTCCACCACATTCCCCTTGCCATTTAATGTCTCCGCTATGAACTTTGCCGCCATTTCACCCGCTTCGATTTGGTTATAGCCCAGGTGCGCCAACAATTTACCTCCATTGGACACACGGTCAATCGTAAAGACAGGCATGTCGGCATCATTGGCTCTGCGAACCGCTTCTACAATCGCGTCACTATCGGCTGGGTCGATCATCAACACATCCACCTTTTGCTGGAGCAGGTTTTCTATATCCGCCAGCTGTTTACCCGGATCGTTCTGCGCGTCTGTAATGACCACTTGGACTCCCGACGCTTTGGCCTGCGCTTCAACACCGCTTTTCATATCCACGAAAAATGGATTGTTTAACGTATTCAGAGAGAAACCGACCTTGACCGTCTTGTTGCTATCTTCCGGTTTATCCGTGTTGGTCTGTTGTGCATTTTGACCGCTATTGGCTTCACTGCATCCGGCTAAAGCGAAGACAAACAGAAGCAGCAGCTTCATTTGAAACGTCATTTTTTTCATCATTTGAATCTCCTTTTCACCCTGATTTTAATTTGGAAATCTTGCTGTCGATGAGTACAGCGACCAAAATCACACAGCCTTTGACAATACTTTGATAGAACGGGGATACATTGACCAAATTTAATATGTTGTCCAACACCCCCATAATCAGGGCGCCGATTAAGGTCCCGACAATCCCCCCTTTCCCGCCTGCCAGACTGGTGCCTCCGATAATGACGGCGGCTATCGCATCCAGTTCAATCCCCAATCCGGCCGTAGGTTGAGCCGACATTAATCGAGATGTATAGATCATGGCTGAAACGGAGGACAGCAGCCCCGCTATTCCGAACACGGCTACCTTGATCAGATTTACAGGAATCCCTGCCAAACGGGCCGCTTCTTCATTGCCGCCGATGGCATAGATGTAACGCCCAAAACTGGTATTTCGCAGTCCCCAATACATGATGAGATAAAGAACTACCATAATGAGGATAGGAATGGGGATTCCCGCTAACTTGCCATTTCCGATATAGCGAAAGGCTTCATGATTGACAGCTAGAGGATATCCGTTTGTATAGAGAAGAGTAAGCCCCCTGGCTATGACCATAACCGCAAGCGTAGCAATGAAGGATGGAACACCGCCTTTAGCCACGATCAATCCATTAAACAGTCCCAATACCAACCCGACGGCTAAAGCAGCCAAGACCGCAACGCCAAAAGGCATTCCTGCCGTCATGACGCCGGCGGCTATCGCTCCGGAAAATGCCATAACGGAACCGACAGACAAATCTATGCCGGCGATGATAATGACCAAAGTCATCCCTGCTGCGATGATGGCGGTAACCGAAACCTGTCTTAATACATTTAAAAGATTACTGGCAGTAAAAAAATTGTCCGACAGTACCGCGGCTATAGCGATAATCAACAAAAAAATCAATACGACTCTGTACTTACCTAATAAAGCTATCCATTTGACTTTGGGTTTAGATCCGTTACGCATTAGAGCCGTTTCATTATTCATGGATTTGTCCTCCCGATGCGTAAATAAATACTTTTTCTTGTGTGGCGTCCTGGATTGCCATAACACCTGCGATCCGTCCCTCGTGCATCACCATAATCCTATGGCTTAAGCCCAGCAATTCCGGCATCTCAGAGGAAATTAACAGAATAGATATCCCTTGTTCCGTCAGATTTTTTATCATCTGATAAATCTCCGTTTTGGCGCCCACATCTATGCCTCTCGTCGGTTCGTTCATAATAAGCAGCTGCGGATTCATTTGCAGCCATTTCCCCAGCACAACCTTTTGCTGATTCCCGCCGCTTAGATTTTTCACTTCTACGTCCGTATGATGTACTTTGATTTTTAGATGGCGGACCCATTTATCCAAAATCGGGAGTTGACGGGATTTGAACAATATTCCGTATTTGGATATTCTCCTCAACGCAGGAAGCAATAAATTGGCCGCTACCGACAAATTTAATATCAGTCCTTCCTGTTTTCGGTCATCCGTAACCAAAGCGACTCCGGCATCGATCGCCTCTCTTGGGGATTTAATCGATTTGGCATTCATTTCGACCAAACCTTTCATTTCCTTATAGAGACCGAATAATGCTCTGGATAACTCCGTCTTCCCTGAACCCATCAAACCGGCAACTCCGAGCACCTCCCCCTTTCTGACCTGGAATGAAATATCATGTAAAACTCCTTCGACTGTGAGCGCTTTGACTTGAAGCACAATTTCTTCCCTAACCTTGGTTCTTTCCGGGAATAACTCCATTATGTCGCGTCCTACCATCATCTTGATGATCTCGTCCTTTGATAAACCCCTCGCTTTCGCCGTGCCTATGTACTTGCCATCCCTGATGACCGTGATCCGGTCGGCAGCTTGTTCCACCTCCTCCAAACGATGAGTAATGAAAATAATGCCCATCCCGTCATCCCTTAGCTCCCTCATGATTTTCAGAAGTTTTCTTGTATCTTCATCATTCAGAGCGGCCGTAGGTTCATCCATAATAATGATTTTCGAAGCATAGGACAAAGCTTTAGCAATCTCTACGAGCTGCTGCTCTGCCACTGATAATTCAGACACCCACGTCCTTGAGGAGATCGATTCAAGCCCTACCCGCTCAAGCAGCTGCCCCGTTTGCCGATGCAGTTCCTTCCAGTCGATGACCCCTCTGACTTTAATAGGTTCCCTTCCAAGAAATATATTCTCAGCAATGCTAAGGTAAGGGATCAGATTGAATTCTTGATAAATAATACTGATACCCAAATGCTGAGAATGCTTGGGTCCCTCAATGACTACGTGCTCACCTTCAAGAATCACTTCACCCTGGTCCGGCTGATAAACTCCGGCTAAAATTTTCATTAATGTAGATTTGCCGGCGCCATTCTCACCTAATAGTGCGAGAATTTCCGAACGGTGTACCTCGATGTTTACCCCATCCAACGCTTTAACACCCGGAAACCATTTCGTTACATTCTTCATTTGTAATAAAGGCGGCACGAGAATTCTCCTTTCTGAGCACCTGTTGGAGGTAAAGGGTAACAAGGCGATGGAAATAAAAGCGCTTTCTTTAATGCAATGATAAGAAATCCGACAGGGGAATAAAAGTAGACATTCTTTCTAAATGAGTATACTTTTTTATTCAATCCATTCATTCCATCCAAACAAAAAAGCCCGGTCCCCCTTTTTCTCCTTCTTATAACCTGAGAAGTAGAAAAATCGCGGTATCCATGGCTTGTTTCGTAAGAGTATACCCTTTGATTGGATGGTTATAATGAAACGCTCATATTCTCTGCTGTTTGCTTGGGTACATAAGGCAGACGGATGGTGATCGTCGTACCGCTGCCTAATTCGCTGTTAACCGACAGTCCGTAGGCTTCGCCAAAATACAGCTTGATTTTATCATTCACATTTTTGATCCCGATGCCGCTGGAATTTTTTGTTTTTTCCTTCGGATTCAAAATATGATATACGGTTTCTTCAGACATACCTCCACCATTGTCCTCTACTTTAATTTCAATCCTTTGTTCCTTTTGGTCAGCGCTTATCGTGATGATCCCCTCCTTACCCGAAAAAGCGTGAAAGCACTGCGTTCTCAACCAACGGCTGTAAAATAAACCTTGGGACCATAGCGGTAAACAGGCTCGGTTGAATCTGGTATGTAAACTGAAATTGTTCGCCAAAACGATGCTTTTGAATCTTCACATAATAGGACAGCATTTCCAATTCCTCTTCGAGCATGTGCAAATAACTGCTTGAATTTAGACTTGCACGGAGCAGTTTGATCAAATCGGTTAACATTTCGCTGATGTTCGGGACTTTATGAAGCTTGGCAAGCCATTGAACGGAATTTAATGTGTTATACAAAAAATGAGGGTTAATTTGGTATTGAAGGGATTGCATCTCAATATGCTTCTTTTTCCTTTCCTTTTCGGCGTTGCTTTCGATCAGCGTTTTGATTTCCTCCACCATTTGATTGAAGCTCCGGCTCAAATCCCCGATTTCGTCTTCGGTATCTACAGAGGAACGGATATTAAAATTGCCCTGCTTCACCTCTCTCATGTCCTTTTGCAGCTGTCGGAGAGGTTTAATAAATCTGTCGGATAAGGTCCACCCTAACAGGATCGAGATGATTAAGAAAATAGCCAGCAGCCAAAGGACAATCTTCCTGATGTCGGCAAAGCTTTGTTCGATTTGATCATTAGGAATTAAGGCGGCTACCTTCCATCCGCTGAAAAAGTTGATATCATAAATAAAGCTGTTATTATCATGCAGCTTTTCAATAAAACTCGTATTGGTGATATACCTTTGATTGCTTCCTTGCGCATCATGAAATAATGACTGATCCGTGCTGTAAATGATATAACCGTTCTTATCGATCAACACGAGCGTACCCAAGCTTTTTAAATTTGCGTTTAGAAAAAGACGATCCAAGATGTCCTGTTTCATATCGATAACCACCGTAGCTATAACATCGGACCTAGGCAAAATGATGGGATAAACCAACGAAATGACTTGTCCGGATTTCGGTTCGTTCAAGGAATAATCACTGGAGTGAGGGCCGATCCACGATTTTTCCCCTGCACGGTATGCAGCATTTCTGTACCATTCTTTGGAGGTCAGCAGGCTTGTATCGATATCGACCGCTGTCGTATACGATTTTTCATCGGTAATGACATGAATTTCATCAAAAAATGTGCGGTTATTTTTTAATGCCTTCAAAAGCTCGCTCAGACCCTCTTGATCCAAGTCATGACTCGAGCTTTGCGCATGGGATCGTTGTCCGTTCCTATTTTCTTTTTCCATTATGGAAAATAATTGATAATACACAATGCGAGACATGAGCTCCATATCTTTCAAATGATAGTTAATATTTTCGTTTAACTGGTTGACCGCACTTTGAGCGAACTCAAGCACTTGACCCTTAACGATTTTTTGGGATTTTTGGTAAGGAATAATACCTACCAGTAAAATAGGAAGCATGCTGATGAGAATAAACCATAATAGTAGACGGAACTTAATACTCCTTCGCAGAAAAGTGAGGAAAATTCGAATCATGCCGTACCCATCCCCTTATAGATATTTAATGCCCCAATCGTTAAATGCGATATTTCCCCATAGACGTTTATCCTTAATATTTTTCTTGTTTAGCTCAAAAGGGGGTAAAACCATGCTTGGTCCTGTGGGACTGCCGATAATTTTTGCCTTTTCCCAATAGTATTTGCTGTTCGAATATTCTCCCAGCGGAACCTTCAGCCCTTTCAGCGAATAATTGTCCAGCATTTCCACACAGATTTCACCGTATGCGATAGGGTCTTGGGAAATGGAGGCGTCCAGAATCTCTTCGTTAATCCATTCATGAGCAATAGGCTCGCCATCAATCGTAACAAAAATAACATGCCGGTCGGATCCTACGGGATGAAGCAATCCTCTTTCCTTCAACGCTTGATAAGTACCGCGGGCTGGAGTTTCGGATGCTACATGTACCGCATCAAGATCAGGATATTTTTGGAGCGTGTAAATGCTAGCACGATGTGCATTGGTCATGTCACCCTCTGTCGGTATGCTAAGAAGGGTGATCTTTTCATATTTGCTTACTTCCGTCTCAAAGCCTTCCTTCCGGAGCTGAAAGGCCAACGCCTTTAAAGGGCCATAGCAATTCAATATGATCCCGCGGGGTTCTCCATATTTGACGGTCAACCCTTCAATCACTTTTTGCGCAGCCATTTGTCCCGCTTTATAATTATCAACCGTTACGGTAATGGCCACGTCCCCGCTGGATATGGGGTTATCGATAATGCCGACCGGTATCCCGTGGCTGTTCGCTCTTTCAATCGAATTGGTAAAGCCTTCGCTATTGACGGGGTCGTTGATAATAGCGAGAGGCTTTTGGGATAGGGAGTCTTCGAATTGAACGAATTGTTTGCCCGGGTCCATATCAGCGATCGTCGCTTTAAATCCCCACCCCCTTGCCTCAACGGCACGGTTGATCGCTTCCTGCTGGATTACGAAAAAATAATATCCTAGACTTTTATTGGAGTAGGCTACAAATCCATTAGGTTTGTTTTGGAAGCTCGATATGTTTATGGCCGGTTGA
Organism: Paenibacillus sp. F024; assembly: GCF_057814255.1. NCBI lineage: Bacteria > Bacillati > Bacillota > Bacilli > Caryophanales > Paenibacillaceae > Paenibacillus > Paenibacillus sp. F024. Next base: position 47,976 of record NZ_JBVASZ010000001.1, read on the forward strand.
TCCTCCTTTGAACAAGAAAGAAGGACATGGCTTCCGAGAGCAAGTCCCATGCCGGTTATCCCCCATCTAGCCATTTGTGCCAAAAAATCTCTACGGCTGATTTTCCTACTCATGAAACCCATCCCCCTTTTCCACTAATAATATCGCATTCATTACCGATTCTATTTAATATTACCATAATTGTGAATAGGATTTTTGATTTACATCTTCCGGGCTTGAGCTGATTAACTTGCATCTGAAATAATAAAAGGCCAGCCAAAGCATCATTTTGGCTAGCCTTTCCTTCATTTTTCTTCTGTTTTTAATTTCGGGAATGTTCCACAATCACACCCGTATCCAATAATTTTTCAATGACATCCTTAAAAGGCTTTAATTCATTTAATAAGCTAATGAAAAAAGACCCTTGATATGAGTCAAATACCGGATATGGCTGGCATCCTTCATAAACGAAGCAGGCACTCCCATTAATCGCATCTGGCTTTCACCCACCGTACCTATGGCGTCTTTTCTTCCAAGGCTGGCTAATGTGCCGGAGAAAACCGGTTTGAACTCCCGCATCGGCAGTCCCCGGATGGAAGCAAAGATATTATGTCCAACGGTTTCGCCCATCTGCCAGGCCAATTGTGCGGTCGGAGGGTACGGTCTTCCATCCGGGTTCATCACAACGGCACTGTCACCGGCCAAAAATACATCCGGATGCGAGGTAGACTGCAAAAATTCAGTGACCATGGCGCGACCGCGGTTCACTTCAATTCCCGAAGAGCCCACGACAGCATTGCCCTGCACCCCGCCCGTCCAAACCAGCGTCTTCGTTTCGATTTTGGTGCCGTCTTTGAGAGTTACGGTGGTTTCTTTCAGTTCCGTGATGGGAATTCCGGTTATAAATTGGACCCCGCGCTTTTGAAGACTGATTTGTGCACGCTCCACCAGCTCCGGAGCAAAGCCCGGAAGAATGGTCGGAAACGCCTCTACGCAATACAAAGAAATGTCTTGAAGGTTTACACCGTGCCTAACGCACAGCTCAGGAAGAATATCGGCCAATTCTCCTACCAGTTCCACACCGGTCAGCCCGCCGCCGCCAACCACAAACGTAGCGTCAGCTTTGTCCTTCGTTTGTGCGTATTCCTTAATCCGGTCTGTTATGTGTGCACGCAGCCGGTTCGCATCACTCACCGACTTTAGAATAAAGCTATGCTCCTGCAAACCCGGTATCCCGAAAAAGGCGGTTTCGCTGCCTAATGCAATGACCAGCAAGTCATAGCTCAAGGAAGTGCCCCCGGACAAATAGACCCTTTTCTCTTCCGGCGCGATCTTTTTCACATTGTCGATTCGAATGTCAATCGCTTTGCCCCGCAGCAGCCTATCGAGCGGCAGCGCGACCGCTCTTTCCGACAAGTTTCCCGCAGCCAAACGGTGCAGCTCCGTAATGATTTGATGAGTAGAAAAGCGATTTACAACCGTAATCGAAGCTTCTTCAGCCTGCATGAAATTCCGTAGTGTGGTCGCACTCAATAAACCGCCGTATCCGCCACCCAGGATCAAAATTTGCTTTACCATCCTTATCCTCCATTCTGATCATAAGCCTATGGTTTAAGCTTGTTTCTGCGTTCAGACAAGACGGCTAAGAAGGCTTGAGCAAAACGCAGCATGTGTTGGACCTCGGGGTCCTTAAGCATTCTCAGGATGCCAAACAGACCGATGGTATTCGCATCCATTTGTGCCCGATCACTGGCTTCAACGGCCGCAGAAGCGATATCCTTTACTTTTGTATGAATCGGATGAATGAACTCCTCCATCCCGCTCCTAAAATCCTCAAGCAAGATCCGGTCGCCTGCAACCGATTGTATGACCTCATAGGCTTTCGTGAGATGGGTAATCATTTCGGCTAACCTCGGCAGATGTTCAACCAGAACCGTTAATGATTCTTGAACCTCCGGCTGCATCAAATAATCAAGCACGTCCACTTGCGCCTTCATTCCAGCTGCTTGGCTTTTGTTCTGTTGAGATGCGGTTACCGTCTGCTCATCTGTTTTTAACATAGGAATATGTCCTTCCTTTCAGCGATGTACTGAAGCCTTCATTAAAATTTAAAAAGGCCACTTGATTTTCCTGTTGCTGCCGCAAGTGATTCTTTTGACCAAATTAGGCTTTAATACAATCTGAAACGTACCGCTTGTATATTCCGGATTATCTATTCTCTGCATTAATCGCTCTATAGCCAATGTAGCCATTTCTTCCTTTCTTTGTTCAACCGTAGTAAGCTGAATAAAACCGAGTGAAGCCAAATCTATGTTATCAAAGCCTACGACGGCGATATCAACAGGAATGCGGTATCCGTTATCGCTTAAATAACCCAATGCGATCAACGCCATCCAGTCCATCGTGGTGAAAATAGCCGTAGGCTTATATCGAGATCCCATCATCAATTGAATGCTCCTAGGAATATCCTGGACAGCTTTCTGATAGTTGATTTCATGTATCCATTCTTCTCTGACCGATAAATTGTACTTATTCATAGCTTCCATATAACCCTGAACTCTTTCGTAGCTTGTGGACATCGTAGTAGAGCCATGCAAAAAGCCTATACGGGTATGACCTGATTCAATTAAGTGTTGAACCGCTTGAAAAGCACCATTCTTATTGTCTAACACAACATAATCGAATTTGTTCGAATCTAATCGTTTATTATAAAGAACACAGGGTACCTGCTCTTCAAGTAAGTCCAACAGCTTATCATCGTGTCTTCGGATGGACCCAATAATAATGCCATCCACCCTTCTTTGCATTAAAAAGGTAATAAACTCTTCCTGCTTCTTGGGATCATCATCATCCCCGGTACAGCATAAAGTGACATGGGTATGATGCTTATTGGCAATGGACGTGATCAGCTGAGCCGTTTCCGCATAAAACGGGTTGCTTAATGAACCTACGATCAAACCAATATTGCCGCTTCTTTTTTTTACCATACTTCTCGCGATCAAATCCGGTTGATATCCCGACTTTTTCAAAATCTCGATCACTTTGCTTCGAGTTTTGGGACTTACATGAGGATGATTATTAATGACTCGGGAAACGGTAGCCGTAGAGACATTGGCTTCTCTAGCAATATCGATTATGGTTTGAGTCAACTCATCTCCCCCCTTGCCCACTTAAGATTTTCAACGTCAGTTGTGCAAAAGACCGGAAAATGTCCGGTCTTTTGCACCGATTTACATTCATACGATGGATGAATATTCCGATTTACCAACGATCAATCACGGTAACTCCGACCGTATTAAAATTCGTCATGGATTCAATGACGCTGGAAGCCTCTTCAATAGGTACGGTTTTCGTAATCATTTTCCCCGGATCCAATTTTCCGCTCTCGATCATTTCCAGCATATAAGGGAACCTGAAGGACGGCATACCCAAGGAGGCAATGAGTGTAATTTCTTTTTGAACCATGACGTCAATAGGGAACGGCACTGCACCGTCTCCATCTCCGGTTGTCGTCAAACCGATTTGCAGCTGACGTCCCCCTTTTCTCAGGCTTTTAAATGCATTCAAGCAGGTCAAAGGAAGCCCCAAAGCATCGAGCGAAACCTGAGCGCCGCCTTTCGTAATTTCGTGAATCTCGCCGATGGCATCTTTTTCTTTTCCGTTAATGGTAAAGGCTGCACCCATTTGTTTCGCCAGTTCAAGCGATTCATCCTTAATATCGACGGCGATGACATTGGCCCCCATCGCGGTTGCAATATGAATGGCGGAAAGGCCGATTCCTCCGCAGCCATGAACAGCAAGCCATTCGCCTGGTTTTACTTGAGCGCGTCCGGTAATCCCGTGAAAAGCGGTCATGAAACGGCAGCCTAATCCCGCCCCTGTCGTAAAGGGAATGTTATCCGGTAAATGAACGAGATTGAGATCGGCCCCGGGAATATGAACATACTTGCCGTAACCGCCCCAAAAATTCCATCCGGCTTGAAGCTGGTTTTCACAAATATTCGATCGCCCGGAGCGGCAATTGTTGCAGGTACCATCACCATTGCAAAAAGGGATAATGACTCTTTCCCCTTTTTTGAATAGTTTTACATCTTTGCCGACTTCCTCAATCACACCGCAGAACTCATGCCCCATGATATGAGGCAGCTCCATGCTCAGGCCCCACATTTCACCGTCTCCTACCCATCCATGCCAATCGCTGCGGCAGATTCCTTCCGCTTCCACCCGGATAATCACACCGTCGGTTGTAAGTGTAGGATCCGGCATTTCCATTACTTTTAACGGTTTGTTGAATTCCACAAGCACGGCTGCTTTCATATTCACATGTCTCCTTTGGAATTTATTTTTTCACTTATTCGCTGCGGTAATAGGGAGCGCGCTTGCCTACTTGAAATTGAATCGTTTTTACTTCCGTAAATTCATCGAGCCCCGCTGTCCCCATCTCCCGGCCGGTTCCGCTTGCTTTATATCCGCCAAACGGTAAATTCGGTGCCGTATGGATCATCGTATTGACCCACACCGTTCCGCTCCGCAACGCGCGCGAAACGATCATGGATTTATCCAAATCCTTCGTCCAAAGCGCACTCGCCAAGCCGTAGCTGGTATCATTGGCGATCTCAATCGCCTCTTCCACCGTGCTAAAGCGGGTAACGCTCAATACCGGACCGAATACTTCTTCCTGATAAATCCGCATATTCGATTTCACACCGTCAAAGATCGTCGGAGCAACGAAGCAGCCCTTATCACATTCGGAATCGCTGACCTGCTGCCCGCCGGTTAAAAGCTGAGCGCCTTCCTCTTTGGCCGATTCAATATAGCTCAACACTTTATGCAGATGCCCCTCATGGATTAGTGCCCCGATATCGGTATCCTCATCCAAAGGATTGCCCACCTTCAATTGTTGAGAGCGTTCAACCAAGCGTTTCAGAAACCGATCCGCTATTTTGTCTTCAATCAACAAGCGGGAGCCGGCGCAGCATACCTCACCCTGATTAAAATAAATCCCAAACAGAGTACCATCGATCGCATCGTCCAAATCTGCGTCAGCAAATACAATATTGGCGCCCTTCCCGCCTAATTCGAGCGAAACCCGTTTCAGGTTTCCTGCCGAACCGTTAATAATCTTGCGTCCCGTGGCTGTCGATCCGGTGAACGAGATAAAATCGACATCAGAGCTGTCTACAATGGCCTGACCCACCTGGCCGCCTAATCCGGTTACCAGATTAATGACGCCTGCAGGCACGCCTGCCTCCTCCGCCAGCCGGACAACCTCCAAGGCCGTGCCTGAGGTGAACTCCGACGGTTTAATGACAACGGTGCAGCCGGCAGCCAACGCATAAGGCAGCTTTTGGCATAATACGACCAGCGGGAAGTTCCACGGAACTATGAGTCCCGCCACACCTACGGGTTCACGAACGACCATAGCGGTGAACGTTTCACCCATATTATTGTAGGATTCGCCATGCAACTGCTGCGCCATGCCCGCAGCATATTCTACCAAAGCAATAGCGGTATCCATATCCCCTCTGGCCATCCGGATCGTCTTGCCGACTTCTTCCGCTTCGATCATAGCCAAATGCTCCTTATGAGCCCTCATCTTTTCGGCCAGCCGGTACAGAATCCGGCCCCGTTCAGACCCGGTCATGCGGGGCCATGGTCCCTTATCAAACGCCGCCCTGGCTGCCGCAATAGCCCTCTTGGCATCCTCCTCATTACCTGCGGCATACTCCGCCACAACTTGACCGGTCGCCGGGCTTTGCCGGGAGATCATCTCACCTGAAAGTGAATCGACCCATTCCCCGTTAATCCAATTCTGATAACGGCGTGCTGCTGCTTTCACATTCGCGCTCATTTGTTTTCCTCCTTTTTGAATATAAAGTACCTTGCTGGTCAGCTTCCTTATTTATCAATCAGAGGTGTATTTAAGCTTCTTAAAGTGCCGCTTTATACAATGCCTCCAGATCTTTGACTGAATTACGGCGCGGGTTGGGCGGACGATCGATAGCCTCCAAGGCTTCCTGCGCCATTTGCGGAACCGCATCCGCTTTTACACCTACCTCAGATAGCGACGCCGGCAAGCCCACATCCTTCATTAACTGCCGGACGGCGCTGATCGAACGCTCCGCAGCTGCGCGCTCGCTCAGGCCCTCGATATGTTCACCGAGTGCGGCAGCGATATCAACGAATTTACGCGGATTCGAGATGAGGTTGAATTCCATCACATGAGGAAGAATAATCGAATTAGCCACTCCATGATGGATCGGGAAATGCCCTCCGGCGGTATTGGCCAGCGCATGAACTAAACCAAGTCCCGAATTATGAAAAGCAATTCCTGCGATACAAGAGGCAATGAGCATTTGATAAAGAGCTTCTTTATCACCCGCGACTGCCGGCCGCAAATATTGCCCGACCATGCTGATCGCTTTGATATGAAGCCCATCGGTCATCGGATTGGCATTCAGTGACACATATCCTTCAATGGCATGGGTCAGTGCATCCATTCCCGTAGCCGCACATACAGGACCTGGCAATCCGCTAACCATTCTGGGATCCAAAAAAGCGGCCACCGGGTTAATCTTTCTGGAAACGATAACGAATTTCGCTTTGCGTTCAGGATCCGAGATCACGGAAGCAAACGTCGCTTCACTTCCCGTACCGACTGTCGTCGGAACCGTAAATACCGGAAGGGCGTGATTCTCGAACTTATCGACCCCTTCGTAGTCGCGAATGGATCCTCCGTTCGTTGCTACGATGGCGATAGCCTTCGCCGTATCGATCGGACTTCCGCCACCGACGGCTACCAAGGTGTCGCATTGATTTTGCTGCAGCATCTGCAGGCCCTGCTCTACATTGCCCACATTAGGGTTGCTGACAACTTCATCATATACGACAAACGGGATTTCAGAACGATTCAATGAGGAAGTAACCCAATCTAAAAGACCTGCTTGACGTACCCCTTTATCCGTCACGATAAGTACTCGTTTACCGAGGCATCTAACCTCCTCACCAAGCTGGTCTACAGCCGTATGACTCATGATGACCCGTGTTACCGAGCAAAACTGCAATGCTGACATGTTGGTTCCTCCCTGAATATCAATATGTTTTTTTTGCCCGCGTATTCCGGTTTTCCCCTCTACGCTTTGAAGCTGCAGGACAAACGCGGGCAAAATGCGGCCTTGATGAAATAAAAGCGTTCTCAAAATGCTTTCACATGAAGCAAGTTTGTTTATTTAATAAGCTTTGGAATAAACTCTTCGTAGGTTTTGTAAACTTCCTTCTTTCCTTTTTCGAGAGCAAAGAAAGGGTCGTCTACGCGATCCATCGTATCTTTCGTGATCATAACGGGCGGAATCAGAACCGCATACGGAAGGTCGGATTTCTTTCCATTGAGTATGGCAGCTGCAGCTTGGTACGCCACGGCTCCGATAATATGCGGCGAACGATCGTTGGTTCCATACATTTTGCCTTGCTTCACCGCTTCTAATGCGTCTTTATCGCCATCTCCGCCGATGACAATAATCTCGCTGCTCCGTCCAGCCGCTTCAATGGCCGGAATGATCCCTAAGGCCATCGTATCGTTATGGGCAAAAACGGCTTGAATCGTCCCTTTAGGGTTGGCATTTAAGATATCCTGCATAACAGAGAACGCTTTATCGCGAAGGTAATTTCCTGACTGCTCCGCTACTACCTTAACACCGGCGCCTTTCTCCGCGATGACGTCACGGAAGCCTTTAGCATTGTCATTGGCATGAGATACGCCAGGCTGTCCTGTCACATGAACCACGTTGCCTTTCCCGCCGAGATATTCTAAGATCGTTTCCGTTGCGTTTCTTCCTTCCTGATAATCGTTGCCTAATACTTGCACCACTTGTTTATCATCGAAAGCACGGTCCATGACGACGACAGGTATGCCGGCATTATGCAGTTTATCCAAGGCTCCCTTTTGGGCCCGCGGATTCGCCGCATTAAAGATGACCACATCCACTTTTTGCGTGATAAAGTTGTCGACCGCTGCAGCCTGTTTATTGATATCGTTCTCACCGTTTTCGAAAATCAGTTTGTTTCCATCCGCTTCGGCTTGTATTTTTACAAAATCCCTCATGACTTGGAATACCGGGAATTCTAACGAAGCTACCGTCATTCCGATCTTCAAGCCCTTCTTCTCCGTGTGAAGAATGCCCATTCCCGGAATTTCTCCCAATTTGAATACATCCTCTGCCGTTACAGGCTTCCCGTTAAAATTCACGGTAGAACGGTTATGATTAGCGCCACCGTTATCGTTTGACGAATCCGATGAGCCGTTGGCGACCGTACCTGCACCATTCCCTCCGCATGCCGCCAGCATCAACACTAAAGTAAAAATAACCGCCATGATTAAGCCTTTTTGAACCCTCTTCATCACAGAACCTCCCAAAATAGTTTTTTAAATTTTTTTCATCTGCCTTAAGCTGTGTCTCCTCATGCATGATTATCTTTTCTGTCTTGTATAACTGTCGATAATGACAGCCACAATGACCAATAATCCTTTTACGATAAACTGCCAAAATGTAGACACTCCCATCAGATTCAACCCGTTATTCAATACACCCATCATGATGATTCCGAATATCGTACCTCCAATCCCTCCAATACCGCCAGAAAGCGCCGTACCTCCAATGACCACGGCTGCGATAGCATCCAATTCATAACCCTGTCCGATCGACGGAACCCCGGAATTAAATTTAGAGGCCATCACATAACCCGTGAAGCCGGCCAAAAAACCGGATAGCGTATAGATCATGGTTTTGTAGTAATTGACTCGGATTCCGGCCAATCGCGCTGCTTCTTCGTTTCCGCCGATCGCGTAGGTGTACTCTCCGAACTTGGTCTTTTTTAGAATGATCAGAGCTAATATAATGAGGACGATAAATATAATGACCGGGTAAGGGATAATGCCAAGCCTTCCACTTCCCACGGTGTTAAACCCAACGGCTGAGACGGTAATCGGACTTGCATCGGATACGACCATCGCAATCCCTCTGGCAATCCCCATCGTCCCTAAAGTCACAATAAATGGCTGTAAATTAAATTTGGTAATGGTTACTCCTGTAAATAAACCGAAAAGCGTACAAATCGAAATGCCGATTACAATCGCAGGAAACATGCTCATGCCATGGCTCAAAAAACTGGTGATCAGCACACTGGATAAGGCCACCACGGATCCTACTCCCAAGTCAATTCCGCCGGCTAAAATCACAAATGTCATTGCGATAGCCAAGATCCCAATAATGGTAATCTGATCGAATACCGCTATCAAGTTATTGGTTGTCAGAAAATATTCCGACTGGTTGGAAAACAGGATAATTAAGGCCAGCAAACCAATAATCAACCCTCTGATATTACCTAATTCATTCCATTTCTTCAAAAATACATTTGATTTTTTTTGTTGTTTTTCTTCAACCGCATATCCCATTGACATTTATCGTTCCCCTTTCGTAGCTAATAACATAATGGACTCTTCTGTGGCCTCGCTGCGGTCCAGAATTCCGGCAATCATGCCGTTTCTCATGACCATCACTCTATCGCTTAGCGCTAATATTTCCGGAAGCTCTGAGGAGACCATAATGATAGAAATGCCTTGTGTGGTTAATGCTTTGAGAAGCTGATAAATTTCAGACTTCGCCCCGACATCAATACCTCTTGTCGGTTCATCAATCAGAAAGATTCGAGGGTTCATGTTTACCCACTTGGACAACGCCACCTTTTGTTGATTCCCGCCACTAAGGTTTCTTATTTTTTCGTTGATCGTAGAGGTTTTCACATTAAATTGCTTTACGCTTTCCTCCGCATTTTTTGCTCTTTTGGCATCATGGATAAAACCGAACCTGCTGAAGCTTTCAATATTCGGCAATGCATTGTTATGTTTTACAGACAGTGTGAGAACAAGTCCATTCCCTTTCCGATCCTCGGTAGCAAAAGCCAGCCCGTGTTTGATGGCTTCAATAGGCGAACGTATGTTGACTTTCTGATTATCCAAAAAGATCGAGCCCCGGTCCGCTTTACGTTGTCCGAAAAGAGTCTCCAGCAGCTCGGTTCGGCCCGAACCCATTAAGCCTGCAACTCCGAGAATCTCACCCTCCCGCAGACTAAAATCAATTCGATGCAGGACTTTATTTTCCATGCCTTCCACCTTAAATATGGTCGGAGCATGGTCTTTTATTTGTTTAGAGTAAGCATATTGGACTTCTCTGCCAACCATCATTTGGATGATTTTTTCTTCCGTTACCTCTTTGATCAATGATTCTCCCGAATTCCGCCCATCCTTCAAAACGACAATGCGATCAGCAATTTGAATAATTTCATCCAATTTGTGGGAGATATAAATGATGGATACGCCTTTTGCTTTAAAGGAGTATATAATTTTGAAAAGACGTTCGATTTCCGCCTTCGAAAGAGCCGAGGTGGGTTCATCCAATATAAGGATCTTAGCCTCACCCAAGGTAGCTTTTGCTATTTCCACCAGCTGCTTATTGGCGATGCTCAAGCTTCCGACCTTATCTTTGGCATTAAGGTTGAATCCATCTTTGTCGATGATTTCTTGGGCCATTTGAAACATTTTATTATGATTGATAAACCCCCCTCGGGCGGGTTCTTGACCAAGGAAGATATTCTCCGCCACCGTAAGATGGTTCACTAAGCTCAATTCTTGATGCACAATACGGATTCCCAAATCATAAGCTTTTCTTGGACTGCCGATGTTATCCGTTTTCCCGTCGATAACAATTTCTCCCGAATCCTGTTCATGCACCCCGCATAAAATTTTCATTAAGGTGGATTTGCCCGCTCCGTTTTCTCCCATAAGCGCGACAACTTCACCTTGTAAAACACTCAGATCAACTCTATTCAGTACTTCGATCCCGGAAAAGCTTTTGGTGATGGATTTCATGGCAACCATTGTGTTCATGGATTTTGCCTGCCTTTCTAAGTCATTCTAAAGTTCAAAAGTCAAAACCGTAAACGTATACAATCTTACTTTGAAGGAGAAGCCGCTTAGGTTTGTATGCGCTTTCTTGTATTCATAATAATTAATATAGAGATCAAGAAAAATGGATTTTATTGTTATAAAGGTGGATAATTTTTCTGTTTTTTTACAGGTGGCAGGAGATAAAATAAAAGAGTGGATTATTTTGCGTAAAGTTGTAAAATCTTTCACTTGTCCTCTAAAAAATCATAGTGACGCAAGCTAACTATAGGACCATAATATCTTTAAACGTTTTCGGAGAAACTCCCTCTATGCGTTTGAAGAGCTTGGTAAAATATTTAGGGTCTTGAATTCCTACTTTCTCCGCTACCTCATACGTTTTCAGGTCTGTTTGCCGAAACAGCTGCTTCGCTTTTTCAATTCTGAGGTGAATAAGATAGTCGATAAAGTTTTCTCCCGTTACTTTTTTAAATGAAGAGCTTAGATAGCTTTTGCTCAAGCCCACATAGCTTGATAAATCATCCAGCGTGATGTCTTTATCGTAGTTTCGTTCTATATACTCAACCGCTTTCTCGATAACCTTATTCATTCCGCCAATGAAGACCGTACGACTCTCTTCAAGAGCCTCGATTCCCTGGTAAAGAAACTCGGATAATTCAGAAATCGTCCTTATTTCTTTGACCATCTCCACATAATCAAATTTATTGCTGCCCCAATTGGTATTGACCAAATGGCCGTTCGACTGCAGAACGTCCATGATGATTCCAATCATCTCCATCGTACTTCTTTTTACATATTCTACTGAATACCGATGATGGTCAAACCCTTCGAATATCTCGCAGCATTTTTCTTTCATTTTTGACCAATTTCGAATAATAGCTAACTGTTTATAAGCTTTCCAGTCGAAATGAGCCGCTGCTTCTCCGCCTTCGGGTACGTTCATGTTTCCGGCATCGAGTATTTGGCCAAAGCCATGATAAAAGGTGTAGTATTCACTTAGCTGCTTTAAACGGAAAAAGCCGCTCCTGATTTGCCTCGGGTCAGATGATGGATAATAATAGAGATTCAGCTGATCAGTAAACGTTTTCATTTTTGCGAAGAGACGCTGTGTTAACTGATAATTCCATAGAAGGATTTTGTTCAGGCTATTTTCACCAGGCTGTTTCACGAATGCGAGAAAGGAACCCTCATCCCATCGAAAAATAAAAGCTTCTTCTCCGGCGATTTGGTAAAACAAACGTTCGGTTTCGTTCACGGACAGCATGGAATGCGATTCAAATTCCAAAAGCAGCAATCTATGCGGTTGATTGAGCCATTGCAGCCCTAAGAAAGCGGATTGCTCCTGAGAGTTTACATCATCATGTTCCATTAAAGCTCTCATGTATTTTTCACGCAGCAGCGGAAGCGATTTTTCTACCTTCCATTGAAGGCGTTCATATTCTTCTTTTTTTACATTCTCCTGTTCCCATTCCTTTCTGACCTTTCGCAGTATTTTTTCAAGTACGCCATCCTCCATATCGGTTTTAAGCACATATCCCGAGGCTCCCATTTCCAAGGCTTCCTGAACATACTTGAAGTCGTCGTAGCACGTAAGTAAAATCACTTTTATTTTCGGATAGGTTTCTCTTACTTTACGCGTTAATTCAATCCCGTCAATGCTGGGCATCCGAATATCAGTTATGACCAGATCGATGGCCTGCTCCTTCAGGATCACCAACGCATTTTGTCCATTGGCTGCTTCAGCCACAACTTCCATACCGCATTCCTTCCAATGGACGATAGCATTTAATCCGGTTCGGACGATTAGTTCATCATCCACTAACAATACCTTCATCATCAACCTTACCCCTTCCGGCTTGATAGGATAATGAAACGTAATATACACAATGCGATATCAAGCTGTATCGTACATGTACGGCAGCGCTATATGGCGGCAGTCTATTTGATCATGACATCTTCTGAGTTCAAATCAACAAAATATTTTTATTCCGCTCTCCGCTCATGTCCGGGTTGTCTTTGCAGAAATGGCCGTGCCGGCTTTCCTTCCTTCCTTCCTTCCGAGCTTTGCCACAGCCATCATTTGTCCGACATCGATCCAATGTTTAAGCTCTCATACGTGAATGAGATGCTTAGGATGGTTCAAGCTCAGTTAACTGCACTATAAAAGGTCGCTGCAATCTTGGCGAACGTTCCTTTTACCTTGATCAGTACCTCGGCTCCAAAAGCATCCGCCGCCAAAGCCGTACACCGGGCCGCTCCGTCACTGCCAATCCCTAATATGTCTGTTTCCATTCCCATCCTTATCCTATATCCCTCCTAAACGATAGATGAAATCCAACTTATCAGCATTATTTTGTACGATATTATAGAACATCGTTTCATATGCTATAGGTAAATGTTATCAGAATACTAAGAGTTGTCAATATATTGCGAGGTCCCATAAGAGCTCAAAGCCCATGATAAGGGTACTTGCGGGAAGCAGACTGATAAAGAAATTTTATCTATGTAGAAAATAAAATTACCCTGGGCGCCGCGGCTCCCGGGGTAATTTTCACTATTGTCATCATAACATGAGCAAACCTACGCGGTCATTGTGATTTACCGTTGACCTGCAAGATCAGCACTGCCTTCCCCTGCCAACTCTTTCAATAACGATACGGGAAGTCGAGGCACCATCCGGTTCATGGCTTCTTGCTTCTGTTTATCTCCTACATGGGTATAAATTTGTGTGGTTTGAATACTGGCATGCCCTAATAATTCTTGTAAGGTCCTAATATCCGTGCCGGCAATCACCTGCATAGTTGCAAAAGTATGCCGCAGCTTATGGCTGGAAAGAGATTTTCCTCTCAGCTCGCCAAACCGTTCCTTTAATTCGACAAATTGGGCTTCAGCAATCTTTTGTATCATACGGATTGATATGCGGCGGCCGAATTGGGAAACAAAAAATGCCTGTTCAGAGCTTTTCCCTGGAGAAATACGTTCATCGAGAGCCATATCCATGATCTTGACCAGCTGGTCGGGCAGCGGTAAGGCTCTCCATTTGCGTCCCTTTCCATACACGGTTAATAGTTTCGACGATCTATTGAAATCAGTGATATTCAGGCGGTGCAATTCACTGACGCGCAAGCCGGCATAGCTCATCAGAAGAAACATGGCTACATTGCGGATCTGGTATTTCCCCTGAATCGATTCTATGAATACAGATAACAGCCGCTCATCGAGATAGGAAGGGATTTGATTTTTTTCAAACCTGGATTTTTTGACTTGAAGGGCCGGATTATGCTGAGCATATTTGTATTCCATTAATGCGTTGAAAAAGGTTCGGACCGAGGACAGATACCGATTCCTTGCCGAGTCTCCCGCTCCCCCCTGACGCATTTTGGATAGAAACCGCAAAACATCAATAGCTTCCATTTCATCTAAAGATTTGGGGGCCACCGCTGCTAAAAATAACCGTACATCTCCCAAATAAGCTTTTTGCGTGCGTGGGGTAAAGCCTTGATCCTTCATCCAGATATCAAATAATTCTAACAACTCGTCATCCCAATATTCATTTGCCAATTTATTTCACTCCGCTCATCTGCTGGGCTAGTCTAGGTGTTGAGAAAAAAATCCGTCAAAAACAAAATTACGTTAAATATAGATTTAGTGTAATTAATTATGACCCTTTTTTCAAGAAAGAACGGTCATATATTGTTTTAAATTTACTAACAATTATTAAAAAACATAGACCTCGGGCTTAAACAAGACCATAACCCCGAACCCTTTGAGGACAGCCTGGAGCTGTTCCCGCCTTATCGTTTTGAGCGTGTACGGAAATTTCCCCGGTCGGATGAACATCCCTGAACTTGTCATGCCGTCACAGCAAACGGCTCTAAAAAGGAATAGGAGGTTGTCTGAATACGATGAAGAAACGTTCCGTACTTGTCACATTACTCGCCTGTACCCTTGGCTTCACAGCCATGGCGATGCCAGCCGGCGCAGCCGCACTGGAGAAGGGGTCCCAAAGCGAGCATGTCCTCGACCTGCAGCTGCGGCTTAACACGCTAGGTTACTTTCAAGCCGGTGCAACCGGCTACTACGGTGCCATTACCTACGAAGCGGTAAAAAAATTTCAACAATCGTCCGGCCTGCCGGTAAATGGTAAAGCTGATTCCAAAACGTTGTCGCTATTAAAACAAACGGCCAATCCCAAGCACAACGTATTGGAGCAATTGGCAAGAGTGATCCACGCCGAGGCTAGAGGTGAGTCGATGCAAGGACAAATTGCCGTAGGTGCAGTCGTCCTTAACAGAGTGCAATCTAATGCTTTCCCTGATTCGATCACCGAGGTCATTTTTCAACCGGGTCAATTTTCCGCCATCCGGGACGGGCAGTACAACCTAACACCAGGACCTTCAGCCTTCGAAGCGGCCAAAGCCGCTTTAAACGGATCGGATCCGACGAACGGAGCTCTCTTTTACTACAATCCCAAAATTGCTACATCGTCCTGGAGTATAAGCCGTCCAATGAAAGTCCGAATCGATAACCACGTGTTTACTTATTAAATAGACCCCGAAACTCCTACATATTCCCTGCACGCTCAAAGCAAAAAGCTCTTGCATCCCGCAAGAGCTTCTCCAACCCCATCCTTATTTCCAAACTCGTTTCAGTTGAAAAGCTTCTTGTAAATATCCCCAGACCGCAATGGGACTCATTATCGCCTGATATACCAATACAAATAGAACAAAGCCTAGTTTATTTTTCCTGACGCGGAGAGCCAATGACTTAAAGACATTTTTTTGAAATTGATACAATACCAAATAACTCAATAGCGTGACCGGAAGGACAAGAAGAGTTAGAGGTCCGACAATCCAAAATATTCCGAACAAGCATAAGAAGAGACCGGGAAGCCAAA
Source organism: Paenibacillus sp. F024 (assembly GCF_057814255.1). NCBI lineage: Bacteria > Bacillati > Bacillota > Bacilli > Caryophanales > Paenibacillaceae > Paenibacillus > Paenibacillus sp. F024. The sequence goes on from NZ_JBVASZ010000001.1 coordinate 63,812, forward strand.
AGAAAGTGTAAGACACGTCAATAAAAGGCATAATATAATTGATAACCGTTAAATATTTAGCATAAACGCTAGGCTGTTCCCAAGGCTTTACCGCTTTAAGACCTTCGATCATTCCTCGGGCCCACCTGCTGCGCTGCTTGGCAAAATGAGTCAAAGAAACGGGAACCGTTGTAAATGCAACGGCTAAAGGTTCAAAATAGACTTTATATCCGGCTTTTAGGCATTTCCACGTCAACACGATATCTTCACCGATAACGTCCGGCCACCCGCCGATTTCCTTGACCACGCTAGTTTTATATAAACTAAACGCTCCTTGTGCTACCAGCGTTTGTTGATAGAGGCCTTGAAGCCTTTTTACAGAAGCGATGGCCAAAAAATAATCCCATTCCTGCAGCTTGGAGAGCATATTGTCTCTACTATTCCGAACCAACACCGTACCCGCGACAGAGCAAACCTCTTTTGGAGCGGAAAGCATCCGGCTAACGATAAACTTTAGAGCCGATTTGTGCAGCAAAGTATCCGCATCCAGCGTAACCATATATTCGGTTTTAATATACTCCAGCCCTTTATTCAAAGCGTGGTGCTTTCCTTGGTTCCATTCAGGAATAATTTGCAGCGAGAGACCCAATTCCTTTGCGGCATCCTTTGCCTCTTGTACCGTATGGTCCGTAGACCGATTATCAATAAGAAGGACGTGAATTCTTCCCTCATATTCCTGATAACTGATCTGCCTTAATGTATCTCGTATTCCCTTCTCTTCGTTGTATGCTGCAATCAGAACCGTAACATCGTTGACAGGGTTGTGATGTTTAAAAGCAGGTTGACTGTCCATGAGAAGACTTGAAACCAAAAAACTATTGATATATCCAGGAATATAGGCAATACCGGCAATGATAATGATCGCGAAGGGAATACTTGTAACCTGTCCTAATTCCAAAATCCATTTTTGAGAAATCCAGATGGAGAACAACAGCCAGATGAAAGAAACCAAATGGCTAACTACGAACTTTTGCCATACAGAAACATATGTTTTTCTATTCTTTAACCTGCTTTTCATTTTTTGATTATCAATTCCTGTGACGGTTTACCCTTACGTCATTAAAATATATCATCCCTCCAATTCAATTGTCGTTAGGAGCTTGTTGTTAATCATGGAAATTTGTATTAACCCCGAATAAAATTCAAGTTGAGCTTAACCTATACCGCTCTTCACGTTCCTTTCCTTTAATAGAATTAATATTAAACCACATTAATTTAATGGCCTCGCATTACACTTTCTTTATATAACAAAAAAAGCCGTTTTCTACGACTTTTCTTGTCTTACGCTAAGCTGCCTTTCCCTGCCGGCCTACCCGCTGCTGCAGAATGCCCAGAAGAAAATCGGCCAACAGAGCCAGCGCGGCTGCAGGAATTGCTCCTGCGTAGAGACGTGCTGAATTATCCATATTGATTCCGGAATATATCTCACGTCCGAGACCTTCGCCTCCAATCAACGGTGCGATCGTTGCGACGCCAATCGCAATGACGGCTGCGACTCTAATGCCGGTGAACACAAACGGCAAAGCGAGTGGAAACTGTACGCGAAACAGCAGCTGCAAAGGACTCATCCCTACGCCCCGTCCGGCTTCGGTAATCGCCGGATCGACCTGGGTCAATCCAACATACGTGTTGCGGATGACCGGCAGCAGCGAGTATAAGAACAATCCGATCACTACGGTAGTAAAACCCAGCCCGAATACAATCATCAGCAGGACGAGCATAGCCAAGCTGGGGAAAACCTGGATGACATTGGCCGAGGCTAAAATGAAACCGGCAAGCTTGGGAACTCTCGCCGCCAGGATTCCGAGAGGAACTCCTGCGATCAACGCTAACAGCAGCCCCGAGATCACCATCAAGATATGTTGATAAGTGAGTTCAATGAGGTAAAGCCAGTTTTCCCCCACATAACGGAAAAACAAATCCATTCCGCCACCTCTTTTCTTTAATTCAGAAGTCCGACCTTTTTCAAATAGTCCTCGGCTACTTTTCTTTCATTTCTTTTGTTGACGTCAACTTCATAATTCAACTCGATCATCGTTTGTACGTCGATCTTGCCGGCCAGCTGACTAATAATCTCCTTGAGCTCCGGGTGCTTCGCCAGAATATCGTTTCGTATGACAGGCGCCGCGTCATAAGGCGGAAAAAACTGTTTATCGTCTTTAAGGGAGGTTAGCTTGTATTCCTTGATCCGAGGATCGGTAGAATAAGCCAGGACAATATCTACATTTTTGTTCGCTACAGCCTTGTATACCAGCGCCACTTCCATAGGCAGCGTTTTGCCGAAGGTGATGCCGTAATGCTTGCGAAAAGCGGGATATCCGTCATTCTCACGCTCCAGCCAGGTTGTGTCTACGCCAAGCGACATATTGCCGGCTGTAGGTGCTACATCGGAAATATTGGCTAAATGGCCTTGCCGCGCTACGTCTTCTCTTACGGTAAAAGCATACGTGTTCTCAAACCCGTACGGATCAAACCAATGAAAGCCGTAGTACTTATCAAAACCTTCTTTGGCCTGCTGAAACACCCTTTCGCGATCTTTGTCGGGCTCAATCGGAAAATAATTATCAAAGATCATGCCCGTATACAGTACGGCCATTTGGATATCGTTGTTTTTCATTGCCTGCGCGACAACAGCACTGGATGCCAGATCGGGAAGAACATCGACCTTGAGGCCGGTCCGATCCTCGATCAATAGCTTATGCATTTGCGCTAAAATCTTGGGTTCCGAATAGGTTTGCGTGCCGATAATGATTTTGTCTTCATTACTGCAGCCCGAAAGCAGCAGGATGAGAAGGACGGCAATGATCATTAGCTTTGGCAAGGAAGCGGATTTCTGTCGAATCATTGGTTTCCCCCCCGTGCTGCGGCGGTTTGACGGCTGCCCGAATGGGTGTTGGCCGTGACTCGCTTTTCAGCAAGACTCAGGATAAAATCAGCGGCAAGAGCCAAAATCACCGCCAGGATAGCGCCCGTAAAAATAAGCTCTTTCCTGTTGGTTCCCATGCCGGCAAAAATTAATTGTCCAAGTCCTCCTGCGCCGATCAGCGTCGCCAATGTAGCCCAACTGATGATGTATACCGTAGTGACCCTAATCCCTGACATAATATATGGAAAAGCAAGCGGCAGCTGAATCTGGAGCAACCGCTGCCTTCGGTTGTATCCCATCCCTTTTGCAGCCTCAAGAAGGTTCGGATCAACCGATTGAAAACCGGAATATGTATTTCGTAAAATCGGCATAAGCGAATACAGGAACAACGCAAAAATGGCAGGTGTACGGCCAACACCAAGCAGCGGGATCAGTATCGCCAGCAGCGCAAGACTGGGTACGGTCTGCAAAATATTGGCTATGGAAAAAATCACGCCGTTTAACCAGGAAATCCGGTTGCCGGCCAGCCAAATTCCGATGGGAATCGCCACAATGGCTCCGAACAGCACGGATACGGCCGAAATAACCAAGTGTTCCTGCAGGGCTCGTAAAATATCTTCCTGACGGCTTAGGACAAATTCGAAATATTGGCCGATCATACCGTTCCGCCGCCCTTCATCTCCGGATGCGACTCCTCATACTGCAATCTGGACACAACAACCTCGGGAAGCTCGGTGTCCGGCGCTTCGACCGGAGTATACACATCGGCCAGATGCCGTACAAGACTTCCTTTGGTAATAAGACCTATGAATCGTCCATGGCGGATGACCGGCACATAAGGCAGCCCCTGCTCATTCATAAGTGAGATGGCGGCAGTGACCGGCATACCCGATTCTACAACGTGCTCAAAGGGCTTTATAACGTCGGCCAACGTTGCGAGTTCCTTCCGATACATATCCAACACACTAAAGATGGATGCATATCCGAGTAAATCATTATTGCGGTTTACAACAATTAAAGAATCCACTTTACGCTTTTCCATCAGCTTGATGGCTTCCGCCAAGCCCCGAGTCGGATATGCGGTTACGGCATTCTCGGTCATGACATCGTCTACTTTAAGCATTTCACCCGACATTTCGGTTTGGAGTCTCTTCTCCCCGATAAAATTTCTTACAAAATCATTGGCCGGATGCCGCAAAATCTGTTCGGGACTTCCCTTCTGAACGACCTCGCCATCCTTCATGAGAACAATCGTATCCGCGATCTTAAGCGCTTCATCCATGTCATGAGTTACAAAGACGATGGTTTGCTTTAATTCCTGCTGAAGTCTGACCAGCTCGTCTTGCAGCTGCTCACGGCTGATCGGGTCTAACGCGCTGAAAGGTTCGTCGAGCAAAATAATTTCGGGGTTGGCCGCTAGCGCCCGAATGATACCGATGCGCTGCTGTTGACCGCCGCTAAGTTCTGCCGGATACCGGTTACGATATGTATCAGGATCGAGATGCACAAGGTGCAGCAGCTCATCTACCCTCTGATCAATCCGCGCTTTATCCCAATGAAGCAGCCGGGGTACGACACCCACATTAGCCGCAATTGTCATATGCGGAAACAAGCCGATGCTTTGAATAACATATCCTATGCTCCGCCTTAATTGAATCGGATCGATGCTGGAAATGTCCTTATCCCGGATCAATACTTTTCCTTGGCTCGGATTATTCAGACGATTGATGAGCTTCATCAATGTAGTCTTTCCGCATCCGCTTGGGCCGATCAGAACGGTTAATTCGCCTTCATTGAATTCGAGGTCAATGTTTTTCAGAGCCACAAATCCATCTTCATATACTTTTCTCACTTTTTCAAAACGAATCATCCGCATTCCCCCCTTTATAATTTATTTGTTTACCCATAATTCATTAAATTGAAACATAAACCGTCTAGGTCTCCATATAAGAAAACAATTGTAGTCGGTAGTATTTCGTCTTCCCGTCCATAAACATCCGTGGAAGGCTCGGGACAGATAAATAAAAAGCCGCCTGTTTGAACTGCACCCCAATTGTTAGACAACCCTAACAATTGGAGGTGCAGTTCAGATAAGCGGCTTTCTACCCAAACTATTTTTACTTGGATTAGACCAATAATTTATATTAAGGCTTTGTCGTCGTATCCGGTGCATCCTGCTTTTGTCCATCGCTGATTCCGTTATCCTGATCCACTCCATCACCGCAGCCGGTCAATCCACCCAATGAAAGAACTACTGCCATAGCTCCGACGATCAACTTCTTTCTCCAATTTGTCAGCATGATAACTCCTCCTTAAGTGTTTTTATAATGGTGTTTCTTGTGATGTTATTACCCTTCGATGTCATCTATTAAACATTTTAATTCTAAAGATGATTTACTGAGCTTCTTATATTTTTCCACTTTTCTCGTTGTAGAGTTAATAATGATGTTAAAGGATGCTTTCTTCCATGGAGATCATCCCTAAACTTTTCAGCGGCCATCATGCCATAAACCTTTCCATTCCCTCCACCTCTTGAAGCATGAAAAATGCCCGGCTGTTCCACATCTACTCCAAGAAAGGGAGCATGCAGCTCACCGACTTGTTCGGCTGATTCATGAAGCATGATATCGTTAGAAAATTGAAGAGGACCTGTATCGGCCGCTGTACTTGCGGAGGCAATGCTCCCCCCTTCCAGCAGTACGGCAGGAACACCCGCTTCGGCCAAAACCGCAGCACAGAGCGCTACTGTCATCTCTCCCCCATAATCGCGGCCTGGGTACCCATTCGTTGATTTAAAGAGGGATACGATGGAATTTCAGAAAGAGGATGAGGCCAATATAAGCTTCCGCTGTGCAATTTCTTAGACTTGTACTCCATGAATGATATCTTCCGTTTGCTGGTTTTGGTTAATTATGTTTACACCAGCCGTTCGATTATTGAAACGAAGTGAATGATTCATCCCTAAATCTGAAGGTTAATTAGGGCATGTCACACTAAACCATTAAGGAGGCGTTATGATGTTGAACATTAATCGCAATGACCAAACCGTTGATGAGAAGGTGGACAATACCCTGAATCATATGGGTGCCGGACAAAAGGACGAAATTCTGCAAAATTTCGATTCCTTCAAAAGCTATCTGGGTAAACGAATCGAAATGGCCGAGAAATTCGGCATGAATGAAGAGCAGTTAGCTCAAACGGCTGAGAAGGTAGCGAACTACCTGGCCGATCATGAGGAGCCTCGCAACCGCGAGGAAAAACTCCTTCAGGAGCTTTGGAAGGTAGGTTCGCAGGAAGAGCAGCATAAGCTGGCTCATATGCTTGTGAAGCTGGCACAAACTTCTCAGTGACGGAGGTATTGATGATGAGAAAAATGATATGGACTGCTCTTAGCATGGGTGTTGCCTATTTGCTCAGAAACAAAGAGGCTCGCCAAAAATTGTTCAACCAATTTCAAATGATGCGGCAAACCAAGCAGAGATAACACAAAGAGAACCTCCGATCTCGGAGGTTCTCTTTGTGTTATCTCAAATTCGAAAACCGTTTGTCAGCTTTTGCTTTTTAACGCAATCCTTCTCGGGGTCCTGTTCACGAAATAAATACTGACAAGAATCAAGGCCACCCCACCCAAAAGTGAAAGAGTGAGCGGTTCACGAAGAAACAGACTGCCGATCAGAATGGCCACGATGGGGATCATAAAAGTGTATGAAGCCACTTTACTCGCCTCACCGGAGTCAATGAGCTTGAAGAACACAAGCCAGCCGATCGCGATGACAAAAATCGAAATAAACAAAAGATTGAGGACAAAAGCAGGTGCCCAAACAATATCGGACCAGCTCTCAACGCCCAGGCCCGCAACGGTCATGAAGAGTCCGCCGATGACCAATTGAAGCGTTACCAGCCAGATCGGATCCACAGACTTAGCCTTTTTCTTCACATAAACGGTTCCGATCGCCCAGCTGAGCGCAGATCCCAAGGCAAACAGAATGCCGGCAAAGGAAATATGACCGGATATTCCGCCGGTACTAATCAGTCCCACTCCGGAAAAACCGAGAATAAGGCCCACAATTTTCAAGCCGTACATCGATTCCCCCAGCCACAACCATGAGAAGATACCCACAAGCACAGGCTGAAGAAAGACAAGCGAAGAAAACAGGCCGGCAGGCAAATAATTCAACCCGATCGTCTGCAGCCCATAATACAAAACGACATTAAATAAAGCGGAAAGCAAATAGATCGGCCAAGATTCTTTGAAATGGAGTCTTTTATATCTTGGCAGGGCGACCAGCAGCAGAATAAGACCCGCAATCAAAGTTCGAAGTCCCGAGAACAGCACCGGTGGTGTGTAAGACAGCGCAATTTTGGATAATGGCCAATTCACTCCCCAGACGGTGACTAAAAAGATGATGAGATAGATGGTTTGCGTCCGGGAAAGTTTTCCCATAAGATATCTCCTTGTTGATTTAACCCCTGTTTAGCAGGGAGATATTTGTGCTGTTCTCATTATACTCCTGTGCCCTCTTTTGACAAAACGGATTATGCCATGAAATTGACAATGATCTTTGTTTACAAGCATGTCCCAGCCGTTATGCTCATGATCTCACCGTTTTTCGTTATTTACGAAAAGGACCCGAGACAAGGATGCCTGCTTTGCATCCCACGATCTGGGTCCTTCCTCAATACTATTCCATCATCAGACTTTATCCATACAGTCATCACCGTGATGACGTTGTCATAATAAAGCGGTTTCTTACATGAATAGCGTACATCCAGCAGGGGCAAAATCACGCCCTCCCGCTCCGATAATGTCGAAGGCGAAAGGACCGATACTCCGGAAAAGCTGGTGTCCGGCAATATCAAACCCATTATTCCATATTAATATTACGTTCGAAAAAAATGCATAATGAAATGTTATAACGATCGTTCCACAATTTCGGCAATATCCAGGGTTTGCACCTGATTTTCCAGCTCTTTGCTTTTTACACCGTCACTCATCATGGTTAAACAATAAGGGCAGTTGCTCCCTATGACGCTTGGACGCGCCTGAAGCGCTTGCTCCGTTCGCTCGACATTCACGCGCTTGCCCTGAGATTCCTCCAGCCACATTATTCCTCCACCCGCTCCGCAGCACATCGCGTCTTCGCGGTTCCGCTTCAATTCCAGCAGCTTCACACCGGGAACCGCTTGAAGAATAAGGCGCGGGATGTCGAAGATCCCGTTATAACGGCCCAAGTAGCATGAATCATGATAGGCCACCGCTTCCTCGACTTCCTTATCCGGTCTTATGTGTCCTTCTTCGATTAGTTTCCAGATCAGCTCCGTATGATGGTATACTTCCGCATCCAGGCCAAATTCCGGATATTCGTTTTTAAACGTGTTATACGTATGCGGGCATATCGTTACGATTTTCCGTACTCCATAGGTTTGAAACAACGCGATATTTTCTTGACAAAGCTGTTGGAACAGCATTTCGTTCCCCATTCTTCTTGCCGTATCGCCCGAATTTTTCTCTTCATTGCCCAGTATGGCAAACTTCACGCCGGCCGTATTCATGATTTTGGCGAACGATTGGGCGATTTTTTGGCTTCGGATATCAAACGAGCCCATGGAGCCGACAAAAAACAAATACTCGAAATCATCGGTTTCCATTACAGTCGGGATGACGAGATCGTCACGACCTTCACGCCATTTGATCCGATCCTTGCGGCTGATCCCCCATGGATTGCTTTGCCGCTCAACATTTTGAAAGTATCGTGCCGCTTCGTGAGGCATATCCCCTTGTGTCAAAACCAGATACCGGCGCATGTCGATGATTTTCTCCACATGCTCATTAGCAACAGGACATTGATCCTCGCAATTGCGGCATGTAGTGCATGCCCAAAGCTCCTCCTCCGTAATCACATCACCGATTAAGCGTTTCTCTGCGGATTGCCGACCCGTCTCCATATTCCCGGCTGCGGGAGCAGATGCGAATGAGAATGAAGGGATCCAGGGTGTGCGGGAGGTTACGGCCCCCTTCTCCGTTAAGTGATCACGCAGCTTTACAATGAGATCCATCGGAGACAAGGTCTTGTTTGTGTTTGAGGCGGGACACATCCGGGTACAACGCCCGCATTCGACACACGCGTACAAATCGATTAATTGATTGCTCCGGAAGTCCTCCACTCTGCCTACGCCAAAGGACTCTTGGTTCTCATCTTCCAAATTCAGTGAGTTCAGTTTCCCGTAAGGTTTGGTATCGCGAAGCGCGATGTTTACGGGTGCAAACAATATATGGGCGTGCTTCGATTGCGGAACATAGATCAGGAAAGCCAGCAGCGTAAGCATATGTACCCACCAGAATAGATAAAAAGCGGCAGCATCCCAGCTTTCCGGCAGTCCGGTAAACAAAGCCGCCATCAGAGAAGAGAAAGGCGCATACACGCTGCCGTCCGCCCCTAACCAAAGCCGCTCAAACGCCAACGACAGTAAGATCGAGCTCATCAATACGGCAAGGAACACAATGACAACGCCAGCCTTGAGGCCTCGTTTTAGCCGTGGAAGCTTCTCAATATACCTCCGGTAAAAAGCGTAGGCAGCAGCCAATAGAACCAGGAAGGTCGTCACCTCTTGGGTTAAACTAAAGTAGGGATGCGCCGCTCCAAGCGGCAGCTCGAACCCATGTATAAAGCCTTTCACGATAAGCTCCACAGCGCCGAGCTGCAAAATGATAAATCCGTAAAACATCACCATATGCATAATGCCGCTTTTTTTGTCTTTGAGCAATTTCGTCTGGCCAAATACTTGAATAAGAAATTCTCGAATCCGTACGTCCAGATCTTGTTTCAGTTGATGGGGCTTACCCAGTCGAATATAGGTGACGCGGCTGTAAACCACTGCTGCAAACCAATAGACCGCGAACCCTGTAACAGCGATGAAAGCAGCGAAATTCAGCAGGGGCCACATGTTCGAAAATCCTCCGGTTAAGATGTCCATGCGCTTTTGAATTCATTCGACAATAATGGTACGACTTCGAAGAGATCCCCGACGATGCCGTAATCGGCAATTTTAAAAATCGGCGCTTCCGGATCCTTATTAATGGCAACAATGACCTTGGCATTAGACATACCGGCAGCGTGCTGAATTGCCCCCGAAATGCCACAAGCAATATATAAATCCGGCGTAACCACTTTGCCCGTCTGGCCGATTTGCATCGAATATTCGCAATAACCCGCATCGCACGCCCCTCGTGAGGCGCCTACCGCGGCACCGAGCACGTCAGCCAATTCCTCCAGAGGCTTGAAGCCGTCAGCGCTCTTCACTCCTCTTCCTCCGGAAACGATAATTTTGGCTTCGGACAGATCAACTCTTCCCAGCGATTGACGAACCACATTCCGTACAATCGAACGAAGTTCCGTAAATTCCATCTTGTAATCCACTATTTCTGAAATACGTGATGCATCCGGTTGGCCGGCTTGAATGTTGTTAGGACGAATCGTGGCGAAGATGATGCTCTCTGTCATTGTTTTCTTCTGGAATGCTTTGCCTGCGTAAATTGGACGCGTAAAGATCAATTCGCCGTTTGCCAGAGCAATATCGGTTACATCGGAGATCAATCCCAATCCCAATTTGGCGGCGGTGCGGGGAGCCAGATCTTTACCGATCGCGGTGTGCCCCATAAAGACACAATCCGGGCTGACCTCTTTGAATAACGCCGCGAATGCCTGTATGTACGCATCCGGAGTATAATGCCGCAGTACCTCGTGCTCCACCTTATAAATCCGGTCAGCACCATGCGCTCTCAAAGAAGGCTCGTATACGGACACTTCCTTTCCCAATAAAGCGACGATTACCGTTCCGCCCTCCGCCGCCAGCCTTGCCGCACTCAGCGCCTCGAAGGTCACGCTTCGAATGCGGCCATCCCGAATTTCAGCCAAGACAAGTACGTTTCTGCTCATCACGGTTCCTCCTCTTATATCACTTTGGCATCATTGCGGAGAAGCCGGACCAATTCCGACGCCTGGGTCTGCACATCGCCGGCCAGTATCTTACCCGTCCCCTTCTTTGGGGGCGCATATTGCTGGACTACGATGGTTTTCGGTCGGATTTCCTCCATGTTCAAGCCAAGGTCTGCTGCTCCGACCCGGTCGATCGGCTTCTTCTTCGCCTTCATAATACCCGGTAAGGAGGGATATCGCGGCTCATTCAACCCCTGCTGGGTGGTAACAAGCGCAGGGAGCAAGAGCTCCACGGTTTCCGTATCCCCTTCTGCGTCCCGCTCTACTGTAATCCGGCTGCCTTCCACCGTCAGCTTCGTAACGGACGAAACATGCGGAATGTCAAGCTCCTCCGCCACTCGGGGTCCCGTCTGACCTGATCCGTTATCGATGGACATATTGCCGGTCAGGATGAGATCGAACGGACGGACGCGAATGGCGGACGCTAAAACTTTCGAAGTGGTCCATTCGTCGCCGAACAGCAACTCATCATCGACCAGGATACCTTGATCTGCGCCCATGGCCAATGCTGTTCTCATCGCAGCTTCCACACGGTCCGGCCCGATCGAGACGACGGTAACTGTACCCCCGAACTCATCCCGCAATCGTACGGCTTCCTCCACAGCATATTCATCGTATGGATTGATAATAAAACGCACTCCGTCATCCCGAACGCTTCCGTCGGCCATCACCACATTTTCTTCCGTATCCATCGTTTGCTTCATGATCACAATAATATCCATTGGCTTCTCCTCTCCGAAATGATAACGCTCTTTAGCATGTCAGGATAAAATTTCTTTGGCGATAACAACGCGCTGGATTTGGTTCGTTCCTTCATAAATTTGCATTATTTTGGCGTCCCGAAAATATTTCTCGACCGGGTACTCGCGGATAAAGCCGTAACCTCCATAGATTTGTACCGCGTCTTCAGCTACCTTCATTGCCGTATCCGCAGCGTAACACTTGGCAAACGATGCATGTCTAACGGAAGGACGTCCTTCCTGAAGCAGAAACACCGCTTTATGAACCAGCAAGCGGGATGCTTCAATCGTCATTGCCATGTCAGCCAGCATAAATTGAATGGCTTGCAGCTCGGCGATCGGCTTTCCAAACTGCTTTCGCTCCTTTGCATATTGCAAGGCGGCTTCGTAAGCGCCTTGGGCGATTCCAACCGCCTGCGACCCAACCATCGGTCTGGCATTCATCAGAGCCTTCATGAAAATTTTAAAGCCTTCCCCTTCAGCACCCAGACGTTGGGCTGACTTCACCTTCACATCTTCGAACAGAACAGAGGCCGTATCGGATGCGCGAAGTCCGAGCTTTTTCTCTTTTTCCCCAACAGATACGCCTTCAGCGTCCCGATCGACAATAAACGCAGTAAATGCTTTTGATCCGCTTTCATTTTTCAGCTTAGTAAGCACCACATAAAAATTCGCTACGCCGGCATTTGTAATAAAGCATTTTTCACCATTCAGCACGTAATCGTCTCCGATTCGCTCCGCTGTCGTTCGCAACGAGCTTACATCACTGCCGGCAGCGGGCTCCGTCAGCGCGAAAGCCGCATACTGTCCTTCTTGCGTCAGACGCCGCAAATAAACGCGCTTCTGCTCCTCCGTTCCCCCCGCGAGAATCGGATAGGAAGCCAACGAATTTGCATCCAGGCTGGTCGCAACACCGGCACATGCTTTTGCGATCTCCTCTATGATCAAGGCATGGGTTATCTTATCAATACCCGCACCGCCATACGCTTCGGGGATCGCCAAGTTAGACAAGCCGATCTCGTATAGCTTCTTCATGATGTCCACGGGAAAGCTTTCCGTTTCATCATAATGTCTTGCGTAAGGCGCGATCTCCTGTGAAGCGAACTCTCTCGCAAGCGATTGAATCGCTTCTTGTTCATCGGATAAAGAGAACATCTTATTCACCTTCGTCTCATTAAATATGACTTATTTTAATAATTTTAACGGTTTACGCGAAGTGGCGAGCAAGGTGCAGCCTTTCTTCGTTTGGGAAGCGTGAATGACACCCGGCGGGGTATATAAATAATCGCCCTGGCGCAGCACAAATTTTCCGACCCGGATGTCGCCTTCCAGCACAAAGGTTTCTTCATCGTCGTTATGCTCGTGCACCGGAAACGAACTTCCGGGCTCCATTCGAATCATCACCGTACTGCCGCCTTCGGGAAAGAGGTGAAGCACCTTCATCGATATTCCCGGAATTTTCAGAGGCTTCCACTCGGTTTCGCTCAAAACCAGTGTGCTGTCGCTTTTCGATGCTTGCAGATCACTCATGCATTCACGGCTCCTTTGCTTTTCTGACCTGCACCCAGATACGTCTTTTGAACCATCGGATCATTCAACAGCTCGGATGCCTTGCCTTCGAGTACGAATGTTCCCCGATCCATCACATATACCCGGTCCGCCACCTTGAAGGCGGCTTTTACATTCTGCTCCACCAAAATGACCATCGTCCCAAGGTCGTCCCTTATACGCTGCAAAATAACAAGGATCTCCTTCACAATTAAAGGCGCAAGTCCCATCGAAGGCTCATCGAGCAAAATGATTTTCGGATCCGACATCAGTCCTCTGGCGATGGCCAGCATCTGCTGCTCCCCTCCACTCATATTGCCGGCGGCTGACTTGTAGTGTTTCTTCAAACCGGGAAACATCTCCAGCATCGCTTCCAGCTTCGACTCCAAGGTATGCTTCTCGCGCCTGTATTTGTGATACATGCCAAGAATCAGATTATCTCTGACACTCAAGCCCGCAAACACCTGCCTTCCTTCGGGCACAAGGCTGATCCCTTTGCGGACGACCAAATGCGCCGGTAAATGATCGAGCCGCTCTTCACCGAGGCGAATCTCTCCCTGCGCCGGCTTATATAATCCTGCGAGAACGCCAAGCAGCGTACTCTTGCCCGCTCCGTTCGCTCCAATGATCGATACCAGCTCACCCGGATGGACAGTCAGGCTTACATGATCCAGAGCACGGATACGGCCGTGGTATGCCGTAATTCCATTGGCCTGCAGCATCATTCCAACTCCTTCCCTAAATAAGCGTCGATCACCTTCGGATTGCTTCTGATTTGCTCGGGCGTACCCTCGGCAATTTTTACCCCGAAATCGATAACGACGATGCGATCCGCAATTTTCATGACGGTGGCCATATCGTGCTCAACAAAAAGAAAAGAATGCCCCTTATGCTTCAGCTCCAACAAAAACGAAGCAAGCCGCTGGCTTTCCCCGTCATTTAAGCCGGCCATCGGTTCGTCAAGCAGAATCAGATCCGCCTGCAGCACAATCGCCCGGGCAATCTCCAGCAGCTTGCGCAGACCGTAGGGCAGATTGCCCGCAATCTCCGTCTGTTTATCCTGTAAGCCAACCAGCTCTAATGCCTGAAGCGCTAACGATGCCGCCGCTTCATCGTCTCTTTTCACCACCGGCAGCCGAAATCCGGCATGAAAGATCGTCGTTTTGAGCTTCGTATGCGTACCTAGCATGACATTCTCCAACACGGTCATGGACTCGAAAATTTGCAGATTTTGGAAGGTTCTCGCAATCCCCTTCGCAGCTAGCTGGTGAACCTGCGCTCCGGTTAGTTTCTCTCCCTTAAACCAGACCTCACCTTCACTTGGATCCAAAATAGAGGAGATCATGTTAAACAGCGTCGTTTTGCCTGCCCCGTTCGGACCGATAACCGCTACAATCTCTCCCTTCCGAACATGAAAAGAAACGCCGTCAACCGCTACGATGCCGCCGAAACGTTTGGTTAATTGCTTAACTTCCAACAGTGCGCTGCTCATGCGGCGCGCCTCCTTCCGGGAGCTTCCTGCGGCGGAAGCGATCTTGTAATACGCCGATCATCGGCAGTAAGCCTTTGGGCATAAACATCATAACAAGCACCAGCAAAAGGCCATAAATGATAATTTCAATTTCTCCGCCGACCTCCATCACCATCGGGACATAATGGCGAACGCCTTCCGCCAGCAGCGTCATCACGAAAGCTCCAAGGATCGCGCCCCAAATCGGTTGGGAGCCTCCGACAACGACCATGATCAGCAGCTGGATCGATACCAGCACATAAAAAGTTCCCGGTGCGAGAAAATTGGTGAAATGGGCGTACAAGCTTCCGGCTGCTGAAGCAAATACCGCGCTTAACACAAAAATTTGCAGCTTGTATTTGGAAACGTCTATTCCCTGCGTAAGCGTCGCGATCTCGCTGTCGTGAATCCCCCGAAGCACTCTGCCGATATGGGA
The DNA here is from genome assembly GCF_057814255.1 of Paenibacillus sp. F024. NCBI lineage: Bacteria > Bacillati > Bacillota > Bacilli > Caryophanales > Paenibacillaceae > Paenibacillus > Paenibacillus sp. F024. Next base: position 78,948 of record NZ_JBVASZ010000001.1, read on the forward strand.
TTGCACGATGTTTAAACAAAACCATGCCAAGAGCAGTACAATTCCCCATACGAGAAAGTAATAATTCCATTCTCCGCGAATTTCTAAGCCGAATACCGAAAACTTCGGAATTCCGGTCAAACCCGACGCGCCTCCGGTCACGTTATACATGCCTAAGATAACAATATATACAATAATGTTAAAGCCGATGGTCGCCAGTGCCAGAAAATGCTCCTTCAGCTTAAGCGTTGGAATACCGACTGCAAAAGCGATTACACCCGTTAACAAAGCCCCGGCCAGCATGGCCGGCAGCGGCGTAACGCCGAACTTCGCGGTCAGGATACCGGAGGTATACGCTCCTATGCCATAGAAGGCCGCATGGCCCAACGAGATCTGGCCGGCATATCCCATCAGTAAACTTAATCCCAGTGTAATGATGCTGTAAATCCCGATCAGTACCATGACGGTCAAATGATAAGAAGAATGAAAAAGGAATGGCGCAATTCCGACCATCGTAATCAGGATAATAAACGGCTTGAGTCGGCTGGAATACAGCGACGGCTTCTTCATGAGACTCCCCCTCTCTTTAGACCCGTTTTCCGGTTGCCTTGCTCATCAAGCCGTTCGGTGAGAAAAACAATACCAGCAGCAGAAGACCAAAGCTGATCGCATCGCTGTAGGAAGTGGAAATGTACCCTCCGCTGAACGCCTCGATAACACCAATCAAAAACCCGGCAAAGACGGCGCCGGATATGTTGTTCATCCCGCCGATCACCATCGCCATGAAGCCCTTCAGTCCGAGCAAGAGCCCCATATCATAAATAGCTCCCGATATGGGAGTCACCACAATGCCGGCCACTGCACCGACCGCAGCGCTGACCGTAAACGCAAGCCCTGACATCGATCGCGTATTTATTCCCATCAGCCGCGCAGCCTTAGGGTTGATGACACAAGCCTTCAACGCCGTGCCGAGCACCGTTTTTTCAAAAAATAAATACAGCGTACCCAACAGCAGCATCAGTGCCGCAAACACCCAAATGCTTTGCGGAATGAGGACGGCGCCGAGGATCAAGATCGGCGAGTTGCTGGAAAACGGCGGGATGCTGAGCGGAGTGTTTCCCCAAAGAAGCAGACCTAATCCCCTAAGCACGATCGAAACGCCAATCGTGATGATAATTAACGTTACAAAATTCGCATTCCTGACCGGATAGACCGTCGTTCTCTCCATTAAAAAACCGAAGAAAGCCGTCAGAACAATGGCAAGCACGATACTCGGAACCAGAGGAACCCCCGTTTGAACGAAGGTTACGCATAGCAGAGCGCCAAGCATCGTAAATTCCCCTTGCGCAAAGTTGATCACGCCGGTCACATTATAGATGGTGACGAAACCGACGGCGATAAGCGCGTAAATGCTCCCCGTCGTAAGGCCTGTAATGAGATATTGTAGAACCTGACTGACCGTATCCATTTTGTTCCCTCTTTTCTATAGGAGATATAGGCACATAGAATAAACCTGATACCATATCCGATGTGCCATTATCCCTCTGGAAGAACCGTTACCTTATTTGGCCGGTTCCCAGCCTTGCTTCGCCACCCGGAGCAGCGCCATCCCGTCGCCTGCTACGGCGTCATGAACCTCCGCGCTGTATTCGAACGTTCCTGAGACGCCCATATACTTTCCAAGTCCTTTCTCCATGTAATCGCGGATCGCTTGCGGACTTTCATGACCTTCGGAAATCGCCTTGAGCACCATATGGATTCCGTCGTAGGCATACCCACCGAACGGCCCCGGACTCGTGCCGTATTCTTTTTGAAATTCATCGTTGAATTTCGTTAACAGCTGTTTTTGTTCCGAGTCCGGAAGTGAACCCAGAATATTCATCTTGCTGCCGATCACCAGTACGCCTTCCCCGTCGGCGCCGACCTGCTTCAGAAAGCCTTCATTGCTTACCGCATGACTTTGAATCATCGGCACATCAAACCCGAGCTGGATGAAGTTTTTGGCTATGATGCCAGCCCCCGGCGGACGAGACCAAACGATAACGGCACCGGGTTTTTTCGGTTTAATTTTGGTAAGCTGTACCGTCATATCGTTTGCCGCCGCGTCAAAATCCTCAACAGCGACAATCTCGATCTGATTGGCCTTTGCCAGTTCCTTGAAGATCGGAAGTCCGCTTTGACCGAAGCCGTCACGCGCATTCGTCCAAGCAACGGTTGTTATTTGGTTAGACTTCAAATAATCAATAATCGTCTGCAGCACGGTGGCATTGCTTTGCGGAATCTGGAATACATACTCTCCAAGCACATCCTTTGATAGAGGCGCCAAGGCAAGAAGCGGAATTTTGTTTTCCTTTGCGACTTCACTGATGGCCACGCTTGTGCTGGTTTGTGTACCGCCGACGATGGCGACGACCTTGTCCTCCGATACCATCTTCTTTGAGATCACGACAGCGTTCGTATCGTTCGTCTCATTGTCGCTGATGATCAATTCAACCTTTTTACCATTGAACAATTGCCCTTCGATCTGTTTTTTCAGCAGCCTTGCTGTTTCCGCTTCAGGTTTGCCCAATGAAGAGGCAGGACCCGTTTCGGATACAATCACTCCGATTTTAATGGCTTGCGGCGTTCCCTCCGCCTTGGTCGCTGGGGCGGCAGTATTATCCGGAGCGGTAGATGAAGCGGAGCAGCCGACCATTGCGGCTGATAGAGTCAAAGCCAAAAGGGAAATCCACAGCCGTCTTTTCATCTTCTTCATCTCAACTGATCCTCCAATTCCATTTTCAATTGCTGCTGCAAATCCATTTTTTTAATTTTTCCGCTTGGCGTCATGGGAAACTCATTCATAAAAACAATTTTGTCCGGCGCTTTATAATCCGCCAGCCGCTTCCGAATAAATTCGATTAATTCAGCCGATTCCACCTTCGCGCCGCTTTTTAACCGGACTGCCGAGCAGGTGATCTCCCCCAGTACCGAATCGGGTAGTCCAACGACCGCGACTTCCATAACCGCCGGGTGCTTGTAGAGCACCTCCTCAATCTCCCTCGGATAAATGTTGTATCCTCCTCGGATGATCATTTCTTTGCTTCGGCCTACAATACGGATATACCCCTGCTTGTCGAGCGTAGCCAGGTCCCCGGTGTAAAACCACCTCTCATCGTCGAAAGCCGCCTTGGTTTCTTGAGGCATTTGATAATACCCTTTCATAACCCCGAAGCCGCGGCAAGCCAATTCCCCCACCTCTCCGAAGGCAACGGGCTCTCTTTGGCCGTTCACGATTTTCACCTCCGCTCCCGGCAGCACTTTTCCGACCGTCTCGGACCTGATATGATCATCATCGTCAAAATCCGTAATGGTTAACGTCGGAGAGGTTTCCGTTAGCCCGTAAGCCACCACGATATCGCAGCCCATTTCCGATCGAATCCGTTTGACGACTTCTACCGGACAAGGAGCTGCAGCAATGATGCCTGTTCGCAAGGTGGAGAGGTCATAAGCGGAAAATTCCGGATGATTTAATTCAAGAATGAACATCGTCGGAACACCGTGATGTACGGTAATTCCTTCATTTTGTATCAATTCCAAAACGTCTTTGGCCTTGAATACGTCCACAAGCACCATCTTTCCGCCGCAAGCGAAATTGGTAAGGATGCTTGGTGTAATTCCGAACACATGGAAGACAGGTACCGCTACCAGCATAACGTCATCCGGCGTACAGCGCATGGATTCTGCGGTAATGCTGCCCGTATGCACAACATTGGCATGGGTAAGCATGGCGCCCTTGGGCTTGCCTGTCGTCCCGGAGGTATACAGAATCGTGAAAACATCCTCCTCCCGGTCGATCGCTTCAAATTCAAAAGGCAGATGCTTCCCCCGCTCCAGCAGCTGCTTGTAGGAGAGCAATCCCGGACGTTCAAACCGCACCGATACGATCTGCTGAAGCGTCTTTGATTGCTTTAATGCCGTAAAGAACTGCTCATAATGATTGACGCCTCCGAACTCTTCGGTGCAGAAAACCAGCTTCGCTCCGCTATTGGACAGTAGGTATTCTACCTCTTCCTGCCGGTACCTTGTATTGAAAGGAATCAAGATCGCGCCGAGATGGGAAAGTGCCAAATAAGTAACGACAAACTCGTGCCAGTTCGGTAAACATACGGCAACCCGGTCACCCTTCACCACTTGAAGATCACGCAGTGAAGCGGCCAGCTGTACCGATTCTTCACGAAGCTCCTGATAAGTGAGTCTTCTGCTGCGATCATAAATCACTTCTTTTTCGGGATTTAATCTGTAAGCCCTTTCAAACAACTCTGTGACGGTAAGTCCATAGCAGTCTTGATACATTGAGTGTTCACCCCTTGAGACTGTTTATGATCCAATAACATACGGCTGACTGATTTAAACTCTCTCCCAAATGGCCGCGATTCCTTGACCGCCGCCGATGCATAAGGAGGAAACGCCGAATCTTTGATTTCTCCTGCGCAGCTCATAGAGTAAGGACAGAGTGACCCGGGCGCCGCTGGCCCCCAGCGGATGGCCCAGCGCCACGGCGCCGCCATTCACATTGCCTTTCTCCGGATCAAAGTCAAGCTCCTGCAGGCATGCGAGATATTGAGCTGCGAACGCTTCGTTAATTTCAATCAAATCCAGCTGCTGAAGGGTCATTCCCGCTCTTTGCAGTGCCTGGCGAATGGCGGCGGCTGGACCGATACCCATCAGCGTCGGCTCCACGCCTACAATACCCCACGCCACTAATCGCGCGAGCGGTTTCAAGCTGCGCCGGTTCACAAATTCCTCTGAAGCGATGACCGTGACGGCCGCGCCATCATTAATACCGCTGGCGTTACCGGCCGTAACGACGCCGTCTTTCGTGAAGCGGGCCGGAAGCTTACAGAGAGCCTCCATCGTTGTCCGTCGGGGATGCTCATCCCGGTCTACAACGATATCGCCTTTTTTCCCTTTTACCGTATAGGGAACGATTTCTTCCGAGAAAATCCCCGTATCTATAGCCGCCATCGCCCGTTCCTGACTTTGGACGGCGAAGGCATCCGCTTGATCTCTTGTGATGCCGTACTTAACGGCAAGGTTTTCCGCCGTAATCGCCATGGTGCAATCCCCGTAAGGATCGTAAAGCGTCTCCCACAAATAGTCCTCCATTGGAGCCTTACCGAGCGGAATACCCCATCTTGCCCCTCGAATCACATGCGGCACCTGGCTCATATTTTCCGAGCCGCCGGCAAGCGCCAAATCCGCTTCTCCCAGCATAATCGATTGGGCCGCATGGATGATCGCTTGAAGCCCGGAGCCGCAGAGCCGGTTCACCGTAAGCCCTGGCACATGCTTGGGAACACCTGACTTTAAACCGACATGTCTTCCCATATAAACGGCATCCGAGCTGGATTGAATGACGCTGCCGATCACTACCTGATCGATTTCCTCCGGGGATACCTTCGATTTTTCCATTGCCTTGCGGGCACTTTCCACAGCCAGATCAATCGCCGTGACGTGCTTAAAGGAGCCTCCGAATTCACCGAAGGCGGTTCGTGCGCCGTCTATGAGATAAACCTCGCGTTTTGCCATCCGCTTCTCCTCCTAACGCCCTGAGAATTGCGCTTTGCGTTTCTCCACAAAGGCTTGCATGCCTTCCTTGCGGTCCTCGCTGGCGTATGCGTTCCCGAAGCAGGCCATTTCCAAATCCAATGCCGTCTGGAGATCCGCATGATATCCCGCATTCACTGCCGTTTTCATCATCCGCATTGCAACCACAGGCTTTTCCGCTAGCTTCTTTGCCAGAGTCACGGCTTCCGGAAGCAATTCCGCAAGCGGAACCATCCGATTCGCCAGCCCGATCTCCTGCGCTTTGGCCGCGTCAATCATCTCGCCGAAATAGAGCAGCTCTTTTGCTTTCGCTTGACCGATGAGCCTTTGGAGCCTCTGTGTTCCGCCACCGCCGGGAATAATGCCCAGATTAATCTCCGGCAGTCCGAATTTGGAGTGCTCCGAAACAATCCGCATATCACAGGTTAGAGCTAATTCACAGCCCCCGCCGAGTGCCAGACCGTTAATCGCCGCAATAACCGGTTTGGATAGAGCTTCAATCTTGGAAAATGCCATTCGGGACACTTGGCAAAATTGAAGCACCTCGTTGGCGTCCAGGTCCATCATATCCTTAATGTCGGCGCCAGCAGCGAATGCTCTGTCTCCCCTTCCGGTAATAATCACCGTTTTGATGCTCGAATCCTGCTCCAGGCGATCGAACATATGCGACAGCTCGCGGAATAATTGTCCGTTGAGCGGGTTGTACGGAGGGCGATTCAAGTAAACGATCGCGATATTTTCATCTACAGTCAGATCTATCGTTTCAAAGGTCATGTTCGGTTCCCGTCCTTGCTCATTTGTTGTAATCATACCATCCCGCTCCCGTCTTTTTTCCTAATCGGCCCGCGCGCACCAACCGCCGTAAGGATAGAGGCGCCGCAAAACGATCGTCCTTAAATTCCTCATAGAAATAATCCATGACGTTCAAGCCGATATCTACGCCTGCGAAATCCTGGAGTGTGAACGGCCCCATAGGATAATTCAAGCCGAGCACAATCGCTTTATCCACGTCCTCGGGCGTCGCCACCCCTTCTTCCACAAGACGAATGGCCTCTATAAATTGTGGAATCATAACCCGATTGACGATAAAGCCCGGGCTGTCTTTCTTGACCTCGATCGGCTCCTTTCCGAATCGAATCGCCAATTCCTTCAATTGATGTACGGTGTCGTCGCTTGTCTTGAAGCCATGCACCACCTCTACCAGCTTCATCACCTGGGGCGGATTGAAAAAGTGCATCCCCGCTACAAGGTGTTGGCGTTGGGTAGCTTCGGCCAAGACCGTGATGGACATCGAAGAAGTGTTGGAAGCGATAATGACGTCCGGAGGGAGCAGTTCGTCAAGCTGATGAAACAAATCCTTCTTTGCTTCCAGGCTTTCAATAATCGCCTCGATCACAACTTGCACCGCCGCTAGCTCTTTCAACCGGGTCGTAAAAACAATACGGGACAGCATCTCCGCTTTTTGATCGCCTGTCATTTTCCCTTTCTCGATGGATTTATCCATCAGGTTCTCCATCCTCATCTTCGCTTTGTTCAAGAAGGTATCCGCCACGTCGCATAAAATGACTTGAAAACCGGAAAGCGCCGCCAAATGGGCAATGGCGCCTCCCATCGTGCCAGATCCCACTACACCGATCCGTTGAATATTCATCCTGACAGCCTCCTGCACTGAATTGAAATAAGTTGTAACCGCTTACTAAAATCATAAGGGTAGGGAGGCTTATTTTGTATCTTCATTTTGTAGGAAAACAGAGTGGAATTTTCATCTATTTTGCGGAAAAGTAAATCCATGAAGATCGTATAGCTTATAAGCAAGCAGAAGATTGAAGCGCTGGTCCGAATTGTTTAAATCGGCCTGCAGTAAATCCCGGATTTTTTCAAGCCGGTAAAGCAGTGTACTCCGGTGTATATACAGCGCATCCGACGTTTCTTTGATATTTCCGTTGCGTTCCAAATAAGATCGCAGGGTGTGAAAGAGTTCTGCACCGTTACCGTCGCCATGCAGCAGAGGGGATAATTTTTTCTTTATAAACAACTGAATCGAAGAGGAATCATTGATCTGATGAAGCAGAGTATAGGATTCAAGCTCCTCAAATAGTGCAACTCCAACATGGCCAAACCGATGTCTGACTATATTGTTTGTCTGCACCGCTTGCTTGTACGAATCGTTGTAGTCTTCGATTCCATTGGTTTTACCACCGACGCCAAGAGAGATTTGAATGGACGGTTTCACCGAATGGGCCATCCTTTTCAGGCTGTTGTACAATCCCTCCCAATAAGGGTCGGATCCTCTCGTTTCTTTCGCAAGCGGACTGATGATGATAAATTCATCCCCTTTGCGGGACGTCATCATCCCCGTATATTCCGAGCTGATTTTAAATTTGATTTGATCCCAAAGCTTGGATTTGGTCTCTTCCCGATCAATCAGGTGCTTATGATCCTCCTGTTTCCCCGGTACATTCATGGTTAAGACAGCGACTCTGTGGGGATCCATGATATTCCAATGGGTGAAGCTTGCATATTGAACAATCTGATTCATATCTTCCACGTGCTGCGAAAACAGCTGGTTAATAAAGCTCTCTTTCACCTGTTCCTTCGCGTCCAGAACCAGCTTTTGTTTAATGAATTCATTGGCAAACAGGCTAACGGCGTTGTTAATAGTTAAGTGATTCACCGAATCCCAGAATTTCAGCCCGGAAACAACGACGACATAGCCAAGGGATTGTCCGACTCCGGTAACCGGCCAAATACCTAAAGTCGGCTTATCATTACCCGGCAGAGCAAGCCACAGCTCTTTTGAACGCAGCGATGTTATCTGCATTTCGTTTTCCTTTACTACCTGGAGGATTGGATTCAGCATCACTTGATCCTCATCGAGGAAGCAATGGGTAATCAGCCGGACAAAGCGATCCAGCAGCAGGATGGAGCAGCCGAATAGGGATTTTACAGTTTTGGTCATCTGATCTAACGATTCTTCTTCTATTGCTTTTTTCATCAGCTCCTGCTGATGAAACATAATACGCTGCAGCCGGGTTCTGCTCTCAATTTCATTCTGATAAAGCCGCGCATTTTCAATCAAGGTCGATACATGTAAAGATAAAAATTCCAGGAGCTCCAAATCTTCTTCCGAAAAATATCCGCTCTCTTTGCCGCTGACGTGAAGCACTCCGATCGTTTTCAAATTTACGACCAGAGGCACGGTAAGCTCGGTACCGCCTGCAATTTCCAGATAGGGAAAAAGGGTCTTGATCGTACTGCTTTCGTCCATGACCAGAAGCTCTTGAAAAGGCTCCGATCCAAAGCTTGGAGGCTGATACATAAAGCAAGAATGTTGATCGTCATATAAATAGATACAAGCGGATTGTGCTATCGTCCCCTTTACGGCACGGTCCACAATTTTTTCAACCATCTGATCAATAGACGATCCCGGGAAAATATTTTCCCTCAGCCATTCCATCCCTTTAATCTTCCGCTTTTGCCGTTCCTTTTCTTTGGCCAAATCGATCGCGACGGCCACGTCTCTTCCGAACTCCACGAAATACCTTTCGGCTTCCAGTATAAGCGGAACAAAGTTTCGAAAGCCGATTATACAGATCCCGAATGTTTTTTCCCGTTCTTTCAGAGGTACTGTAAACCAAGTCGAGAGCTGTTCTGCCTCAAGCGCACTGCGAAATTCAACTTCACTCTCCCCAACGCTGCCGTTGGGCCACCATAATGCTTCCTGTAACAGCTTAGACTCCGAAGGCACTTGTAAATGAAGCGCCGTCTCTACCTGCCGGATCTCCCCTTTCCAGGATTTCGGCACAAGGCGGTGGTCTACTTTCAAGAGAATCGCCACAAAGTCGCAGGTAAATTCCATCCAAAAGGAATCCATTAAGTAGTTAAGCGTTTCTTCCAATGTATCGAACCTCACGAGTTGTCTTGCCGTATGCCGTAGATGGGTTTCAATTTTCTGTTTCAGTCGTTCACGCTTGGTTACGTCGCTCATAAGGCCCCCCTTATTTTGGCATTGATCTACAGCGGAAGCTAGATTAAACCCGCTTCCACCCTAATGGAACTTGGCTAAATCATCCTCTCCTCTCTGCATGGGAACGAATCATAAGAAAAACACAATGGTGCTGCGCGGGCGTTTCAATCCTTGGATTGCAAGATGGAATCAGTAAATCAAAGCTTCATTTCATCGGTTGGTGATTTTAAGCATTATGAAGGTTGTGTTTGTTTGAAGGGTATTGACATTAAGTGACTTGCATGAATTGAAATGAGGAGCTTACTTGAGTGAAAATAACGAATGGCGAGGCGCATGAATAAAGCACAAGAGGCATATCTACTGGAATGCCGGTCATTTCATTGCGTATTTTGAACGTTGGATTCTATAACGTAATAATAATTGAAAACGCTTCGATGATCAATTCTTATCTATACCGGTCTATTATCCCGTGATATGATAAGTGTAATATGGTTCCGGAGGTCAGACTGAGAAAATGTCAGCCAAAACAAATGCTTGCCGAATGTTAGATTCACTTCACATTGCTTACTCGTTGCATGAATACGAATGGGATGAAAATCAACTGGATGCCGTTACGGTTGCAGCCAAAGTCGGTGTCCTGCCCCATCAAATGTACAAAACGCTGATACTCCGCGGAGATAAAACAGGAATTATCGCTGCCTGTATCCCGGGGGATCAAGAGCTTAACTTGAAAAAACTTGCCGCAGAAAGCGGAAATAAAAAGGTCGAGATGGTTCCGGTGAAAGAAATTCAAAGTCTTACAGGATATATTCGGGGCGGCGTATCTCCGCTTGGCATGAAGAAAAAGTACCCCTTTTATCTGGATAAAACGGTAACCGGCGTGAACCCCGTCAGTATTAGTGCAGGCAAACGGGGGCTTCAAATCTTTTTAAAGGGTACGGATTTAGTCACCGCATCAGAAGCGCATCTCGTAGACATTACAACCGGATAACTTGAAATGGAAAAGGATAGCCTGCTGCAGATGGCAGCTTAGACTATCCTTTTTGTTTCGTAGGATCCGATACCGCTGATCAATGCAGGATTACCATACGGTCCATCCGCCATCAACTATGATCGTTTGCCCAGTCACCATGTCGGAAGCGCCGGAGCTTAGGAAAAGAAGCGCCCCGAACAGGTCCTCCGGCTTTGCAAGGCGACCTAACGGAATACGGTTCAGAACGTCTTCCTTGAACGCCGGATCATCAAGCATTCGTTGTGTCAATGGAGTTTCAATGAAGGTTGGCGCGATCGAATTGACATTGATGCGATCGGATGCCCACTCGATGGCGAGCGATCTGGTCATCTGAACCAATCCCCCTTTGCTCGAGCAATAGGCCGTACGCTTGTAATAGCCTACAAAAGCCATTTGCGAGGATAGATTAATGATTTTTCCCTGTCCATTCGCTTTCATATATTTAGCTGCGGCCTGACTGCAAAAGAATGCGCTCTTCAAATTCAAATCCAGCACGGAGTCCCAATCCTCCTCCGTAACCTCTTCGGCAGGCTTCGGAATGTTCGTCCCCGCATTGTTAACGAGAATATCCAGGCTGCCAAAGTGTTCATAAATGCGGTCCATCACAGCCGGAATCTCAATCACCGACATGACGTCGCAGCAAACCGGCAGCGCCTCTCCACCGGCAGCGCGAATTTCTTTTGCCAACGCTTCCAGCTTCGTCTCGTTTCGGGCTACCAAGGCTACCTTAGCTCCGGCACTGGCAAGCAGTTTAGCCATCTCGCTTCCTATCCCCTGACTGGCACCGGTCACCACAGCGGTCTTACCAGCAAGATCGAATAAGGCATTGATGTTGATTTTCAACGGCTTCATTCCTCCGAATTTAGTTGTTCTCCATCTTCACGCTACTGGCCGGTTCTTGATGGGAAAGCTGAACGGAGTTCATGGTTGCGCGGATAAGCGCAATTTACGTTTGCTGCCGGATCATTTGCATGCCTCCCTGGTTCTAATCCGAAAATCAGAGCACGTTTAATGGTTATGATCCGCATGGCGCCTTACAAGAACTCTTCCCAATCCGAGCGTTCAACAAATTGAACAAAGGCCTTAACGATATTTAATTGCAGCGTTTCCTCATGGGTATACATCCAGGTTCTTCTTATGATCGGATGATTGTTTTTATCCGTTAACCCTTTTTTGTAGATCGCATCTGAATCCTTAAGAACAATACTAGGCAGTATAGCATAGCCTAATCCATGATCGACCATTTTCTTGCAGGTTTCCTGTTTGTCCACTTCCATACCGATATTGGGAGGAATCGTATAATTCTCCGTCCACCAGTTATCGATGAGCGTTTTGAAAGCATAGTCCGTTTGATAATCGATTCGGGACATCGCAGGGAGCCGGGATAAATCGATTTCCTCTTTTGAAGCAAGGCAAACCGTCTCCTCCAGGATCAGATGCTTCCGGTCCGCCCATTGGTAGTCTCCGCGAATAAAGCCGACATGCACCTCTTGATTATAGATCAGCTGAAACATGTCCTTGCTCCAACCGGTAATCACTTTAAAATCAACATCGGGGTACTGCAATTTGAATTTGCCCAGCATTCCCGGCAGAATGCCGCTTGTAAATAAGCCGGTTGCCGCAATCCTTAAAGTTCCCGTCACCTTTTGGTTTAAGTTCAGTGCATTTTCTTTAATCGTTCGGAGCTTGGCCAAGACTTCAGCCGCGGAGATAGCCAGATATTCGCCTTCCGGCGTAAAATGAACGCCTCTTCTTCCTCTATGAACGATGGTCACTCCCAGCTCCGTTTCAATCTGCTTCAACCGATTCGTTAAAGCAGGCTGAGAGATATATAAGGACTGCGCAGCTTTCGTAATATTTTTTTGTTCATACAGCACCTTTAAGATCGTCCAATCCCGATCCTCCATGTGAACTCCTCCATTACACCACTGCCCAAAGAAACCTGTGTGATTATTGAAACAGACTTACCCGGTCCAGGCCTTGCCGTTCAGCTTCCTCCTGCAGACTGTGAATTACTTCATCCGTAACCGGGATGCCGTTTAACAGACGTTCGGCCTTCTTCCGCTCCTCCGGTTCGCCCGGAATGAGAATTTCCTCAAAGCCTTGCGCCTTCGGACTTTCCTTCGCGCGGTTGACAAACGTATCCATCCTGGACTCGAATTCTTCTTTCGTGACAAAAAGATCCGGTCGTATCACTACAAATAAGTGGCCTACGTTCTGAGGCCCGGAATGATCAAAGTAAAGACTTTTTACGTCGCCGCCGTAGTTTGCGCCGGTAAGCACACCGGCAAGAAGGTCCATGAGCATGGCCAGAGCGGCTCCCTTGGAGCCTCCGAAAGGTAAACATACACCCTCGAACGCTTTCTTGGCATCGGTTGTCGGTGCACCGTCGGAGTCAAGCGCCAGTCCGTAAGGAATCGGCTCGCCATGAGCCGCAGCCAGGCGTATCTTGCCGCGTGCGGTAACCGTCATAGCCATATCCAAAAGGTAGGGAGCTTCCTTCCCTCCAGGAACACCTGCGGCAAAAGGACTCGCCCCAAGAAAGGCGCTTCGCCCTCCCCAAACCGGAATGGCCGGTGAAGAGTTCGTATAAGCCATCGCGATATATCCGGCTTCCATGGCTTGCTGCACATATAGCGAGGCCATTCCATAGTGCGTGCTTCTGCGTACACCCACAAGGGCAATACCGCACTCGGCAGCCAGCGCAATGCCTTCGGCTACCGCCCGGTGAGCAGCAAGAAACCCCATCCCGTCATCTCCATCTACAAGCGAAACGGCGGGCGCCGGCCTCTGTACTTTCACGTCCGGCCGCGGGTTGACCACTCCGCGTCTAATCCGTTCAAGATACATAGGAATACGTGAAATGCCATGTGAATCGACCCCGCGCAAATTTGCGGCTACCAGATCCCCAGCCACTATGGCGGCATCCTCCTGCCTTAAGCCGCCGGCTTCAAACAATCGTTGCGCTATGCCCTTTAATTGCTCCGGCTTCATCCATCTAACCGTCATCATATAGATCTCCTCATTTCCCCAACATCATGATCATGGATATCGTCATCGTATCATGATAAAACTACCGGCTGAAATTCGGATATCGTATGGTCGAGAATAACGTTAGATTATGACAGCTCATAATCGACAGGAGCCCCGGAATGGACAATACCAGAGAAAAAATCCGCGATAGTCCGCGGATTTTGGATTTAGGAGAGCTTACGAACAGGCGAGCCGGCCAAAAAGGCTTGGATATCTTCTACGGCTTCCCGAAAGTAGGTATGATAATTCTCCTGCGACACATATCCGAGATGTGGTGTAGCCAGAACATTAGGCAGCTTGCGGAACATACTGTCTTTCGGCAAAGGCTCCAGATCAAAGACATCGATACCCGCGCCTGCTATCCACCGGTTCTCCAGAGCTTCCAAGAGAGCCTCCTGATCTACAATCGCCGCCCGGGAGGTATTAATTAAATACGCAGAGGGACGCATCCGTTGAAGCTCTTCTCTGCCAAGCAAGCCTCTCGTTCTATCGCTGAGCACAAGATGGATCGAGACAAAATCACTGCTTTCAAGCAGCTCCATTTTGGAGGCTGCCAACCTTACACCTGCGGCATCGGCCTGCTCCCGGGTCAAATTTTGACTCCAGGCAGCCACATTCATTCCGAACGCCTGGCCAATGCGAGCCACCTTGCTTCCGATCTTCCCGAGACCAAGCACGCCTAGCTGCTTTCCATGAAGGTCCGCTCCGATGGTGCTCTGCCATGGACCGTTTGTCCGTATGGCATTGTTTTCCGGCACAATATGACGTGCTAGCCCGAGCATCAACGCCCAGGTCAGCTCTGCCGGAGGCTCGGATTTACTCCCCGTTCCGCAAACGACCACACCATGGGAAGCTGCTGCTCCAAGGTCGACAGATGCATTCCGCATGCCGGAGGTGATGAGCAGCTTTAGCTTAGGCAGCTGCGCAATAAGCGATGCCGGAAAGGGAGTCCGTTCGCGCATGATCACGACGATGTCATCATCGCGAAGCATTCGGACAAGCTCCTCTTCTTGGTCCACATGCCGGTCAATAGACCGGACCTCCACCGACGCGGAAAGGGTTGACCAGTCGGCCATCGTTAGCGCAGCCTGCTGGTAATCATCAAGAATGGTACAACGAAGCTTCATGACTCCTTACACCTCCAGATTCAGTGAGCCTATCCGTTCTCAGCAATGAAACAGCGGCTCCCCATCGGCAAAGGTAAGCTCCACCACTTCCGAGCTGATTTCAATATTCGGGTTGGCTTTGGCTTCCTCCAGTAAGGGTTCGCTAATGATAATCTCGCCTAACTCCAAGGTGTTTTTGATCCATACAATCTTATGCTGGTACGGTTCGATTCCATTGCACATTTTGACCGCGATGCGCAGGGCGTCCTCCGGAGTCGATGCCACCATCGGAATTTTGACTGGACCGGATTCCGTACTGGTAAAGGAATTCGTATACATGGAAATGAAGTCAATCTTATCGAACAGCTTGCGGGTAATCACGTCCGCCGTTCCCATTCCATTCGCATTGCCATGCGTTTCTTCCGTTAAATCAAAAATCGCACAATTCTGGAACTCGGGACCTCCGCTTGCGAACTTCGTGATATAAAGCCCGGTAACGTTCGGATCCTGTCCATCCCCGCTAATGTTCTTGCCGATCTGTTCAATGATTAACACATCAAATTTGGGAAACAAAATCTTGCCCATCTTGTTCTTGCTTTCTTCCAGCAGGGCGATTTCTCTCTCTAACGCAATCACATCCTGCTTGGGTATGACTTCAATTTTGTACGTTTCTTCATACGCATTCTCAACGATGGATACGGAAAACAGAAATTTGGTTTTTTCGGCAATCATGCAGCCAATCGAAGGAATCAGCTCCGCAAAGCGTCCAAATCCCTGACGATGGACAAGATCCGTACCTGCTTGTTTGCCCAGCCCGATGACCAGCATTTTGCAAATCCCGCTCTCGACTTTCCCGCGGAATGCCGTATGTGCTTTAATCCTCGGAATGATGACGATGCCGTCGGCCTCCAGCGCACTTTTGGCGACATAGACTTCGAGTCCCGGTTCAATCTCGCCGATCGATTCCACATCCATCGAAGCATCGATTTCCACGCCCATGGTTTCCTCGGATATTCCATAGGCTTCCAAGATCTCGGCTTGTCCTTCCGGCGTCGCACCGCCATGACTGCCCATCACCGGGATAATAAACGGAAAAGCGCCCGCCTGCTTCAGCTCGTCGACAACGCATTTGGTAATCAGGTCGATATTATGGATTCCCCGGCTTCCGACACCTACGGCTATCCGTTTACCCGAAAGATTCTCCAAATACGGGGCTATATTTTTATGGATCTCCGCCGGGATATCCTCCAGCTTCTGACGGTCAAAATGCTGTTTGACTTTAACAAAGCGGGGAAGTTCAATGTTAGGGTATAAGCTTAAATCAAGGGATTGCACGATTTTCTCCTCCTTTATCATGTCACGCCATCTTTAAAATGGCGATTGTCTTATAGCCGTTTAACTCATCGCGAGTCCGGATTTTCCGGGAAGCACCGGTACGGCTGACTGTTCGTCGAAATTTTCACCGTAGGTACAGGTCCGTCAAAGTGGACTTGGCATACCCAAATTTTAACACATGTGTTCCCGGAAGTATGCGTTTTCTTGCAATTTAATTGCTTTGAGGAACATAAGTCATCATCACATCTCCAGACTTCATGCCGTTTGAATGACTTCCGGATTGACTAAATCAGCCGGTAGTTGACCTGTTAAGCCGGCAACCAGGTTCTTCGCGGCCTTCATGGCCATTTCGGAACGGGTTTCTAAAGTAGCGCTTCCAATGTGCGGCACGGTCACGACATTTGGCATTTGGAGCAATGGGTTGCTTTTTTCTATCGGCTCTTTTTCAAATACGTCCAGCGCGGCCCCTGCAATCCACCCTTCCTGCAGTGCGCGGATCAAAGCCTGCTCATCTACGGTGGCTCCCCTTGAGGCATTCACAAAGATGGCGTCACGCTTCATCATGCGAAGCTCGCGTTCACCGATTAAGCCGGTGGAGTCCGGACTTAGAGGGACCAATACGACAACATAATCGGATTGCTGCAGCAGATCCTCCAATGAAGAGTAGATGACCCCCAGACTCTCCTCCGCTTCAGCTTTTCTGGAGCGGTTGCAGTATAAAATATTCATATCGAAGCCTTTAGCCCGGCGGGCTACCGCTTCTCCGATCCTTCCCATCCCCACAATTCCGAGCGTGGAGCCGTAAATGTTTTTCCCCAGCAATAAACTGGGCTTCCAGCCATCCCACCGCCCGCTTTTAACAAAATGATCCGCTTCTGCAATCCGTCTCGCTGCGGCCATTAGAATACTGAAGGCAAGGTCAGCCGTCGTTTCCGTCAATACCCCCGGAGTATTCGTTCCCATAATGCCTCGCTTGGTCAGTTCCTTCAGATCCAAGTTGTCGTATCCTACGGCAATGTTGCTTACCACCTTTAAGCGAGGGGCATGCTCAAGTATAGAAGCTTGAATCTTTTGGCGGGAGTAAATCATCAATCCCTCCGCCTCATGCAGCCCGTTGATGAGCTCTGTATCAGAAATCTTCTCTTCCATATCCCGGTAATCCACCTCACAATGCTCTTGAAGGTAGCGGAGCGCTTGCTCCGGGATACGGTTGGGGACCAATACTTTAGGTTTGTTCATGTATAAATATCCTCCCAGGACTTCCAGCAGCAGTTACTGAGTAATCGATTACTCAATTGGCTAAGGTTGAATTTCTTCTGATTAAAGAAACAGGTACAACGATTTTTCTTTCCGTTATCACATCCCGGTGTTCAATCCGGTTCAAAAGAATTTCCGAGGCGATTTCGCCTAATTTGATCTTGTCTTGATGCATCGTCGTTAACGTCGGGAAGCTGTACTCACCGACGGAAATATTATCATAGCCGATAACCTGAACCTCCTGCGGCACTTGAAGCCGGTTGTCCTGTAAAGCCTTCAGCGCGCCAATCGCCAGCCAATCGGTACATGCAAAAACACCGTCAAATTTCACCTTACGATGTATGAGATCCTGGATAGCTTCCACTGCATGAGGTACGTCAACAGGTATCTCGAGCACCAGATGTAAGTCTAACAAAACACCGTGTTTTTTTAACGCTTCCCGATAACCGCGGTAACGCTCATTCATAGGGACAATGTCACGGTCATCCTTTACAATGACGATACGCTTGCAGCCCCGCACGATTAATTCTTCCGTCGCCACAAATCCGCCGTTGTAGTTATCCGATTCGACAACGACAAATTCTTGGTTTTGCGGATCGCGCCGGTTGATACAGACCGTCGGAATTCTTTTGAGGGTGTCCTCGTCCGGGATATTCATGTTGCCCGAAACATAAATAAGACCGTCCACCCCTTTGGATTCCAAATCCCGTACAGCCCTTTTTTCTTTCTCATGGTCTTCACTTGTGTTGCAAATGAAAATGGAATACCCGCGAGGAACCAAAACATGTTCAATCGCCAAGACAATGTTCGCGAAAAATTCGTTGGTAATATCCGGAACAATGACGCCTACTGTTTTGGATTGGTTGGTTCTCAAGCTTTTGGCCACGACATTGGTCCGGTAATGGAATTTCTCGGCAATCCCGAGCACCCTCCGCTTGGTCTCGTCTGAATATCGCCCGGTACCGTTCAATACCCTGGAAACGGTTGCAATTGATACGCCGGCTAAATCAGCGATTTCCTTGATGGTGATATTGGGCATATCCACCCCTCTTATGTAATCGTTTTCCCTAGCATAGTCTTATCATAAAGTTCCAGCCTGAATTTGTAAATACAGGATTTTGCAAATTCGAATAAATTCATTCGTATGTTTTTTTACCGTACCAAAAGAAAATGCACTCTCTTGAGTGCATTCGTTAAGCAAACCAGCTTAAAATGTAATTCCACACGGTTGAATACAAGTCAGGATTCAAAAAATATAGTCCGCCCAATACGATAAGGAGGATAAATATAAGCGATTTTAAAATCTCCAAAACTATTTTTTTTTCGATTTTGTCGGGTGGCATAGCACTTCCCCCTTTATCATCACTGATGCCTTCTTGCTGTTAGCTGGATACCGGAATAAAAGTAGGATGTATTTTTCCAAATACGGCTTAATTAAATTGTATGGCTCAGCTCATCAATAAATGACTTAATTCATCGTTCACTGTGCACTTCTTCGGATGGCTAACCCGACCGCTCCGACAGTAAAAAAACATGCGCCGAAAATCTCATGGAGAGAAAATAGAACCTTCCACAATTTATATAGGGCACGTTGAGTGATCAACAAATAGACTTCACCGGCTAAAAATAAATAAACCCGACATTTATCATCTTTGATCCCCCCCAGATCATAGTTAGAGACATTTTCAGAGATATTGATCCTCTTACTGCAGAAGTAATTCTACTGTTTATGCATCGTTTGCCGCCGGTTATGGATTATTTTCGTGAAATTGGAAAACATAACTGCAAATCAGTCTGACATGAACAGGGGGAGTGCTTCTCATGGACTTGTTTCGAAAATGGACCAAAAAAAAACTGTCCCATGCATCTCCACCGCCTTCACCTCAAATTGAGGCTCCTACGTCTGAATCACCGTTGGACACCTGTTTAGACCATAATATCGACATAATCACACAACGACTGGGAAACAGCACAGATCTTATCGTCAGACATTTCAAAATGGGAAATCAGGATTCACGATATGCAGCAATCCTTTACATCGAAGGGATCACCGATACGAAATCCGTCCTGGAGCCGCTGGTAAACATCCTCAATGAACATGGGAAGCAGGAGCTTCTCTGGCCTGTGCTGGATCCGGAGGATTTCCTTCAGCGTCTTTTCGTTCCTGTAGGTTCAATAAAGATGGTCCGCGACATGACTCCCCTTTTGCATGCCACTCTCTCGGGCGATACCGTTATCCTTTTTGACGGCTTGAATTGCGGGGTCATAGCCAGCTCCAGACAATGGAAGGAACGCAGCATTGAGGAACCGAATACCGAATCGGTGGTCAGAGGCCCGCGTGACGGCTTCACCGAAACGCTGCGTACCAACACGGCTCTAATCCGCAGGAGAATTAAAAGTCCCGATTTATGGATGGAAACTTATCAAATCGGACGCTTTACCCAAACGGATGTCGCCATGATGTACATCAATGGCATCGCCAGCCCGAAAGTGATAGAAGAAGTACGCTGCCGTTTGAAGTCCATTGACATAGATAGTATTTTGGAAAGCGGATATATCGAGGAATTAATCGAGGATAAAACCATGACGGTGTTTCCTCTGGTTTACAACTCGGAAAGACCCGATGTCATCTCGGCTGAGCTGCTTGAAGGAAGAGTGGCCATTCTTGTGGATGGAACACCGTTTGTGTTGGTCGTACCAGCCATGTTCATTCAATTCCTCCAGGCCTCTGAGGACTATTACCAACGGTGGGATTTCGCTACATTCATTCGTATCATCCGATATGTAAGCCTCGGCATTACACTGCTCGCTCCTGCGTTGTATGTCGCAATCATCACTTTTCATCAGGAAATTCTGCCGCCGGAATTATTGATGAGTTTGGCCGCAGCCCGGGAAGGAGTTCCTTTTCCCGCATTCGTGGAAGCCATGATCATGGAGATTATCTTTGAAATCTTAAGAGAAGCCGGGGTAAGAATGCCCAAAACGGTCGGCCAAGCGGTATCTATCGTGGGAACACTCGTCATTGGTCAAGCGGCAGTCGAAGCCGGGCTTGTTTCTCCGGCGATGGTCATTATCGTTTCGCTGACGGCGATCGCCAATTTCGTTATTCCTTCATACAGCATTGCCATTTCACTGCGGCTTCTTCGCTTCTTTATGATGATGCTCGCGGGATCATTGGGCATATTCGGAATTCTCTTGGGTTTGTTTATTATTGTATTTCACTTATGCAGCCTTCGCTCCTTCGGAGTGCCGTACTTAAGCACGTTCTCACCGTTTCACCCGGCAGATCAAAAGGATGCGGTTCTTCGTGTACCCCGTTGGGCTATGTTTTCGAGACCTTCTTACACGAAAAACCGCAACTACATTCGAATCGGGCCAGAAACGGTGACTTCACAAAAGGACCTGTCAGGGAAGGATAGCTCCAAGGGTTAAGGGGGTTCCTCGATCATGTTGAAGTTGTGGAAATCGCTGTGGATGACCGGCTTGATTTTGCTGTTGACCGGCTGCTGGAACCGCACGGAACTCAATGAGCTGTCCATAGCGGTGGCCATGGGTTTAGACCAATCGAAAGATGGACAATTTCTGGTAACCGTACAGCTGGTCAATCCCAGAGATATTTCTTCCAAATCCGGAGGCGTAAGCGGAACCCCGGTATCGATATTTAGCGGCAAAGGCCTTACCGTTTTTGAGGCGCTTAGAAAAATGACGGCCAAATTAAATCGAAAAATTTATTTAGCCCATCTTCGGATGCTGGTCATCGGTGAAGACCTGGCGAGGAAAGGCATAGCGGAACCCATTGATTTTCTTTCCAGAGACCATGAATTGCGAACGGATTTTTATGTCGTTATAGCCAAGGATACGAAAGCTCGAGACATCCTGAATATTTTGACACCTCAAGAAAAAATACCGGCAAATAAAATGTACAATTCCTTGGAAATGTCCGAAAAAAATTGGGCAGCCACAGGAAAAATGACGCTGGATATGTTAATTAACGACTTGCAAAGCGACGGCAAGAGCCCTGTATTAACGGGTTTGTTTATAGTGGGCCCCCATAATCAGGGGGGGAAATTGGAAAATATACAATCTGCATCCGTTCCCGCCCTTTTGCAATATGACGGCCTTGCCGTATTTAAGAACGATAAGCTGATCGGGTGGTTAAATGAAAAAGAGAGCAAGGGCTATAACTATATGCAAGGAAAAGTAAAAAGTACGGTAGTCGCATTGCAATGTCCGGGAGGAGATGCGGCGGTAGAGATCATTCGAACCAAAGCAAAGGTAAAGGGAAGACTGACGAAAGACGGCGAGCCGGAAATTCATATTGAGGTCCATGCCGAAGGGAATGTCGGGGATGTCGCATGCGACCTCAGTATGCTTGATCCCTCCTCGATTCAGCAAATCGAGCAAATGAGCGAAATGGACATTAAGGGAAAAATAATGAAATCGATTCGGGATACACAAAAAAGGTATAAAACAGATATATTCGGTTTTGGAGAAGCTCTTCGCCGGAAATACCCCCAGCGCTGGAAGCAGTGGAAACAGAATTGGGATGCCACATTTGTTAACCTTAACGTTCAGACAACCGTCGATGTTGAGATCCGGCGAACCGGAACGACGAACCAATCCGTCAAATCCCGTGTAAGGAAGTAGAAGCCATGTGGTCGATAAGCTTATCCATCGGCTTCGGCATGCTTGTCCTCGTGCTGGAGCTTCCGCCGCTGTTCAAAAAAAAGCAGTACAAAGAAATGGTCATCTTTATCTTGCTCACGGTCTCCGCATTGACGATCTATGTGCTGCAAACCTTGCATTACCATCTGCCGAACCCTCTTGAATTCATCGAGGCGATGTACAAATGGCTTTTGTAATAACCATGAATCGAAAGTGTGATTAGGAACGGAAAGGAGTTCATCCCGTGAAAAAAAATCGGACCATCGGAGTTCACCAATTTACGGTCCTTGTCATTTTTTTCGGCATCGGCTCGTCCATTCTGATCGCTCCGTCCCCCTTGGCGGCCGACGCCAAGCAGGATGCCTGGATCGCAGCCATTCTTGGCGTCATTGCAGGATTACTGCCCATCGCCGTGTATATATCTCTATCCCGACGATTTCCCCACAAAACCATCATCGAAATGAATGAACTGGTTTTAGGGAAATGGTTAGGAAAGGTCATTTCTTTCCTATATCTTGTGTTTTTCTTACTACTGGGCTCCATGCTGCTTGGCGATATCGGATATTTTTTAACAACGGACATCATGCCGGAGACTCCCATCGTGTTTATTATGGCATGTCTGATAATCGTTGTTATTATGGGCATCCGTTTGGGTCCGGAGGTGATGGCAAGAGCCGCGGAAATCTTTTTCCCTTGGGTAATACTGCTGCTGGTTCTGCTCATCTTGATGCTGCTTCCCCAAATGGAAGCCGTCAAAATTCAACCCGTTTTGGAAAATGGATGGATGCCCGTACTCAAAGCCGTCTTTCCTTTTTTCAGCCTGCAGGAATACATTATCTTGATGATGATCGTCCCTTTTGTGAAGCTGTCTAAAAAATCCGGTCCTGCCTTTTATTCCGGGTCCCTTATCGCCGGCGGCGTCATTGTCATGATTGTATTGTTGTGTATCCTGGTGCTGGGACCGGGACTGACCGCATCGCACAACTATCCCAGCTTTACCCTTGCCAAAAAGATCAGCGTCGGAAAGTTTATAGAACGCGTTGAGGTTATTATTGGCGGCATATGGTTTATTACCATCACATTCAAATTAGCGTTGACCTTATTCGGGACGGCTCTGGGAATGAGCCAGTTATTTCGGTTTCGATCTTATACCTTTATAACAATCCCGCTGGGTATGTTTACGACGGCTACCACCTTGCTGATTTATACAAATATCGTTTTCGTGATCGATTTTGTCCAAAGGGTGTGGCCTGCCTACTCTGCCGTGTATATGATCGTGCTTCCTCTTCTAACATGGATTGTGGCCCTACTTCGGAAGCAGCAAAGCCATGAACCTTACTAGGTATATTCCGGCTGTAGTTCCATCGTGTTCCTCTATGCGGCACACTGCTATTTTCGGCGTCCAAAAGGATGTGTCATAATCATTTTGAAAGCGAATACATTTTTTTACCCAAATTGATGTCAAGGTGGTGTTTTCATTGGCAAAACAAGAGCCTCTTTCTTCCGTTAACAATGCGATCCGTATTTTGCGGGAATTGACTCTGGAGGATAAAGAGCTTGGCATTACCGAGCTGAGCGAGCGTTTGGGCTTGGCCAAAAGCACGATATTCCGATTGGTCAGCACACTCCATGGCAACAATCTTGTGGAGAAAAACAAGCATACGCATAAATATCACTTGGGGATCGGCTCTTTCGAGCTAGGTTTTGCCGTATATCATGGCAATGAGCTCCGTTCTATAGCGACGCCTCTCCTGAACAAGCTGATGACAACCTACCGTGAGGCGGTTCATATCGGTGTTTACGATCGGGGAGAAGTCGTATTTTTGAGCAAAATGGTTCCGGATGAACATCATGGAACCGTATCGAAAATTGGTAAACGAATACCAAGCTACTGCAGCGCTTCAGGCAAAGTGCTCCTTGCCTTCCAATCTGAGCAAGAAATTCATCGCGTGATCCAGCATGGACTTAACCGGCATACGCCCAAAACCATTACGAATGGCCAATCGCTTATCGAACAGCTTGGCGAAGTGCGCAAAAACGGCTATTCCATAGGGATGTCCGAGTATAAAGACGGGATTTGCTCCATAGCCGTTCCCGTATTAAGCAGTACTGGCCTGGTCATTGCCGCCGTCAGCCTGGCTGTAACCAAATCGTATGTATATCCCGAACAGGTACAAACCTATGTTAAAGCTCTCAAAACCTGCAGCAGACTCATCACCGAGCGGCTGAACTAGTCCCCGTCTTCCCCGGTACGAAGAGGATGACGGTCACGAAGCAAAAGGTGATGAATCAGCTCGCTAAGTGCAGGACGCTCAATCCTCTTTGTCCAGAACACCAAATGAATTTCACGGATAAGCGGTCGGCTCAGTTGAAGCGGAAGTTGAATGATCTCCCCCGACTCTAACTCCTTTTCCATCACAATGGCGGGCAAAAACGCGATGCCGTTGCCGGCAGCCACCATCCGTTTCACTGCGTCCGAATGGTTCAATTCCATGGCAATATTGATCGGCAGGCAGTGCTCCCGAAATAAATTCAGCAGTTCAGATGACGAATGCGAATCCTTATCGCATATCAGGAAAGGCTCATCCTGAAGATCAAGCAAATGGACGCTTGTGCGTCGGGAGAGCGGATGAGACGGAGCAGCAGCGAGCAGGAGCGGGTACTTGCAGATCGATAAGCTTACCATATCCGGATGCTCCAGGGTTCTGCCGATAAATCCCGCATGGGCAACCTCATCAAACAGCATTTCGACCACTTCAAGCGTGTTCCCAATATGAAGCGGGATATGCCAATCCGGCCGCTGCCGAATAAAATCTCCGATCATCGGCGTTAAAAAATAGGTCATGATCGTCGGGGTTCCAGCTAGGGATAGTCCCGCTTGGGTGCGTTTTTGAGAAACCGCGAGATGATCAAGGCCGTCGTTTAACACGCGGAGCGACCTTTGCGCATACTCATAAAACGCTCTGCCTGCGGGAGATACGGTGATCTTATTACCGGACCGGTCAAACAGGGAAACACCGAGCTCTTGCTCCAGCGCCCTCAGCCGGATTGTGACGGTTGGCTGGGATACCCCCAGCTCCTTGGCCGCCCGGCTTAAGCTTCCGTGCTCCATCAATCGGGCAAGCACCTCCAGATGGTATATATTCATCCGACTGCCGCACCTCCTCTTGCCGCTTGCAGAAAAACTCCATAAATGCGCGGAAATTATTCGTTTTGACAGTATCGGCACCACGGGAAAGCATAAATACGGAAAATGGGATGTCCACCGCCGGGGCCATCGGCAGGCTGACAAGCTCCCCGCTCTTCAGTTCCTCTGCTATGGCAAGCGACGGCAAAAATGCAATCGCATTATACGCCGGCAGAAATCGTTTCAGCGTTTCCGGATGCTCGAAATTCATGACTATGCGGGGAGTCACCTGCTGCCGCGAGAACCATTCCTGAACTTGGAACCATGATGCGGATCGCGTGTGAAAACCGAGTATGGGGAACGCCCCCGCATCCTCCGGTCTCAGAACATCTAGACGGGTCAAGCAGTGCTTCTGAGGCAGCACCGGAATGATTCGATCTTGAAACAGCAGGCAGGAGATTATGCCCTCCTCTTGCAGTTTTTCGTGAACCAAGCCGATATCCGCACCTCCCAAGCCCATTTGATGTAATACTTGGGAATTGGAGCAAGAGGACAATTTTACTTTGGCCATCGGATAGGCCTCGTTAAACCGCTTGATCATGCCGGGAAGAATATAACTGGCGAGATAAGGTGTCGCAGCCACATGCAATTCCCCCGCATGAGGCATGCTTAGGGATTGAGCCCGCCGCCGGCCCTCTTCCATCAAATTCATAAACCGCTCCACATAGGTATAGAATTCGGCTCCTTCATCCGTAAGCGTGAGCCGCCGGCCCGAACGGTTAAACAACCGGGCACCGATATCTTTCTCCAAGGCTCTGATTCTTCCTGTGACGGTGGAGACCGATAAAAACATTTCGTCCGCGGTTTTACTGATGCTTCCTAACAGGACAACCCATTGAAACGTTCTCAGCCCATCGATCTCAAGCGGCGGAATCTTCATCCGACTTCCCCCTATCCAAGTTGTGAATAAGAGACGCAATAACGGGATAAATGACCAGCTGCTGAGCCTTCCCGCTTCAGACTATCGGTTATCGGGCGTCAATAACGGTTCAGAGATCTGGGGTTCCCCGGAGATACGGTGACCAGAAGCGGGCCCGGTTCTCCTTCTCCCCCCGCCGTCTTTAAAGCCATGTCCGTCTCCTCCAAAGCAAAATCGTGAGAATTCATGATGTGCATCGGGAATTTTTCCGACGCAATAAAATCAACCGCCATCCGTACCGAAGCATAGCTGTGTCCTCTCACGCCTTTAAGCTGAAGCGTTTTCGTAATGACCATGTCGATATCGAATTCGGGAATCTTCGTGTATTTGTACGCCCCGTACATCACCATACCGCCACGACCTGCGATCGCAGCGGCGGATAACACCGGTTCCGTGCCGCCGGAGGTTAAATCGATAACCACGTCCGCCATCCTGCCGCCTGTAATTTCACGGACCCGGTCTTCTAAGCTTTCGGTCTGGATATTCACGATATAATCGGCGCCAAGGCGTTTGGACATTTCAAGCCGTTTCATACTGGTCGTTCTTCCCGTGACGATAACGCAGTCAGCCCCGGCCGCCTTCGCCGCAAGCGTACAGGCCATCCCCTGCTGGCCGGGCCCCTGAATGACGACCGTTTTTCCCGGACCTGCTCCGCCCTGCAGCGACATCCATTCAAACCCGTTGGCCAAGGGCAGCGTGAGAGCGGCTTCTTGAGGAAGAACATGCTCAGGCATCGGATGCAGAACCGAATTCGGATGAAGATACATATATTCACTGAAACCGCCCCATAAGGAGGGCTTCAGTTCAACAGGTGTCGCACCGTATCGGATACCGCCGGCTCTCGGATCCGTCGTTTTGCAGGAACGGTACATGCCCATTCGGCAGAAGGAGCATTGGCCGCAAGGAATATATTCCTCGAGAGCCACCCGATCCCCCTCCTTCACCCCCCAACGCGCAGCCGCCCTCTCCCCTACCCGCTCAATAAAACCGACGATATGGTGGCCCAGTATGCGGGGGGATTGCGATTTCTTATAGTAGGATACATCCGTTCCGCAAACGCCTACCGTTTCAATACGAAGCAGACCGGAATCCTCCGCTTCCTCAGGCAGATCGAATTCCCGCAGCTCCGTTGTCCGAATTCCGGTTGCGACTGCGGCTAACGATGTTCGCTTCATCCCGTACACCTCATTTTCATTCATCTTTAGGGCTTAAGCTTACCCTGCCATAGGCTCGAAAGTAATTACCGCATTGGCGCTTCCCGACGACTGGGCATAGCCGTGAAATGTGGCCTTGCAGCTGCCGCTGCCTTCCATTACGCCAAGCAGCATGGCCAGATGACGGCCGCCGGATTCCACTCCGGCTAATCGTGCGTATTGCTGCAGCATATCGCGCGCCTTATCGAACCTGCCTGACAGCAAATACTCCGTAAACTGCTGATCAAGCGCCTGCTCCGAAATGGTAGGCATTTTCTCGGGGCCTCGGACAAGATTATGGGACAGCGCACCGCTGCAGACAAATACGGCTTTTTTGTCGCTGTTTTTTAATGTCATTCCTATGATTCTCCCCCACTCGAATGTCTCATCCAGGCTTGCCGCCCAGCAAACCGACAAATCAACGACCGATAGATTTTCTTTCGGCACCAAATAACGCATCGGCACCAAGGTGCCGTAATCCCACACATAGGTATCGTCGCAAAAAGCAAGGACGGGGATGCCCGCTTCCTTTCCCGTACGGACCAGCTCATTGGCCAGTACCGGGTCCCCCTCATAGCGGTAGCGTACATCTGCAATCAGATCCGGACACTCGACCG
Organism: Paenibacillus sp. F024; assembly: GCF_057814255.1. Taxonomy (NCBI): domain Bacteria; kingdom Bacillati; phylum Bacillota; class Bacilli; order Caryophanales; family Paenibacillaceae; genus Paenibacillus; species Paenibacillus sp. F024. The sequence continues at coordinate 106,807 of NZ_JBVASZ010000001.1, forward strand.
CAGTCAAGGAGCCTTGGTGGACTGCGGCGCAGTTCACATAGTGGTGAAAGGTAGCGGGAAAATGGCAGGAAACGCTGACGACAACATCCGGACGTACTTTAAAAAGCTCTTGGGAAGCGATATACATCGCGCGCACCAGGGGTTTTTGGAAATCGGGCACGCGATCCTCGTGACAAATGCGGGGTACATGGGCAACCAGCATGCTTAATGCAAGAGACATAAACCTCACGCCTTTCATTTGATCAGATGGTGTACTGCTCTAAGGCAGATTTTGCAAATAAGTCTTCCACCGAAAGCTTGTTTTTGATGAGACCCTGTTCATGGGAGTAACTAACCAGCGCTTCCAGGGTATCGCGGTTTTTTTCTAGTCCATAAGGCCAGAAATCCTCGCCCATCAGCCGCTTCGTTTGCTCTACCTCCGAAACGAGCCATGGCAGCGTCACTTTTAAGGCTGCGGTTTGCTTGAAGCCCTCATACACCTTATTCTTTGCCTCCACGAACGCCTGATACAGATTTTGAGCAGCCCACGGGCTTTGTTCCAAAATTTCGTCACGAATAGCCACAACATGCATGATCGGGAAAATGCCGGTTTTGCGGAAATACTCCTTTTCAACGGATACGTAATCGTCAAACAGACGCTTGACGCTCGGTGATCCCTTCAAGAAGCAGGACGGAGCGCGTGGAGCAATGAAAGCATCCAGCTCACCGTTCTCAAGCATTTGGTTTAGCGTTTGCTCCGGTCCAATCGTCTGCAGGCGGATGTTAGACGGAAGCTCCAGCTTAAACTTTTCGACGCGGCCCGGGGATTCCTGCCCCCCGACAAACCACTCCACCTCGGACGGATGAACACCATATTCATGCTGCAAAAATCCACGGATCCAAACGCAAGCCGTCAGCTGATACTCGGGCATTCCGATGCGTTTGCCTTTTAAATCCTCCGGTTTTCGGATTCCTGATTCAACGTTCACATAAATGCCGGAATGACGGAAGAACCGGGACGGAAATACCGGGATCGCCGTGAACTTTGGAAAGCCGCGGTCTTTCGCCAGAAGATAGGAGGAAGCTGACAGCTCGGCAACATCGAATTCCTGATGGCGCATCATACGGAAAAACGTTTCTTCCACCGGCATGCTGAGAAAGTTCAGGTCAATGCCCTTGGGACGGACGGAGCCGTCCGCTAAGGCTTGAACGCGGTCATAGTCCCAGCAGGCGAAGCTCAAATTCAGTACAGTCATGGTTTATCCTCCTTAAGCGGATATGGAATGGCGGTCGCCGGATGACGGCTCCTCTTTCGGAGCGAACAAAATGAGCAGGTTCGCAATAATAATCGTACCGGCGACAAAGTAAAATGCCGCAAACAAACCGAACTTGTCGGAAATCATCCCCCCGAGCAGCGGGGAAACCGATTGGCCCAGCGACTGCATCCCGAACAGAATGCCAATGCTGGTGCCGGCCATTTTTGGGGGAGAGGCTTCCATCAGCCACGCCTGCATCACGGGACGGACCGCATAGAGAAAAAAACCGAGAACCGCAATAAAGACGATGAATAACGGGGACTTCCCCATAGCCGCCATCACCAGCAGAATCACGGCACTCATCGCCATGCTTGTCGCCATGACCTTTTTGCGTCCCCACTTATCCGACAAATGTCCGGAAATCGGAGCGGCGATAAAGCCGCCCATCTGAAGCAGGAAAAGGCCTGCACCGACCCACAAAGGAGAAAACTCCAGCTCATGCGCCAAGTACAACGGAAGAAAGGTAAGCAGAGCGTTTTGCGTCATGGAACGGAAGGCCGAGCTCGTTGAAATCAGCAGCAGGCTGCGGTTTTGCAGCAGCCCTTTCAAACCGGAGACATATTCCTTTACGGTTTGTCCCTGCTTTTCTTCCGTTCCTGCCGTTTTAGGCTTTTGCGAATCCAGCTGTGAATTCCGCAGCAGGATGATAATGAGCAGCGCGATCAATACGCCGGGAATGATATTGATCACAACGATTTGTCTCCATGTAAATAGTGCCAGCATCGCACCAATGGCCAGCGGAGCGAGCGCATCCCCTATGTTGGCCCCCATGCCGTGAACCGATAGGACAAAGGCTCTGCGCTCAGGGTAACGCTGGGATAGCGTTGGGATCGCTGTAGGATGCCACAGATTGTTTCCTATGCCGACCAGCGAGATGCATAGGAGCAGCATCCAGTAGGTGCTCGTAAAATTCATGAACAAGTAGGGAAAGCCGACCCAAAAGAGCGACAGGGCCATAAGAAGTCCCTTTCTGCCGACCGTATCGACCAGCATGCCTCCCGGTACATTGGAAATCGTGCTCGCGACATATTGAAACGTAATAAGCATGCCGGTTTCGGTATAGCTGAGTCCCAGCTCTTTGCCAATGATCGGAAGCAGCATATAAAAGGTGGCCGGATACCAATGGGTTAAACCGTGGCCGATCGTGATCAGCCACATGTCCTTTAAGGAACGGGACGACGGGGATTCAACAGGTTCTGCCGGTTCGCTCAAGCGAGGATCTCCCTCCTTTGGTCTACCACACTTGGATGATGTCGGAAGCGCCAACCGCATTCCACAGGTTCATCACCTTAAAGCCGTCCCGCTCCGCTTGGGGCCACAGGATGTCTCCCTCCCGCAAGCCGATGACGACTTCAATGCCCTGCTCCCGCAGCCGCTTCGCGTAGTCGGCACCGTCATCGCTGTAGCCAAGCACCGCTATCGTTTTACCGGCAAATTCATGATGAACCGCCATGTGTCTCCCCCTCTCTGCGGTACAAATCGGAAGGCGATTGCCGCATTTTCTCCTCGTAATAATCCCATACCTTCCGGTAAAGGGAGGGTTTGCCTAAATGACGGGCACAGGCCTCGATTTCCTGATCATTGAGCACGTAGGGTACGCCCAAAGCCTGGGCGCTGTACTGGCGATTAGCGTTCTCCTCCAAATAAATGCACAGGGCGAACGCCTCCTCGAGCGTGGAGCCGGTAATAACGCTGCCGTGAGACTTTAACAGCGCAATGCGGCTGCTCCCAAGCAGCTCGGCCAACCGGCTGCCCAGCTCCGGTGTATTGACGGAAGCGATGCAGTCAAAAATCGGAAATTCTCCTAACAGAGCCGCTTGTGGAAACACAGGTTTAAGCGGTGTTCCCGTCATACTGAAAAGGGTCGACCAACGGGGATGGGCATGGATCACCGCCTGCACGTCAGGCCGTCTTTTATAGATTTCCGTATGAATGTGATATTCCATCGGCGGCACTTCGCGCTCTTCCAGTAGTGTGCCGTTCACATCCATGGAGACGATATCTTCAGAGCTCAAATGGTTGCGGGTACTCGGGCCCGAATTGATCAGCAGCTGCTCCGTACCGGGAATACGCACGCTGCAATGGCCGTTAAAATCAATGATCTCGGCTTGTTCGAGCATCATAATGCATTGAGCAAGTCTATGTTTCATTCGTTTCAAATCGGGTATGTGGACCATAACGTTCCTCCCTCTGCGGCTGGGGCGTTTAGAACTTGGCGGTCATTTCTTCAAGCAGCCCCTCTTTCCAATCCACTCCCTTGGGCAGGAACTTATCGCAGCCTCTCACCTTGCTGTGTGTATCCGGCTCCGCCCCGCGCGGCGTTTGGCCTGCCTCAACGTCCCGTGTCGCTTCCAACAGCAGCTGGCGCGCTGCAATAATGGCGGTATCGGCGGTGCCCAGCTTTTCCTTGGTTCGATCGCAGAAGGGCAGCTCCATCGTTTCCTGCAGCGCATAGTCTTGGGTATTGATCCCGGTGATACCTGTGAAGGTTCGGGTTCGCTGCACTTCACGGTCAATCAGATAATCATTGGAAGGATTGCGCACCAATTTATAACCCGGCAGCATGTCTTCCTCACCGCGACCGAAATCGGTTTCGTGCTTCTTTACAAATTCAGGCGTGAAGGGAATATCAACGTCCGATGAGTACAAAAAGTTGTAGACCCAAACATTAGCGTCATCGATAGGCACCCACAAATGCCCTGCGATCGAAGGAAATTCTTCCATTTGCCCGTCGTTCCAGCGGATCATGGCGCCTCTCATCTGCTGAGCCGGCATAATGAATTGATAGGCTCGAACGTAATTGTTGTCTTCTTTCAGGTCGCGAATGCCGGCGTACTTGAAGCCGTAATTGGTTTTGACCACCTCCAGCTTTGGGGCAGTCGCCCTTGTCCTAATCGCATTTTTATCCGCAATGTTATTATTATGGGCGAAAGAGGAATGGGAAGTGTCTATGCCCCCTTCCAGTGCCTGCAGCCAATTGCACGCCTCGAAGGTTTTCGATATGTTGCGATAGTTTTCTGGCGCCCTCATCCATTCGTAATCCGGATATCCCGGCTGCAGCTCCTTGGGTCCCATGTACGTCCAGATGATGCCGGCTTTTTCATAGGCAGGATAAGATTTCAGTTTGACGCTGTGCTTGAAATCGCTCGTCGGCGGCTCATTCGGCGTTTCCACGCATTGACCGCTCGTATCGAACTTCCATCCGTGATACACGCAGCGAAGGCCGCATTCCTCATTGCGCCCCCAGAATAAATGGGCCCGGCGGTGAGGGCAGTATGCATCGAGCAGTCCGATTTTTCCGTTCGTATCGCGAAAGGCCACCAAATCCTCTCCCAGGAGTCGGACGCGAACCGGCGGACAATCTGCCGCCGGCAGCTCTTCGCTCAAAATAGCCGGAATCCAATAACGACGGAAAAGCTCGCCCATCGGGGTTCCCGGACCTACCCTGCACAGCCTTTCGTTGTCTTCTTGTTTTAGCATATTCCATCTCTCCCCTGATTTCCTAGATGAGGTTTAATCATAAGTATAATGGCTATTGCTTTTCGTAAAATCCCCGAGTTCCGATATGATGAACGCAAGAATAAAACTCTTAATCGCCTCTTACTTCGCATAAAACCGCTCATCCACCACTTGATCGACACGGATTTCTTTGGCAAGCGCTCCGGTTTCCTTCACCGTATCGATGGCCCATTTCATGCCTTCAAGGTTTATTTTGCCCTTGTCCGCAAGTGCCGGCAGCACAAAATCGAATGATTTTTCCGCATCGGCTTTATTCATTCCCAGCTCCGCCATGGCGATTTGCAAAGCTTCTTCGCGGTTGGCATTATCCTTAACGAACTTTACGGCCTCGGCATGCGCCGACATAAAGGCGTAGACGATCTCCGGCGTTTTTTTAATCACGTCTCCATTGGCAGCGATCATGTTGTGATTATAGGTCTTGAGCTCGTCGCGCATTAAAGACAACCGGGTGAATCCAAGCTCTTCGGCCTTCAAATCGGTGGGCTGGCTCAGAATGGTTACAGACGCCTGACCGGTTTGAAGCGCCTGCAATCGGCCCGCGTTCTCTCCTGCGTTGATAAGACGTACGTCCTCGTTAGGCGTTAACCCGTTTTTCTTCAACCAATACTGCAGCTGAATGTCGGTTCCGTTGCCGGGTACGTTGCTCGCCGCCGACTTTCCCTTCAGATCGCCGGGACTTTTGATGTCCTTGGATACAAAGATCGAATACATCGACTTATCGTCCAGCGTGCCGATCATCTTGACGTTCGCGCCCTCTGCAATCCCGGTAATGACCGACTCCGGAAGCGTGGAGATCAGCGAATATTCACCGGTTTGCAATCCTCTTAACGCAAGGACCCCGCCTTTGACATATTCAAGATTGACATCCAAATTGACGTTCTTATAAAATCCTTTCTTTTGCGCTACGAAGATCGGAAGATAGCTCATGTTTTTCGAAGGCAGCGCCATGCTCACCGTAGTCAGCTGATCCGGCTTGGTCTTCTCAGCCGCTGCGGCTTCGCTGCTGCCATTTTTGCCTTCCGATGCAGGCGATTTCGCAGCTTGGCCTCCGCAACCTGCAGCCGCCAAAAGCATCGAGGTACATGCAAGCAGCATCAGCGTGTGTTTTGCGGGTCCTCTTAACGAATTTTGAATCCAACTCTTCATCCCATTCGTTCCCCCTTCGGATGTCGGCAGCTTCACCGCTATAGCACGGTCATATCTTATATGAAAACGCTATAGATATTGGGGAAGGCCCAAGCCCCGACACGTATTTAATATCCGCCCTCTTCCTTAAAAATACGTTCCGCAGACCCATAAAAATAGGGCCGGTTCTTTTATAATGAACAAGGCCCAAAGAAATTCATTTTCATTCATGAGGCTCTATATTTTAACCTCATCTCAATCCTGAGGATTATAAAGTTTTGTTCTCCCTTAAAAGGGGTTCCCGCCGTCCCGCAAGCTTTGGAATGACGATCATCAGCGCAACGGCGATGCCGATCATGTCCATATAGCCCTGGGGAAATATCATCAGAACGCCGGCCGAAAAGATGACCAGCCGTTCAAAGGAACTCAGACTTTTCGCGAGCCATCCCTCAATGGCGGCGGCCAAGCAAGCAATCCCAATGGCTGAGGTCAGGACGGACACGGTGATGACCGCCACGCTGCCTTCAAGCAGCAATCCGGGCTGATACACAAACATAAACGGCATGATGAACGCGACTAATGCGAGCTTACAAGCCGCCCAGCCGATTTTATTGGGATCGGCTTGAGCGATGCTCCCCGCTGCGATACACGCGGTAGCTACAGGCGGCGAAATGCACGAAAGGACGGAGTAATAAACGATAAAGAGATGGGCGGACAAGACGCTCACTCCCAAATTAATCAGAAGAGGCGCAGCAAGCGCTGCCGTCAGGATGTATGAGGTGGACGTAGGCAGACCCATACCGAAGATGATACACATAACGGCTGTGGCCACAAGGGAGAGGAATACGTCGCCAAACGTGAATTGGAAGATCAATGTGCCGAATTTGGAGGCCAGCCCCGTCAGCATAATTTCGTCAATAAACATGCCCGCCGCTGCACAGGCCAAGGTGACCGGAATGACGCGAACAAGCGTCTCCTCGCAGGCCTGGATGATCCGGATCGGACCAATTCTTCTTTGCGGATTGAACCAGCTCAACACAATAATCAGGGCACATGCCAGAATGGCCGTATAAGGCGCGGAAAATCCTTGTTCGATTCCCCAAATCAGGAACAAAATCGGCAGAAGATGCACCCATCCTTCCTTCATCACTTCCTTGAATGCGGGGACACGGTCCATGGTAGGCATATTTAATTTTTTGGAGCGAAAATGAACTTGAAGAAAAATGCCCGTATAGTACAAGATCGCCGGGATAATGGCGGCCACCATAATATCGCTGTAGGGAATTCCGGCATACTCCGCCATCAGAAAGGCTGCGGAGCCCATAATCGGCGGAGCAATGCTGCCTCCTGCCGAAGCTGCCGACTCCACGGCTCCGGCATAGACCGGATTGTACCCGATCCGCTTCATGATCGGAATATTTACGTAGCCTGTTGTCAAAACATCCGCCGTTGGACTGCCGGAGATCATACCAAACATACCGGCTGACAATACCCCGACTTTGGCGGGGCCTCCGACCGAGCGGCCGGAAATCATCGAAGCGAATTTAAAAAAGAAATCTCCCCCGCCGGCTTGCGTGTAGAAGGCGCCGAACAAGACAAACATAAACACATAGGTTGCGGCTACTCCAATGGTCGTTCCAAATATGCCGTTCACCGTGTAAACCATATCGTCTAGATAATGGTTTAGCGTAATCAGACGATGAGAGTAAGTTCCGGGAATCCAATGACCGAAAAAGGTATAGGCCATAAATACCAGCACGATGATGGTTAATGAAGTGCCCAAGGTTCTTCGCGTGGCTTCCAACGTCAATAATACCAAAGCCACGCCTACGAAGGTTTCAACGGCAGTCAATTTGTTAAACAGCGGAATCCTCTGCAAATACTCCGGAGTATGAAACAAAAAGAAGATCCAAATGGCAAACGAAAGCACGGAATAGAAAATATCCCACAGGGTCGGCAGATGCTTTGTCCCGCTCTTTCTTGAGCTGAACAGCAAAAACGTAATGCCCAGCACAAAAGGGTAAAATATTGATGCGTATTGATACAAATCCATATTTCCAACCGCGCCCAGCCAAATTTCGAAAAGGGTCAGCGCCAGAGCGAGACAGATAATGAGAAGGCGAAAAAGTCCTTTTGGTGTGCGCAAAGCCCCTTCTTTAAACCACTCTTTATAGCCGGGTCGCGTAGTTTCCGCTTGTTCATTTGCCATGATGAATACCACCTTTCAAGCTTGATGGGAGTTCAGGCAGTCCACTCGTACCAGAATGGTTATTTTTTTACGGCTCCTATTTCTTCATACAGCACCTTGGCTCCCGGAGACAAAGGGACAGAACCGGTGTCAGCCAGCTTTTGCGGAGAAATCTCCTTCATGGCAGGGTGCAGTGACCGAATGATTTCAATTTGATCCACTAAGGCCTTGGCCATTTTGTATTGATCCTGTACACTGGCTTTTTTACTTACAAGAATCACGGCGCTTAAAGATACCGTTTGGACATCTTCCTGCTGCCACCTGTACGTTCCCTTGGGAATCGTTGCGGCATTCAGGTCCCATTCCTTTTTCAGTGCTTCGCGGGATTTTTGATCCAGGCTCCACAAGACCAAATCGGTAGTAACCGAGGTTTCTTCCACCTTTGAATCCGGAGCAAAAACGAATTCAATGGAAACATCCATACGATTATTCTGCAATGCTTCGGCCCGCTGCGAGCTTCCTGCCCAAGTCAACGAACCGCCCCATTGTTTCAACGTCTTTTCGGTTATACCGTTAACTTCCAGCAGCGTAGCAGCCCCTAAGGAATTCATATTCCCTTTTTGATTAATGGCCATTCTTGCAGGAACCTTCTTTGCAGCAATATCCGACAGACTTTTTAATTCGTACTTATCGGCAAAATCCTTGCGCACGGTGACATGGAGCACGGCATTGTCATATATCGTGCCAAGAGCCGTCAAGCCTTCATATTTCTTATTAAATGGAGCCGTTCCGTTATGAGCTGCGATCACCTCAATGGATTGCACAATGCCCAGTTCGACTTGTCCCTCGTCAATTAATTTTATGTTGCCCGCTCCGGTGCCCGGTTCATAGGTGGCCGCAGAGCCGGGATAAGAGGTTGCAAAAGCCTGGGAGATGACCTGCCCCATACCGGACCAAAACCCTCCGACCGAGCCTCCTGCAAGAGTGACGGTCATCGGAGCTTTGTTATTTTTATCGATCTGAGCCGCCGAGCCTCCTGGAGACTTGCTGTCCGCAGCGGGATTTACGGATGCCGTACCGGAACAAGCGGCCAGACTCAGGGTCAAACCCAAGGTCAGTAACGCAGTCAGCCAACGCTTCCCGTACTGTTGATGCATGTATTTCATCTCCTTATTCACAATTGTAATCGCTTACAATTGAAGTGTTTTATCCATTCCTTTAAACGATCTCCACAGCGAAGCCCCCATCCTCATACCACTCACTTCAACGGCACTTGATGGGATAAGATTACCTCTTTCTTTTCCCTTGAAGAAGTCAGAACCGCCAAGCAAACCTCCAGATTGGCAAGCCCCCATCTTCCGTCATGAATGGCGCGTTTGCCATGAGTTACCGCATGATAAAATTCCTCTATGACCTTATCGCGTCCATTCACATCTTTAGGCAGCGTCAGGTGCTCCACTCCCTCTTCACTATAAATCATGAGACCTTCCGGCGTTTGCCGCATGTCGCCGCGTTCCCCGCTGACCACCGTTAGCCCGAAGAAAGGCTGCTGCAAATCCCCGGCGCCGCTGATGAAAGACGATTTTCCGTAGTATCCGGATCGGCTCCCTTTTAAAGCTTGTTCCTGTTCCCTGCTTAGTGTTCGCATCATTCTGCGATAGGAGGCATAATCACCGGCTTTCACCCGTTCTCCCCATTCTCCGATGCCGTAGGTCCATTCCGTCGTATGAAAACGATCATACCCGTTATAAACAGCGGTAGCGGAGGCGCCGTCTTCAAACTCCAAATAGACGACATGGCTGCCTTCCGTCGGCCTTCCGGAATCCCAAGCGCCTGTAGAGGCGCGAACGCTTCTCACTTGGCCGCCGCCCAACAAACGAAGGATATCGAACTGATGGGAGCCCTGGCGAAAGGTTACCCCTCCTCCCGATTCCGTTTGAAGCTCCTCACGCATCCGCGGACGATACAGCCAGTCGGAGTAGCACCAGGTATGGGCCATGGTAAACCTGCCGATCCTGCCGCTTTCAAGCACTTGTCTCATGGTTAGAATCGGCGGGTCAAAGCTGTGTGAATGGCCGACCACTATCTTCACGCCGTTGGACTCTACGGCGGCGACCATCCTGTAACCCTCCTCCAGCGATACGGCCATCGGCTTTTCCAGGATGATGTGCTTCTTGGCACGGGCGGCAAACAGAACATGCTCTGCATGAAACGGCGTCGGTGTGGCGATATAAACGGCATCCACCTCAGGTGATTGACACATGTGTTCAACGCTCTTAAAGGTTTCGACAAGAAAATCCCTTTTGAAAAGACGAAGCTGTTCCTCGTCCAAGGAGGCCGCCGCTGTAATGAGCATCCCCGGATGCTTCAGCAGAGCGGGAAGCATCGCTTTGGTTGCGGTGCCAAGGCCGGCGATTGCTATACGGATCACCGGTCTTGGCGGTTGCGGATCGGAAACCATAGACATTTCCTCCTCTATTCTTCCGTCTCTGTCGTTATCATCCGTTTCACCTCTGCCACTTCTCCCCTCCAGCCGCAGGCATGGCACCAGCAAAAATAAACGGTGTGATGCGAATTCCAGTATTCGATGACTATGCTTCGGGGATCCCCCATAGAATGCCCGCAGCAACTGCAAAATGACGCTGTTACCAGGTCAGGTACTGGCTCATTCATCTTAACGGACTCCCACGCGTTGAAATAAATCGATCAAATCCTGCACTACCGGACAATACTTAGTCTGAAACCTCTGAGTAATGCTTGCGAAGCCTTCGCTAAAATGGTGCTTTTTACGCTCGAGCGGAAGCTCGATGAAGGAATTGGAGGCCGGATCACGGAAAATATTCATCGGCTCCTCCCCGCGCTCCACCTTCGCCATTTGCTCCTTCAGCAATTGTCTGAACAGGATGATTCCTTTATCTGTCGTACCCAGCTTCTCGCTGGTACGGTCGGCAATAGCTCCTTGCGTGATCCAGCACATCATGTCCTGGCCGTCAATATAATCCGTAATGAACTCACCGTCGGCATCCTTATAAGGCACTTCATATAAACAGACCTCCTTAAGCTTCTCGGGAATTTCCGCTTCCGGTCCGGGAACATAAGCGTTATACCAGATGTGCCAGGTGTGATAATCGTCCATCGGCACTCTCATCTGGAAGGCATACGTTCCCAATCCCCCGCTGCCGACAGCCAGCATATAGGGGAACACGACCGGATGGCCTACCTTCCAGTCATCGCTATCCTCCGTTTGGCCCTGAAGCAATCTGCGTTTGACGATGCCGTACGGAAACCGGTCAAATTCAATTTTCAAATGCTTGCGCTGAAAGGCCACCTCCTGCTTGGAGCCGTTTTGCGCAGTGATGTACTCATGGTAATGTCCATGAAGCCATTCCGTATGAATCGGATCCATTGAATTTTCCATAATTTGCAGCCAATTCACCGGCAGCACCGCATGACCGATGACCCGGATGGCGTTGTCCACCACAAATCCGTCAAACCGGGGCAGCAGCGGAGCAGGCTCAGGGCCCAAATAACCGAAGAGCAAGCCTCCCAACTCCTGGACCTTGTAGGCTTTAATTTGAATCCGGTCTTTAAAGGTGCTGTGTTCGGGCTCATTAGGCTGATCTATGCATTGCCCTTTGGAATTAAAGCACCAGCCGTGATACTGGCAGCGGATCCCGCTTTCCTCGGGAATTCCGTGTACCATCGAAACGCCTCGGTGCGGGCATCGTTCCTGTACCAAGCCATAGCTGCCCGACAAGTCCCGAAACAAAACCAAATCCTCTCCAAGCAAGCGCACCTGCTTCGTAAATTTATTCTTCAGCTCCGAGACGGCACCCACCGGAAACCAATAACGGCGAAGCAGGTTTCCTAAAGGTGTCCCGGGGCCTACTTGAGTAAGATAATCGTTCTGTTCCTGACTAATCATGAATGACGTCCTCCTAGTCATTAATATTAGCTTCATGTAATTGTTTCTTACGGCTGTGCTTCTCTTACTCTGCGATTCCTCTTAGAGCTCCTTGCCATTCCGCTTTCTCCTGATGGTACGTCCAACATTTCTCAATGATGCCCGGCTGCCAATTGGATGCTCGGGTCCGCTGCAGATTATCACCCTCTAGGACCTTCACGTTTGGCCCAAGCAGCGATGCAGCATATTGCTTTTTGGCATTCTCCTCCATAAACACCGAGATGGTAAATGCGCTTTTAATGTTCTTGGATGCCACCACGCTGCCATGATGACGAAGCATAACCGAGCTCGATTTACCCAGCTTTTCTGCCACCTGCTCTCCCAATTCCCGCGTATTGATTAGACTCGAAATTTCAAAGCATGGAACATCCAGAACAAAGGCTCCGACGCCAAAGACCGGTTGAAGGGGAATATCTGCGATGCCCAGCACCGTTTGGTAATGGGGATGATTGTGGATCACGCTGCCGACATCCGCCCTTCGTCTATAAATTTCGGTGTGGATGTGGAACTCGCTGGGCGGTTCCGATTCCCCTTCCAAAAGCCTGCCTTCCATGTCACATAGGACCACATCTCTTACCGTGAGGGAGGCCCGGCTCGCTTTACGGGAATTGATGAGAAAGCGGTCGGATTCGGGGATACGGACACTGACATGACCGTTATTGTCCAACAGCTCTATTCGTTCCAACATCCGGACTGCCTTTACGACAAGCAATTTCAACTCGTCAACACCAGACTCCATTAAAAAAACCTCCTCTACTCCGTCAATGGATTCATCCCTTCTGCAGACGATTACCAATCCGCCGTTTTATCCTCTTGCCCCCGCCATCATTCCGGAGTGACCCAAAGCCTCGGAAATGCGGTCAGCGCTTTGCGTCACTTTTGTAATCATCAGCTGCAAACGGTCATCGGTTAATCTTTGTACAGGACCGGCAGCGGTTAAGCTTGCAACCAGGTCATCGGTATGATTGAAAATCGGTGCTGAAACCGAGAAGGCTCCCTGTACCCTGTCATTGACGGATGTCCAGTACTTCAGCCGGGCGATCTGCTCCAGACATTCCATCAGCTTGGACTTTGGCATGAGCAGGAGCCCGTCTTTTTCGCCCTGATCGACGATACGGCACTTCCGATGCTCCGGCATAAAGGACAGCAGCACCATACTGGATGCTCCCTGACACAAGGGAACCCGCTGTCCAACCTTAATAAAGCTTCTCACGACTTCAACACTCTCTACCGACTCAATACATACCCGATATTCTTCATCCACGATGTTCAGACCTACGGTTTCCGAAATTTCACCGCAGAGCTGATTCATATAAGATAAAGCGACGCCTCTTAGAGACAGATTGCCTCTCACGATGGATCCCAGCCGAAATAATTTTAACCCCAGGCTGTATTTCTGATTGTCTTCATTTTGGTTGATGTACCCGTAGAACAGCATCGTTCCGAGCAGCCGATGAACCGTACTTTTGGAAAGCTTGCTCTTGGCGGAGATCTCGCCAAGAAACAATTCGGGAGTCTCCATGGTGAAACATTCCAGAATTTTCAACGCTCTTTCCAAGGACTGGACTTTTTCACGCTCAGCCTTCATGATCCACCTCCTTCGCTTGATCATTCCGTTATGCGGAATTCATTTCATCATATGGTATGGTTACATTATACTCGCCGAATCGATCCGTATTTTTCAGGATTTTTAATACGAGTATTAATCATTCCGAAATGTCGTATAAAGACCCCGATAAAAAAAACAAGCCGACACCTGTAAAGACAGATGCCAGCTTGCTCTTAAAGTTATCTATGCCCGGACCTCTATAAGATCCTTGACTCCCAATTTGGAAATCACTCTGCGCAGCTCGTGCTTTAATTCGAGATCCACCTTTTCGCTTGCTTCTACGTTTTCAAAAGCCGTACGGACAATGCCGCCGTTCTTGGGATTGGCGAATAAGGAATACGTTTCCTGAAGCTCGTCAATAAATTCCTGCACATTCTGATTATTGGGTTCGACCGATAATTGACTGATCAATATTTGCAGATTTCTTGCTTTTTCAGACTGTTTAGCCATTCTCCGTCTTCGATATCTTATGATCAGGATGAAGATGACTACATTTAATAGAATAAGTGAAACATTTAAAACATTGCCTTCCACAATGAAATCCTCCTACAAATGGGATAAGTTATCTTCTATTTGAATGTTCTTCATTTCCATTTCTTCATTTCAATGATTGTATGCTAACGACCCGGCGCCCTTTTTGTGATAACGCTTTATAACTTATACTTACAGATTGTAGTATAAAGAAATCCATCATGTCAATGAAATCAAAATTTTAACCTCACTACGAAATGTAGTATAATGAAATCATCATACATCATTATAAACAAAGTGGAAGGGATCATGATTTTAAAAAGCATAAAAGCACTTTTCAGTGCCGTACTCCTCATTGGACTTGCCTTCTCCAGCGCAGCGATGCTGTTCCTGCTGTATATGAAAATAATCGAAAAGAATGAACAGGCTGTTTCATCCGATTTGATTTCCCTCTCTGCCGTCATCTCAGACGCGAATGAATCAGCTCCGGAATACAGCAAAAAAAAGCAGTCCGCCATGCTGGATGCTCCAATCCTGCAGCAAATGCCCGAGCTCTATAACGGATGCGAAATTACGGCATTGGCCATGCTGCTTCAGTATAAAGGAATTAAGAGAAATAAAATGGAGCTTGTCCCCGAAATGAAGAAGGATCACACCCCTATTCAGTACAATGCGGACGGAACGATTCGATCCTGGGGGAATCCGAATCTCGGGTTTGTTGGAGATGTAACGGGGAAGCAAAAAGGCCTCGGAATATATCATGCTGCATTATCTGATTTGCTTCTCAAATACATCCCGACGGGGGTCGATTTGACTGGCAGCACATTTGATGACTTGGAGCGGCAAGTATCCCAAGGTATACCCGTTCTCGTATGGACTACGGTTTCTTTTACCGTACCTGCGGACCGACAGTGGGTTGTATGGGACACCCCGATCGGGCCTATTCGAACTACCTTTCAGGAGCATACCGTACTGTTAGTCGGCTACGATGAGAAAAATGTATACGTCAACGACCCGTTGAGCGGCAGAAAACAGTTGCGCATTCAAAAAGAACGTTTTATAGCCACTTGGGAAGCATTGGGAAAACAAGCTTTAAGCTATACGGAATAGCTTAAAGCTAGAGTGTCCAATAAGTCATGGTATCGCCTATACCAAAGAGGATAAATCATATGCCCGCCAGCATCTGAATCCACCCGCCCCATCGTCTTGCACGCTTGATCATGACGCGATCCAGGCCGAACCCAACGGTCAGTCCGGCAAATAATAGGAATGGCATTGCCGTACCTGCAGCAAAAATGGACGGAAGAAGGAGGCCGCAAGAAGACTGCAGGGTGAGCGGCATGAGCGTTCCGAAAAATAATACAAGCATCGTAGGGCAAAAGCCAAGGGAAAAAGCGGTGCCTAAGAGAATTAACACTACATATTGTGGTTTGATTGACTCAACCTAGTCAATGCAATAAAAAAATCCCATTTTATTGGGATTTAAATTTATTTTTAGAATTAATTACCATGTTCATTGTAAATACTTTGTTTTTAACGCATCGACCACCACAGCGATAAAGATCATCAAGCCCCCGACCATTGTGACGTAATAAGAGGAAATCCCAAGAATTTGCAGGCCTGTTTGAATGACGGTAAGCAGCAGCACGCCGCCTAAGACACCGGAAATATTTCCTCGTCCTCCCGTCAAGCTCACCCCTCCGATGACGGCTGCAGCCAGCGTGTACATAAGCAAATCGGAGCCGAAGGTCATCGTTACGGCACCCATATATGCGGAGAGCAAGTACCCCGAGAAGCCCGCCAGTCCGCCCGAAACGGCAAACGCATAGATCTTGATCCGATCTGTCCGTATCCCGCTTACGTAAGCGCTTCTGCTGTTCCCGCCCGTTGCAAACAAGCTTCTGCCGAACACCGTCTTCTTCCAAACGAAATAAACAATCAAGTAGATGAGGAGAAACGGAATAGGGAGCACGGGAAGACCGGCGATGGTTCCTTGTCCGATCCAGGTGTAGGCTGCAGGAAAATTGATAATGGAACGGCCTTGGGTCAAAGCCATGAGCGCTCCCTGCAGGATAAGCCCCATGGCCAGCGTTTCGATCAAAGCCGCAGCCTTCCATTTGGCGATCAGCCAACCGTTGATGAATCCAACGCAGACACCGAACAAAACAATGGCCAGGACGGCGGCAAACCAAGGAAATCCTCCGTTCATCAAGGTTGTTCCCAGCCCGGCGCTAAACGCGAGCACACCTACGACGGACAGATCAATCTCCCCGATAATCAGTACGAAGGACATTCCTGCGGTCAATACGCCAAGCACAGCTGTCTGCACCAAAATATTTTGCAAAATCGATTTGGAAAAAAACGTGGAGTCGATTAACCCCATGATGATGATACCAAAACCAAGGAGGAACCAGACAATATGATTGGCAAACAGCCGGACCCATCTTTGTTGGTTCTGAGCCAATGGGAGCACAGACTGCGATACGACAATATTGCTTTCCTTTACATTCATGCTGCACCATCCTTCACTGAATCACGCATTTGAATCACCTGCTCGGCCGTGAAGCCCTCATTTTCCACTTCATGAACCACCTTGCCATCGGAGAAAAAGATTAAACGGTCCGCCACCCTGAGCAGTTCATTGTAATCATTGGTCAGATACAGAACACTTAAACCCGACTGAGTCAAGTCATCAATCAGAAACAGGATTTCCTCCCTGCTTTTCACATCGATTCCTATGGTAGGCTCATCGATAATCAACACCGACGGATCCACGCTTAAAGCTTTGGAAATCACTACCTTCTGCTGATTTCCCCCGCTCAAATTGCCTACCATTTCGTAAATAGAAGCGGCTTTGATGTTCAGTTGAGTAAAATAATTGTTGGAATTGGCGAGCTCTTTGGCCTTGTCTACCAGGCCCATCAGCTTTTTGAGCTTCGATCCCAGGATGGATAAACTGATATTTTCTTGGATCGGAAGCTGCTGGACAATCCCTTCTTTATGGCGGTCGTAAGAAACATACACCATATTATGCTCCAATGCCTCGGCGGGTCCTTGAGGTATGCCGATTTCACAGCCGTTTAAATGAATTTTGCCGCTCTCTACCGGATAAAGCCCGAACAGGCCTCTGCATATTTCCCTGGCGCCCGAACCGGGAAAACCGATTAAGCCCAAAACTTCTCCACGGTGCAAACGGAAGGATACGTCCTTTAACTCCCGGCCCTTGATGTTCCTGCATTCCAAAACGGGCTCCTTCTCCACTCCCGATGCTCTGGAACGGACACATAGCTGCACATCCTCGCCTACGATCAAATTCGTCAGCGTGCGTTCGTCAACCGAATCGGCGGCATAGCCGGTGAAGGACTGCCCGTCACGGATCACCGTAATCCGATCGCACAGCTTGAGTACTTCCTCAAGATAATGGGATATAAAAATAATGCCGGTGCCCTGTTTTTTCAGCCTGAGGACGAATTCAAACAAGCTGCTTCTCTCATCCGCCGAAAGGGCCGTTGTCGGTTCATCCAAAATGATTAATTTCGCTTTACTGAACAATGCCCTGATCATATTGAGCTTTCTTTGATTTACAAGCGATAAATCCTTGGCTTTCATCCTGGGATCGATAGGAAGTCCGTATTCACGCAGCTCCTGCTCCGCCTGCTCATACATGGGCTTCCAATCCACGAGCCCCGACTTTTTGCGCAGCCATACGCCCAAAAAAAGATTTTCAGCGACGCTGAATTCGGGAATGATGGTCGCATGCTGAGGAACGACATAGATGCCCAGGTCTTGTCTTTCTAGCACGGAAAGCCGATCCATCGGCTGCGAATCCATTTCAACCGTTCCGCTGTCGCATGAAAGGACTCCCGAGATGATATTGACCAACGTGGATTTGCCTGCACCGTTTTTACCGACCAATCCGTGAATTTCACCATGGTCTAAGGAAAACTCGACATTCTTCAATACTTCCTTCCCGCCGAAGCTTTTGTAAACATTGGAGACCTCAAGCAGCAATGGGATTCCCTCCTTCAACCCGTTCTTCCGTCTTTATCGCATAAGATGGAGCCAGCCGTGCTTCACTCCATCTTATGCCGTTGATAAAACCTTAATATCGTAACCCGTACTTATTCCAGGCCACATTGCCCCAATGGGCATCATTGTTCACATTGCTGCTGTCAATGACATAAGGATCGATAACCATATGCGGTCCGGTTTGACCCTGCTTGATCGGCGCTTCTTTCCAGAAATAGTTGTCGTTCTTATACGTCTCGATCGGGACCTTTTGTCCCTTCAGCGTATATTTATCCAGCATTTCTATGACCAGCTCGCCATAAGCTACGCAATCCTGGTTAATCGTGGCGTCGTACCAGCCCTCTTGAATCCGCTGCAGAGCAATCGGCTCCGCATCGATCGTGACGAAGATGACATGTCCTTCTTCGCCTACTTTTTTCAATTCATTGGTTTGCTTCAGCGCCTCATAGAGTCCCATTGCGGGGTTGTCGCTCGGCGCGTGAACCGCGTCAAGGGTTTTGTACTTCGCAATCGCATTCAACGCCACATCCTGCGTCTTTCTCATATCCCCTTCGGCCGGCATCGCCAAATAATGGATGTTCGGATATTTTTTCATTACCGCATCGAAGCCTTCCTTCCTCGCTCTCCAAGCCGAGCTCGACATCGCCCCGTAAGCGTTCAGAACGTTGCCTTTGGCTTCGCCGTACTTTTTCTCGAGCCTTTTTACGATTTCCATAGCCGCCATTTCACCGGCTTTGTAGTTGTCAAAAGCTACGGTAAACGCTACATTGCCGCCCGTTGTCGGAGTATCGAAAATCGAAACCGGAATGCCGGCTTGCTCCGCTTTATCGATCGCCGTAACTAACCCTTCGCTGTCGTTGGGATCCGAAATAATCGCTACCGGCTTCTTGGAAATAAAGTTGATGAATTGGTTCGTTTGTTTAGCGGAATCGAAATCCGCCACGCTCGCCTCGAATTGGTAGCCCAGCTCCTCCGCTTTCCGCTTCGCCGCTTCCTGCATAGCAACGAAAGCGTAGTAGTTCAAGCTTTTGTGAGCGAGAGCAATCAGCCCTTTGCCTTGAGAGGCCGCAGGCACCGAAGCGCCCCCCTGCTGCTGCCCGTTCTGCTCCGGAGGCGAAGATCCGCCGGCGGCTTGCTGCTGCCCTCCTCCGCATGCGGACACCGCGAGCGACAGCATCAATGTGACGAACAATGCCGTAAAGCTTTTTTTTCTTATATTTTTCATTGACATCCCCGATTCTATTTAAGATTCCTTTCATACCGGTTTACATTACACCTCGAAGCACAATGCTTTTGATTTGGGTCAGCTCTTCGAGGGTATACAGCGTTCCCTCTCTGCCGATCCCGCTTTTCTTATATCCGCCGAAAGCGCTGCATACCGGACGGTAGCAGGTTCCGCCGTTGATGGAAACAATCCCGGCCTCGATCTGATTTCCCGCATTCATCGCCTTATAAATATCCCGAGTGAAAATGGAGGAGTTTAAACCATATTGACTTGTGTTCACGATGTCGATCGCTTCCTGGTCATCTTCAAACGGAATTAAAGCAAATACAGGACCGAAAATTTCCAAATCCTTGGAAATATCCATATCCCTTGTCGCTTCCAGTACGGTAGGCTCGATAAACGCTTGGACCCGCTTCCCTCCCAGAACCAGATTAGCGCCTTGACCAACCGTATAATGAATTTGCCGTTCCACCTTCACCGCTGCGGCTTCATTGATGAGGGGACCGACCTCCGTCCTTTCTTCCAGCTGGTTCCCGATTTGTTTTGCGGCCAGCTTCTCAACCAGCTTGGTTTTAAAATCTTCATAGACGGATTGCTGCACGAGCAATCTTTTGTTGGCGCAGCAGACCTGGCCGTTGGCCAGCAGCCGCCCGAATATCGCATGATCGACCGCAGCGTCCAGGTCTCCGTCCTCGCACACGATCATCGCATCGTTTGCGCCCAGCTCAAGAAATACCCTCGACAAGTTTTTAGCACCGTTTTGGGCGATGACCGTGCCTACTTCCGTGCTTCCTGTAAAGCTGACAGCTTGAACCTGCGGACTTTTCACCAAATAGTCGCCCACCACTTCTCCATAACCGTTTACAATCTGCAGCGTATTCTGCGGAACTCCTGCCTCATGCAGCATTTGTGCCATACGCGTCACGGTTAACGGATCATCTTCCGGCGGTTTGACAATAATCGCATTGCCCGCAGCCAAAGCAGCCCCCGCCTTATGAGCAAACAGCTCAGCCGGAAAATTGAACGGGATGATGCCCACGATAACGCCCAGCGGTTCGCGCTTGGTAATCATCAAATCCTTCTCAAGACCGGATTGAATTTCTAAAGGGATGGTTTGACCGAACAGCCTTTTGGATTCTTCCACAAACCCTTCAAATATGGCGGCTGCCGTGTCCAGCTCCCAGCCTGCCTGCTCCAGCGTTTTGCCGTTTTCCGCACTGAGCAGCCGGGCGAGCTCATCGCGTTGGGCACGCAGATGGCTAACAAAGCGGTTGATGATCTCCGCCCGTTTAAAAATCGGCGTCTGCGCCCATGCTCTCGCTCCAGCCTGTGCGGCATCCAATGCCTTCTGGGCATCCTCAATCGTTGCGGCCGGTATGGTGTCGATCAGCTCCATCGTGGCCATATTCCTAACTTCAATGACATCGCTGCCCGAGGCATCGCGTTTTTCTCCGTTCATTTGGGTTTGCATGAAATGGATACACCCTTTCCTTTTGAAATTGTGAAATCGAATGATTATGATCGGATCCTGCAGCTAAATCCATGGATTAATCGCGATTTTGATCACTTGATCTTCGCCATCCAACCGATATCCTTTTTTGCTCATGGCTGTAATGGCGTCCCCGATCCGATCTAATCCAAGCGTTTGCGTCACCAGCTTATCGTAAGGAAGCTCCATTTTCTCTATGATGTTCAGCGTCATCTCCATATGCTCCACATCGCTTCCCCAAACCCCGTGAATATCCGCGTTGTTTCGGAGAATATGCCAATGCGGATTGATGCTGGCCGTGCCAACGTCTGTAAAATGGCCAAGCTCCACGTAAGATGCGCTGTCACGCAGGTAGGACAGCCCTTCCGGAACGGATGCGGGGAATCCAGAGCATTCAACGACCATATCGGCACCACGACCGCCCTTGGTCTCCTCTTTAACCAGCTGGATACGTTCCTTGGGATCGCGGATGTCCTCAATATCAATGGTCACATCCGCGCCTAATTGTCCGGCCAGCTCCAAACGCCGCTTCGGCCCGCCTACGGCAATGACCTTAGCCGCCCCCGACCTTTTTGCAAAAGCAACCGCCCCGAGCCCGATCGCCCCGGTCCCTTGGACAACAACGGTGCTGCCGAAGCGGACGCCGCCGGCCCGCTGAAAACCGTGAATACAAATGGAGAGAGGCTCTGTCAATACGGCTATATGCGGCTCCATGTCCGTCTTGAAGAAAGATGTATTTGGGTATTGAATGTGAACATATTGGCTAAAGCCGCCGGATAATAAATGCGGTGCCTGATCGGGCATAAAGCCGTAAGCCTTCACATTGGCGCAGCGGGTCGGCGTTTTGGAGATTTTGCAATAGTAGCAATTTCCGCACGGCACTCCGGGCACTATGACCACCCGGTCGCCTTCCTTCACCGGTCTTCCGTTGGAATCCTCGACTACACCCTGACCAAGCTTTTCAATGATACCGCAAAATTCGTGGCCCAATATGATCGGATATTCAATCGTATTTAAGTGCCCGTAATAGATATGAACATCCGTTCCGCAAACACCCGCGAACTCCGTCCGTACGATGAATTCTCCAGCCTTCGGCTGCGGAACCTCATATTCTTTAATATGAAAATTCCCTTCGACTCCGTCCAAAACCGCTGCCTTTCCGATTAACGGCATGTTTGCTCCTCCTTTAAGTATGCTATATAAGAGCGTTTACAAATTAAAATCAAGGAATCAGGATGACCTTTATCGCTTTCTCCTCACGGTTCGCAGCACATTGTAAGGCTTGCTCGGCATCGTCTAATGCAAATTCGTGGGTAATCATCTTCTCGATAGGGAATCGCCCGCTTGCAATCAGACGGATGGCGGCTTGATAACCCCATGCACTCAGGAAAGACGTCTGCAGCTTTAATTCCTTAAACGTCATCTGCTGATCCGTTTCAATCGTGACCGGTCGATTCCCCGTTAAACCAAGATAATTGACCGTTCCGCCTTTTCTGGCGTAGTTCAGACTATCCTTTTGCGCTTGCGGCGTTCCCGCCGTTTCGAATACGAGATCGGCCCCTCTCCCTTCCGTCAAATCAAGCAGTCTGGCTTTGGCGTCTTCTTGTCTGAAATCAATTACCTCATCCGCACCCAGCTCTTTGCCTAGAGAAAGTCTTTCCTCTCTGGTGCCGATGAGGATAACCGTTGAAGCGCCTGCCGCCTTCGCTGCAACCGATGTTAGCAGTCCGATCGGCCCGGCGCCGATAACGGCTACCTTGTCTCCAAGCTTCGGAGGCGTCAGATGGACGGCCCTCACCGCCACAGCAAGCGGTTCCGTCAAGACGGCTCTGTTCCATGGAATATGATCGGGTATCCGGTGAACGATAGCGTTGGATGGGACAAACAAATATTGCGACCATCCGCCAAATAAGTGCGGCTCCCGGCTGCTGCTGATATTACAGCCGTACTGTCTTCCTTCCTCCTCGTCTTTGACGCATAGATTGTACATTCCCTCTTTACACCACAAGCACGTACCGCAAGGAAGAATCATTTCGACAGCGACCTTATCCCCTGGCTTAACCCCGTGCTTTTGTGCGGCGTTCCTGCCTAATTCCTCTACGGTGCCCACGAATTCATGACCGGGAATAATCGGATAAGGCTCCCCCCAGTCACCACGGAAGATGTGTTGATCGGAACCGCAAATTCCACACATTCGGACTCTGATAAGCAGCTCTTCATCGTTTAATACGGGTTTGGGAAAAGCTCTGATTTCCAAGGCTTCCCGTTTGTATACGACCGCTGCTTTAACCGCTTTCATTTCCTCACCTCCCTCTTCGCCTGCCTTAACTTATGATTAGATTTTACTTCTTTCGCGAATGCCGCAACATGTACGTGAGTTTTGATTCGGGTGTTCATTTTTTAGTACACAGGAAGTTAGGTGTACATTTTTTCGAAGGGGTGTAAAAATTTTGTCCCATGAACCATAAAAAGGCTTCTGAGCAAAGCCTTTTGGCGAAGATAAAAAACCTGGCCGGTGACCAGGTCCTTGTCTATTATTCTTCCATAGTTCCTTTGTATTGGTTAGGAGTGACGCCCGTCATCCGTTTGAAGGATTTCGCAAAGTATTTAGGGTCCTGAAAACCAACGGCCTCCGCTACTTCATAAATTTTCAGATGGGTATGCCCAAACAGCTCAATGGCTTTTTCGATACGCATTTTATGCACATAATCTATGAAGCTTTCTCCCGTTGCCTTTTTAAAGTAAGAGCTTAAGTAGCTTTTGTTCAAACCGACGTGCTCCGCCAGCTGCTCTAACGTAATCTCCTCATGAAAATGGTTTTCGATGTAGGCGACGGCTTTACTGATCACCTTATTCCCCCCGTATAGCAGGACGGAGCGCTCCGCTTCCAAATGCTCGATTCCATCGATCAGCCAGTCCTGTAACTCCTTGAAGGTCCGGATTTTTTTGACCTTTTCCATAAAATCGAACTTATTGCTTCCCCATAAAGGAGAAATAATATGGCTGTTGGATTGAAGTCCCTCCATAATGGCTAATATAATATCGATCATCATCATTTTTACGGATTCGACGCTGGGCTTACGTTCCTGAATCATAGCGTTGACTTCCGCAAGCAGTTCCTTGAGCTTGCTCCAATTCCTGGTCATGGTAAGCCGTTTAACGTCCTGCCAATTCTGATAAGCTTGAGCCTCGAAGGCTTCCGCAGGCTCCATGCCGCTCGTATCCACCACTGTCCCAAGCTCACGGTAAAAGGCATGCTGCTCTGCGAATTGCACTGCATTCGAATATTCCGCCGGAAGCTGTTCCAACCCTCGAGAGGTACGATAATACAATTGAACCTGACCGGATACCAAGCTTTTGAAAGCCGCATAAGCCTTCACTACCGTTTCATTTTCCCGTTCCACAGCCTTCTGCTTGCTTAGAGCCTCCGATTTTTCAATCACTGCCAAATAAGAGCTTTCGCTTAAACGAATCGCCACATAATGGGTCTCTCCCATGGTATCCTGAAATGCTTTGGTTATCGACTCATCTGTCGTTTCCAGGTTTTCATTGCAGGTAATGAACAGAATTAAACACGGCTTATCGAGCCAACAGAGAGAAAGCTTCTCGCTTTGCTGCTTCATTTTGGCAAAGTGCTCACCCGATAGAAGCGACTTCAACCATTTCTCCCGCAATAAGGGCAGGGATTGACGGGCTTGTCTTTGCAGCTCGCGGACCCATTCCTGATTCGTTCTGATCTGCTCAAATTCTGACCGGATTCTCGTTAAAACGCTTTCCAGATGACCGTCATCTTCCATTTCTGTCTTTAACATATAACCCGAAGCTCCGATCTCTAAAGCCTCCTTTACATAATCGAAATCATTGTAGCAAGTGAGCAGCAGTACCTTGATGTTGGGATAATCCCGCTTGAGGATTCTCGTAAGCTCCAGCCCGTCAATGATCGGCATACGAATATCCGTAATCACCAAATCAATCGGCTGCTGCTTAACGATGTTCAACGCCTTCTCTCCGTTGGCCGCTTCGGCTGCCACCTCCATCCCGAATTCACCCCAAGGAACCAGCGCTTTGAGCCCTCTTCTGACAATTCTCTCGTCATCAACCACTAAGACTTGGATAGTCATCCTTCTCCATCCCTTCCTTTATCCTGAAAGGCAAAGCAATAGAAATCCTCGTTCCTCTCCCTTTGACGCTATCGATGGATAACCCGTACGAATCGCCGAAGTAATGCTTAATTTTGTCATCCACATTCTTGATTCCGATTCCACTGGAATGTTTTCTTAACACATCAGGAGAAAATAAGGTTTTCAATTGGTCGGCATCGATTCCTCTACCGTTATCCTCTACAACGATTTCAACTTGATCGGCCTTCCGGCAGGCACTGATTTCAATCCTTCCTTCATTATCGCAAAGGCCGTGAAAGAAGGCGTTTTCTACAAGCGGCTGCAGAACGAATCTCGGCACAAGAACGGCTAATACATCCGAGTCGATCCGGTAGCGGATCTCAACCTGATCGTCGTACCTGTATTTTTGAATCCGGGCATAGTAAGATAAAACCTCCAGTTCTTCCTCCAGCATATGAGTATAGCTGCTCGTATTTAAGCTTGAGCGCAGCAGCTTGATTAAAGCGGTTAACATTTCACTGATTTCAGGCGCCTTATACTCTTTGGCCAGCCATTGAACGGAGTTTAACGTATTATACAGAAAATGGGGGTTAATCTGGTATTGAAGCGATTGCATTTCGATTTGCTTCTTTTTCCTTTCAGATTCGGAGATTTTATCAATCAAGCTTTCGATCTCTGCTACCATTTGATTGAAATTACGGCTCAGATCGCCGATTTCATCCTCCGCATCAATCCTAGACCTCGTATAAAATTTGCCTTTCTTGACCTGACGCATATCGATCTGCAGCGTTCTCAACGGTTTAATCAAGCGGTCGGACAATCCCCACCCTAACAGGATGGATATGACCAGAAAAATGCCGATTAGCATAAATACGATGTTCCGGATCGAAGCAAAGCTTTGCTCAATCTTCACGTTCGGGATGAATGCAGCGACCTTCCAGCCGCTAAAATAATTGATATCATAAATAAAACTGTATTCATGGCTTAATCCGCCAAGCAAATTCGTATTCGTGATATATTGATTGGAATATTCCTCCTCCGACGGCAGTAAAGATTTATCCGAACTGTACAGAATGCGGCCGTATTTGTCGATCAACAAAATTTTGCCCAGACTTTTCAGGGTAGGACTCTGAAACAGTTCATCAAGCTTATCCTGCTTCATTTCGATGATAATCACAGCCGGCGGTGTATTCTTCGCAAGATTAAAGGGATATACAAGGGATACGACCCTGTCTGTTTTGGGTTCATTCAGGGAATAATCGTTCATGTGCGGTCCGATCCATGCCTTCTCTCCCGGATGCTGCACAGAGCTAATATACCATTCTTTGGATTTCAAGAGCTCCTGCTTCAGCACGGACGCGGTCGAATAATACCGTTCCCCTTCAATCACATGAATGTCATCGATGAAGGTGCGGTTATTTTTCAGAGCCAAAAGAAATTGACGGAAATCCTCCTCGTGAATCCCGCCTGTCCCTCCTGCTTTCTCAAAGGTGGCAAACACTTGGTAATACACCATTCGCGACATCAAATCCATCTCGTTCAAATGATAGTTAATATTCTCATTGAGCTGATTCACTGTAATTTGGGCATACTCCAGTACTTGCCCTTTCACGACTTCGGCCGTTTTTTGATAAGGAATGAAGCCCACGACGGCAATAGGCAGAATCCCAATGAAGACAAAGCAAAAAAGGAGACGGCGTTTAATGCTTTTCCGAAAAAAACGAACGATCCATCTCATATGCGTCCTCTCTTTATTTGATATAATGGTTTAATAATATTTGATACCCCACTCGTTAAAAGCAATATTTCCCCACAGCCGCTTGTCGTTCACATTACTTGTGTTGACTTCAAACGGCGGCAGAATAAGGCTTGGACCTGACGGGGTCTGGGAAATGTGCGCCTTCTCCCAGTAATACTTGCTGTTTGAATAGGGCTCTAACGGAACCTTCTCTCCCTTCCGGGCATACTTATTCAGAAGCTCCACGCAAATTTCACCGTAAGCGATCGGATCCTGAGAGATCGTGGCATCCAAAATCCCCTCCTTAATCCATTGATGGGCAATCGGTTCTCCGTCAATCGTGACGAAAATCACATGCTCCTTCGAGCCCTTGGCATGCAGTTTGTCTTTTTCTTTCAATGCCTGATAAATGCCGCGGGCGGGAGTTTCCGAAGGCGCATGAACGGCGTCAAGCTGGGGATATTGGGCCAAAATTTCGGCCGTCACATCATGCATTTTGGTCAAATCGCCTTCCGTAGCACGGCTGATTAACTCCACATCCTTATAGTTTTTGATCACCGCTTCAAAGCCCAGCTTGCGAAGATTCCATGCGTGGCTCTTCAGCTGACCAAAACAGTTCAGCACAACCCCTTTGGGCGCTCCGTACTTGTCCGTCAGCAAATCAATCATTTTTTGGGCGGCCATTTCCCCGGCCTTGTAATTATCGAAGGCAATCGTAATCGAAGCTTCGCCGATCATCAGCGGCGTATCGATAATGCCCACCGCAACGCCTTCCCTCTTGGCGGCATTCATCGTTTCTTCCAGCCCGTCGCTGTCTACCGGATCTGCAATCACTGCGATCGGCTTCTTGGCCAATATCTCCTGTATTTGCTGAGCCTGCTTGGACGGATCGAGATCGGCCACGGATGATTGAAAACCCCATCCGATCGATTGGGCTGCACGGTTAACGGCTTCCTGTTGAATAATATAAAAATAGTATCCCAAACTTTTATTGGAAAAGAATAAAAACGTTTTTTGGTCTTCGGAATCCGAGTCCTTCATGTCCAAGCTCCTTCTGTTTGAAATCGATTTCTCACAAGCGGCAAACAGCCCACCGCTCACGCAAAGACCCGCTCCCAGCACCGTCCAATGGGTCATTTTCTTAAGAAATTGACGCCGGCTCATGTAAGAATTCAACTGTACCCCACCCCCACAGCATGACGTTAAGGTTTCCAGTACGATCTACCCGCAGCAATAAAACGCTTTCAAATTCATTTTTTACGTTACGCTAACGGATTAATTCTCTTTAGTGCAAGTTAAAATTGGTAATAAATGGGTTATGTAATAAATTAGAATGGAGTGCTATGGATAGGTTTTCAGATTAAAACCGTGATCTTTGAGGCGAAGATGTATGTTACTTGGTAGTTTTGGAATAATTTTAATTCAACATCTAATAGGTGTCAATCTTACTTGGGGCGCATCTGCCGGCAAAGACGCATAAAGCTCTGCACAAAACAGCAAAGACAGGCCGGAACTTCACCTGTCTTTGCTCTATTCCCCATCATCCAATCTAGATGAGACCCTCTCCGTTATATAGTTACCGCATATACCAAGCTGACCCATGCTTTATTTCATTTCCGGTATTTTACATTTCGAAATCATTAGCAAGAAACTCTTTTTTCTTTTTTAAGCCTGCCATAAAGCTGATCATCAAGATCAGGATGGAGATCGCCAGAATGGTTCCCGAAATCGGGCGTTGGAAGAAGGACAAAAACTCCCCGTTAAAGATGATTAACGACTGCATCAAAGC
Source organism: Paenibacillus sp. F024 (assembly GCF_057814255.1). NCBI lineage: Bacteria > Bacillati > Bacillota > Bacilli > Caryophanales > Paenibacillaceae > Paenibacillus > Paenibacillus sp. F024. The sequence goes on from NZ_JBVASZ010000001.1 coordinate 135,369, forward strand.
ATCTTCCATCAATTTTCCCAATACAAAGGTAAGCACCAACGGGGCCATAGGGATATCAACCTTCTTCATAAAATAACCGATGAGGCCAAACGCGAGCATAACTCCAACATCCCAGAGGCTATTGTTTACACTATATGCACCCAAAATCGAAATAATTAATATAATAGGGAAAAGCAGCTTAAACGGAACCGTTGCAATTCTGGCCCACAGTCCGGCCATCGGCACATTCATGATCAGCAAAATAAAGTTTCCTATAAACATACTGGCAATCACGGCCCAGACAAAATCCGGGTTATTTTGGAATAGCGTAGGCCCGGGAGTAAGTCCGTGCATAATAAACGCTCCCAAAATGACAGCAATCGTTGGCGAGCTCGGAATTCCAAGCGTAAATAAAGGAATGAGAGCCCCGCCGCAGTAGGAATTATTGGCTGTTTCAGGTCCGGCCACCCCCTCAATCGCTCCCTTTCCAAACCGGGAAGGGTCCTTGGCCAGCTTTTTCTCCAGGGAATAGGACATGATCGCAGGAATAACCGAATTGGAGCCCGGTAACAGGCCCACAAAAAACCCTAATCCCGTGCCTCTGCCAATCGACATCAACGTAGGCCGCCATTCTTCCGGTTTGGGCAAAAGCCCTTGGACTTTCGGAGCTTTCTGGGCTTTAGCATGGCTTTCGGCATTGGTTAGAATTTCAGATAAGCCGAATAAGCCCATAGCCACCGTGACAAAATCGAACCCGTTCATTAATTGAGGCTCTCCGAAGCTGAAGCGGACCACACCGGACATGGTGTCCATCCCGATCATGGATAAGGTCAGCCCCAACACCCCAGCCATCATGCCGGTTAAGAGCGATTTGCCTATCAATCCGATCACAAGGGTCAAGCCCAAGATCATAAGAGCAAAAAACTCAGGAGGTCCAAATTTTAATGCCATTTTGGCGATCATCGGTCCAAGAAAGGCAAGCCCTATAATCGAGAGGGTTCCCCCAATGAATGACCCTATTCCCGCCACTCCCAATGCGGTTCCGGCCCTTCCTTGCTTCGCCAAGGGATGCCCGTCCAAACAGGTGATCACCGATGCGGCCTCCCCCGGAGTATTGATCAGCACCGACGTGATGGTTCCACCATACATCGCCCCGTAGTAAATCCCGGATAGCATGATAATCGCGGAGATAGGATCCATGCCGAAGGTAATGGGAAGCAGGATGGCCGTTCCCGATGTCGGGCCCAATCCCGGAAGAATACCGACCAGCATCCCGGCTGTAACTCCAATTAAACAGTAGATCAGATTTCCCAATGTAAGCGCTGTACTAAATCCCGATAATAAATGGAAGAAGGACTCCATGGTCTCCCCCCTTTCCTAGAATCCCAATGCATTCACCGGTAAAGGCACATTGAGGAAAAATTTAAAAATAGAAAACAGGGATACCGTAACGGCTGCCGAAACACTCAGAGCGATCACCCAATTGTATTCTCTTAGCAGGATGAAAGTCAGCATCACCATACCCGCTATCGTAAAACCGGCCACAGGAGCGGCGATAATGAAAAAAATAACCGCACCGATGATGGTTAGGATATTCCCGAGGCCTCTTCCTTTAGGTAAAATCTCTGAAAAAAGAATGACACTCTTCTTAAGCGACTTCGCCATAAACAGCAGAGATAAAACGATTAATAATGCGCTCAGCCAAAGCGGCAGCAATCCCGGTCCGGGACCGAGCTCGCTGTAATAATCAAGCGATAAGGACTGCCATAAAATAAGAGATGCAAAAAGCAGGATAATGAATCCAACCGCAAAGCCTGCATTTTTCAATTACACCACTTCCTTTCACCGCATCGAACCCTTTGATTTCAAAGGCCGGGATAATCTTTAAGCGTACCGCTTCCCGTGCCTTTGAAATCATTCCGGTCTCATTACCAATTCAACAGCTTCTTAAGCTCCATAACGCCCGCTTCTTCTTCCTTCAGCATTTGCTTATACTCTTCGCCCTTTCTAAAATCGACTTGAAGGCCCATATCCTCCATTTTTTTCTTCTGCTCCATGTCGTTAATCCCTTTTTCAAAAGCGGCGTTCAGCTTGTCCATGATTTCCGGGCTGACCCCTTTGGGCGCCGCAATTCCCCGGGCTGACCAGGACACAATATCCCCATATCCGCTTTCCTTCAGGGTTGGCGTATCGGGAAGATAAGGCGAGCGTTCATGCGCCATCACCGCAATCACCTTCAGCTGCTTCTCGTTATGAGGCTTAACGACTTCTCCGACATTGGCCATCATGACGTCCACGTGTCCACCGAGCAGGTTGCTCAAATTTTCGCCAAAGCCCTTGGTATGAACCGCATTGAACTTCGTGCTCAGCCTTTGATTCATCCGTAAAGCCGCATAATGATCGTCGCTGCCCACCCCCGTAGAGGTTACCGTTAACTGGTTAGCCTTTGCATATTCGACTAAACTTTTGATGTCAGTGAATCGGGTTTCATCCGACCGGATTGCGATCGCGCCTAGATCGGTCACATGATTGGCAATGGGTTCAAAGCTATCAAGGTTTTCCTTTCTCGCTGTCGATGGATTGACGTAGCCTGTAATTAAGTTAGGCGTATTAATATAACCGATGGTATAACCGTCAGGCGGAGATTTGACCAATTCCCCCCAGCCAACCCAACCGCCTGCGCCCGGTTTATTCGAAATCACGATGGGCACGCCTAACTCCTTCTCCACAAAGGGCGCCAATATTCTTGCCCCTACGTCGGTTCCGCCTCCTGCTTCGAACGCAACGATTAAGGTAATCGGCTTATTCGGATAACCGTTTGCCGCTTGCTTTTTGTCCCCGCTGCCGGCATTCGGTTGATTACCTTGCGCTGTCGTTCCTTGATTCGTCGTGCCGCATCCGGCAATTATCGTTAATGCTGCAGCCAGAATGAAAGAAATCAGCTTTTTCATAAGCAAGACCCCCTCTTAATTCGCGCTTTGAAATAGGGAATGGTTCACATGTAGGCTTTTCGCTACCTGAACCAATTCATTGAGGACTTGAGTCGATAACGGTATCCCATTGGTTGAACGGTCATTCATGATGCCTCTCTCAATTTCACCCGGCATGTATATTTGATCTGTTCCTTGGATTAGAGGAACTTGCCGAATTTCTTGAATCATTTGATCCATGCGGGCTTTGAATTCCTGTAAGGGCATAAAAAGATCTGCACGCATAACCATAAAGAATTGGCCTACATTTTGATTTTGTTCAAAGTTTCGGTATAAATCGCCGATATGCGGACCATATTGCGCCCCTGTAAACAGTCCGGACAGGATATCCACCAGCATGGCAATCCCATATCCCTTTTGTCCGCCGACCGGCAGCACCAAGCCCTCCAGCGCCTCCGCCGGATCGGTCGTCGGTTGGCCTTCCTTAGAGATCGCCCAACCCAGAGGGATGGTTTGTCCGTTTTTCTGAGCGTTGATAATCTTCCCTCTGGCAACGACGCTGGTGGCCATATCGAAGATGATATCCTCTTCCTCGCCCGCTGGGATTCCATAGGACAAGGGATTGGTCCCAAAGTAGCGTTCCTTGCCTCCCCACGGCGCCATGTTCGCCGGTGCATTGGTCGTCGCTAAAGCAATACAATCCTGCTCGGCGGCGTACATGGTGTAATCGGCCAGCATGCCGCAGTGATTCGAATGGTTGATCCCGACCATCCCAATGCCCGTTTCCTTTGCTTTATTTACGGCGATCTGAATTCCCTTTGTCGCTGCTACGATACCGGAAGTATTCTGAGCATCGATCAAAGCAAAGGATGCGGCTTCCCGGACGATTTTCAACTCACACCTTTTATACGTCAACCCTCTGCGAAGTCTTTCAATATAAATGGCTACTCTGCTGACTCCATGTGAATCTATCCCTCTTAAATTGGCTAAGACGAGATGTCTGGAAATCAATGACGATTGCTCTTCATCCAATCCTGCGCACGCGAACATTTGGGAAACGAAATCTTGAAGCTCAGCCTTCGGAACCTTCACGATCCCATTACTCAATGATTTCACATCCTTTTGCCTTTAGTGTGGCATCGACCCACGCTCTGTCCCATTTACCGTCATAAATCGCCTGGATGATCGCTGCTTCCTTCTCCTGCACAGCCTGAGCTGCCTGCAAAATTTGAGACGCTTCCGCCTTGGGGATGACGACAATGCCATCATCATCTCCTACGATGACATCTCCCGGCACAACCGGAACATTACCGCAGCTGATGACCGTGTTAATTTCACCGGGTCCTTCTTTGTAGGGGCCGCGTGGAGTGCCGCCCCTGGCAAAAACGGGAAAGCCCATCTCGGCAATGGCATACAGATCCCTCACCGGACCGTCGACAATAAAACCCCCGAGACCCTTTACTTTGGCAAAGTGACACATGAGCTCGCCGAGAATCGCATTCCCCATATCCCCGCAAGCGTCAATCACAATGATGTCCCCCGGTCTGGCCAAATCCATCGCCTTGTGCACCATCAGGTTATCCGAAGGATGCGTCCTGACGGTAAAAGCGCTTCCGGCAACGTGAATTCCCGGCTTGTTTACACTTTTAATCGAATGATCCATGGCACGAAACCGCCCCATCACGTCTGCAATATTGGATGCGGCAATCCCTTTGTAACCGGCGATAATGTCGGGCTTGATCCTGTCAACCGTCTCAACGATTCGGAATCCGATATTGGTCATGGGTGATATCTCCCCTATTTTGTCTTGAACGTTCAATTTTTGGCGAAAACGCCTCTTTGCCTCATTAATTCCCGGTACAAATCGGTTTTCTTTTCAAAAGCCTCGCGTCCGTGAAGCCAGAAATGGTTATTCAGTAAGACCAGCTGTCCGACAGGGAGTTGGATGGCAATCGTTCCCGGACTATTTTCCATCGATTCCTGAATTCTCTTAAGATACATCGCTTGCTCTATCGTTTGCGGATGGGTACATTGATGATTGTAGCGCATGCAGGTGGTATTGTTCTGTTCATAGAAGGTGGGATTATAAACGGCGCTGTTTACGTTCTTGCTTCCTCTATCGGAGTAATCGAACTTGTACATATGTGAAGCAAGGGGGTGATGACGAAAAGCAGATAAATCCTCCCAGTCGTCCAAATGCAGCAGCCGCGATTCCCCGCCGACCGCATTTCGTTCCACGAATTTCATCATGATCAGCCAATCCGTTGGTTCATCGATGAAAATCCCATCGGTATGCAGCTCCAGAACCCGAAAAGCTTGACGAAGGTACGTATCGCTTTCAAACGAATGCTGAACGGAAAATCTGGCATAAAACTTGCCCGACATCGCATCATGATTCGTAATTCCAATGAGATGAGAAATGGCCGTCGCAAATTTAATGTATTCATCGATATTGTCCGTTTGCTCCTGCACGCCTATGGTAAAGCCCCCGCTGCTGCGGTCATGCAAAATTTGCCGGGTGTTATGCTGAAATGAATCTCCAACGGCTTCTTTCAGCTTGTCGGCCAAATAAAACCGTTCGAACGGAACATATTCGATTCTCTCTATGTCAATATGCTCGACGGCCTTAAAAAATTGCTCAAGCGCTTGATTGCTCAGCTCCATATGTTTTAAGCGTTGATGCTCCGGATGGGGCTTGATTTCATAATTCAATGTGCTGAACGGTTTCATGGGTCCTCTTCCTTTCTTCTTACTCTATGATGGGTAGTTCATATTTCCGAATGAAAGACTTGAGACTAAAGCATGAGGGTTATGGGAGTGCTAAAATCAATTAGGGGATTGTTACAATCACGGAGTCGTCTTCAATCGCGGTGTCATATACGGCTATTCGTCTGCTGCGGTCGGCCAAGCATTCGCCCGTTTTCACATCAAACTCCCAACCATGCCATGGGCAGGATACGACGGGCTCGTTGTAATCATTGTATTCCATGATGCGTCCATTAGCCTGGATCACTGCTTTTAATGTAGGGAATATCGCTCCGCATGCCGGTCCTCCCTGATGAGGACACAAGTTGCGTAAAGCGTAGACCTGTCCCCCTGTAAAGATTACCCCGACGGATTTGCCTTCCAAATCGACTACTTTAACTGTTCCATCGGAGAACTGCTGGATGGGACCGATGATATGCTTTCCCATTTTTTGATGCCCCCTTTTCTCAGATTGAATACCTTCATGGCGTTGCCTGCCAAAAATTTGGCTTTCGCCTCCTTATCCAGGAACGGCATGCGGTAGGCGATAGAAGGATCGTCATAATCAAAGTGCGGGTAATCGCTGGCATACATGAACTGATCATAGCCGTTGGCCATGTCAAACACGGCTTTCAAATGCTGAGTCTGCTTGGGCATCTCAATAGGCTGGCTTCCAAAATAAATGCGATTAAGAATATATTCGCTCGGCAGGCCCTTGAGTAATGGCGCTTCCGAACGACGCTTCAGATAGTATTCGTCCAGACGATACATCATCATCGGAACCCAGAACAAACCCGATTCCTGAAAAACGAATTTGAGCTTTGGAAACCTCTCGGGAATGCCCTGCATCAGCAGGCTGGTGAGCTGAATCATATTGCTTACCGCAAAACCCAAGGAATGGGATTCGATCAACCGTTGAAATCCGTCTGCAGGAGATGCCCCCTCCACCAAGGTCAAACCCGGAGCGGAATGAAATACCATAGGCAGGTCATGTCTTTGAGCAGCTTCATATACGGGATCATAACGAACATCTCCAAGAGGGGGGTAAGCTCCGGAGCACATAAAGCATACACCGACCACCCCCGGATGATGAGCTGTACGCTCAATGATTTTAGCGCCCTCTTCAGGATCCTGCCATGGAACGATCACCATCGTGTAAATCCCCTCATCAGGGTTTAACACTTTATCGATCATGAAATCAATATAACCGTTGCTAAGCGCCACGACCAAATCTCTCACCGACGTATGACCCATCGAGATTAAGTGATTCGGCACAAAGATTGAGGCATCGATTTGCAGCCGATTCATAGCCGCCTTGACTTCACCTTCCTTATTCGAGCCGATATGGTAGTTGTAATCCATATCTTCCCTTTTAATCCGGCCTTCCATCATTCTGTCCCCGAGGGTCATCGGCAGCAGACGGGTTGGACTCACCCCTTTGATCCGAGATTTCCAAACATCATCCACATAATCGGCTAGCTGGTCGATCGGTTCCAAATAGTGTGCGTCCGTATCGACGACTTTAAGTCCTCTGATGGCCATAATATTATGGATCTCCCTTCTTGCTTCATGATTTCATTCCTTGAGCGGCAAACCTACTTCATTCACTTTATTTTTCAAATATTGAAACTTTTGTTCTAACTAATGAACTGATTAAATCTTACTCCTTACCCCCATTTCTTGTCAATCTTAAATTTATTAGCGATTACAATTTTAGGATTGTGCCCATTAAAAAAAGCTTTCCGAGGAAAGCCGGTACGTAAGAAGAAGGATCTATGAAGGATCGCATCAACTTTTGGAGTATGCTGTTAAAAATCACATTCCTGCAATCAGTTGCTTCCAATCAAAATCGGGCGCTTGAACACCTTGAACGCTAATCCGTGGTTGTCCGCCTATTCGTCTTGTGATATTTTCAGCCGCTGTTTTGACATGATTCGCCAAAAAATCGAGTCGTTGTTCGCCTGCTCTGTCCGTTGGTATGGAAATGACCACTCCGGCTGCCATCTCACCCGATGAATTAAGTACCGGAGCGGCGATCCCGACAATGCCATCCATATTTTCTTCAAAGCTTACGGATATTCCAAACGTACGAATAGCTTTAAGGTGCTCTCTTATTTCCCGGGGGTCAGTTAATGTTCTTTCAGTCAGTTTAACCAACTGTTTTTTTTGAAAATAAGCATCCAGCTCGTCATCCTTCATATAAGCTAAATAGAGCTTCCCCATGGACGTGCAATAAAATTGCCTGCGGGTACCTACGGGTATGTCATATCTGATGGGATGAGTCCCTTTCACCTTGTCGATATATATTATTTCATCCCCGCTGATAATGCCCAGATAGATATCCTCTCCGGTATTTTTTCCTAATTCTTCTAAATAAGGACGTGCCAAAGGTTTGACAGTAAAGTGATGCACAATCGATGAAGCCAGCTCGATCATCCCCCCCCCAATAGCATAGGTCTTGGCCGTATCATTGTAATATACGTACCCGTGAGAAGCCATTTGCTTTAATAAATTATGCAGGCTGCTTTTGGGGATATCGTCAAATGCATTCATCATTTCCGTGAACGATAACCCCGGCGATTTCTTGCTCAGAAGACGCAAAATTGCAAATATCCGTGAAACCGTTCGAAATGCCCCATCCTCTTGTGCCATAGCTTCACCTTCAAAATTCTTGTATTTGAACTTCTGTCCATATATTGAAATTAACGAACAAAGGACCTTTTGTCAAGAATTGCCCTGGAATACATACCGCGTCAATGATCGACATTTTACATGTTCATTTGTCATTATATATTGATCCAGTCTTGTCTCCGCGTTGAGGAATTCGACTGCTTTTTGTTATAATTTAATGAATCAATATCATCAGCTAACGATAACGACCGGGATGTGTACAGATAACATGGAAAAACGACCGTCTATTCCCCTGCCGGAAATAAATGATCAAGAACCGCTTCATCCCTCTCTTTCTGATCACATGCAGTCTTTTTTATCGCAATTGGAGACAAGTGAGGAAACTCGCCTGCCGCAGCGTGCCTACTTAGCCGTTCGCCATGCGATCCGGCATCTTCAATTATCACCCGGACAAACGGTTTTAGAGGGAACATTAGCAGAAATTCTGGGAATGAGCAGGACGCCCGTTCGCGAAGCTCTCGTCCGTCTGGAGATGGAAGGCTGGGTTCGCCTGATCCCGCGCAGAGGCTTTATCGTCGCCCCCATCGTAGCGGATGATCTGCAGCAAATTTACGAAGTGGTGGAAGCGCTGGATGGAATAGCGGGCCGCCTTGCTGCGGGGCGTGTCACTTCTGAGGAGCTGCAGCGGCTGGAGCTTCTCATTGATGAGCAGGAAAAGGCCCTGGAGATCAATGATCTCCATGCATGGACAGACCTGGATGATCAGTTTCATAACGGTATCGTTGACTTGGCCAAAAATCCGCGTCTTAGAAGCATTATGGACAGTCAATCCGACCAGCTTTACCGCGCCCGGTTGTATACGATACAATACAGGCCCAAACCGACGCGCTCTATGATGGAGCATAAAGCGATTCTGGCTGTCATGAAGGCTGGAGAACCTGAAGCGGTACGGACGATGCTCCAATCTCACCGCTATAGGGCCCGCAATGAAATATTAGACGTGCTCCGAACGATGAGCGAAACCTAAAAAAGAGCTGAAGTTGATGGTCAAGAATCAACTTCAGCTCTTCTTTTATTTAAACCTGTGCAACCTTATGGGTTAGATTAGCTATGATGGCATCTGATACCTCGCGGGTGCTGCAAGTTCCTCCTACATCAGCAGTAAGCTTTCCTTGTCTTGTCGTTTCCTCGATCGCCCGATGGAGAAGTGCAGCTTCCTCGTGAAGGCCCAAATGCTCCAGCATAAGCGCCCCGCTGGCAATGGTTCCGATCGGATTGGCTATGCCCTCCCCAGCAATATCGGGAGCAGAACCATGAACGGGCTCGAACATGCTTGGGTACCGTCTGTCAAGATTAAGATTGGCGCTGGCGGCTAGTCCCAGGCTTCCTGCAAGAGCGCTGCCCAGATCAGACAAAATATCGGCAATCAGGTTGGATCCTACCACAACTTCCAATGTTTCCGGTTTCAACACAAAGCGGGCCGCCATCGCGTCAACAAGCCATTGTTCGGTTTCCACATCCGGATACTCCTGACTCACACGTGCAAACACTTCATCCCATAGCACCATTCCATATTGCTGTGCGTTGCTCTTCGTCACACTGGTTACTTTCTTTCTCTTACGCGTACGGGCAGTCTCAAATGCAAAACGGATAATCCGTTCACAGCCTTCCTCCGTAAAAACCGACGACTGTACCGCAACTTCCTTCCCTTTCCCCCGGCCTGTGAAGTTCCGTCCTCCGAAGCCCGAATACTCTCCTTCCGAATTTTCACGAATCAAGATCCAGTCCAGTTCTTCCACATTCGGATGACGGAGCTTGCTTTCCACTCCCGGAAGAAAACGAACTGGCCGGATATTGGCCCACTGATCGAAGCCTTGGCAGATTGCAAGTCTCAATCCCCACAGACTGATATGATCAGGAACATTTTTCCAACCAACGGCTCCGAAATAAATGGCATCATAGTCTTTTAGCTGCTCCAGCCCGTCTTCTGCCATCATCCGGCCGTGTTTAGCATAATATTCGCAGCCCCATGGAAAAGAATCGAACTGGAATGAAAATTTCCCGTTGGACGAGTGGGCCACATGTTCCAGTACACGTTGTCCTTCTTGGATCACCTCTTGTCCAATCCCGTCACCCGGGATGACTGCAATGCGAAACTGTCGTTGATCACTCATGCTTCGGCCTCCTGCCTTCAATTTTCTACTTTGAGATTCTCTTGTAATATATACATTATCAATTAACGCATACGTTATTGTCAATATTTATTTGTTTTAATCTTTAATATCCCATTTAATTATAATTTTTTTTGGTTTTTCCTAAATTAATGAATACATTGATCTATTTTGTTTGTTGTCAAGATAATGTTTTATTATATTAAATATGAGTAAAATAAAAAAAGAGAGGCCCTTGTACTCCGCCTCTCCATCATATGTCATAAATATCCGTTGATCTCAAATAAACATACCGCCGTCTACCTTAATCGTTTCTCCAGTCACAAAATGGGAATGAGCAATCACAGAATAAACAACCTCGGCAATATCTTCCGGACTTGCCACTCTGCCTAGCGGAGTCCCTTCCCCCAAGCGCTTCACATGCTCCTCCTGCCCTTCTACCCACCTGGTTTGTACAACCCCAGGAGCAATACTATTCACCCTTACCTCTGGCGCCATCACACGGGCCAATGATTTGGTCACGCTAATCGCCGCTGCTTTTGAGGCCGCATAGGCAATGGAGCTCCCCATCCCTGTGATCCCCGCCACGGAGGTAATATTCACGATGCAGCCTCTTTGCTTCTTTAACTCAGAAGCCGCTGCTCGGCAGCAATAGAAAAGCCCCTTCACATTGACATCCATGACACGATCCCAATGCTCTTCCCTTAATCCTTCCAGATCATCATGCTTGACAAAATCGGTAACGCCCGCATTGTTGACCAAAATGTCCAATCGTCCAAAGGTATCGATCGTTTGTCTAAACATGTCCCGTACCTTCAGGTCATCCGACACCGTGGTTTGAATTAATAAGCATCTAACACCTAATGCCTCGACTTCCTTCTTGGTTTCCATAGCTTCTTTTTCTGATTTTGAATAATTGACTACGATATCGACCCCTTCTTGCGCTAAACGACACGCAACCGCTTTCCCGATACCTGTAGCCGCTCCGGTAATTACCGCTACCTTTCCTCTCAAGAGCCTGTCCTCCTATACTCCATTCATTTCGTTTAGCCAAAGCGAGATTCTATGTACTATATATGTATGTATCCTGGCCATGATGATATTTATATAATTCTTCAGAATTTTCGCGAATCCTGCCTACCCCTGCTCTTTTTCATTTTTTATTGCTTTCTCTAATTGCCGCTTGGTTTGTTCGAATACATCCGGTAAATCCCTGATCAGGATTTCAATTTTTTCGGAATGCTTCAACTCCGCTTCAAGCTGGGTGCACATATGGGCAAGCTGGGCCGCTCCTACATTCAAGCAGACACCTTTGAGCATATGAATTTCGGCCATTAACCGGTTGAAGTCCTTTTGCCGCCATAACTCATTGATATGATCGATATATGCAGCCCCTTCTACGTCAAACATCCGGCATAAATCATTGAAAAAAGAGGTATTCTCATCCAAGCTGAGAAGCTCTTCAATCATAGAATAATCTACAATCATATCCGGATGAGCAGGATTTCCTTTACCTAGCAGCTTGGGAGTACGTATTTCTTTACCCCAGTGCTCGAGAAGTCGCTGAACCTCATCGATCCGAAGCGGTTTGCTGATGTAATCCTGCATGCCTAAGGACAAGCAATGCTCTCTATCCTCTTGTCTGGCATTAGCCGTCACCGCAATAATGACAGGATGCTTGGAGACATCCAGCTGTTTTTGGATCCGTCTTGTCGCTTCCAATCCATTCATCACAGGCATTTGAATGTCCATAAACACCAAATCATAGTGGAGTCTGGTTAAAGCTTGAAGGGCTTCCATGCCATTAGCCACGACGTCGGCCGTATAACCCATTTTCTTCAAAATTTGAAGAAGCAGCTTCTGGTTAATGGCATTGTCCTCAGCGATCAGAATACGCAAGGGCAGTCGCTCGGCTTGAGTAGCATCCAATACAGGAACCGGCTTTTTCCTGGTAGGAGAAATCTGACTTCCGGCCAAGCTCATCAGTATGACCTCCATCAATTGATTGTCTCTGATCGGCTTACTGATCACCGCTGAATAAATGGATTCAAGCCCCTTTTCTCTTTGATCGGCTCCCACTGAGGTAAGCATAATCAGGGGTAAGCTTTCCGGAGTACGGTACTTGCGTATCTTGCTTCCCAATTGGATTCCATCCATTTCCCTCATCCGCATATCAATGACCGCAAGATCAAAAATATCCCCCATTTCGATCCATTGTAAAGCTTCGTTCGCAGAAATCGTAGCCTTGGTGTACATCCCCCATTTATCCATAACGGTTTTTAAAATTCGCAAATTGGTACTGTTATCATCGACAATCAATACTCGCTTATGCCGCAAAAGGGCTGCATTGTTCTTATTCTCCGAGAAATCGGCCGCGCTCATGACTTCAATGGTAAAATGAAATGTAGTGCCGACCCCTTCCTTACTTTCCACCCAAATTTTTCCGTTCATCAACTCCACCAGCTGTTTGCAAATGGCTAGTCCCAAGCCGGTCCCTCCATACCGTCGATTCGTCTCAAGATCATGAGCTTGAGAGAAAGACTGGAACAATAAATCATAGTTCCACTCTGAAATGCCAATGCCCGTATCCTGAACCGTAAAATAGAGCTCAAAGGTCTTGGGATTTGTAGAAGGGAGACTGGCCACCGACACGAAAACTTCGCCGGTTGAAGTAAATTTTATAGCGTTGCCAACCAGGTTGACCAATACTTGCCGTACTCTGGTTACATCTCCCGAGACAAAAGTAGGAATGACGGGATCGACATAAGAAACAAGCTCGATATCTTTGCTAACGGCCCGCGAAGCAAATAAATCAAGAATATCTTCCACGCAGGCCTTTAATTCAAACGGCTGTACCTCAAGCAGCAATTTACCGGCTTCAATTTTGGAAAAATCCAAAATATCATTCAAAATGGAAAGAAGAGAATCATTGCTGTTCCTAATGATTTCCGTATATTCACGCTGTTCCGCGGTCAAATCCGTCTCCTGCAAAAGACCCGTCATACCCATAATCCCATTCATAGGTGTACGGATTTCATGGCTCATCATCGCCAAAAAATCGGTTTTCGCCTGTGTAGCCCGTTCCGCTTCTTCTTTGGCCTGCCTCGTCTTTCGTTCCGCTTCCACTAATTCGTCGACCATATATTCCAATTCGATAACGTAAGAAAGATAAGTGGCCATCGAATTCAAAATCGAGAGATCTTTTTTAGAATAAGAATAAGGTTCACGATCCAAGGCGCAAATGGTTCCAAACACACTGCCATCCTTACGCCAAATAGGAACACCAACGAACGAGCAGCTGCCCAAATTTTTAGTAACGCCCATTCCGCACGTTAAGGGATGCTCAGCCGTATTCTCGATGATGAGAGAATCTGTGCCTTGTAGTCCTACATCTACGACTAGACTGCAATAGGTTTCTTCAAATGGAAGAACAATCCCTTCCTCCACTAGCTGTTCAGTCCGGTTAAATACTTTAAGAATTTTATTGGATACCCGGTCGTTGCTCGCCACGAAAAAGGTATTTACTTGGATCAGCTCGGAAACCATGCGAAGTATATTATCCGAAGCCTCCTCAAGGTTTCTGTAAAACTTATCTTCAAACCCTTTCATTCCCACTTCTCACCTTCCCGCAGCAGCCTTTCATGATAAATATGGCACTGTGCACATGTAATCAAAAGTTAATTTATCCTAGTCCCATAGACTTGAATGATGTCAAATGCCGTCACTTTCGTTCATTTATTAGAAAAGTATCCCGGGCAATAGCCCAAATTGATTATGACATTGGCACAAGAGCCCAACAATCGAGCATATATAATATAACAATTACCCAAGAAATCCTACTAATGAACCAGGTAAAAAGTCGCCATTATACGCTAGTTGCCAAACTATTACTAAAGGAGCTGTTCGAAATGACAAATACATCATCATCATATGAAATGACAAAAATAAAGTTGGAAGTGGCTAAAGTACTCATTCAAGCTGCAGAACGAAAAGCAAGGGAAAGCTGGCGCGCCTGCCCACTTCCGAGCTTGTGCGCTTGGCCGTACCTTCAGAAGAACTTTATGGAGTTTATAAGAACCCAGAACGTATCGTCATATTTAGCTGGATTATGGAAGAATTCCAGCCAGCTGCTGCGTCAAATAAGTGCGCAATTCCGCTGCTTCGTGAAAGGTATGCTCCGGAGCGTAATGGTATTCCGTCGATTGTCTTGAAGGCATCCACTGCGCCCCAATCGTTGTAACGCCGGCTTGCCAACCGGCCTGCATATCGTCGTCGCTGTCACCAATAAATACGGTCTCCGTCTTGCTCGCGTTTAATGCTTCCATGGCCATAAGCAAGCCTTCCGGCGAGGGCTTGCTTTCTTGAACGTCATCCCCCGTGATGACGACGTCAAATGCTTGGCCAAAATTCAACTTATGCAAGGAGATATCCAAGCTTCGGCGCGTTTTTCCGGTAAATAAGCCCAAACGCACGTCCGCCCTTTTCAAATCAAGCAGAAGGTCATCGATGAAAGTGAATGGCTTCACCAGCTCGTCATGCTTGTCTTCATAGATTTGAAAAAACTCGGCAATCGCTTTCTCCATGCTGTCTTTTGCTGAAAAATACTTCTTAATGATCCCGGTCTCCGAAGGTCCGCACATCGATAGAAACTCGGCATGAGTCAGGGATCGTCCGTCAAATTTCCGAAACACATGGACAAGACTATATTCTACAATGGACAGCGTATCCGCCAAGGTGCCGTCAAAATCAAAGATAACACATTTTATTGCCATTTCATTCGTTCCTTCCGTACTTTAATCTTCATCAACCTCTAGTGATTACCATAAATTACATTATACTATAAATAAACCTGTTATGGTTGAACTGCTCGAAGACGATCATTTACAGATGATAATGAAGGGGAATTCAACGTATGGAGCCAATCGACTCTACAAAAGACTCAAGCAACCCGCAGCCCGCTTCACTGTCCAAAGGACTTGTTCTCTTAATGGCGGTTTCATGTGGATTGGCTGTGGCCAACTTGTACTACAATCAACCGCTGCTGGCGGATATTGGCCGAACTTTCGGGGTGGACGCCCAGCATGCGGGAATCATCTCCATGCTTACTCAGATCGGATACGCCGCCGGAATGCTGCTGTTTCTCCCGCTCGGTGATATCCGGGAAAGACGGAAGCTGATTACGCTCCTGCTTCTGGCGGTTGGATTGGCCTTAATCGGCGTCGCATCCGCTCAAAGCCTGGCTTGGATTTACATAGCCAGCTTGGCAGTAGGCATCACAACGGTGGCGCCGCAGATGATTGTACCGCTCGCCGCTCATCTTGCTGCACCGCATGAACGAGGTAAAGTCATCGGCAACGTCATGAGCGGGCTTTTAATCGGCATTCTGCTTGCCCGAACCGTATCCGGCTGGGTCGGAGAGCTTCTCGGCTGGCGGTCCATGTACGTGCTCGCAGCGCTAATGATGTTTATGCTCGCTTTCATTTTGAGGCGTCAGCTTCCCGTCAGCCGACCGGTCATCCAGCTGTCCTATCCCGGGTTGATCCGGTCCATGGGAAGCTTGATCGTTAAACAGCGGACGCTGCGTGAAGCCTCGCTCATTGGAGCGTGCATGTTCGGTTCCTTTAGTGTTTTTTGGACGGCATTGACCTTCTTTCTGGAAAGTCCGAACTATCAATACGGCAGCGGTGTCGCCGGGTTGTTCGGATTAATCGGCGTGGTCGGCGCGGGAGCCGCGGCCATTATCGGCCGATTGTCTGATCGCATCAGCCCCAGCAGCATGGTCGGATTTATGATCGTCACAGCCCTGCTTTCCTATCTTTCATTCTGGCTTATGGGAGCGTTCATCTGGGGACTGATCATCGGAGTGATCCTGCTGGATTTGGGCATTCAAGGCGGTCAGGTGTCCAACCAAGCGCGTATCTACAGTCTGCTTCCGGAAGCAAGAGGCCGGCTCAATACGGTCTTTATGGTCAGCACCTTTCTTGGAGGAGCCATCGGCTCCACGGTCAGCGGTTTCGCTTGGAGCTATTGGGGATGGAATGGAGTATGCGCAGTGGGCGGCGGCTTTGTATTGGCGGCATTCTTGATTTGGATGCTTCACCGTAGAAGGTGATACAAGCCGCACCAAATGAAAAGCGCCTCCGTCAGGATGAGCTTGGCAGGCTTTCGGCCCTTGACTACCTCATCCCGGAGGTCGCTTGATTTTACACGAACGATATGAAACTAACCATTTTTCGTAGCTTAACTATTGGCTACCGAAGCTCTCTTGCCTAAAACCAGTCTAACCGCCAGCTTCATAGCATGTACCATAGCTCCGGGATCAGCAGTTCCCCTGCCGGCGATATCGAATGCGGTTCCATGGGCGGGGGTAGCCAGAACAACAGGCAGCCCTCCGCTGACCGTCACCCCTTTGTTGAAACCCATGAGCTTCATCCCGGTTTGCGCCTGATCGTGATACATGGCGAGTAAGGCGTCGAACGGTTCCTTGGGAAGACGCAGGAAAATCGTATCCGCGGGATAAGGTCCTACAGCATGGATTCCTTGAGCCTGTGCTTCTTGTACTGCAGGAATAATCTCATCGATCTCTTCCATTCCGAAGAGGCCTCCGTCACCGGCATGAGGATTAAGTGCGCAAACCGCAATTCGCGGCTGATGAAAACCCGCAGCCGTGAGCGTTTCATGGGCAAAACGAATCCTCTGTACGATACTTTTTCTCGTTACCAGTTCACTTACCTTTTTAAGAGGAATATGGGAGGTTACACGGAATACCCAAAGCTTCTCCATGACATTGATTTCACCGAATCCGTCATTGACACCCAACAGGTCGGCAAGGTAATGAATATCGTCCTCAAAATGGAGACCGCCCCTAAACATCGCCTCTTTATTCAGCGGTGCATAGACAACACCCTCTATATGGTTCCCTTTCACGAGCTGCAGCGCGTACTCCAGCGTTTTGCCGCTGACTAATCCCGCTTCAGGGGATAAAGTACCCTTCTGAATATCGTCCGGATTTATGTTTTGCAGATCGATTAACGGGAGTATATGATCTTCCTGAAAAGCCTGCTCGATCGAATCGATCTTTTGATAATTCAAGGGTACCCCCGCCAGCTCCGCTCCCTGCTTAAAAACCCGTTCATCACCAATCAGCAACCAACGGGCCAAGCTGCGAATGTCATCCAGCTGCAGTGCCTTAGCAACCAGCTCCGGTCCGATTCCTGCGGCATCCCCGTAAGTTAAAGCCATAACCGGTTTTCTTTGAGCTTCCATACCCGATCCCCTTTACGGTTTATTGAAATAATGTAAGCGCTTTTTTAATTATAGTTTGTATTGTTACTCTTTACTACAGCGATAGAAATTCGTTTCGTTGCATTTTTAATCATTGCTTGTGATCAAGGCTCTCCGATTTTTCATTTTCAATTTGCGCCAAAGCGTTGTTCGATTAATACCCAGCCTTTTGGCCGCTTTGGATTGGTTGTATTCTTCCTCCGCCAGAATTCTGTAAATAATATCGCTTTCGATTTCATCCAACGTCTTATTGAACAACGAGAATGCTGTGGAATCGTTCTTATCCAGACTATCCATTAATTCCTTGATCACCGGTTCGATCTCGTCTTTTTCAATATAAGGGCCATCGCTCAGCAAGCACATTTTATGGATCGTGTTTTTCAACTGATAGACGTTCCCCGGCCACTCATAGGATCTTAAAATATCCATCGCTTCCGGTTTAACCCCGACGATTTCCTTTCCCGTCATGACGTTGGCTGATGCTATGAACATTCTTATCAAATCGGCCATATCCTCTACTCTTTCACGCAGTGGAGAAAGAGTTAACGTGAACGTATTGATAGCACGGTACAAATCCGACCTAAATTCACCTCTTGTGACCATAGAAATTAATTTCTCATCATTCTCGGCAATGACTCGAACCTTGATCACCCTCTCTTCACTGCTGTCGATTCTCCTGATCTTATGAGTGGTTAACATTTGCAGCAAAGCACCCTGCAGTCCCAAGGGCAGCTTGCCAATGTTCGTCATATATAAGGTACCGCCATTCGCAAGCTCGAAGGCTCCCGGTTCAGACCCGATACCCAGCATCTCTTTTTCTAAAATCTCAGGGGAATGGCTATGACAATCCATGGTAATGAACGCTTTGGTTTTCAATCCGCCTTCATTATGAATGCTTTGGGCTAAAACGTGCTTTCCCGTTCCCGGCTCCCCGTAAATCATAATCGGCAGTTCAGAGGGGCTGATCCGTTTGGCTGACTCGATTAACCGGAACATCCGCTTTGATTTCCCGACCAGTTGATTAAAATGGGAAGACGCCTTTCCTTTTTTTACATATAAGTATTCGTCTATTTTTTTCCGTTCCGTTGAATCCGCGTTCCATTTCAGTACCCAAGCCGCCCCTGTAATCCGGCCGTCGAGCCGCAAAGGAAATTCCTTGATTTTCAATGACTTGTCCGAAATCTGGATTCTTTCGTTACTGTGAATTGCGTCCTGCTTCATGATATCGCCCAAATTCATGTGAAGGCTTGATCCTTTAAACACCGTATCCATCGATTGCTCTTTGTTAACGCTTAATAATTCACACGCACGGGCATTGATGAACTGGCATTCCTCCTGCGGATTCATAATGATGACGCCTTCTTCAAGCTGATCCAGCACGGATGCCAGGCCGGCATATTTCTCCTGTTCTTTCCTCGTGTAATACACTAATCTTTCCGCATCCTGAATCGCCTCAAGTACGGCTTCTTTACCGGAAGTAATGAGGATCCCGTGAAGACCGCAGCTCCTGGCCGCTTGGGTTGATTTAACGTCACCGACGATGACTTGCACCTCATTTTCCATGGCCTTTTCCAGACATGTTTCGCATTCGGCATCGTCATAAAAGGTCAAATCCATATTCAACAGCTTGCCTATAAAATCCGCTCCTTGAATCACCTTCCAATGGCTCATTACGCCGATTTTCCCTTCAAATCCGTTCAAGAGCGTCAGCGTGCGCAGAATGTCATACCCCGATATTTTGATTTCCGCCACCGGAATGGAACAATGCTCCCTCAGCAGATTGACGGTAGCTCCGCGGCTGATGATGATATCATAGCCCTTGGTTTCCAGCGATTTGGCTATGTTCACACCTTCATACCAATCCCCGATTTCCACATCGATGTTCTTCTTCAAATCCTTATTCACTTCCAGAATCAAATCCCTTAACCCTTTATAGGGGGCAATGGCAAGTATTTTCAATTCCATCACCTTTCGAATAAAGATTTTTTCGCCAAACGAATATAACCGATACAGCAGAATCCACGAATTAACAGCGCTTACAACCATATATTCTCATGTACATTCCTTTAACGCAACCTATTTTGATCCGGAAGAAGCTATGAACAAAGCCGGATGACATCAGGAAAATTCCTGAGGCCGTTCCGGCTTTAAGCTTTTTATGTCCGTTATATTGGAATAGGCTCAAGAGCTCGATAAGCGTTTTAGCCAATTGTCGATTTCTTTATAAGTATATTCGCTTAAGAGCATCGCATCGTGAGTTAAGCCATGCGGCAGGACGCGGACTTGCGCATTATTATATTTTTGAAAGAGAGGGGCATATTCTTGCGCCTTGAATTCTTCGTCGTCTTCACCGATCAGAACCAGAGTCGGTTTATTAAGCGCTTTAAGGTCCTTCTTGAATTTCATATTCGGCATCCTGCTCAGGGCAAGCCGATAGCTGATTTCTCTTGTTTCCATTCCGTGATCCGACTCCCCCGGCTTGTTTTTCACAAGCACAGTCAAATGATTCAACTGCTTGATGCCCAGCTGATTCAGGATCGTTAGCCCGATGATGCGGGGTAAGGCAACAGCGATGAGGTTGGTTGATTCCTCCTTCGGGTAGTTAATCGGAGCATTGGGAGATACTGCGGGCGCCAGCAGCAGATAAGCATCGAACCAATCGGCATACCGGCCGGCCGCGCACCGAATCACGGTTCCTCCCCCCCATAGAGTGACCGGCCAGAATAAGCCGCGAGAAGCGTTGTTCTTTCTTGATGTGTGTAACCAGATCCGCCAAATCATCTTCGATTTGTCCGATATAATCGAAATCCCCTCTTCGTTGAGGATGAAATCCGTACCCTCTCAAGTTAGGGATATACACTTGGGCCAAATGATTCTGCGAAATATATTTCCCCACACTGTGCAAATATTGCCCGTCTTGGCTGATTCCATGAAGTAAAATTAGCACGTAATCCGAATGAGAGGAATAATAGCGGTAATCCAACCGGCTTCCATCTCTTGCCGTGAACGGGGTAGACGCAGGCAAATCCGAATAATCCTGCTGAAACGGCGGCAATGAGGAAAGGATTTTTTCGTTGACCGGGGTTACTTTCGGTCTGATGGCAGCAAGGGTCAAAGGCACTCCGATAACCAGCAATAGCACAATCCCCAAAATGATAAAGAACATAGCCAATTCTTATCAGTCCTCCGAATCATCATTTATTCGTTGAAGGCTTCCGGGGCATTTCATTTATATTATTATGTATGATTTAGTTCCGATAACATTTGCTATCCTGAGTAAGTTATTAAAGAAAAAGAAATATAAAACTATATTTTTTTTTCTATCATTCAAATCATTGTAATTGTATATTTGCTTATACGTACCTTATTTGTTGGTGGAGCAGCATGGTTTGGATATATTTGGTATAAAAATAAAGAGAAAGATCAATCTGGGGGATTATTAGTAATTGCTTTAATTATCAGACCAAACCGTAGTGAGGTTTCGACCGTTATTCTTAGATGAATAAAGTGCATCATCGGCAAACTTAATGAGCCGTTTTGCCTCGAAGCTAGACTCGAATTCGGTACTGTAGATACCTGCGCTAATGGAAACATTGATTTCACAGAGCTCTGTGTCACTCGTATCTCCAATCTTAATAGGTGTTCTATTGACAGCATTCCGAATACGTTCCACAGTAATTTTAGCTTGCTCTATATTGCCAGGATACATGACCAATAAAAATTCCTCACCTCCAAAGCGCCCAAGGCTGTCGCTTTCTCGTACGGCAGCCTTCATTCGTGTTGCTACTTCGACTAAAACATGATCACCTATAATGTGACCATAGCTATCGTTGATATTTTTGAAGAAATCGATATCGGCAAGCATAACAGCCAGCGGTTTGCCTTCTCGTTTGGCTAAGGCCAGCGATTTGTCCAATAGCGACATTATGGCAGATCGGTTCCATAGGCCAGTTAGAGAATCAAGGGTTACTTTCATTTTTAACTCTTCTTGGGTTTTGAGGAGTTCTTTATTTAGTTCGCTAATGCGGCTTCCAGCCAAGCGCAATTCGATCTCATCTATGACGATTTGAGCGAAAGTTTGTAGTATATGGATCTCCTGCTCCGTGATTGTACGAGATATGAAGTCAATTATACTCAGTACACCAATATTCTGATTATCGCTGTTTTTCAGCGGAACACCAACATAAAAACGTATGTAAGGCGCACCCGTGACCAAAGGGTTTGCTAACGACCGAGAGTCAGTAATGGCATCAGTTATAACATAGGGTGCATCGTAAAGAACGGCCGAAGCACAAAGCCCGGGAATTCGTTCAACTTCTTGTATGTCTAATCCATAATGGGACTTGAACCAAATTCGATTCGTATCTACTAGGCTTATTAGTGCAATGGGTACATTAAAAAGCTGTGCAATAAGAGCTGTTATTTTGTCAAAAGTACTATCCGGAGGAGTGTCAAGTATGTGATAATGGTGCAAAGCAAGTAAACGATCTCGCTCGTTCTTTATTGTGTCCTGCATAGGCATAGCATCCTCACTCATATTTAATTTTGTTTTTTATAAAATGACTATACTTAATATTATAAAGAAATTTTTCGTAATACGATACTTATTCTTTTCTCTACAAAGGCATACAAAACGCGACACGCAGCACAATTGGTTTATAGAATCGATAGTTCAATTATCTACCTTAAAAGCGGGGGTTTTCTTTTAAAGCTGAATATCAGCAATTAGATTTAACACACCTAAAAAAGAAAAAACCCGGCCGTTGGCCAGGTTCCGTCTAAACCCCTGCTTCGTGTACAGAGTGGGAATGATAGATGAGAAATTAATTCCATTGCAGCTCCGCATCCAATGCGACTCCCATCGGTACGACACCGCGGGAAGCGTCCGTACAATCGCGCAGCCGGTTCGATGCCGCTACACGCTTTTGTCTCTTGCGAAGCTTCTCCATGCGGAATAGGCCAAGCTCGGTCCGCCCGGCACGAAGCTCTCCTGCGTCCATATCAATACGTCCCATAGCAAAGCTCTGCGGATTTAGCAGATCGATGCGCTTTTTGCGGAACTGCAAATGCAGCAGATCTCCCTCTTGCAGATACAGAAGCCCTCCTTCATGAAAAGCTTCCGGTGTCATATGCCCTACGGCAGCCCCAAAGGTCACTCCCGAATAGCGGCCGTCACTGATTAAGGTCGTCAGACGCTTTAACTGACGATGGGCGTTAATATGCTGCATAGGCGTCATCATTTCCGGCATTCCGAAGGCTTCCGGGCCTTGACCGGAGATAATGACGGCCAGCCTTAGCCATTCCTCCCGAATCATGCGGTCGAACAGCTCATCATAGTCCAGCGCCTGCAGCTCATCCAAAGACACGGAGGCGTTATAAGCTGCCATTTGTTTCATTTGTTCAAGCTCGAAGCTCCGATTAAGCTTAAGGCGATCCAGCATGTTCACATCCAATAAATGCTCGTTCGCTTCTTCTTCATTCTCATAATAAAGCACAAACGCGACTTTATTATCGAATTGATCGAGCTGTTTTGTAGGCATGCCGCTGATTTTAACCACCGCTTGGTTAAAAAAGTTCCCCCTGAGGACATCGACACCGCTGAAGCTTCGTTTGGGCTTGCTTAAGATGATCGGATTGTCCTTCACACCGTCCGCGCTTAAGCCTTCGGTATTGGACAGCCTTTCTCTCCAGGTTTGGCCTGTCACCGTCGGCGCATCCAAAGCCATAGGGACGCCATTTCTTGTCAGCTCATACACCAGCGTCTCCATGCCGCGAATTTGGCCCGAACAGCACTGCTGCGCCAATGCAAAAATATCTCTTCCCTCCGTCAGGCTGTAGTCGAACAGGTCCGGAATCGGATGTTCAGCAGCGATGCGCTCCATATCCTCCAGCGTAAAGTCATACCCGGCATAGATCATCGCTCCAACGATATGCATCATCAAGTTGGTAGAGCCTCCGGCGGAGCTGTGGATCCGGATCACATTGGTAATATTGGCCCGGACCAATTCGCTCACGCTGCATTCCGGACGATCGATGATGGAGAACAAAGCTTCGATCGCTTTGTTTACTTGAGCCTGCGTCGGCGGCTCGGTCAGCAGCTCAAGCTCCGGACATACCAATCCGAAGCCTGTCGTTACGTCCCGGGAGCTGTTGCCCGTTCCATGAAATGCACAGATGCCGCCTTTGGAATCGCAGGTGCTTACAGCCAGTCTCTTTTCAAAATCCTTATGCCTTTCCCCCGTCAAAAGTCCACATTCCACAGCACGTTCAAAAACCCCTTGGAAGGAGGTATTGGAGGAGCACTGAAGGATATAGCTCATGGCATCCTCAATGTCGGCGGCAATATCGTCATATCCCGCTGCAACCGCTTGGGATACTAGCCCCGCCAATTCCAGCTTCAAATCCTCGGGAATCGTACCTCCCTTGAGCACATGCGAAGGAGCAAACGCAGCAAACACATGATGCTCCCCGCGTTCACGCCGGACCCGGTCCAAATGAGCAAGACCGCTTAAAACCCCTAACGGCTGCTTATCGCAGCCCTGAATCACAAAAGCCCCATGATATGATTGCGCTTCCATTTGATTGACTACGATTTCCGCAATCGCGTTTCGGCTTTGCAGCGAATAGGACATGCCCATGTTGTTTTGCGCTGTTCCGTCACAAAGCACCGGAGTGCTGAAATAAAACGGTAAACCACCCTCTTGCCATATTTTCAATGCGGCTTTAAAGACCGTTTCATGATCTAAAATATGGGCCGGATGATCGGAAGAGCCGCCGATAATGGCGATCCTCGGAGAATTATGCTCCAGCCGGTCATAAATATTTTCAAGGGTCCAATCCGGTTCCCCTCCTTCGTATTTTCCGCCAAGGCCTCGTCGTGCGCGGTCTAAAAGCCCGGCTACCGTAATAGGCTCGTTGGCCTTCCCCTGTACATTACCTTGATACGGATTAAACCCCTGGATTGTTTTCATGATCTTCTCTCCCATTCCTTGGTATCAATTGGTTGCGGCGGTTCCATACCTTCCTTGAGCTTCATTGAGTCCTGTCGAACATCCTGAAGATGCACTCTCATCATATCTTTGGCAAGCGCTCCGTTTCTTTGCTCTATGGCTAACGCGATCAGCATATGAAAATGTGCCGCCCTCTCGGCGCTTCCAGGAATACGTGTGGTTTTCCTGCGGCTCTCCAGGAGCAAATCCGAGATTCCCTTCATCACCTGTGCCATGACTTCATTCGAACAAGCTTCGGCAATATGTTCATGAAAAGCAATATCCGCTTCAAAATAATCTTCGCTTCTGGATACATCATCGATCATTTTTGAAGCGGCCGCTTTGATCTTGACCATTTGTCCGGGGGTCGCCCTTTCCGCTGCAAGCGCTGCCATTTCCGGTTCAAGAACAGCGCGAAATTCCTGCAAGGAAAACATATCTCCTACAGGAAGTCGAATGAGGTCCAGTGTGTTATCCTGTTTCCAGACATTAGAATTACGTACGAACATCCCTCTGCCATGCTCAATAAGAATATACCCTTTGTTCTCCAAAATCCGCAAAGCTTCACGCACGGTGGAAACGCCTACTTGAAATTCCTTGGCTACGGCTGCCAGTGAGGGCAGCTTTTGTCCGGATTTCCACTCCTCCCTCTCAATCCTTCGGGTCAATTCATTTAATACTTTTGTGCTTGCCAGCTCTTTAATTCTCATCACCACTCATATGATATGATATTAAACTCATCATATCACTTAATTCTCTCTCATTCAATTGGAAAACTTCACCACCCTCAACCTAAAATTTCAAATGTTGCCGTTAATTAATGATAGATCGATTCCTGCTTGGCGCCCTAGGCGTTTCATGGATGGCTTTACTTCTGGCTTTATATTTCCCGCCATTCGCAAGCTTTTTCCATACGGCGCCTCTGACATTAAAGCATTGGATTCCAGTGATCGGCGTAGCAGTCATCGGTATCGCTTTTATCTAAGCCGGTCTTGTCCCTTATTTCAAGAAAGCAAGAAAGCCGTGCATTACTATCAAGCCATGAATTTCCTGCTGCGGTTTCATAG
Organism: Paenibacillus sp. F024; assembly: GCF_057814255.1. Lineage (NCBI taxonomy): Bacteria > Bacillati > Bacillota > Bacilli > Caryophanales > Paenibacillaceae > Paenibacillus > Paenibacillus sp. F024. Next base: position 161,165 of record NZ_JBVASZ010000001.1, read on the forward strand.
CCCTCAGCAGGATGCATTCCCATATCCCAATTTAACAAACCGAGGGTGATGACAAAATGATTCAATAAAACATCGATAAACTGATCGTAGGTACAGCACTGACTTTGGCGGCTTCCACTCTGCTTCCTATTGCGAAAGCTACCTTGCTGCCTCTTGCCGATGCCGGTTTGAAGATGGGCTTCGGCTTGGTTGACCGCGCGAGATCCATGGTTCAAATGGCACGTGAAGAAGTGGAAGACATTATTGCCGAAGCTCCGTTTGAAAGAATGAAGCAGCAGTTGGATAAAGAAAATTGCGCTGCTTGATCAGGAATAACGGTGATCGGAGGTTAACTGCTTGGATATACATAAGGTTCATTACCACTTGCATCAAGCCGCGTCGCACTTGGAAAAAGCGTTCATTCAAATCAAGTTGGATTTTCAGTCCACGGAAGCGCTGGAGGAGAATGCCAAATGTTGGAGTGAATTTTTAACTTTTTTATTTGGCCATACCTCAGCCTTAACCTATAAAAGATGAGGAGAATTCAGGAATGACCGAGCAAAACATCGATTTTCATTTACGGGAGGCTTTAACCCAATCTGGAAACGGCATCGGCATTAAACCAAAGTGTAAGAAGCGTGCTTGAGAACGACAGCGCTAAAAAAGACATCGGCTTGAAATGGGAACGATTTCTGGGGGAATTTATGGGGCAAGTTCGGGAGAAAGGTAAAAATCACGAATTAATCTTCTTAGCTGGATTTCCTTTCCACGCCTTCGCTGACATCTAAGCCCTCCAAACTTAGGTCTGGAGGGCTTAGATGAAAGCTGTTTTTTATCGGGTTAAAACTTTTTGACACGGATCTTACTCACCATTAGAATCGATAAAATCAGCGCGATATAAGCAGCAAATCCATAAACGAAGGGGAGCCATAAAAACAAACACACCAGCAATCCCGCCGCGGGAATAGGCAAGCCCTCAAAATAACCTTTGGTGGGACGTGTATTGAAGCGAGCCAATCGCAGGGCTCCCGCCATGGGAAAAACCATCAATGCGATCGTCGATGCCGCTTGACTTGGGATGGTTTCATAAAGCGCCAACGCCGGCACGACACCGAAACTAACGATATCCGCCAAGGAATCAAGCTCTACCCCAAATTCGCTCGTCACCTTCAGACTTCGCGCAATTTTGCCGTCCAGCATATCAAATATGGCTGATAAGACTACGAATAGCGTAGCAATAAGCGGCAGATGATTAACAATGAAAACTAAGGCAACGATCCCGCTCCCTAAATTACATAATGTAAAAAGGTTTGGAAAATAACGAATTATCCGGTCCAACAGATCAAATCCCTTCATCATACGAAATCAAGCTTCAGTATTTTTCCCAACCGATTCCATCGTATTCTTCCGCTAAGAATTCAAGGGCTTATTATTGTCCTTTTTGGCCCAAAGCTTTTGCTCCCCTGTTTCATAGATTTGCATAGCCCATTGCAAGGCTTTTTGTGCAGGGCGCCAAATGGAGAACAGCTGATGAATAACTGCGGCGGCGGCAGCACCGATCACAGCTCCGGCCAACACATCCGAAGGATAGTGGACTCCTGTCCAAACACGGGACAAAGCGATAAGTGAAGCGACAGCCAGCCATAGCATCCCGTCTTTGGGTCGGAACAGCCATATCGTGGTGGCAATAACGAAGGCTCCAATGGCATGATCACTTGGAAACGACGCATTAGCCGGATGCTTTATGAGCTGCAGTACGGCGTGCGTTACAAACGGACGGTCTCTATAAAAGAAATGCCCCAGAATTGCGCTGAAGCCCATGGCAATACATGCGGAGATTAAAGCTTCGGCGACCATCCTACGATTGCGCTCTGTCCGGGTAAACCAATATACGATAATACCCAAATAAAAGAAGTATTCTGCGTATTCGGCCAAAAATTTCATGACCGGATTCAATAACAAATAAACGGCTCCCCAATGATTAACCATTTCAAATAATTGATAATCAACTTGAAGTAAATTCATTTGCTTCAACTCTTTCTTTATTTTTTTGTCAACGGAAACTTTAACGTGATTCGCGTCCCTTCATGCTCCACGCTGGTCATCGAGATTTCACCGCCATTTTTTTCAACTAGAGTCTTGGCAATGGCTAGACCCAGACCGGTCCCTCCCTTTTCTCGGCTTCTAGCTTTATCTACCCTATAAAACCGGTCAAATACATAAGGCAAATCCTCAGTTGGGATACCTATTCCTTTGTCAATCACTTCTATGATCAGATCGTGGTCACGCCGCTCCCCCACAATACGAATCTGGTGCTCATCAATGGAATATTTCACGGCATTATCCAGCAAAATAAGAATGATTTGTTCCAATTGCTGCGGAACGATTCTAATCATGGCTTGGCTGTTAAGGGATGTTAAGTCCAAGTCTACCCTCCCGGGATGCAATACGCCAAACCGGGCTACCGTTTGTTGAAGCAGATCAGCTGGATGTATATTTTCAAAAGGCAGCCCGGAATGTTCATTCTGTTCGGCTCGTGTCAGTGCAAGTAATTCGTGAACAATCCCTTCCAAACGGTTCAACTCTTGAAGCGAGACTGCAAGTGACTTTTCCAGGATTTTCGGATCGTCCTTACCCCATCGGTGCAATAGAGAAAGATGGCCTTTTATAATCGAAATAGGCGTTCTCAACTCATGAGAGGCATCTTCAACAAACTGTTTTTGCTGAATAAACGATGTTTCCAGCTGACTCATCAGGTCATTAAACAAAGCGGCAAGCTGATGCAATTCATCATTGGCGCCGCTGTAAGGAACACGCTCTTGCAAGCCTCTCATTTTGACATTCCGAATCGCATCAGCAAGGGATTGAATCGGTCTCAAAAGCTGTCCTGCCAAAAGAAGTCCACCGAACCCGCTCAATAAAACCGCACCTAAGCCGGCGATCATCATGACCCATAAAATGGCATGGGACCATTGATCAAAGGTTTCCAGATTATTTACAATCTCAATGGTGCCTTGAAAGGAGCCCGAAATCAGCGGGCTCCTCATCACTAACAGATGATCCTCATAATGCCAGAGACTGATCATTAAAGTACGGTCGGAAGCCTGCGGGCCGACCATATCGGAAGGAAGCTCGTCGGTAACCGTGACAATCGGTTCACCATTGGCATCTAAAATACGAATAAGCTGATTATATTCGTTTACCTTTTCGATAAAGCTGGTGCTGTTGATAATGCTTTGGGCATTGAGCTCTCCTTTTTTATCCTGAAAATAATCTTGGAGCTCTCCCATACTTTTTTGAATGGATGCTTTTTCGCGCGAAATCATCCACTGGTTAATTACAATATATTGTGCTAAGTTATAAGCAGCGAACAACAGAATCAGCATACAGGAAGACCATAACACGATTTTCCTTTTCATTGGCATTTGAGTTATATAGCTTTGAATGTTTCGTATCATCTGATGACATACCCGATCCCGCGAACCGTTTCAATGAAGCTTTCCTTTCCGGAGGGATCCAGCTTGTTCCTCAAATATCTTACATAGACGTCCACTACATTGGTCTCCACCCTCGAATCAAAGCCCCATACCCGGTCAAGCAGCGTATCCCTGGTCAGCACAATGTTCGCATTTTGCACCAAAATAACCAGCAGATCAAACTCCCGTTTTGTCAAATCAATCGTTACATTTCCTCTCGTCACTTTTCTTGCATCCACATCGATTTGAATATCGTTGAAAGCGAGAATGTGATGCCTGGGCTCCTCCGTCATATCCACTCTACGAAAAACAGCCCGAATCCGGGCCAGCAATTCCTCGATGGCGAACGGCTTGGGAATATAATCGTCTGCTCCGCTATCTAATCCGGTGACACGATCAAGCACACTGTCTCTGGCGGTAAGCATAATGACGGGTGTTTTTTGGGCGGCCCGAATCCTGCGGCACACCTCCAGTCCGTTCAATCCAGGCAGCATAATATCGAGTAAAATGATGTCCCAATCTTGTTTCAAGGCCAATTCCAGTCCCGTTTGGCCATCATAAGCTACGGTAACCGAAAAGGATTCATATTGAAGCTCCATCTCTATAAACATGGCTAAATTTTTTTCATCTTCAATTAACAGTATGCTTTTCATTTCTTCGTCCCTTTGCGCTCTCGGCAGTGTTATTTTTTCCCCAACGATACCCTGCGTTTATTCCTTGGAGCCTGTGGTTCATGATTAGAGTATAAGCCTCTATTATGAAAATTTAATGAAAAAAAGTGAGGGAATCACTTTTTCGAAAATTCAGCTCGTCATTATGTAACATTTAACTTTGACATGTATTTTCATCTTGTTTTAAGCTTTATCCGGTATCCTTTTTAGGGTTTAATTCTTGATCGAGAACAACTATAGAAAGTTGGAAAGCAAATGACAACAAGGCTGCAGCATAATAGACAGCCGTCAATAAAAAAGCGCAAGCATCCTATACGATATTTCCTGCTCCTGGTCTTTTTCGTATTTCTCGGGTTTCTCGCCTGGTTCTTCTTGACACCGGCGGGAACCGAACTTCGCTATATGGCGGCCGATACCCTGATCACGACTCAGCATCGCGAATATGCCAAATACCTTATAGGTGAAGAGGAAATGAACCGCCGGGTCGACGAATATTTCAAAAGCTTTGATGAAATGGGGATGGTAAAAGATAACGGTCTCGTTCATTTATCCTCCCGCTCTAAATCCGATGTGAAAGTCGAGCCTATTGAAGGCCAACGTTATAAAGGTTACATCCTTACCGTCAGTGATCCCAAAATGATTCGAGTGGTGACGACAAGCATCGTGGGACAAGGGGAACAAATCTTGAGCATGGTCCAACGAACGGGAGCCATTGCCGGCGTGAACGGCGGAGCCTTTGACGACCCGAACTGGGATGGCAATGGCTTTAAACCGGCCGGGATTGTAATGTCGGGAGGCAAGCTGCTTTACAGTGATGTCGGTATGAACGATCCGGTTAATGCCGTTGGACTTGACAAGAACGGAATCATGGTGGCGGGGCGTTATACACCGGCGGAGCTGCTGCGCTTGGGCGTTCAAGATGCGGTGACCTTTCAACCCAAATTTATTGTGAATGGAAAAGGACTCATCAAAAATGAGGCCGGAGGCTGGGGGATCGCACCAAGGACTTGTATGGCTCAAAAGAAGGACGGAACGATTCTTTTCGTCGTCATCGACGGGCGTCAGCCCGGCTACTCCATAGGAGCGACTTTATACGATGTGCAGCAGCTTCTTCTTGAGAAAGGGGCTGTGACCGCCGCCAATTTGGATGGCGGATCCTCCTCCGTACTGGTCAAAGACAACAAGGTGGTCAACCGCCCGTCAAGCAGCTACGGCATGCGGTATTTGCCGACGGCTTTTCTCGTTTTTGACAAGCCCGACAAAGTTGTGGTCAACAATATTTGGAAAGGCATTGATATGAACCGTTTCGACTCTACCGACAAGCCTTTTGCAAATTAGGAAGCTTCTTCACATATGAAAGAACAGCAGTAGCCTTTGAGACAGGTACGGCTGTTCTTTTTCTTGTTCAAAGTATGAGATATTGCTCTATGCACCTTGACTCTTCAAAAAGCGAATGCTTTCTTCCAATGCCGTTTCCAGTTCTTCTGTCGTACCCTGAAAAGGATGAACGGCTCCGAATGTATGATTCGCGCTGGGAATCGTCAAAATGCGATGCTGCGGTGCGGCTTGGCGAAGCCTTTCAAAGCCTTCCTTCAGCCGCGGAGAATCCTGGCCTCCTTGAACCTGCAGTACCGGAATCTTTAATTCGGCCAAACGGCTGACGATGTCAAACCTCTCTTCGTTGCGGGACAAGTCCTCATAAAAGCTCGATTTGATCGGCATATCCTGTTTTGTTCGCATATTCGTCACGTAGGCTACGCCATGCTCGGCAATCTGCGCTTTGAACGCATCGTCAAACAGATTGACCGAAGCAATACCGTTCCAAGTGACGACAGCCTTCACCTGAGGATGCTCGGAAGCAAAAATGATGCTCCCTCCGCCCCCTCTGCTGTGACCCAGCAAATAAAGTCGGCGCGGATCGGCCAGTGAAGCCAGCGGTAAATCCCCCGTTTCAAGAGCTTGAAGCAAAATCGCAAGATCCTCCTGCTCTCGCGAATAAGTATTCACCGCGAATTTATCCAATTCATCAAAATCCCATTCGTTTACCCCGTTACAGGTGAAGTTGTAGGTGACCGCGATGAAGCCTTCCTCGGCAAAGCGCTCCGCGATGTACGGAAAGAAGGACCAATCCTTAAAGCCTTTGAAACCGTGGCTGATAAAAACAACGGGTCTGGCGTTGTCTTCCATCCCGTGCGCTGCCCTCACCTCACCGCGAATATAAAGCGGTTCACCGGTTTCCAGCTGGCCCGCCTCCAGGATAAAAGGTTCATGGATTATCGAACTCGGTGTATGACTCATTTCCAATGCCTCCTTTTACAAAAATGGGTAGATTTATTCTTTATTGTAGCATAAGGATTGACTTTGTGATGACGATCACTGCTTCAGGATTGAATTTTTCTTATATAATCTTGACTTGTATGTATGCGGATAAAGACAAATAAGCTGTCTGCTGCAGACAGCTTATGCCGGAAATCCTAGTACATATTCATAGCATAAGGGCCTAATACGACTGAATCCACCTGCATATGTCGCTCCTGTTAAATCGGCGTCACAAGCAGCGTCGGAATCATAGCGGTATCATAGACGGCCAATTTTTCTTTAAATTTCGCTTCGCCTTCCACAAAAACAACCTTATCGACATATTTACCTACATTATAGACCTCTGTAATGCCATCCTGTCTCGTTTGAAAAACGGCATAATTGGCACGGACCAGATACGTATCGCCCTCTTGACCTGCAATGCGGATCCCGCTTACGACATGCTTGTAGGTATGCGCCTCATAAATGTTCGCGTGCCTGTGGGCCGTTATCCGGTCCTTCAGCATTCCTTTGCTGTCGCAATAAATGACGCATGTCAGCAGATTGCGGTTGTAATTTTCTCTTGAGATCACTTTGTATAAGCATTCCTCTGTAAAAAATTCAGGCCATTGCTCCAGCTCGTCATTGTCGATGCATTCCGCGTAGGTGTGATATAATTCCTCGATAGCCGCTTTGATTTCAAATGCGGATGCACTTACTTCCTGCAGTTTCATGGTTCTTCACTCCTTTGCTTTAATATCCCATTAACTCGCGGTAACGCTTCCAAAAACCGCGAATCGATGTTTCGGTCGCGCGGAATTCCTGACTTTGTACCGTTGTTCCGCCCATCTCCACAAAGGAGCTTTTTTCCTTATCGCGGAGGATGCCTCTTTGTACGAGCTCACCCACTCCTCCGTCCTCCAAAGAAACAAAACCGGCAGGACCTACCAGATTGGACTGCTTCATCCGAATCGTTGTCATTTGGTCGTCATCGTCCTCATAACCGAAATAGGTCCAATGCAGCTCGCACTTTTCCGGTCCCTTCGGCAATAATTGCCGGACGGCAAGCGTATTATGAATCTGCTGCAGGACCATACCCGGAAAAATCGACTGGATCGCAAGTGTGATTCCGTCTGCAAACTCCTTTCTGCCTTCCAGCATGGTAGGGTCTTCCAGTTTATACTTGGAGTTGAAGGAACGTAAATTGGATTGTTTGTAGGTATCCTCATTCTCGTCAGATGAACCGTAGGTATAGCTCACATGATGCATACCGGTTTCGTCCATATCGATTCCGCCGCGTTGTGAAAGGCGGTTCAGACCAAAGGTGCTGAAGAACGTATGAAGGATGCTTGCATGATACGAATCCTTGACGTTCTCAAAATAAATCTTCCAATTATTATTCATCGATTGACGGTTATATCCGAGAACGCGTACCGGCTTATGGAACACTCGCTTGATGTACCCGCACATTTTTTCACCGAGATATTCCTGCAGGGGAACAACATGAGGATCAAAGGATCCGAAGATGACACCGCAGAAGGTTGCGATTTTCAGCTTTTGCAAGGAATGCTTGGATGGATCGAAGTCTTTCGGCATCCCGCCCTTCCCTTCGACTCCGTGGCGGAAAGGAACGCCTTTCAGATCCCCTTTGGCATCAAAGGCCCATGCGTGATAGACGCAAGTAAAGGTTTTGGTATTGCCGCAGGAATCCATGCAAACGGTTGCCCCCCGATGCGCGCAGCGGTTGACGAAGGCTCTGATTTCACCGTCACTGTCTCTGGTAACGACGACCGGCGTATCGCCGACAAAGGTGGTTTTGTAATCACCGTTTTGGGAAAGCTCCGCTTCTAAAGCCAGGAAGTTCCAAGTGGGTCCGCGGTAAATCTTCAGCTGCTCCTGCTCGTATACCGACGGGTCCATGTAAACCTGATAAGGAACTCTGGTAAACCCTTCTTCAGGCCAACGGATTTGCTCGCTCGTATAAGCACCAAGTTTCGACATGATCATCTTCCTTTCATATTGGAATGTTGGTACTTTTATATTAGATAAGCCGAGGTCCGATAGATAGCAGAGTATTCAGCGATGTGGAACACAAAATATTATTTTGCTTTTCCCATTCACCGTTCTATTGCGAAAAACGAAGCTTCTTCGTTTGCTCCATGCCCAGCTGCTCGGTAATCAGACGGCTGTACATCCGCAATTCTCTTAATAATGGCGTAATGTTCGCATCGGTAATCAGTCCGGTTGGCCTCAATATACAGATAGAAGCGAGGATCGCGTTGTAGTCGTTAAATACAGGAACGGCTGCAGAGCTCATACCCTGATTGAACTCATCGCGAGAAACGGCATAGCCCTTTTTGCGGATAATCTGCAGTTCCTCGCGCAATTTATCGGGATCGGTGATGGTTTTGCGGGTAAACGCTTTTAATTGAGTGTTCAGCACGCGGTTGATTTCCCTTTCATCCTGGAACGCCAGCATCACTTTGCCCGAAGCGGTGCAGTGCGCCGGAACCCTTTTGCCCATGACATTTAAAATTTTACCGTCCCGCTGCTCAGGAAGCTTTAACAGATAAACAATCCCTCCTTTGTCATAAGTAACCATTTGGATGGCGGCTTGCACGGATGACAGCATTTTTTGCAGCAGCGGAAAAGCGATTTGACACAATTCCATCTCATGATAGACGACCGAACCGATCTCGAACGCCGTTAAGGACAAATGATATTTTCGGGTTTCCGGATTTTGAACGACCATATTTTCATCGCACAAAATGTGGATCAAACGGGAAACGGTACTTTTGGCTATTCCCAATCTTCTGCTCAGTTGACTGATTCCGAGCTCCGGCTCATTTTGCGAAAATTCCCTTAAAATCCGAATAGCTTTGTGGACTGAAGTCATCGAATCTTCCATCATTTTCATTACAAATCCCTCCGATATCATTTTCTTTTCCACATGCTTGAACAAGGAACTTCCTGTGTAACGCATAAAAAGCTATCTTATGAATCATACGAAACGAAATGAATGCTTAGGAGGAAAAACCTTAATGAATGCGCAAAAACCCATCATTGCCATAACCATCGGCGATCCGGCCGGGATCGGTCCGGAAATTGCCTTAAAGGCGCTCTTGGACGAAACCATTTATGAAATATGCAACCCGATTCTGATAGGAGATAAAAACGTGCTGGAATGGTACGTCAGTCTATTGCAGGCTCCGGCAACACTGCATCCGATTGCAGACCCGGACAAGGCTGTGTTCAAACACGGGGTTGTCGATGTCATACATATTCCTAACGTAAAGATGGACCGGCTGAGGATTGGAAAACATGCCGCTGAGGATGGGCTGGCCATGCTGGAGTATACAGACAAGGCAGTACAGCTCGCATTAGCCGGCAAGGTGCATGCGGTGATCGGAGGACCCCATACCAAGAAATCGGTTGAGCTTGCCGGAATCGAATTTGACGGATATCCCGGCTATGTCGCCAAGGCAACAGGCACAAAGCCCGAGGAAGCCTTCTTGATGTTGGTCTCCGACCAGCTGCGCATTGTGAACGTTACTCTGCATGTATCGCTGCGAAGGGCCTTGCAAATGATCAACCAGGAGCTGGTATTCAAAGCGATAAAAGCGGCCGATAAAGCGGCACGCGGCATGGGCATTCATACGCCCCAAATCGCAGTAGCGGGTATTAATCCGCATGCCGGTGAACAAGGAATGTTCGGTACAGAAGAAATCGATGACATTGAACCGGCTGTACTTCAAGCTCAGCGGGAAGGCATTCAAGCTGCTGGACCGTTTGGAAGCGACACTTTGTTTCTTGAGCACCGTCAGCTCAAATACGACGCTTACGTAGCGATGTACCACGATCAGGCCCATCTGCCGATCAAGCTGTTAGCATTCGATAAAATTACCGCCTTTACGATCGGCACCCCTGTGTTCTTTTGTACCGTCGGTCATGGCAGCGCGCCGGATATTGCCGGCAAAGGGACGGCTTCCCCAAACAGTTTACTGGAAACCCTCCGTCTGGTGAGTCATGTTCCGGTAACGGCTTAGGCCCTTATGGAAGCTCAACTAATAAGCTAATAAAGCAGCAACCAACACCATCAAGAAGCCCAACGCCTGCCAAGCGCTCCAGCCTGCAATCCGGAACGGACTTTTCCCGATCAGGGAAGATGCGACACCGATCGTTCCGCTGAACGGGCCCACCAGAAAGGTTAGTACTGCTCCTCCCGTCAGTGCAATCGTTAGAAGCTCCGGCGATAGTCCGAGCAGCTTCGGATGGAGCGATTCACCTAACAGGGTGATGACAGCAATGGGATGAATGCCGGCAAACGCAAAGAATACCGTCAGCAGCGGAAGTAAAATCAAAAAGCGGTGCCGCCCAGCAGCTGATTTAAATCAACAAAGTACTGATTCACATCATGATGGTAGCCGGAATCATTCAAGGCTCTCACAAAAAAGCCCGCGCTTAAAAAAATCGCAAACTGCTCCGACATCGCCGGAAGCTGATTCTTCACATAGGAGGAGGTTCCCTCCATAAATAGGGAACCTTTTTTTAACAAAAGCGACCATGCATAAGCAAATGGCAGTGCGATCACCGTGACGATCAGAACCATACTCAGTATAAGCATTTGGCTCAAGATCAAGCCAAGAACAACCAGCAATACTATAGCCAAAAATATCTGCACGACTTTCATAGTTGGGTTCACCGCTTTCTCCCCACCGGAATCCAAGGCCGCGGCAATCTCCGATTCCTCTTGCTTCATTACAGCCGGTTGATTCATTTCCCCAGCGACAAAATGGACCCGTGGACCAAGGCATCTGAATAGCAGGTAAATCAACCAGCTGACGCCTAATCCTCCGATGCTGATTCCCCATAACGGCAGCATAATGTCCTGCCACTCCACTTTGGTTATCGTAAGTACAACTCCCAACACACCTGATACCGGCGCCCATGCAACCGATACGGCATAACCGTGAATAATGGACGACAAAACAAATTTATCGGTTTGTTCCCCTGCCCATTTGGCTACAGAATTCTTAATGCCGTGATACATGATCGGCACCGTGGCCAAGCTGAGAAAGCTGCCCAGCAGAAACGAAATGACGGTAATCATTCCATAGTATTGAACATCGGACCTCTTTTTCCGTTCCAAGAGCAGCTGTATGGCTTCACTATACCTTCCGATTCGGATCGGGACAGCCAAGACAGGAACGATGGCAAACAGAGACAGCAGGTAAAGCATGTCTCCGAAAGACATGATGTACGTATACACACTTGCACCGGTTTGCAATAAAAACCATGTTCCCCCACCCAAGAAAAGCAGGGTGAACACTAGGGTGCCCTTCCCGCTTTTCGGGATGGAAATCACAATCGCCGCCACAGCCAGAACAGACAACAACGGTTTCAACATTTGGAAATGGAAAAGGGTATGCATCAGGTAGACGATGATCGACAAGATATAAACAGCGGATCGGACCGAAGTCCACGGAACTTTAATTAAGACGGGCATAGTTCTTACACAGACCTATTCAAAGAAACGGCTTCGTTTCTTCTATATACATAAGAGAATATGAGCAGGAGAATGATTAAACCCATACCTGCAATGTTGCATGAAGGAGATGGAATAACGATAAGCCCCCCCGCCACAAGAGCCCAGCACCGTCGGAACCACCCGATCCTGTGATGAATATAGCCTTGAAAGACAATACCAAAAGCAACGACGCCCAAGATTCCGCTCGATATGGCCAATGCAATCTCCCCATAGCTGCCGATCATCAAATAAGCGGGATTGAGTACGAACATAAATGGAATGACGTATGCCACAAAAGCAAGACGAGTGGCGGACATCGCGGTTAGCATCGGTTTTGACTCGGCTACGGCCGCGGCTGCAAAGGCCGCCAAAGCGTCAGGAGGCGTAATGACCCCTATGGAAGCCCAATACATGACAAACATATGAGTGAGAAGTACCGCATTCGCAGCAATGGCATCTACACCGGTTACCTCCAGCACGGAGATGAGCGCAGGAATGGTAACCGCAATTTGAACGATGTAAGAAGCCGACGGAGGAAGCCCCAAGCCTAATATAAAGGAGGTTAGAGCGGTCAAGGCGAGCGCCAGCAGCAGGTTCCCTCCCGCCAGCTCCCCGAGAGATACCGAAAAACGCAGTCCCAGGCCGGTCAGGCCGAACATACCGCTGATCATGCCTGCCGTCGCTGTGGCTACCGCAATCATCAGCATGCCTTTGGCTCCGTCCCGAAGCGCATCCAGTATCGATTGAAATTTCATTCTCGTTTCTTTGCGCAATGCGGAAATGATGATGATGCTTAATATGGAGTACGTTACAGAGTACGAAGGACTATAACCTAATACTAATAAAACAAGCATAATTACAATCGGCAGCAGCAAATGACCGCGGCGCTTGAGGCTGGACCTCCAATCCGGAAGCTCCTTTCTTGGAATCCCTTCCAGACCATGCTTCACAGCCTCCAAATGAACCATAATGCCAATTCCCCAGAAATACAGCAGAGCCGGCAAAAGTGCATAAAAAGCGATTTCGATATATGGAATACCCGTGTACTGCGTCATAATAAAGGCAATAACCCCCATAACCGGAGGCATGATTTGGCTGCCGGCGGAAGCTGCAGCTTCCACACCACCCGCGAAATGTGCTTTATATCCGGTTTTCTTCATTAACGGGATGGTCGATGTTCCCACCGTCATGACGTTTGCGACTGCGCTGCCCGACAGCATTCCGTGCAAAGCGCTCCCAATGATCGCCACCTTGGCGGGACCGCCTTTCGTATGACCGGCCAAGCCTAATGAAAGATCCATCAACAGCATCCCAAGGCCTGATTTGGCAAGGAATGCGCCGAATAAAATGAATAAAGCAATATAGGAAGCGCTCGCACCGAGCGGAATGCCGAAGGTCCCTTCCGTCCCCATGTAATTCAAATCGATAATACTGCTCAAGTCGTATCCGGCATGCGCGAGGATGCCCGGCAAATAAGGGCCGGCAAACCCGTAGATTAAAAATACTAAGGCAATAATGGGCAATGACGGCCCGGCAAGCTTTCTCGTAGCCTCCAAAACCAAAGCGATCATCGCGATACCCAGCAGGGTCTCCGTTGCGGATAAGGGCGTAATCATCGGATATCGTTCGCCAAGTATGTAATCATAGTTCAAATATAAATAACCCATGGAAAGTACCGTCAACATCATTGCAGTACTGTTAGAAATGATGTTCACGATGCGGCTTCCGGTTTTATACGGATGCAGCAAAAATATAAGCAGCATAGCCATAGACAGATGTATAAAACGCTGCAAGAATGTTTCGAACGTTCCGAAGAACCCCGTATACAGATGATAAATGCTAAAGGCATACGTTATGAATAGCACGAGCTTTTTCAAGAAAATCTGCATGTTCACCAAGCCTTTCTTGGAAAATTCAGTGATGAATTACACCGGCGTATTATTTCAATAAGCCTTTTTCCAGGAAAAACTTCTTTGCCCCTGGATGCATCGGTACGCCAATATCCACCGGCAGTTTTTCCTTAGTCACCGGTCCCATGGCAGGATCGATTTTCTTCAACTCGTCCAGATTGTCGTAAATGGTTTTTGTCACTTGGTAAACCAAATCCTCCGATGCATTCTTATTGGCAATAACGACTAACGGGGATTGAACGGTAACCACATCGTGATCCAGTCCTTTATAGGTTCCCTTCGTCAAAGCAGCTCGAACCAAACCGGGATTGGACGAGGTCATTTGATTGATTTTATCTTCGGGAATCGGTAGCAATTCCATATCTTTGCTTTGAGCCAAATCGGTCAATACCGCAAAAGGTGACGGCACCGTCCAGAACAATACATCCAAGCGCCCGTCTTTCATTTGCTCCACGGAATCTGCAAAGGATAGGTTCTGAACGCTCCCCATATCCTTATAGCTCATGCCATAGGCCTTAAGAATTCTGGCTGCAATATCTTCGGTCAATAACCCTTTAGGACCCACATTGATTTTTTTGCCTTTGATATCTTCGATGTTGGTGATCCCGGAATTTTTCAACACAACGATATGTGTGGTATGCGGGAACAACGAGAGGACATACTGCACATTCTCATTCTTCTCTTTAAACGGAGGATTACCCGCGTAACCGTCCACTGTCGGCATCGCCTGAGAGAATCCCAGCTGCCCCTTCCCTCCGTTAACTGCAATAACATTAGCTACACCGCCACCGGGTTCAATACTGACTTGCTTTACATTACTCATGTTCTTCTTCAACCCTTCGGTAATCCCTACGGCTAACGGATACCATGAACCGGATTGCGGAGCAGCCATGAATCGGAGGTCTATGGGTTGACTGGAGACCGGGGCCGAAGCGACCCCTCCATTGGCTTGCCCTTGCGCTTCCTTCGTTGTCACAGCCGGCTTGGCGCTGCACCCGATCACAAATACAGCTACAAGCGTCAGAAAGGTAAACGTTTTCAATTTTGCATTGTCAGACATACGCTATTGACCTCCTTGACAAAAGTAAAATACGAGATGATTACTTATTTATCTTCGTATGTTTGAGCGGATTAAACAAGATAACCGTTCCGTATTTTGGAACATGCCGAGTTAATTTCACAAATGACGGCTCTAAGCTTCTTCACACAAAAAAGAACAGCACCCTATGCAGAAGGCACTGCTGCACTTTACCTCATTTCAAGGCCGGTATATTTATTACCCATACAACCCGACATACGTGCTCTCATTATACAAAAGGAGGCCTGTGAAACCGGATATAATACGAGAATCCCTTCGCCCGCAAGCTACTGTCAAAATCGGGTGAATGAGAGCCAATCAATGTTCCTACCATAACAGCCTGGGCCAAACCTGGATTATGCGCCACTACAGGATCCAAATAAGCAAGTCCCGCCAAAGTCGCTCCAATAATCAGATGGCTCCCTGTATCCATGTTCTTCATCATCCTCACAATACCATTAGTCTTGTAACTGGATACATGTTAAGAAGCGGATTCCATTCCTTCGTTACAGTCATTTTGTTCCTGATGAATTCCCCATCTTTCCTCAACATTAAACCAGTAGAACCATTGGTCAGGAGTCATTTCGATTTTTTGTTCCAATATCTTATTTAAAGCATTGGTCGCCTCACAACGCTGATGGGTTTCATATTGTTCGTTTAAATATAAGGGTTCGTCAAAAACGAGACGGTGGCGAATACCCTTGGTTCGGTATCCGTGAAAAGAAATGACCGGGATACCATATTCCAATGCGAGATGTGCCGTACCGTGAGGGCTCCTTGTTGCTCTGTTGAAAAACATTGCAGGGGGAAAGCTGCGGCGATAAAAATCACCCATAAGGAAGACTAGACCGTTTTGTTTTAAATGGTTTCGCAGCCTGCGAGTAAGCTGCAGAGGCGGGACGTCATCGTAATCTAACCCGCAGCAGCCCATCTGCTGAAACTTTAGATACAAAGGACGGAGCTCCTTGCTTTCTGCCGTAGCCACAGTCAAGCAGGGATACTTTTGCGACAAATACCAGTAATAGCTGGAATGTACCGGTTGCTTGAAGCAGCTGCTTCATCATATTCCCCAGCACCTTTTTTCTCCATTTTACCGTGAACACAAAGAGCACCCAGCTTAAAAAATAACAAGCTGAAAGAACGGCCCACCGGGGATTAAACCCATCCATCGGTTATATCGATGTTCATGCCTTGTTATTTTTCCTATCCAGGCGTACAATGGAAATCCTCCTTCTCCGGTTAGATGATGTCAAATCACCTTAGGAAATCTTTTTGTAGCTGTCCGTCATCTTTTCAGCTTCCAAAATAATGAAAAAATCCGCTGTATTAAAAATATGATCATAGGCGGGCTCGCCCCCGTTTTCAGCACCTAACCACTTACCCATATGAAAGCTAGCACAACCTTTTCAGCTGAAATCGTTGCACGAGCTTCGGAAATGAAACACTTTACTATTAACTCTATTTTTAAATTAACAGTGAAACATCATCGGATTGTTATACCGGAATTAATTTTTTGTAATTTCGGATTTATCAGATTATACTTTTTAGTACTTTTTTCAACGAACAATGGGCCTTATCCAAGTTGAAGACTTGGATGAGGCCCATTGCTCGTTTATGTTATATCTACTGTTTAAGAGCTACACTCTGTCGAGGTTGACCCGGTTTAAGGTTAACAATTCCGATACCCGAAAGAATCAGAATAATCCCTATCAGGACGCTCCAGCTCAATTGTGTCTGAAAAACGAGTGAGCTGGAAAATACCCCCACAACAGGAACTAGCAATAAACTCATGGAAGCCTTCGTAACCTCGATTTTGGTTAAGATATAAAACCATAATACATAAGCCAAGGAAGAAGCAAGTATTCCTGCGAAGAGGATAGCGATCACGCCCTCCGTACTCCAGGTGACGGCATCGTTTCTTTCAAAAGCCAACGACCCCAGAAGCAGCAGGATGGCTCCAATCAACATTTGATACCCTGTAAACTGAACTTTATCATGGGAATGGAGCACTTTTTTCATGATAATATTGCAAAAGGCCCAGCCTACCGCTCCCAAAAGGATTAATAATTCCATCCACAGCTTTGTTCCATCCCCATCAAGCTGAGCGGGATTAATCTCCATGACCATAACCAGTCCGATAATCCCAATAGAGACTCCCGTTAATTTTATTTTTGTTAAGCGTTCACCGGGAATAAAGAAAGGAGAGATGAGCGTCAACCATAGGGGCATCGTAAAATTCAATACAGATACAAGTCCCGTATCCATATAATGAAATGCATATTGGGATACTGTATAGATATAGGTAATCTGTAGAAATCCGCATATGGCGTACCATTTCCAATCTTCTTTTTTAGGCAGCGGAATCCGCTTGAACCAAATGATTAGGAAAATGACCAAGGATCCTACCAGAAAACGCAGGGCGGAGAACATCATCGGCGGAAAATATTGTCCTCCAATATCCATCACGACCCAATTAAACCCCCATATGGAGCATAAAATAATAATTAACCAATTCACACGTACTCATCTCCCTAAAAAGAAAAAAATAGGGAGCAAATACTCCCTTTTAAGGCGTCAAAAAGATTTTTGCATGATGGACCTTCCCCTGAATCAATTCCTGGAACGCCTGATCACCATCCCATAAGGATCGAACCTCCGACCATTCCGATTCCTGTATTTTCCCGCTGTTCAAGAGTTCAAGCGAGTCGTAAAAATCCTGTTTGTCATAAGAGAAGGAGCCCAAAATAGCAATTTCACTGCGAATACAAACATTGATCGGTATTTGCGTATGATCGATGCCAAGACCTATGTTCATGATGGTGCCGCCCGGATTCACCAGCTCCACAGCTGCAGAACGGGTAGCCTGGAAGCCGGCAGCATCGATGATGACATCAATTCCGGAAGGCCCCATAGCTTCTTTGATCTTACTTATGTAATCCGGCGTCTGGGGAGTAAACACGCCATAGGCCCCTAATTTTTCAGGTGTTCTCAAGCGGGCCTCATTCGTATCGACTACGATGACTTTGGCCGCTCCTAAAATTTGTGCAACCAGAAAGCTTAGTAATCCGATCGTACCCGCTCCAAAAACGACGACGTTGGCAAACGGATGTCTCTCCATTGCTCTTCTGGCTGCCCGAAGCGAACATGCCAAAGGCTCAGCCAGCGCCGACCGAAATGGGCTTATTCCTTCTGGAAGGACATAAGCGGCAGAAGCCGGTACATGAACATACTCCGCAAATGCTCCTGGACGGTGAATGCCGATGATGGCCCGTTTCGCACAAAGCTGCACCAAACCTTTCCGGCAGGAATTGCACGTGCCGCAGGAAAGCAGCGGATTCACCACTACACGGTTTCCTTTGGAAAACCCGTTGGTCTTTGATCCTGCGGCTTCCACGGTTGCACTGAATTCATGCCCCATCACCAGCGGAGGCACACGAAGGCTGTTATGCCCCAAATACCCTTCGATTTCTGATCCGCAAATTCCTACGGCATCTACCTTCAGCAGCAGTTCATCTTCCGCAAATGCGGGAACCGCCGCCTCCTGCACTTCCATTTTTTTAGGCCCTGTCCAAACTAAAGCTTTCATCTCTCATCATACTCCTCAGTAATTATATTTTCAATGCTCATCTTTTTCGCCATTTTAGGAAAATGGGCGTCAGAAGGGTTATTAATGCTAACGCTAAAAGTCCGGCTGTAATCGGTCTGGTAAAAAAGATATCATAGCTGCCTTCAGAGATGACAAGGGATCTCCGCAGATTGCTTTCGGCCATCGGACCCAGGATGAGGGCCAGAATGACAGGGGCGGCTGGAAACCCATAGCGCTGCATAAAATAACCTATGACTCCCGCAATCAGCATAACCCATACGTCGAAGAAGCTGTTGTTTAATGCATAAGCACCAATGACACACAATACTAGGATGATGGGCGTCAAATATTCTTTTGGAACTTCGAGCACCTTCACAAAGAAGCGGATTCCCGCCAAGCCGCAGACAATGATCAATAGATTTGCGATAATCATTCCAATGAATAAGGCATAGACGACGTCCACGTTATTTTGGAACAGCATCGGACCCGGCTGCAAGCCCTGCACCATAAAAGCACCCAGTAAAACCGCCGTTACCGCATCTCCCGGGATCCCCAAGGTCAACAGAGGAATCATGGCTCCTCCCGTCGTTGCGTTGTTGGCAGACTCAGGGGCGGCAACCCCTTCCAAATGGCCTTTTCCGAACTTTTCCTTTTCTTTGGAAAATCTCTTTGCTTCATTATATGCGACAAAGCAGGCTACATCTCCCCCCGCTCCCGGGATCATCCCGATAAACGTTCCGATCCCCGTCGAACGAAGAATGGTTACAATAAGCCTTTTGAATTCCACCCATTTTAGTCCTGCCTTATTCATGACAACGGTAACTTTTTCCTTCAACCTCATCGTTTCCATGGACTTAAACGCTTCTGAAGCCGCAAACAAACCGATCATCACGGGAATGAAATTCAATCCGTTCATCAAATTCACTTCACCGAACGTAAACCGGGAAAAACCGCTGACCGGATCGACACCAATGGTAGCAATCAATAGCCCGATGACCCCGGTAATCAAACCCTTGATCATGGATGCTCCAGCGATGCTTGTAATGATGGAGAGACCGAACACAGCAAGGCCGAACATTTCTGGCGCACTAAATTCCAAGGCCCAATTAGCAAGTTTAGGCGCTAGCAAAATAAGTACGATCACGCTGATCGTGCCCCCGATGCCTGAAGAAAGCGTAGACACCATCAAGGCCTTTTTCCCATGCCCTTGCTGCGCCAGAGCGTAACCGTCGAGAGCAGTCGCCGCTGCCGCCGGAGTTCCGGGCGTCCGCAGCAAAATCGCAGAGATGGAACCGCCATAAATGGCTCCAAAGTAAATACAAATCAAAAGAAGAACTCCCGCAACCGGCTGCATGCCGAACGTTAAAGGCAACAGCAGGGCCACTCCCATGGTGGCGGTCAAGCCCGGTAGAGATCCGATGGCAATGCCAGCGATGACGCCCGCTAGCATCATGAATAATACCTGGATCTCCATTACTTGAACGAAAGCACTGAATAACATGCATGTTCCTCCTTTCTATCCGAATAATTCCCCGCTTGGCAGCGGAACGCCCAGAAACCTTACAAAAAGAAAATAAATGATTAGCGTTACGCCTGCTGACAGCGCGATTAGCGGTATCCACTTTCTAACTCTGACATAAAAAAGAAACACAAACACAACAATCGGGGTAGCGATCATAAAACCAAACCAGGTAAACAACATTAAATAGGCAAATAGGAGTGCCATGACCGTGATAACTCCAAGCAGAGGATCATCAGGTTTAGGGGACCGGTCGCTGAACGATTGAACCAACAATATGATGCCCAGAATGCACAAAAATCCGCTTAGCAGCCTTGGAAAAAACGCCGGTCCAGTTTCCACACCCTGCAGGTCTGGAAAAGACTGTGTCATGGCATACACTGTTCCAGCCAAAGCGATAACCAAAATACTACTGATCAAATTAGCCGTCCTCATAGATGACCCCCATCATAGATTTTGGTAAGAAAGTGTTCAGCTCCACTGAAAATTTCACTTTCATTAGCGTTAAAAAAGGAGACTGAGAACCATCTCAGTCCACCTTGTAAGAGCTTTCTTATTTCACAAGACCCAGGTCAGGAACGATCTGTCCGAAAGCATCATGGCTCTCTTTCATTAATTGTGCAAAGCCTGAGGAATCCTTGATTTCAATCCCCAAACCGCTTTTATTCATATAATCCTTGAATTCAGCCTCCTCGGCACCCTTCATAAAGGCGTCTGTCAACACTTTTACCACATCATCCGGCGTATCTTTAGGAACAACGACTCCGCGCCACGGACCTAGATAAAGAGTCTTCACACCTGTCAATTCTTCCAGTGTTTTGACGCCTTTCAGAGCATCAGACGGCTTCTCATCTACAATGGCCAGCGTTTTTAACGTACCGGCATCAAAATGAGCCTTCACCTCCGCAGGGCTGACGGGAACCATATCAATATGCCCGCCAAGCAAAGCTGTAACGGCCGGAGCCGCTCCATCATAAGGCACATGGTTAAACTCTACCCCCATATCCTTGCCCATGGCGGCCGCAGCCAAATGCCAGATGGATCCTGGTCCGGAGTTGCCGACTTTAACTTTCCCCGGATTCGCTTTTGCATGTTCAAAAAATTCCTGTACCGTGTTCCAAGGTGCATCCGCCTTGACAGTAATGGCGGATGGATCAAAATTGATCTGGGCAATCGGTTTAAAATTCTCATGAGTAATTTGAGTTAATTTCAGATGTGGAAGCGTAGTCAATTCAACGGTAACCATCGTTGCCGTATAACCGTCCGGCTTGGCTGTAGCCCCCTCGGTAAATCCGACCGCACCGCCGCCGCCTGTTTTATTGACAATGGTAATGGTTTGCCCCAAATGTTTTTCGGTTGCTTTAGCCAAAGCCCGTGCTGTAGCATCCGTTCCACCTCCAGCTGCATAAGGTACAATCAATGTAACCGGTTTCGTAGGGAAGTTGGGTTTAGCTTCAGAACCATTTCCACTGCTTGCCGGCGCACTTCCGCCTCCTCCGCAAGCCGAAAGGGCAAGCATGCCTGCCAGTGCTGCGGAAGCATACCATTTGTTCCATTTGTTCCATTTTTTCATGATTCATTACCCCTTTTCCTTTAATTTAGATATGAACCTTGAAAGGCTGCTTGTTCAAACCAGATCAGCTCAATCAAGGAGTGATCTCCCTCGTAATCTTCCACTTCCTTCTTCATGGGCTCGTCGACGCAAACAATCCCTGCTTTATAAAGCGCTTGCAAATCATGTTGGCATTGGCAGCACAGACTACACAATCAACGAAAAAATGGTTTATTATAATAAACCGTGTTTTATATACAAAATGTTACCATCATAATACCATAGGATCATTCCATTATTCAACTGATTATCCAAGATTCATCTTAGCCGCTTCCTTTTTCTAAACCCAAATAAGACTGACCACTTGTGGTGGTCAGTCTTATTTGGAACGATAATACGTATATTCATGAGCCGATTTTGTTCATGAGAGGATATATTCACTGCCTCAGCCGCTCACAACTTATCAAAAAAAATCTGCAGATTGCTCGTGACTGTCTTGCCCTAAAAAATAAGTCACTTCACTGAAAGCCCCCAATGGGGTAATTTCGTATAAATATCGGCGAAGCAGGTCCTTTTCAATATCCGTAACAGAGGTAGATGAGCAGAGCTCAAAATGAATCGTTCCCGTAATCACATCGTAATGGCTAAAGGTTATCCTTCCATTGGAGAACATTTCATTAATCACTTCGAGAATTGAATTTAGATCCAGGCTCCTGTTCATTGCCGCTTGAACGATGGGCTCCGGAAGCCCATCAACTTGCGGTACTTGATCGGTTTGAACCATGTCATAAGATTTCACTTTGTAACAAACATGCTGAAGTAAATGACCGGAAGCATATTTCTTCAAGCTGGTCATATCCTTCTCGGATAATTGCAAATCATCGTCCCACGCATAGATCGTGACTTTATTATTGCCGGTCGTATGGATTCTTACATATCTAAGATGAGGATAACTTTTTCTAATCATATGCTCCGATAATAAGCGAGTTCCCACGGTAATCACCTCGTCAAAGTAAGATGAAGAAGTTCAAAAACCTGTGATAACGCTTACATTCCAAGCTGACTTGCCGTATCCCTGTGTCCCTCCTCCCGTAGAGACATTGATACTACATTCTATTTTACCAAAATACATTTCAGAATCACACCTTGAATTTTGCAGCCCCAATATAAGTATTTTAAAATTTAGATCGTATCAGGGTGGAAAAGCATCTTCCACCCGGACAACTTTGATGGTGTATGCTTACGCCTAAGCCACCCTATGTTGTTTTCTTTTCAGAACGGTTCCTTGTCTGTTTTTCCATACCGATCGCAAAAGTTTTTTTGAATTCCTAACCAATAATCGCTTACGTCGGCCTTCAATCGCAATGAGACGCCTTTTCATGATTTTCTTTCTTCGCATCGACACGGTTCTTCTTACCGGTTTTCTGGGTGTGCTCTTACTTGATTTTCTGAATGTCCTTCTCATTGCTCTTCTTCCAGAGACTTTTCTTTTTAGCCTTGATCTTCTTCGGGCTCCCCTGATTTTCTTGAGACGTGAACCGACTTTCCGTCTCCACTTTTTTCTCCGAGCCTTCTGACGACGTCCCCTCGTACTTTTTGCCGCCGACTCATCCTGTCCCGTATCATCACCTGTCAACCAACGATTCAAATCAATCAGCTGTTGTCCGCTAACCGGATGAGCAAAATAAAAATAAGGATGAGATATCGCTTTTTGTACCTTTGTCAGATCAACCTCTTTGTCATCATTCATCACATTGAGAATCCGGTCTCGGGGATACTCACGGCAGCGTGCTTTTAAAGCAGCGGCAAGTGTGACGAAAAAGAACTCCTCAAACCGCAGGACCTCCGATTCTGTGATTTTGCGGTCCGTATCAGCGTCCGAAATGGTCAAGAGCATTTTTTTCACGATGTCATAGCGATAGACTTGAGCAGGAAAATAAGCCTGGAGAAATCCGTTTTCTCCCAACAGGGAGCTCCACTTCTTCCGTTCTTTCCACATCGAACGCTTGGAGTCGTTATCCGCCTCCTCCTGACTCGAAATTTTCGTCAGCTCCCATCCCATACAATCTGAATACTTCATGGTCCTTTCAAGGAAATCTTCATAACCATGTTTAACAAACAGCATTTGGCTGTCAAGGCTCACTAAGTATTCATACTCCACCTTATTTTCATTCAGCCACTTCATGACGTCCAGCATGAATGGAGCCGCATTTTCCGAACGAACAGGACGGCTATGCGGACATAAAGTCACATTCAGGTTAGCCGTTAAATCCGGATTGGACCCTCCATTGTAAACGACGATGCCCGCATTCGGATTATAATGACGGATGTTCTTCAGCTGGGCGGCCAGCATATGCTCCTCCTGATCGGCCAACAGCGCAAACATGACTTTTTTCTTTTTCAGCACACCGTCATAATGTGTAGGATTCCATTTCACTTCAACTTCATATTCTTTGGTAACGCGCTGAAAATCATCCCATCGGTTCGTCGAGATGTTCTGATATAACGTTCCTCCGCCGACGGGCCGCGTATGCTTCATGGGGACTTCATCGATAATTCCTATTTTTTTATGCGGATAACCGAGCACTTTGGGCCATACGAAATCCAGTCCATAAGCGGCTTGGCTTTTTTCAAACGTAGGCCAGAGCTTACGGAATGCCTGCCTTGAATAAATCGGCACCATAGGTTCAACAAATTGGGAATATCTCAACGAATACTCCGGATTTACACACGTGATTTTATGGGAGTAATACGAATCTTTTGTCAAAGCCGGCTGTGCCAATTCCAGTTCATACTGCATGAACAGTTCAAACATTCGATTGATATCGGAAGCATTCGTGCTGATATCGTCATCCGGCAGCCAAATCGCATCATAATGCTCAATCTGCTTTCCGAATAAGGCAATAATGTCCTTCAATATGGGCCACTTGACCCCGGGTGTTTCATGATAAAAATCACAATCCTCTGAGAACCGCCCCGGCTGACTGTCGTAATAACTGAGGCAAAGATCGAAATTTTTGTCCTTTGCCGGCTGCAGCCACTCAGGGTGGAGAGAAGAGTCCCCTACTCTGGCGATAACCAAAAATCGCTTATCGCCCTTCACCTGAAATTGGTTCATCTCCGTTCTCCTTTCTATAATATCGAGCACTGATTTCAAACTGCCTGCTAAATTGTATGCTCTTATCCAAAGCATGGACATGGACCAGTAACCTGAGTCCTTTAAAATCAGGCGACCGACCATATTTACCGAACACCCGCTTTCGTCCAATCCAATATCCGCATTAACCATACAATATAGGTACATCAGTCACATTCGAAAGAAGGGGTGCTGAATGAACCATGCGAAGTTCAAAGCAAAATAGCCGCGGTAAAAAAATATGTTTCGCCATACTGGTCCATAACAAAAGAGAAGTTATACGCGACCTGACAGATAACATCCGTTATTTTTGCCCGAACAGCAGTATTGTCTTATATAACGGCAGCGACGATCCCGATTTATGCAATGGCATCGAATATCCTGTTTGTCCTGCAAGTAAAAAGCTTAAATACGGATTTCTCGCCTCATTCATGCTGGACATCATGGAATGGTTAGAAGGGATCCATTATGATTATGACTATCTAATCAGCTTGGACTCGGATGTTTTGTTCGCAAGAGAAGGGTTTGAAGAATTTATTATTCAGGCCATGAAGAATACGGAATATATGGGAGTAGATATGACGGTTCCCAGAAAAAGCTGGTATCCCGGGATATTGTTCAGAAGAGAAAGAGAACTGTGGCGTTCCTTATTCAAGGAAGATCCCTTCTTAAAAGCATTTAACGTAGGACAAGTGTTTGGACGGCTGTTTGTTAAGGCCTTACTTTCATGCGATCAATTGAGTTTACTTAAACAAAATTTGAAGAAAACCCATTGTTTTGCTATTGAAGAAATTGTCTTTGTCAATATGGCTAAACTCCTTGGATTTGAACCCAAATCATATCCCAGCCATGTCGGGCGCTCCATTCGGTACCGTCCCCACTATTCCTACGGTGAATTTATTCAATGCATGAATGAAAATACAAGCTCCTTTCTCTTTCATCCTATTCATCGCAGAACAAAAGATGAGATCCGATGGATCATCAGAAATTTGATGAATTCGAGACGGGCCAAGGATCAAAAAAATTGGGCGAAATATATTGACGGCGTCATGCTGGATACGGAAAATATTCTCTGCCCGCCTGCGTTTAACCGCAGAAAGCTTGGCGATAAGGAATGGTTTGAATTTGTTGCTCCATTAAAAGGAGGAGGACTGGGACATTGGCGGCAGAACAATGACGACCGTGGATTACATTGGTTTGGTCCCATGGTGTTCGGTTCCGGACAATTTGATGCGGTGGCCATAATCCACAGCAGATACAACGTGCTTGAGATGGTTGCGCGTAAAGGAGATCAATTGATTCATTTCTGGCGGGATGAGCAATTTGGTTCTGAGGAATGGTTCGCCCAGGATGTCTTTGCAAGAGGAACGAAAGGTGCATTCGGGTTTATTGAAAGCAGTGAAGGTAACTTCGAAGTCGTAGCTCCCCTGAAAAAAGGCGGATTAGGTCATTGGTGGAGAAACAATGACGCGCCCGGTAATCCCTGGATCGGTCCCAAAGTTTTTGGTAAGGGACATGTACATTCGGTTTCACTCATTCAAAATAATTCAGGGAAGCTGATTGCGATAACCGAGTCTGACGGAAAAATAAAATATTACCGGAGAAAGGATGATAAAGCCCTGACCTGGGAAGGACCTTGGACATAAGTTTTCGATGACTATTGATTCTGTTGAAAAGAGGTGATATGCCATGCTTGATGCGGTCCAATATTTAGGGCCGATGGATAGAGGATGGACAAAACCCCAGTTGTTTCGATGTACCGACGGAAAAAAATATATCATCAAATTCAAAAACAATCCGTTAGGCAGAAAAACGTTAAGTAATGAAATCATAGCATACAGGCTTGGGTCGATGTTAAATCTTCCTATGGCCGAGTGTCAGGTGGTTTATTTTTCCGAGGGTCTCATTCACTTGTATCCTGTTTTAAAGAATTTGAATATTGAAAGCGGGCCCCACTTGGGAATTTGTTATTATGATAACGCATATGAAACAAATGATAAAAAGTTGATTTCCAAGTGTAAGAATCTGAATAAAGCGTCCGGAATGATTGCTTTTGACCACTGGATTCATAATTGGGACCGGCATAATCGATCGACGTCCAATCTCTTAATAGCGGAAGAAAAAATCGTTTTGATTGACCATGCCAACTGCTTTGACGGTCCAAGATGGTCCGTTGATTCACTGAGACACAATCAAAACAAAGCTACGGTATATTGGGGCCAAATGTATAAGAGGTTTGTCCAATACATTGATGGTAACGATCCCTTTCAGAATGACCTGAAAGCAATCGATTCGCTGAGCAAATCAGAAATCAAAGAAGCTCTTGAGGATATTCCTAAAGATTGGGGATTAAGACCGGTTGAGATCGGGGCATTAGCCGATTATTTGATTTATCGAAAGTCACGTGTATACAAGGCCATAGAAAAGCTGAAGCAGCATTTTCCAATCTGGTCATCAAATCAAAACTAATCGAACGACGGTATAGAGCCTTTACTAATGATAAGGGCTCTATAACCCGGACCGTAAAATACATAAGCTTCACTTCATCAAAACTTTGTCCACTTTTCATACAGTGACGGGTCCAATGGTTTGACATGTTCTAAAAACGAGTCCAGTAATCCCAAATTTTTCAGGCTGGTAAGCAGCATACGCGGAGCAGAGCTGATATGCCTGTAGCAGTTTGTTAAATCAATAATCTTAAGCTGCGAATTTTCGGTCACAAAGATGTGGCGTGCGGCGGCATCGATCCTCGTGAAGCCTAACCGCTTCATTTCGTGTAACATAAACAAGATTTGTTTCACCATACTTTTGGAAATATACCCTCTATCTGATAAATATTCCTTTATTGTAGGACCCTTAACATATTCAATAATGATATAGTTCGGCCCGTACTCATACAGCTTGGGAATGATCGGCGAGCCTTTTGCCGCCTCATACGCTTTTCGCTCCCTCTCCGCATACTTGCTATTTTTATATACTTTAATACAGCAATTCAAAGAAATCTGAAAGACTTTCCCCTGATCTCCCTCTCCGAGGAAGATATAATCCTTATTGTTATTCGATTCCGTCATCACATGCCTCAGCCTTTCTATTAAATTGATTAAGCAAGGTACTCGTCCCATACATCAGCTGTAAAATCACATAGTGTATCAGGATGAGGAGGTGAAACGAATGACAGACTATAAAGAAAATTACGAGACACTATCATTCTGCTCCTTGCTTCATAATCCATCCTATCGTCATGTTATGATCAGCTAATCCTTAACCTCTTTTTAAATTAGGAGCTGAAGGGTTGTTTTCTATTTATAAGGCGGCGGAGCAAATAGTTCTACTTGTTTACGAAAAATATGTTCATGATCGTCCCGATCCATAATGCCGATTTCAACGGTCCAGGTACCGGGAAAAGGTGCATACTCTCCTTCAGCCGAATATCTTTGGCTGCTATCATCAACCGTATCTTTCTTTAGCGGAATCGTAATCGGAGCGATCTCCGGTTGGCTTTGAAGATAGAGACGAATTTCCGCTCGCTTGGGGTTTACAGCAGGTTCAGAAACCGTAATATCGACAATAAATCGGTTGATACCGCCAGGCGTATTGGGAGTGATCTGTGCTAATATTCTTATCTGGTCCCCCTGCGCCTCCCATGATAGAGGCTTATTGGAAGGAATCGGATTCTGATGAACCAATACACCAACGATCATAACGATGACAACCATCAAGCCCATCTCGTATTTCAGCCGTTTACCTATGCTGGTAAAGCACTTCTGTTTCAAGAAACGATTCAAAACAGCTCCTGCTACGATGACGACCAACACCATCGTGATTTTGATACAAATCAGAACCCCCCAAGAAGAGTAAAACAGATATCGAAGCTTCGGTAAGAACAATATAGCGGAAACAAGGCCTGAAACGGATAATAAAGCGATACACCCCATTGCAGTCGGCGAGAATAAAGATAAAAAATCACGCATGTACAATTGATATCTGCGCCAAAACATGAGGATCAATAAAAGGCCTCCCGCCCAGACCGCCGCTGAAAGCAGATGAACAGTATTCATCGGAACGGTAATCATCGGAGGGCCCTTGGTGATGGCATGCCCGATTAAGCTCTTGAAGCTTATCGTAAGCACGATCCAAATTCCATCCCATAATCTGGAGCGCAGAAGGAGTAAGAACCCGGTAATAGACAGCGCAAGCAGAGCAAGCCAGGCCAGGCCATAAATCGATCCCAACGGCAGCACGAGCTCATCAGTACCTTTTAAGCTGGAGACAATATCTTTTGTTGATAATGACATCAGGATCAGTAAAGCCAGCAGATGAAACTGCTGCAATACAAGAGCGCCGAATTGATAACGTTTCCTTAATTCATATTCATCTGTGAGAGGACGAAACCAAATTCCCCAAAAAACCCAGCCTATCAAAAGAAGAAAGCTTAATAAATATAGTGTATTGGCTCCATATAAAATATATTCGGAAATACCGCGATGTAAAGCTGTATGGTTCAATTCATGATCTTGATCTGATCGGGAAGTCCCGATATAGAAAATATATGTTCCCCGTACAGGATGGCCATCTTCAGATAAGACCCGATACGAGACGGTATACACCCCATTTGCCAAAAGAGGCAAATCTAATGACAAGACTTTTTGATCACCGCTTAGAACCGCTTCCTTGTCCGCTGCTTGCCTTCCCTTTCCGTCAAATACTTTCACATCATAGAGCTGCTGGTCGATGCTTTCGTTGAATGTCAGACGAATTTCTGTCGGTGAAGACATCCATTCGCTATCAGGAGCCGGATTTGCTCCAACAAGGGATGCATGAGCGAAGGTGTCTTTCGGCAGGATTGAACAAAACAAGATTACGTACAGAAGCATACGATACATCAAGCGCAGCTTACTCATTATTTTATAGCCTGCCAGAACTCCCATCCCCTCCCTATAATCGTCTGATGCTTACTGTAAAGCTTCATGCCCTCAATGAAAAACACAATAAGCCGAACGAAATAAAAACGAGGAACGTACAAAATAGGATTAAAAAAAACGGCTCTGTAGAATGCATTCCAAGCATCGGTCCCATCAAGCCGGACATCATCCCGCTTGACACGCCAGTTAATATCGTCTGGTAATCGACCAGCGCTCCAAACAGGATCCCCGTGACGATGGCGATTGTTGTGGTAACAACCGTAACCATAGCCTCATGGGAAGGAAATTGGGAGCCAATGACAGTACCTACAGATAAACCGATCACCCCGCTGGCCGTCATCGCAATATTCATTCCCAGATGATAGCCTATGAGATAGCGGGATTTGAATAAAAAGGTATATGAGCCTGCAGCAACGATAATATAACTGAGCAAAATAACCCAATACAACGAAACCATATGAAATCCCCCTCCTATCACTTTATGAACGGATGCGGTGAATGTGCTTATCTCCTCGAAAAAGGTTGCTTGACAGGTACAGTTTCTATTCATGGCAAATAATCTAATTAGAAAGAAAGGTGGTTTTATCATCATGAACAATTCATCCGACGGCCGTCCGAATCCGGAAGAAGAAAGATTCACATCCCCGGCCAGTCCGCTGCCCGATTATGAGTTAAAAATGCTGCAAAAATATATTCATGATGTAAACCTTCAAAAGCTAAGTGAGGCCTTACCCCGTCATAAAAAGAATCTGATGCTGATCAAATTTTTTAAACATAAGCGAAACCAACGCGTTGAGGTGATATCGACCCTTGGAAATCAGGAGCATCGTACCATAGGAAAGGTGACGATCATAGGGAGGGATTTTGTTGTTCTGACCACTCTGCTGAACCGTTTATGGATACCCTACACACGGATACAATCAGCTAATGTCCCCGTTGGTCTTCCTGATGTTTCCGATACACATCAGCATCTGGTGTTCGATGATTCATTGAGAAAAAAGCTACACAATTTGGCAAGACTGTTGGAGTACATGATATCTTAAAGCAGCAGTTTTATGAGGATTCACTTCAAACCAATCTTCATAGCTGGAAAGGAGCCCGCATCACCATATTCACAAATGCAGCCGTGTATTCCGGAAAGATTGTTCAATCTACCGCCGGCGCTATCACTCTTCAAGAGGCTAATGCTGAAGCAGCCATAAAATTGCGTGATGTGGACTATATTAAGCTTGAAAGAATAACGAGAACAGTCCCTTATGTTCTGAATCTTCTCCTCCGAACATACAACCAAATCCTGAAACGCTGAGAGGTTACGCGGTCCATAAAAAAAGCCCGCAGGGCTGCGGGCTCATCATATTTTTCTTTGCGTCCCCTTGTTTCTCCATCGCCGATTGCCTCCCGGGCTGAGTTCATACCATTCTACTTCGTTTCATCAGAAGGAGTTCTTTCAACTATCTTAACAGGTGCTATCGCGTATATCATGTAATCCTTCAATGGCGCCAAATCTTGATGAAGCTCGCCCAGCACGCGCACGAAACCCCAAAGCCCCAACTCCACGTCCCAGCGAATATTACCTGACCGGTACATATAATCTCCCGGAATATTGTAAATTCCTCCGGCTCCGTAACCAAGATAAAAATCGTCTGAGGAGCCTACAGTATTTTGCCCGCGTACGCTAATGATCGTAGAATTCAAATCGTCAGGATTGCGATACCAATTATGCCCATGGACTACAAAGGCATGGGCCCGCGCCCTATCGGAAGGGAAGACGAAACGAATCGTTACCCGGTCTCCGGCATAAGCCAGAAAAACAGGAGTGGACGGGTCTCCATGAACTTTAGAGCTGAATACTTTTGAAATATCAGGATTTCGCTCGAGCCGATGCCTGAAGCGTTCAGCCCTGTAGTTGAAACCGCGCGAGCCTTGATCCTCAAAGTCTTCAATTTCCGCTTCTTCATTATCCATCCATATCGGCGCTTCAGGGTCAATGATAAGATGGCCTTCTTTATCGACTAATCTTACACCGTCGTGCATGAGCAGGACGAACTCACGGAACTCGCCCAGCAGTGGATTGGAAATAATCACCTGGCTCCCTGTGAGTGTTTCTTTGCGGGTTACGGGATCCAGGTATTTGGAGCCTCTCGGCTCTGTAATCAGAATGCCGAACGCGCCATGATGGCGATGATTTCGTAAATCCGCCATATCCCACAAGTTGCACGAGCCTACATCCAGGTCAACGTACCATCGATAGGTGATACTATCCCCCGGGCCTACCGTTTGATCCGGATTGAAGCCTACAGTGGCGCCATCGGAACCCTGTACATGGTAAACAAGAAACTGAGGATGAAGAGAAATTAAATGATGGAGGAAACGAGCCTTCTACCGGCACTTCGGGGTACCCATGAATCGTCTCATAGTGAACATCGCCTGACAAACGGTTATGCAGCGTAACCTCTACGCAATCTCCGACATTAACCCGAAGAATAAGCGGTTCCGGATTCTTCTTTTTGTTCAAGATGTCCGGGACATCTTCTGCAAGGGCGAACACGATGCCAAAAGGATCGTGGTCTCCCGCTTCGTTATATACGATACATGTTTGCAAAGCAACGACCTCATAACGGCGAATGACAGCATTCGGCGAATACGGGTGCCCAGGGTCCGAAGCTGGAGGCGGCAACTCCCCTGCTGGCACGGGCAGCGGGTTCTTCCTCGCGGGTGGCGGATCCCTATCGGGCAGCGGCAATACATGCGGCACTTCGGTTTGATAGCTGCGAATAAGTCCCCAATTCCCAAGCCACAAGTCATCGATCGATCCAAAGTGGTAAAGCATATCGAAGTCGCCTTCTCCGTCAATATAAAACTCCGCGGTAAAATGTTCCGATAAGCCGATATGCTGCTGCTGCACAAGCTCGGATTCCAGATCACGGCGTTCCTGATGCCATCGCTGCCGGTGCAGATTAAAGCTGTGAGAGTCTTCGTGTGAGCCCTGGAACAACCGGATACGTACGGGATCGCCGTTGTACGTTTGGAGCAGCGGAGTACATGGATCTCCGTGGACATAAGAACTAAACACGTATGCCGGATCGCAGTTTTGCGGAAGGCGAAACTGCAGAGGCTCATTCCGGTAATTGATTGCCATCACACCCGGATCGTCGGGCGAGCTCGGAAACGGCGGCTGGTTCAATGGACGCCCTTTGGCATCGAACAACAGCGCAAAATCGTGCACGAATAAGGTAAACTCACGAAAATCGGGAATCAAAGGATTCACGATCATGGCTTGCGTACCGGATCGTATTTCCTCACCGGTTCGAGGATCAAGATACTTGGAGCCTCTTGCCTGAATGTTAATCCCAGCAAATAACCCATGCTGCTGATGCGAATTCGCGAACAGATGGTCATGAAAGAATGTTCCCCTGAGTTCAACATCCGCGAACCATTGATAATTTCCCGTTTCACCCGGCATCACACTAGAATCATAGTTCCAGCCCACATTCGCCCCGTCTGCCGACAGCGGATCGAATTTCACGAAGTGAATATGCGTAGCCGCTTCATACGTACGGTATAAGAGCTGAAACGCATTACCGCCTAATGTTTCCGGGAGCTTGTTAGTGAATTTTATCTTGATACAATCACCTGCATTGGCGAATATAGTTAAAGGCTCGGGTTTCTTCCGACCGGTACGAATATCCTCCTCATCCTCGGCCAAAACATAGATACGACCCTCAGGATCGTGCCATCCCTGTCTGTTATATATAATAGGAGTCTGCATGGCTACGATATGGTATTCCCGTTTCGGGGTTACTCCTTCCACGCATGGGTTAACGAATACGGCTCCCGGTTGTGCATTGGGAGCAAACTGGTTCTTTTCCAATTTCGTTGCTTTACGCCCTCCTTTAATCCCAAGAGGCGGCCGTGGAGCCTTATATCCTACCACACCGGGGATAAATCCGGGAAAGCCCGGCTTCTTCGGAGTAGGTCTTGGCGGAAGAGGTCGACCAGGCAGCGGTTGTAACGCCTGGATCGGGATTCCGCTCGGGTAACATTGACTTCCATCCTGCAGCGTATTGAATATGCGCTGCATCCCCCACATGCCCTCACCAAAATGGGGGTACAAATGGCAGTGGATAATGACGTCCCCGAATGCGCCCTGCAGACTGCCTGCACCATATAAATGAGATACGGTGTAAGAGGTTTGCGGTGAGATGGCCTGTGAATCGATGATCTCCGAATCCTGATCTTCCGATTCGAACAGCCACTGATGAACGTGATAATGAAATATATGTGTTTCTTTCACACCGCCATGGATAAGACGGATTTTTAAAGGGTCTCCCACGTATGCACGTAAAATCGGTGTAGCGGGATCTCCAAATACCCAGGAATCGTGGTGAACCTCTTCTCCCTCACAGTCGGGACATACGACGCCTTCCTGCATCAGCCGCAGCCGGTTTCGCATCGGCTCCGCACGATAGTTTACGCTATGGGTCGCTTCCGGCTGAAGCGTATGCGGATCGATTGGCTTTTGCCCCGTTAAATCATCAACCTCCATCTCGTCATGGAAAAACCAGGCGTATTCGCGAAATGACGGCAGCAGCGGATGATGCACATCGGCATATACTCCGCTATTCAGGGCTTTACCGGTTACCGGGTCTGTCCACCAAGAGCCCTTAGGTTGAACAATGAGCGCTCCGAACAGTCCATGAACATGGCTTCCCCGTTCACTCGACAACGCATTGCCAAGATCGGAAAACAAATGAATGCCTTCAAGATTCACTGACCAACGATAGATTTGAACATCCCCTGGAGTGCAAGGCGGCGCGGTTGAGTTTTCGTTACAGCCCACAAACGCGCCATCCGACGTCTGTACATGATATTCAGCCCGTTGGATGTGAATGGATGTAGGAAACGGAAGCTGATTTTCAAACAAAATTTCAATATCGTCCCCTACGTTGGCCCGAATAACGAGCGGCTGGACCAAATCGACGGGAGTAAACGGATTGCAGGAAATCTCTTCCTTTACCAAGTCTTCATTTTCTTTAAGAACGTACATCATGCCGTTGGGGTCGTGATCGCCAAAGCTGTTGATCACGATATGAACCGGAATCGCTACAATGTGATAACACCTAAACAAGGTTTTCACTCCTTTCTTCGATCAGCAGTCCAAACGGGGGATTTTTGCCCCATGATCGCCTTCAATATAAAACACTTCAATCTGATCAATATGAACTATCATCTTTCTCCCATCCAACTCGTTAATGTTTGTCGTTTCCGTTTCTATGATTACATAATCGCTGACCACTGTCTCTATGATACCGATAATCATAAAGGGATATTGGGGAATCAAAATAAACGCTCGCTCGTTCTTACCCTTCTTAAACGCTTCAGTTAAGGATACTTGTCTAATGGCATTAATATCCTGCGATTGCCTACTCTGCATAAAAAATAACCTCCTCATTTGATTTATGTTAACGGCAACCGGGTATCGGGATCAAAAGGCATGAAAATGGCAATTTGCTCAATCGGGAAGCGGAGCGGCGTGGGAAAACGATAAAAGGGTGCATTAAACATTTTGATAATGACCGGGTCGAGTGTAATGTAGCCGTTGGCGACATGGGTTAGCTTGCCGGTAAATATGCCTCTGAAGGTTTGTCCCAATAGATTTAATTGAGCCGATTTGGTCACAATTAAAATATTTTGATCCAGCATTTCTATAAACATTTTATTTTCCGGTAATGTAGAATCCGAACCATGTTGAGTCATGCTTTATTCCTCCTCGTATTCATATGCTTTGCTAAACGACGATGCTTTCTTGGGTATTATCATTTCCACACCTTTCTTACGATCTCGAACGCTTCCGCATAGGGGACCCCGACCGTCATTCCCCTGACCCGGGCCAAATAGGCTACGCCGTCATAGGAACGCGGATGCGGAAACGGACGCATTTCTACCTCGTAGTGCTTCAGAGCCGCCAATTTGTCATAGATGGTGTCGCTAATGTCTACATAATAATTGGGCTTAAAAGTTCTATCGTCTGTATGTCCTGTCCATTCACTGGAAGATACGGTTTCAAAGCATACTATTTCCAATAGAGCACTGCCAGGAAGAGGGCGCGCAGCCGTCATCACCGCTTGAAACGTCACTTGATGATCGCGGTTTAAATCACCGTAATGATGAGTAAAAATCATAGCCGGATCGTATGTGGCAATTAATTCTTCGATTTTTTTGTTAACCACATGAAGCGGAGAGCATTCAAGCTCCAGATTGGGAAAATTCAAAAAAATCGTCTCATGGATGCCCAAATGCTGGTTCGCCTTCATTGCTAATTGACGTATATGATGG
Source organism: Paenibacillus sp. F024 (assembly GCF_057814255.1). Taxonomy (NCBI): domain Bacteria; kingdom Bacillati; phylum Bacillota; class Bacilli; order Caryophanales; family Paenibacillaceae; genus Paenibacillus; species Paenibacillus sp. F024. Next base: position 197,155 of record NZ_JBVASZ010000001.1, read on the forward strand.
TCCTCTTCCTTTCGGCCTTTGGCCGTGATGACGGTAATCACCTCATATCCATTTTGAATCAATTTCTTGATCGTCCCTCCTGAACCCAGCAATTCATCGTCAGGATGAGCCGCAATGAGGAGAACGCGTTTCTTCATCTTTGTCATCCTTCCTTAATTGGAATATCGCGCGTGTGGATGCCTTAAAAGACATCTTTTTCTTAGATTATGATAGTTTTATGCAGCAGCAAGACTAAAAGAAACGGTTAGTGCGGAGGTCCTGACAATTTCAATAGACCAAAAAGATACCCTCTGCCTTCCCGGGTACCCAGCTTTATTATCCATATCCTGATCCCTTGTGGGATCATATCATTAAATGTCGATTTCTCTGAGTGACAATGGAGTAACACAGAATTATAATAAGATTACAAAAAATGTTCCATGAGTTTTTTCCGGGATTCTTCCAGTTAGGGGCGATCGATGATGCTACCGTCTAATGTTGAACAAATGAGTCTCGCTATCTTGAATTCACTGATGAATCAAATTGCTTTGATTGATACAAAAGGCACAATTCAATTTGTAAATAACGCTTGGAAAACGTTTGCCCTAAACAATGGCGGTGATTTGTCCCGCTACGGGATCGGCGCGAATTATTTGGATTATTGTGATCAGCACAGTGAGGTGTATGAAGGCATCCTCTCTGTGCTCTCAGAGAAAAAGACATCCTTCTCTTATGAGTACCCTTGTGATTCCGCCGATGAGAAAAGATGGTTTTTAATGCATGTGACTCCCTTAATCGTTGAATTTGAAGTGATAGGCGCAACAATTGCTCACATCAATATCACAGACCGTAAAATCATGGAAGAAAAATTGCTGGAATTAGCCATATTGGATCCGTTAACATCTTTACATAACCGCAGATATTTGGAAAAGAAATTCAAAGAAGAAATGGCCAGAGCCGCTCGATATCATCACCCTTTATCGTTTATCATTTTGGATATTGACCATTTCAAAACGATCAACGATACCCATGGCCATCTCGCCGGAGATGAAGTGTTGGTCAAGATTGCGGACACCGTACTTGAGAGCACAAGAGAAACCGATATTTGCGCGAGGATCGGCGGAGAGGAGTTTGCTATCCTGTTACCGGAAACCGATGAAAAGGAGGCCCTTTCCATCGCAAGAAAAATACATTCCGCCATTCAACATTTACAGATTCCTATGGAAAAATTGACTTTGTCTGTCACTGTCTCCATGGGGATCATGACCAAGTCAACGGACTTCGATATGCAAGAGATGATAGAAGAAACCGACAAAGCGCTTTATTCGGCCAAAAACAACGGGAGAAACAGGATATGCGTTGTTTAAATGGGAAATGGGGCTTCTCGCGGGGCTGTTTTGATTCAAAAATCAAGGATGGCTACAGCTCTCACTGGAGATCCGTCTCCATCCTTAATTTTTAGAGGAAAGCCGTAAAACATAAAGGTTGTGCCGCAGGGCAGCTGTTCCAGATTAATCAAATTCGTATAAGTGATAATGCCTATCTCCAGAAGGCTTCTCTCCAATTCTTCCGTAAGCTTTCCTCCCACAAAAGTCGGATTGGCTTGTTTGATCCGCTCAAACTGTTCCATTCCGATCTCTTCCATAAAAAATAAGCCTTGTCCAACCGGCCACTCCCAATCACAGGTGACTACCTGCGCCGGGCCGCAAAATCGTTCCACTGGGATCTGATCAATGGCTTTACCTTCCTTATGCATATGGGAGAAGGCATCGACATGAGTACCGGCATGGGTGCCCAACGTCATTTTACGCAGCTCCCAGGTATGTTCTTCATGGGTATGGACCACTTCGACCTTCACCTCCGGATCACCCGGATAAACTGGCATACGATCAAAAATCGTCACCGACAAATCAATGACCCTCATGTCTTCCTCCTCTATGTATGCTTGCGCTTTTTTTGTTGAGCCTTACCCGTTTGATCGATTTCATAATCATCTTTAATCAGAGTGATCTGATAGCGTATCTCTTGGGAATGCAGCAGGGTCGCTGGATTCATCATCAATAAGACAAGCAGCAGTATGGGGATCAAGGTTTCTGCCTCGTCAATGAACGGCTAAGTCTATTGTACAAAAAATGGCCCCAGCACTTCAATGGGGCCGTTCGGCTTTTAATCGACTAATCGACTAGTTGTATGTACCATAAATAGGAGGTGCCAATGAAGCAACTTTCCTATTTTGTTTTCCCCGTGTTTTGTTCCTAACCTTCAATAACTCCGCCATAATGCTTATGCTGATTTCTTCAGGTCCTTCCGCTCCTATATTCAAACCGATAGGCGAAAAGATATATTCAGGCAGCGGATCGGGCATTGCTAAACGCTCTGTTCTTCGCCTAGGCCCCAGCACTCCCAGATAGTACGGAGGTGCTTGCATTAAATTACGCAAAATATATTGGTCCCGCTGAAAACTGTGAGTCATAACTAGAACATAACTTTTATCGTCTATTGCTGTATTTTTGAAATACGTTTCCGAATGCTCTACGATGAATTGATCTACCGTCGGGAATTGTTCCTCTCGGCGGAGATCCCCTCTCGGATCAATGATTGTCACATAGAAATCGGATTGGTAAGCCAACCGTGCCACAGGTTCTACGTCGGGTCCTGCGCCAAAAATGTATAGTTTTTCTCTGGGCTCCAATAACTCAAATAACAAGTCCGGGCCGATTTCGGGTAAGCGAAGGAGTTTGATTTTCCTTCCGCTTTCAATAAATTTTCCTACCTCTGGAAGAAGCATCTCCGCAAATGGTTTTATCCTGTCTCCAAGTACCGCTTCCTGATTTGCATATATAATTTGGAACCCCCCGTCAGGATCTTGACTTATGCTTTTTACACTCACAACCGTGTTTCCCGATTCCAATAAAGATTCCGCCTGCGGCCAAACAGGCTCATGATGAAACTGTGGTTTATATGTCCACTCGCAGGGCTCCACATATATTTTTATACTTCCGTTACAACCTGCTCCTTGACCCCAGGACAAATCATCCTCCGATCTCAAGTCGTACGTCAACGTTTTGGGTTGCCGGCGATGAATGACTTCTTGAGCGTGATAAAACAAATCTTCCTCTAAACATCCTGCACTAATCGTTCCATACGTTTTCCCGTGTTCACAAATTAACATCTTCGCTCCCGGGTGTCTGTAGGCGGAACCATCCACATCAATAACGGTCGCCATAGCGAATCTGGTTTTAGTTTTTTCTTTCATTTTCCTTAAAAGTCTGTAAAAATCATTCATGTTCCCGTCCCCCTACCACGTGAATAAGCTGAAGACGCAAAGTTATGCCCAAATGTAAAGTGCCGGATTCCGGGGTGCTGCGTTTCTTTCACAACACCCCGGAAAATCAAATCCGATATCCCAAAGACGATTCCTTAAACGAATCATAGTCTTCGGCAGCTAATAAGCCGAAGCTTCGGTCATGCTTACGTACCGGCGCTGTTGGAGCGCATCACCGCCGCCGCCTGCTTTACCGCACTGACAATGTTCTGGTATCCCGTGCACCTGCACAGATTGCCGCTGATCGCTTCTCGGATTTCCTCTTCTGACGGATCCAGATTTTGAGCAAGAAGATCGTGCGCCGAGAAGATGAAGCCGGGCACACAATAGCCGCACTGGAATGCGTCCTGGTCCCAAAAAGCCTGCTGGACCGGATCTAGTTTTTTTCCATCGGCAAGGCCCTCGATGGTCGTAATGCTTGCTCCGTCAACGCTGGCGGCCAAAATGAGGCAGGATTTCATGGTCTTCCCGTCTACAACGAGGCTACAAGCGCCGCAGTCCCCCCCGTAGCAGCCGATATGAGTTCCCTTCAGGCCCGCCTGATCTCGAACTACTCTAGCAAGCAGATCACGATCTTCGATTTGGACGCTGTGTTCCACCCCATTGATGCAAAGCGAGATTGAGCGCCGGGGAACCATTTGCTCCTTGGAGGACCCCAGCATGGAAGACGGTGTGCTCATATGTTTTTAACCTCCTTTAGATTCTCAATGGCACGTCGGGCCACAACACCCACGACTTCCCGCCGGTAATCACCTGCGGCCAGCACGTCGCTCCAAGGATTTACAACCTTCGCACGGACGATATCGGATATATCAACGCCCTGAAGGATCCCATCCTCATCCATGACCGACGATATGTCAATCCTCAGCGGCCTCGGCTCCACTGCGCCAAGCGTAATCGATTTTTCGCCGGTATCTTCATTGAGGATTGCTGATGCCGTAGCAATCGGCCAGCTGCTTGCACTAATCTTTAATTTGTAATATCCGGCTCGCAATCGGTGACGAGGAATGACCAATGATGTAACGAACTCTCCCGGGTTGAGATCGACACAAAATGCGTCGAGAAAGAAATCCGCAGCAGCCACCTCTCGCTCACCCTCCTTACCGGTGACCTGCAGCTTCGTGCCAAGAGCTGCCAGAACAGCAGGGATATCAGACGATGGATTCGCAAAGCAGGCTGAACCGGCCAGGGTACCCAGGTTGCGCACTTGGCTGCCTCCCGTGATTCCGCGGGCAACCTGCGGAAGCAAAGGAATGGCTTCAGCCAGCGCCTGCGAGGCCAGCACGTCACTATAGGTGACCATAGCACCAAGCCTTACTTGGTCGTCTTCCACCTCAATGGTGTTTAGGCCAAGTCCGCGCAGATCGATAATGTGATTCGCTATGACCTCATGCCGATTCATCCTCGGCAGCAGCCAAGAGCCGCCGCCAAGCACTACCGCATCGTTTTCGTATTCATCCAGCATAGAACAAACTTCCTCTGCCTTTGCAGGACGATGATACTTTAGCTGGGTATGAATCATGACCGCACCCCCGATCGGATTGCTTTTAGAACGTTAGGCGGATTAAGGGGCATATTGTGGATACGTACCCCTAGCGGATGAAGTGCGTCGTTTACGGCATTCGCTATGCTTGCAATAGCTCCGCCTACTCCGCTTTCTCCGGCCCCTTTCATCCCGAACATCGAATAAGGAGACGGTGTTTCCTGATGATCCAGTTTTAGATTCGGTATATCGGCCGCACGCGGCATAAGGTATGTCTTAAAGTTCGTCGCTAAAGGCTGTCCGTCCGGACCGTAGGGACTCGATTCAAACAGCGCGCCGCCAATGCCCATAGCAAGCGCCCCATGAAGCTGTCCGTCGACAAAATTTCGGCTGACGATCGTTCCACAGTCACCGACAGCGAAATATTCCTTCAAATCTACTTTCCCGGTTTCCCGGTCAATTTCGACCACACACAAATGTGTAGAGTAAGGAAAGCTCGGGTACGCAGAAGATCTCCCCTTGTCATCGGGTAGGTTGATTACATTGCCCGGCTGTGCGAAGCGTGTGGACTCCAACTGAGGCTCCTCCAGCCCCCGGATCGCAAAGGCCCTGCGGTAAATCTGATCTACCACATGCTTAAAGGAAAGACTTTTTCCTCCGTCTTTATTCACACGAATTTCCCCGTCTGCGAAAATAAGCTCATCCGGCTCCGCATCTATAAGCACGCCTGCAGCCGTTGCCAGCTTCCGCTTGATGTCTCTCGCCGCAAGTACGGCTGCGGCTCCGCCTATCGTTATGCTCCTACTGCTGAAATTTCCGTAGCCGTACGGAGCTACGTCGGTGTCTCCCTGCAGCACGTCAATATGGTCAACGGATATCCCAAACTCGCGGGCGACGAGAACTGCGATGCTCGTTTCATTTCCTGAACCCGGACTCGTTACGCCGGTCATGACCGTCACACCCCCGGACGGGTTCACCCGGACCGTGGTAGTATCGTAACCGCGCGACAGGCTGCTGGCGAAGTCACCGCCTTCCGGCGTCAGTTCAAAGGCCATCCCCACGCCAACGAGCCGACCTTCTTGCCGGGCCACCGCTTGGTTGCTACGCAGTTGCTCATAATCGGCAAGCTTTAGCAGCTTCTCCAGCGCACCAATATAATTGCCGCTGTCTAGTCTTTTGGACTGTGTCCAATATGGAAATTCGTCAGCCGGGATGAAGTTGCGTCTGCGAACCTCGGCAGGGTCCATGGACAACTTCTCGGCAATAAGGTCAACCATCCGCTCGATGGCAAGCGCGGCCGCCTCTTTGCCGTAGCCGCGCGCCCCTGCCCATGGCCCTTTGTTCGTTACGACAGCAGCCGATTCAACATCATAGTTTGCTACTTTGTACGGACCGGGAAAAGCCATGGCGGCAGGGTAGATCATACTCCACCCGCCCCAGGACGCCAGGGCTCCGACGTTCCCGAGAATCCTGTTACGCATAGCAAGGATTTTCCCTTCGCTGTTGAAGGCGACCTTAAAGCGATGCTCGAACTCGCGGGCGCCGGCAAGCAGCGAATCCGCGCGTGGCTCAAGATACTTTACCGGCGCACCGACAAGCCGGCTGAGGATACAGACAAGCGATTCCTCGTGATAGCCAAAAAACTTTGCACCGAAACCGCCCCCTACACGCGGTTGGACAACTCGAACGCGTGTCTCCGGCACATCAAGTATGGTCGCTAGACTTGTGCGAAGCAGATGGGGATTTTGCGTTGAAGCGTACAGTGTAATCCGGTCTGTAGGATCCCACCATCCTAAATAGCCGCGGGGCTCCATCGGCGCGGTCTGGTACCGCTGAATATGAATTTCATCCTCGATAACGTGCTCCGCCTCCTCAAGGACCCTGTCGGTATCGCCCTCCGCATAGGCAATTCGGACGATTACATTATCTTTCCAATCATCGAAAACCAAGGGTGCATCTGGTTGGAGAGCGTCCGAGAGCTCGACAACCGGTGGAAGAACCTCATATTTTACATCTATGGCATTAAGCGCAGCCTCCGCGTTGGCAAGAGAATCTGCAACCACCGCTGCCACCAAGTCGCCGACAAAGCGCACTTTATCAACGGCCAAGCATCGAAATTCGAACGTCTGGCCGCCGATAAAGGACGGGTCGAAAAATGAGTGCAGCGGACCCGCATATTGTAAAGCTTCCTGACCTGTCAGAACCGCTTTGACTCCAAGTGACGCACGAGCACGGCTCGTATCGATACTGACGATCCGCGCATGCGCGTGCGGGCTTCGCAGAATCGCCGCATGCAGCGTTCCGGGCAGCTCGATATCGTCTAGATATCTGCCTTTACCAGTCAGTACAAGGTCTCCGTCTTTCCTACGAACGCTGCCGCTGGAGTGTGACGTTTGAGATGCTGACGGTATCGAAGAAGTCATATTCATATCGTCCTCTTCCTTTCCATTTTGAGCGGTCACTTACTTAGAAGCCTTATGTAGATGCAATCGTTGGTCACCATGGGTTAGCAAAGAACCCGACTTACATTCTGGAATTTTCTGTAAGTTGGTAAATGGGCATCACCTCCGGATGGAGTCGTTTGAAGCCGGTTTGTGCCTTTTATTTATGATTTGCAGAGAAAGAAAATCAATAGAGGGGATGGATAATGAAGATATGACAGCGCTTTCGAAATGTAATTCTGAAGATATGCCTTAGAAAACCATCCAAAACGGTATTCTCACTGTAAACGATTGAATAGCCTCTAAACCACGGGAATTTTCATAAGAAGCTTCAAAGAACTAATTCTTGGCTAATTTCAAAATCTTTCTTGCTTCATCGGGGGTTGCGATTTCCTTGCCTAACTCGGCAACAATACGCTTCGTTCGTTCCACAAACTCCGCATTGGATTTCGCTAAGACTCCCTTGGAATAATAGATGTTATCTTCCATTCCGACGCGGACATGTCCGCCGAGCGAGAGTGTAGCAAGCAATATGGGAAGATGCATTCTCCCAATACCGAAGGCGCTCCACGTCGCATTTTTCGGAATTAAATTTTTCAAATAGACTAAGTTTTCGACAGAAGCGCCAATACCTCCCGGAGCACCAAGGACAAACTGATAGTGAGGAGGCTCTTCCAATACTCCATTTTTCAAATAATATTCGGCGTTATAGATCATGCCGGCATCGAATATTTCAATTTCGGGCTTCACGTTATTTTCATTCATCTTTTGCCCGAGCTTCTCAAGAAAGCTCGGTGTATTCATGAATACGGATGTATGCCCCCAATTCATGGTACCGCAATCAAAGGAAGCCATTTCGGGCCTCAAACCGATGAATGGCTTCATTCGCTCTTCATCAGAGGCAGCCAAATCGCCTGAGGTGGTTAGGTTGATTACGATATCGCAGCGTTCTCTAATCAGCTTTACCGTTTGTTCAAATTTCTCAAAATTCATTGAACCTTTACCCTCATCGTCCCTAACATGAATGTGGGCTATAGAGGCTCCAGCCTGATAACACGAATAAACTTCATCCGCTATTTCGTTCGGCTGTAAGGGTACGTATGGCGTATCTTTCTTTGAAGGCCACGCTCCTGTAGGCGCTACGGTTAGTATTACTTTTTCCTCCATGTGATCCCTCTTTCCAACGTTCAGATCGATCATTATGTAACATGGATTGACTCATTCATTGAAATGATCTTATGTTCTGTAGATAGGCCAGACATCTTTTCGCCGATGCTCCGGGAGCCGTTAGGAGCGGAACAGAAGAATGCACCTGACCAGCTACATGCTCCATGCTGTATTGAGACAGAACAATCACGTCCACCTTCCCGTCTAACTGCTGAATCATGTTCCGTATTTGTTTGTCATGCTGTTCTTTTTTTCCTTGGAAGAGCAAATGTATAAGTCCTGGTTCTACTAAAGACTCCACATGAATACCCGGTTTTTTTCTTTCTAAGTAGCCTTGTAATGCCACGGGAGTTTCCCTTAGAGAAGAAACTAATCCGATACGATCATATCCCAATGCTTCGTCAAGCATCGCTTCATCCGAACGGAACAGCTTGACGGGATAAAGCGGCTGTAAAATGTCCGTGGCGTCATTAAAAGCGGAACAAGTGAGCTGAATACAATCCACGTCCGATTGTGCAGCTAAATTCAGAAGTAACGAAAATCGCCGGATAATTTCAGGTGTTAGCGATCCTTCCTTCCCTAGCATGGAAAGCAATCCCGTATCCATGAAATGAAACAGCTCTACTTCTTGCGACTCTTGTTGAAATGCTCTAACCATTGGATCTACGGCAGTTGTTGTAGCATGAATCACACCAATTTTCATATGTAACCTCGCATCTGTGGTTAAGGTAAGTTGTATCGTCCATGATCTTTTCAAGAAAATGCATCAGCGCTGGAGCTAAGTGAAAATCCACAACGGATAGTAAGCGTTTTCATCATTATCTTACTACATTTAATCCCGCTGGTAAAATACATATAAAGAATACATTTTATTGAAGATTTGCATAACTCAAAAAGCGGATGGACCGTTAAATTACAATATTATTTAGAGTAATCTATAACCCGATAGAAATAAACTTATCCTCCAAATATTCATCGATTCCTTGGTGTCCTCCCTCACGTCCGATCCCGCTGTGCTTCATTCCCCCAAACGGAGCTTGCGGAACGGCGGGAAGCGCGTCGTTCATACCGATCGTTCCGAATTCCAACGATTCCATCATTCGAATCGCGCGGTTAAAATTCTGGGTATAGAAATAGGCTGCCAATCCATATTCCGTATGATTTGACATTCGAACGGCTTCTTCTTCCGTATCAAACGGGATGATTGGCGCAACCGGTCCGAACGTTTCTTCGCGCATAATGACCATATCGTCTGAAACATTCGTTAGTATTGTCGGTTCATAGAACAGGCCGTTAGCAAATTCATTCCGGTCGAGCCTTCTGCCTCCTGAAATGACACTAGCCCCTTTATCTATTGCGTCCTGAACATGCTTTTCCACTTTGTTAAGGCCTTCAATGCTTACCAAGGGGCCCACTTGTACATTCGGGTCCGTACTGATGCCCACCTGCAAGGACCTGACCTTGTTTGCGAATATCTCTGTAAATTGGTCAATAACCGAACGGTGGACGTAAATACGGTTGGCGCAAATACAGGTTTGTCCTGCGTTTCTAAACTTGCTTGTAACAGCGCCGGCCGCCGCCAGCTCTAAGTCGGCGTCTTCAAATACGATAAGCGGAGAGTGACCTCCGAGCTCCATAGACAGCTTCTTGAGACCCGGCGCCGATTTGGCGACCAATTGCTTCCCAACCTGAGTCGAGCCGGTGAAGGAGATCTTCTTGACTGCCGGATGTTCAAAAAATTCATCGGTGATTTCCCCGTAATGACCGGTTACGATGTTGATCACACCTTTTGGGAAACCCGCCATTTCTACCAATTTCGCAAAAGCTATGGCGCTGACCGGCGATTTTTCAGCCGGCTTAACAACCCCGGTGCAGCCTGCCGCCAAGGCTGGCCCAAGCTTTCTAGTAATCATCGCAAGAGGGAAATTCCATGGAGTGATCGCGGCAGTCACACCCATCGGCTGCCTAATCACCATTAATCTTTTGCTCGCTACGGAAGCAGGGATCGTTTCTCCATAAATCCGCCGTCCTTCCTCCGCATACCAGCCCAGAAAGTTTGAAGCGTAAACAACCTCACCCGCAGCCTCGGTGACCGGTTTTCCCATTTCAGTACTCATGAGCTCTGCCAATTCGTCTTTGTATTCAAGCATTAAACCTTTCAGCTTTATTAAATACTCTGCTCGTTCATATGCCGATAATCGGGCCCATAGCGGAAAAGCGGCTTCCGCAGCCTGTATGGCTTGTTTCGTTTCTTCACGGCCTCCATTAGGCACCTTGCCAACCACCTCGTTGGTCGACGGGTTAGTCACTGTTAATTCCGATCCGTTATACGAGCGTAACCATTCTCCGTTGACATACATTTTCAAGTTAGAAAAATCGATAAGAGATATCATGTAAATGCCCTCCAAATAGATTTAAATGTAATTTTGTCCTTACATTAACGGATAATGACGGATTCACTTACCTTAAAAGCCGCTTCTGTCTTTTCCCGAATTTCTTCAACCGTAACCCCTTCCTGGGTTTCTACCAAAACCATGCCTTCTTCCGTAAAGTCAAAAACGGCCAAATCCGTGATCAAGCGATGAACAACACCCTTCCCTGTTACTGGAAGTTCACATTCTTTTTTCACCTTCGATTCTCCCCGCTTGTTTACATGTTCCATTACGACAAGAATCCGCTTTACCCCGTTAACAAGATCCATCGCACCGCCCATACCTTTGACCATTTTGCCGGGAATGATCCAGTTCGCCAGGTCGCCTTTTTCCGAAACTTCCATGCCGCCTAAAATCGCCAGGTCCAAATGACTGCCGCGAATCATGGCGAATGATTCGGCACTATCAAAGAAGGAGGCACCTGAAACGACGGTCACCGTTTCTTTGCCTGCATTGATTAAATCAGCGTCTTCTTCACCTTCCCAAGGATAGGGACCGATTCCTAACAGACCATTTTCGGAATGAAGCATCACTTTGTAGCTCTCAGGAATTTCGTTGGCAAGGAACGTCGGTATGCCGATTCCGAGGTTTATGACCATACCATCCTGTATTTCCTGCGCAGCCCGTTTAACAATTTTCATTCTGCTGTCCATGATGCCCTCCCCCTCTATGTTTTTATTCGAACGGTTCGCCGTTCTATCCGTTTTTCATAATTGTCACCTTTCAGCAGCCTTTGCACATAAACACCGGGAGTGTGGATTTCGTCAGGGTTCAGCTCTCCGGCTTCAACAATTTCTTCGACTTCCGCAATGGTTATTTTTCCGGCGGTTGCGGCGACAGGATTGAAATTTCGGGCCGTTTTTCGATAAATTAAATTTCCGAACGTATCTGCCTTCCAAGCTTTGACTAAAGCAAAGTCGCCGATGATTCCTTGTTCCAAAATATAGGTTCTCCCGTTGAATTCCCGGTGTTCCTTCCCTTCAGCCACTTGTGTACCGACACCTGTCGCAGTATAAAAAGCAGGAATACCCGCTCCGCCTGCCCGAATCCGTTCGGCAAGCGTGCCTTGAGGTACCAATTCCACCTCAATTTCATTGTTTAATAATTGGGTTTCGAATACTTTGTTTTCCCCGACATAGGAGGAGATCATTTTCTTGATTTGTCTGTTGGCCAGCAGCAGGCCAAGTCCCCAGTCGTCTACTCCGCAATTGTTGCTGACCACAGTTAGATCCTTCGTTCCTAAATCCCTTAAGGCTAAAATAGACTTTTCCGGAATTCCGCTTAAACCGAAGCCGCCTACGATTAATGTAGCCCCGTCATGAATATCCGCAACCGCTTCCACAAACGATTTCTTGACTTTTTCATTTATCATAGGAGCCCTCCCTGCTAAGTCAGTTTTCGATTAATCTTCAAAAATGGCCACAGGACGCGCCCATCCGGCGCTAGCCCCTTTGATCTTCACCGGAAATACAGAAACCTTGAACCCGAACGGTTTCGGCAGCAGCCCCAGGTTAGCCAGTTTTTCAATTTGACAGTACTCTTTATCTTTCCCGACAAAATGAGCAGCCCACAATACTCCATCGCGGGGATTTTTTTTGTAGTCTTCCGCTTGCAATCGAAACGGTATATCCCATCCCCAGCCATCGGTCCCCATCACTTTGATTCCTTGGTCGATAAGCCAATGGGTCGCTTCGGCCGAAACCCCTACGTGCGATTGGAAATAATCGTCCTCATAAAACCTTTTATCCGCATCTGACCTGATCATTACGATATCAAAGGGCTTCAGTGTGTATCCGATATGATCAAGCTTTTGCTGAATATCTTCAACCGAAAGCTCATGTCCGATCGGCTTATCTGTAAAATCCAGCAATACTCCATCCCCGTAAAACCATTCTATAGGCAGTTGATCAATCGTACGGGCTGGTTTTCCTTCACAAGTAGGCCAATAGTGATATGGCGCATCTACATGTGTCCCCGTGTGTGTGGCCAATGTAATATTCTCAAGAGCCCAGGCTTTGCTTTCGGGAAAATCTTCCTTCTTTAAATCAAACAATTTGGCGGCATTGATAGCTCCGGTTTCATGGGATTCATATCTGATTTCCGGAACAAACGGTTCCTTCGCTTCATTATCAATCGGCACACTGAGATCATAGAACCTCATATTCTCTCTTTTCATTCGACATCTTCCTCCCATAGTAGTTTAATATACTGAATATTCGATAAATTCATCACGGTCTTTCCCGTTAACGGTAAAAGGGGGTGTGTCCCTATTCAGTCTTACGGTCTTTCGATGATCGTTGCAATGCCTTGCCCCCCTCCGATACATAATGTAGCAAGTCCGTGACGAGCTTTTCTACGCTTCATCTCATAGATGAGAGTTACCAAAATCCTTGCTCCGCTGGCCCCGATCGGATGACCCAAGGCAATCGCTCCACCGTTAACGTTCATAATGCCGGGATCAAAATCAAAATGGCCGGCAAATGCCAGCGATTGAGCGGCAAACGCTTCGTTCGCTTCGATGAGATCGATATCCGACATTTTCAATCCGGCCTTTTCCAGCGCCAGTTTAGCTGCCGGCACGGGACCAATCCCCATGATCGCCGGATCAACGCCGGCAGCTGCGTTGGATCGAATGACTGCCAGCGGTTCAAGCCCGAGGGATAAAGCTTTCTTTCGGGTCATGATGACTAAAGCAGCAGCGCCGTCATTAATTCCTGAAGAGTTTCCGGCCGTTACCCTACCCTCTTGTTTAAAAGCAGGCCGCAGCTTGAATAGTTCTTCCAGGCTTGTATCCGAACGTGGATATTCATCCCGATCTACACGAATCGGATTCCCCTTGCGCCTCTGAATATCTACAGGCACCGTTTCTTCCAAGAAACGACCCTCCGCCATGGCAGCTCCCGCTTTTTTCTGACTTTCATAAGCAAACCGGTCAAGCTGTTCACGCGTAAGGTGGTATTGGTCGCACAAGTTTTCCGCCGTAATGCCCATATGATAATGGTTAAACGCGCACATCAAGCCGTCGTGAATCATGCTGTCAACTATCGTTTGATCACCCATTTTAAATCCTGAGCGCGCTCCTTGAAGCAAGTAAGGGGATTGGCTCATGCTTTCCATTCCGCCCGCCACAACAATTTCGTTCTCTCCGCTTCGGATCGATTGCCAGGCAAGCTGTACAGCCTTCAGCCCTGATCCGCATACTTTATTGATTGTCATTGCAGGCGTCTTCTGCGGGACTCCGGCGTAAAGAGCAGACTGACGGGCTGGATTTTGTCCTAATCCTGCTTGCAGAACGTTGCCCATGATCACCTCATCGACATCGGCCAGATCGATTTTGGCCCGGTTCAAGACATCTTTTATAACGAGTGAGCCTAATTGAACTGCCGACACATCCTTAAGCATTCCGTTAAAGCTGCCAATAGGGGTGCGAGCGGCACTGACGATGACAACATCTTCGGTTCCCACAACCAACTCCTCCTCCGGTGTTACATAAATCCATAATTGGTATTTTCATTTAATTGTAGTTTACTACAAGCGCTTTCATAGGTAAAATACATATGAAGAATATGATTTATGAATAATGATTATAAATTGAGGTGTGGTTATGGATATGCGTCAGCTTAGCTATTTTTTAGAAGTTGCCCAACACGGCAGTTTTTCCAAAGCAAGCCAGAATCTCTATCTTTCGCAGCCCACCTTAAGCAAAACGATAAAAAACCTTGAAGAAGAGCTCGACGTGCTTTTGTTCAATCGCTCAACACGGCATATCCGCCTTACCGATGCGGGTGAAATCCTGCAAACCCATGCGCAGATTATTATGAATTCGCTTGAGAACCTCAACTCCGCCTTGGCTGACGTGAAGCAGATTAAAAGCGGCAAATTTACATTAGGACTGCCTCCGGTGATTGGAGCCAGCTTTTTCCCAAAGATTCTTGCACGGTTTCACCAATTATACCCGAAAGTCGAGATCCAGCTGGTGGAAGAAGGCGGTAAATTAATCGAGCAGTCTTTGTTGGAGGGAAGCATTGACCTTGGCATCATGGTGCTTCCCGTCGATGAGGAATTGTTTGAGGTTGTGCCTCTGATCGAACGCGAGCTCGTGCTCGTAGTGAATCCGACACATCCTTTAGCCAATTGCAGCCAAATTTCGTTAAAGGACTTAAAGGAGGAATCTTTTATTCTGTTCCGTAAAGGCTTTGCCCTGCATGACCGGGTCCGCGATGCATGCATTCGTAACGGTTTTGAGCCAACCATCATCTACGAAAGCGCACAATGGGACCTTATCAGCGAAATGGTTTCGGCCAATCTCGGCATCTCACTTTTACCGGAAACCATCTGTAAAAAGCTTGATCCGGCTCAAATCCGCTGTATCCCAATGATTGAACCTAAAGTCCACTGGAACATAGCGATCATTTGGCAAAAACACCGGTACCTGTCTTATGCGGCTAGAGAATGGATCCAGTTTGTGGAGAAATTCTTCGGGAGTTATCCTACAAAAATGAACTCTTGATCCGTGTATGCGGTGTTCTTATACGCTTCATTTATCCCCAATTGATTTACTAAATCTTTAGAAACGTGCTTTACTTTCAATGTTGTATTCCATGTATTTTGAAATGGCGTTGGAGTAATTATGATCTCCTTATGGTTAAGCCACCTCGCGCTAAGCGGTTTATCCCCTTCCATGTTAAAACCATTAGAATTTTTAAAACCCGTCATATACCATGGGTGTTCATTTTCTTTCTTTACTCCTGCTTGATTTAAACATACATACAAGGAAATATCATCGCATAGCTGCAATAACCGAAAATGCCTCGAAACAACATTTGGACTTATGTCTTTTAGCGCGACTCTAATTCTTTCTTGTCTATAACGCTCGTGATGATAAAAACGAACACATTCACCATTCGTGGAGTTATGAAATATGGGAAATGATGTATAGTGGAGACTGCATAAAAGAGCAGCATATGGGTTTCCTTCCTCAATTTCATCCATTCCGATTCTATACAAGGCCAATTTAGGTAACAGCGGGTAATCCATAAACGAAAACGGTGATGAGGTCCGGTCATTCCAAATCGGTGTATCATCGAGCCTTATCCAGCTTCTATCGTGCTCATGCACAGCACAGACAACGTCTTCAAAATAATCATCTTCTACGAAAAACGGCTTTTTAAAGTGACTTGCAATCCTTCCTGACAGTTTCGCGTGGTCATGTTGTGTAATCATGATAAACTCTTGTTCCGTCTCACGAATAATCACCCGATCACTTCCCTCATAAATGCTGGACACGTTCACGCTTCTGTTTATGGGAATCGGTTTGAAGCTGTGGTTCCGCTTGAAAGGAATGCATCTTCGTTCCTCCTTGTCAATGAACAACCAAGTTCATTGTACAAAAAACGGCCCCATCACTTCAATGGGGCCATTCGGCTTTTCATGGAGGTTCAGTATATAATTTTTACGCTCCGCGTTTGCGGCAAATACTCTACATGGGCTCCTAATACCTCGGACAGCAAGCGTACCGGTATCATCGTGAGCTCGTTTTCCAATCGGGCCGGTGATTGAGTGGGTTGTTCGATACCGTTAATCGCATACTCGTTACGCCCCGTAAAGAATGTGATCTCCCGGCCGCTCTTCGTATAGATCGCGGCTTTGCGCTTATCATCCCATGTAACGTCAGCGCCTAGTGCGGCGGCTAAGTCCCTAACCCATAAATATGAGGTGCCTTCGTCAATCAACGGAGCTCTTTTCAACAGAAACTTGATGTTATCCAGTGTATAGCTATCATCGTCCAGCTTGAAGGTGACCACGTGCCGGACTTTCTCTTTTTGCTCTGCCGCCAGCTTCATATACGCTGCAATATCTTCGTGCAGCTTCTGCTTACCGATGCCTTCGACCGGCTCCGTATGAAAATTCCATGATTTCTCAAGCGTTTTGGATACTCCGTTCTCGGTGACACCCAGCTTCACAAACGCGGAATATGAGGTGTCAGGCTGCAGCGGCTCGGGTGGAATTAAGATGACGCTGTTAGTTAAATGATCATCATTGCTCGGACTGTTTTGCAGCAGCTTCACCGGTTGACCCGATTCATCCTTCAGCGTCGATTCAAGCAGCCGGATTTCGCTAATGCCGCTTCCCGTTACCGAAACCATAAGCGGGTATCCGACAGGATATTTTCTTGAAGCATACATGCGAATGGGATCCGGCGTTTCATAGCCGTCAAAAAGCAGCGGGACATAAGGATCTCCCGGAGCGGGTGATACCGTCATCTCCGTATCGGATTTTTCTCCATACCCGAACACAATGACCACATAATCTCCGACCATATCAATACCCGCTTCCGTAACATGAGGCATTAAAAAGGGCTCGCGGTGATATGGCGCATCAAAGAGCTTATCGACGGACTCCACAAGATTTCCCGTATTGAAGGATACATCTTCCCCCACGCCGCGATAATACCCGGCATATACTGCGCGTTCAGAAAGGGTTGCCCCGGTATAACCGGGCATGCCTTTCCTTTGGTCATGCAGCGAGTCCGAAGTCGTCTGCGCAATACGGTTCATATTCAAATATTGGGCATGATTCTTGGCTGCTAACGTCAGATTCCTGTTTAGCTTTAAAGGCTTTAACCCGTACAGCATCCGATAATCATTGATCGCCTTCAAGCCCAGCTGATGAGTCTGTGAGAAAGTGGCAGGAACCTCGCTTAAAGGATTCCTCGCTATAGTGAACGTCCAATCCAAAAAAATAGGCTGGTAACCGATAAATTGCAGCTGTACTTCAACCGAATGCTCTCCTGGCTCTAATCCCACAGCCGGTGTATAGGTAAAACTCATCGTTTCTTGATCAAAGGTCCCCGGTACCTGATTTTGATCCAGCTTCATCTGAAACGAACCGACCTGTAATCCGTTCCAATCGCCTAGCTCAAATCCGATGACCGGTTTGGATATGCCCACCGTTCCTTTCGGATAAACCTTATAAGTGAAAGCTCCCGCATCCGCTCGGGGAGCCGGAATCATCAGCATGGCCATCATCATCCAAAAAGCGAATAACAACTTCCATGTCCTAGACGCAATACCCTTTTTCACCTGTCATTTCCCTCCAATCATGTATGCTTAGGCTACTCCCTGCCGACCTCTTTTTTTATTCATTGCCCTCCCCCCAATTTCCTTCCGCCAAATGAAAAATAAACCGCCGATAGGCGACCTATGATTAAACGATCTCGGAATGGTAAACCGATCTGTCGTGATAAGTCATGGATTGCACGGAATCTCTTTGAATATGAGCCAATATCATTTCCTGAATGGTGAGAAACACCTGAACATAACGACCATCAAATTGCGAACAACTCTGCCGCAGCAGCTCTTCACGGGCTTGCTGGATGGACATCCCTTTTCTGTAGGGGCGATCCGAAATCATGCTGTCGAATGCGTCCAGTATCGAACAAATGCGGGCATATACCGGAATGTCGGTACCTTTCAAGCCGTCGGGGTAACCCGTACCATCCCAACGCTCATGATGGTAATGAATGATGTCAATGATATCCTGATCGGTAATTCCTTCCATGACGGCCATCTGAACGCCGAAAAACGCATGGCGCTTCATAAATTTCCATTCTTCCAGGGTAAGAGAGGCTTTCTTTTGTAAAATGGACTCATGGATATGTACCTTGCCAATATTGTGCAAGCAGCAGCCTGCAATCAATTTTTGGGTTTGCGTTTCATCAAAATCAAGATAGGCAGCCATCAACTTAGCCATTTTTCCAATTCTTATGCTGTGTTCATAGGTAGCTATATCTTTTACTAACAGCTGAGTAAGTCCGCTTACTGCCTGCTCACCGATCATTGACATCATCCTTTCCGTGTCATGCCTCACACTTGTTCTCTATTCATTCACGTTAATCGCTTCGCATACTCTTGGTATCTGATTACGGCACAATCCAATTCTTTGCTTAATGCTTTGACTTCCGGGTCTGAAAAGCACAGCTTCATGTTGAATATGCCATGCATTCTAAGTCGAATCATTTCAATCTCTTCCGATAAGTGTTTCAGTCGCTTTTCATTAAAAACACAGTACATGGCCTCTCACCGTCCTTGCAGAGTAAAAGCAAAATTCCTGGTAACGAATCTTCCATGCATCCCGAATTTCGTATAGAATGAAAAAAAGAAAACCCTCCGAATGAAGGGTTTTCTCAACCTCATTCCGGCGGCTGGCTGGCATGGTGTGTTTTCACACGTTAGCCCCTATAGCTTTGCGACACCACTTTTCAATGGCTGTGCCTTTATCGGACCATCACTTTAATGTAAAATGTTGGCGATTTGATAGAAAATATTAAAGTAAATTCCAAAACTTTCGACATCGATAGAGTAAACCAATGATGTTTCGACATTATTTTATTTTATTCTAACACATTTTCCACAATTTGACTATATTATATCCAAGTCTCGTACTAGTATGGTACTCGCCCTGCCAGGACTTCGTGCGAAAAAACACCGTTACGAAAATCGATTCGCTGCCGGTGCTTTTGACAATGCCGATATTCAGTACCTTTTACGGGTTCGATCGTTTTACATTGAGGGGGTTGCTTCCCCAATTGAACACCAATCTGCTAACCCAAAGTTTCCGTCAACCCGATCATCACCAGCAGTCCGATGATGAAAGAAAAGGTCGCCATTCTTTCATAGCCGTGTCCGTGACTCTCCGGGATCAGCTCCTTGTAAACGATAAACAGCATGGCTCCTCCAGCAAATGCAAGACCGTACGGTATAAGTCCGGAAACATAAGCGGTCAAATAAAAACCAATAATACAGCTGGCAAACTCCAGCATCCCCGTGAATAAAGCGAACAATATCGCTGTGCTTTTACGAGCCTTTTGCATAATTAGAAACAACGCAACCAAGAAACCTTCCGGGGCGTTCTGCAGACCCATGGATAGTGCGACCAGAGGTCCTAGCTCCTCTTGGCCGCTCGCATAGCTCACCCCGACGGAAAGCCCTTCGGGCAAATTGTGCAGTGTCATCGCCGTCAAAAACAAGACGGACTTTCGTTCAAGCGTTAATTTGCCTGAAATCCCGCTATCTCTGGCATGCGCAAGGTCGATATGCGGAACCAGCTTTTCGAGCAATGTCAGCGCTATGGTGCCAAGCAGCACACCGATGCAAAGCACTGTCAAGCCGGACATCGCCAGTGCAGAAGGAATCAGGCTGTACATGGAGGCGGATACCATAATGCCTGCCGTAAAGGCAAGCAGTACATCCTTGGCTCGATGAGATAACTCTTTCATAAAAAGGACCGGAATTGCGCCCAACGCCGTCGCAAGCGACGATGTGAAGCCTCCCCACAGCATAGCTTCCATAGACATCCTCCATCAACATTAGAACTTAAAGCCGCATCAGGCTGAACCGAAATAATAAATGAGTGTCGCATTCAAGACAAACAGCAGCGGAATGCCGTAAACAAAAGAAGGATGCTTTGTCTTATGTCTCCATTTCCGCATGCCTATCCACATGCCTAACGCTCCTCCGGCCGCAGCGATGAAAAACAGCGTTTTCTCGGCTATTCTCCGGCTGCCTTTTTTCGCCTGGGATTTATCGTAACCCATGATGCCAAAAGCGATCAGGTTGATAGCCGGCAAATAGAACATCCATAATTCCACCGCGGTCTCCTCCCGTGCTGATTTAATAGTTGATTTCCGCTGCCAAAACCATTCTTTATTTTGGCCGGCTCATAGAAATGACGATATCTGCTCTGTCCTGTTCTGTCAAGCCCTCTCCTGAGACAAACGGCAGACGATTTTGCTTAAACCATTCATGCAAAAAACCGCCCTAAGGCGGTTCGGTAAGAAAAATTAGTTACCGTTTCGGTGCCGTTTGGCCGGCATTTTTTTATCGGGGTGTCCGTCCCCTTGATGCTTCCGGTTTTTTTCATCCTTTTGCTGCGTATCATGCAGCTTCTCGACCCATTCCTCGGTGCTTCCGCGCAAATCATCTCTCATTTTCTCCATCCCTCCTTCCATTTCCCTAGTATCTCCAGCGGTGTGAAAACTATAGGTTTTCATTTATGCCTTTTTTTCTTGCCAAACGGCAGCGTGATCGCAAAGGTTTTGCAGATCGGCTTTCGCTTACCTTCTCTGTGATAGTGCAGCGCGGCATTAATTTCGCCTCCAAGCACGATAATAATGCTCGACAAATACAGCCACATGAGCAGTACAATAATCCCCCCGATGCTGCCGTAGGTTTTGGTATAGTTGCCAAAGTTATTTACATAAAACGAAAATAACAATGAAGTCAAGACCCAGCCAAAGGTGGCGAACACAGCGCCGGGCAGCACTTCTTGGAACGTCAGCCGCAGGTTCGGCGTATAGCGGTACAAAAGCACAAACACAATCAGCATAATCATGAGGGGGATGGCAAATTGTCCGATTCTCCAGAAAGCATCGAAGCTGCCGGGCATTGGCGAAAAGGTATACAAAGCCTCTCCGATAAGTCGACCAAAAACCAGCATGATAAATGCGAACAATATAACCATCGCCAAAATAACGGTGAACAGCACGGAGATGCCGCGCACTTTCCAGAAAGGACGGTTCTCTTCTTCATCATAAGCTTTATTCAAGGCCTTGATCACCGCATTGACCCCGTTGGACGCCGACCATAGTGTGGCTAGTAATCCGAGAGACAGCACGGAACCGCTTGTCGAGCCGTCAATTTCTTCGAAAACACTCATAATCAGCTGACTGGACGTTTCCGGCATGATCTGAGTCAGACCTGCTATCCCGTCATGGGTGTTCAATTCGGTAAAGCTGAGAACGGCAATAACGAAAATCAGAAACGGAAAAAAGGACAGAATCAAATAGTACGTCAGCTGCGCCCCCATCGCAGGAACATCGTCATCCTGGAAGCGGCAGTACAGGTTAAAAAGAAAACTTGTCCAGCGGAACCGCGGTTTCGTGGATTTTCCCATACCGGAAGTTTTGCCGAAGCCGTCATAAGAAGCTTGTCCTCTTAAGTCCTCTTTTAATTTAGTTGACATCGCTCCTTCCTCCTTCCCGATATAAATATGTAGTACTTAACCTCAGCTCCTGCATATGAAACAGTCACGCCAGGGATTAGCGTCTTTGCATGTCCCCGCTAGATCATGTGATCCTACTAGACTCATTCGCTATCAAGCATCCGTCACAGCTTCATTATATTCATCGTTTGCAGGACCGATGCCTGCCTTCGACTTTCAAAGCTTGTTTAAACTGGAGAAATAGTAAAAGTAATCTAAGGAGGAGAGCACATGTTGAATCTGGGGGTTATTCTCATCACGTATGAAAGCGCAGCCGGGAAGACCGTGAATAAACTGATCGTGATGTAATCAGGCTTACTTTTATAACGGTGCATGGTGAGCATAAGAAAAAATACAGTCATCGTTTCCAGCGCGGAAAATAGGATAGAGATAATGAAATGAATTCCATTTTACCGCAATGATTCATTTTGGTTTATCTTCCTATCTATAGTTTTCAACGTCGGATTCACAGGGCTCCTTTTCTATGTTCCACAAAAAAAAACAGACCCTTCAAAGGGTCTGCCGCTATACAAGCGCGAGGACAAAAACGGCTAGCGTTTCAGAATCTTCGTCCAAAAGCCTCCGCGGAACGTCCGGGGTTCGTAGGAAATGACGAATGCCTTGGGCGCGATATTTTCAATAAGGCTCATCAGATTTTTTTCTTGATTCCTTTTGGCGAGCACCTGCATAACAAGGCGGGGGCCATCCCGTCCCTCCGCCAACCAGCTCGTAACGCCAAAGCCCTTCTCGCGCAGCGTGAACGGAAGCAAGTTGGCTTCATGATCGACTACGATCTGCAGCGTCGTATAGCCAAGCGCCAGCCATTCCTCAATTTTAATGCCCAGCCAAACGCCCGCACCCCAACCAAGACAATACGCGGCTAAATTAATCGGTTCATCTATATTTTGCAGCACGATATTTAGTGCCATTAAATAGATGAATACCTCAGCCATACTGATCAACGCAGCCAACAATCGCCTTGCTTTCATCACCAGAATGATACGGATCGTAAATAGAGATACATACACCACGTTCATAACCACAATCGTGATTACGATTTCGAGCCCGTTCAAACGGCAAGCCTCCTTTCCTGTCGCCTGATGTTCGGAAACCGATGGAGTTCTCGTCCGGATACAGACTCTTCCCATTGTGAATCAAAATGACGGAAATTTCAACCTCGCTTCATATGAACTACTTACCCTGTTATCGCAAACATCTAACAAACAAATTGAACATATTCCGAACAAATGAGCTAATCCATAGATACGCCGCGATCTTGGTATATAATGAAAATATGTTAAGGAGGTGTGCTATTTATGACTTTGAGAACGCCTATAGGGCGCCTTCGTCTCGCTGCTTTATACGAAGGAATATCTTATCTTGTGCTGCTCTTGATCGCGATGCCGCTCAAATATTTTGCCGGTATTTCCATCGCCGTCACGATCGTAGGAGCGCTGCACGGACTGCTATTTGTGCTATTTCTTATCGCGGTTGCCCATGTGATGTTTGTACATCGTTGGTCCATCATGCGGGGAATCGGCGCCTTGATCGCATCGCTCGTTCCATTCGGCACGTTTGTGCTCGATAAGCAGTTAAAGCGCGATCAACGACAGTAACCTCAAAAAGCCCGATCCCGCGGGTACATAACGTTATCCTTGTTCGCGCGGCGCATCTTGTTTCTCCAATAAGAGAATGAGATGCTCCAACGCTTCAAGCTCGTCTTTCCCTCTCGTTTGGACCGTAAGCTTCGTACCTCGGCGAATGGGGAGCAGCATCATGCCTAATAAGCTTTTGGCATCCAATTGGAGATTCAAATCTTCATACCTGAACATGACATCCGAGCTGAATAGGCTAGCTTGATGCGATATCCATTGCAGCTCCTGCGCCTCTAAATCCTTACGTACGGTAACTTCGCACATTCTCATAGGCTGCATCAGTCCTCTCCTATTAAATTTACTATATCATAATTTATCCAGTAAGCGTTTGCAAGGTTCTTTTTGCGGGTCCTGAAGACCCTTCAACTAGATCTTGGATGCTGAAATTCTCTTCATCAGCCACTCTTGGATGCAGTCCGTTACTTTTTCCAGATTGGAGTCGCCTTCTTCAGAAATAAAAGGATCGCTGCGACGGAAATAATCCGCATGGCCTCCGATTAATGAAAGCTGCATTCGGGAAACCGGCGCATACTTTTCCGGACTCCAACGCCACCATCCCCCCGCTGTTCTTTCCCATCCTCCCCAACTGCCCATTCGTGTCACGGGATCCGACCGGCGGCTATTCTCACCGATTCGGATATAGAGCGTGTCCTTCCGATCCTCAGGGTAAACAGCGCATTTCGGCGAGCCGATTTGAACAATAAAGTGCCTTGATTCGCCGTCTTTAAGACGATCCTGCAGCAGTATGCGCGATGCATGCGCTGCAGCCACCCCGCCCCCGCTGTGCCCAATGAATACACGTATGCGGGATCGTGCCTCATCGCCGCAGCCGCTAACCTCTTTCGCCGTTCTGCGGCCTCCGACAGAACGGAAATACTGCTTGGGACCCAACGCTGTATCATGGATAATTTCAAGCGTTTGGGCAGCCGTTTTACGGCTCCAATCCCCGTAAGGAAATAAAAGCCGCGAGTTCACGGTCCAGCCCGCTGTCACGAACCGTTTGTTTAACTCAAAGCGGAAATCTTCCATGAAATTCGGTGATGTGGCCATCCCGCTTATGAAGTAAAGCTGCAAATCTTTATTTTCACTGCTCATGATTCTGAACACCTGCAATGCGCTCCATCAAGCTTGGATGCGTCGATCGGAACAGCTTCACCAATAGCGGCGGATTCATTTCACTAAGAGAAGCTGCGGCCAGCTTCTGATACATCGTCACCGCTCCATCCGTACTGCCGATTAACTGAATCGCATAGGCGTCCGCCGACCGTTCCGCCTGTCTGGATACGAAATTAGCAGCAGGACTAAGAGCAAAGGAAAGCAGAGAAAGGATAAGCAGCAGAACCGGAAGGGCGGCAGCCTCATCCGGTTTTCGGATGCCCCATTGAAAGCCCCACTTCCGAATCACTCTCGTATAGAGGCTGCCGCCGATCCATAGCAGGAAAAAAGAGGATGCCACAGCCCCTACGGCACTCCACTCCAAATGATGCATGACATAATGGCCCATCTCATGAGCCATGATCAGCAGGATCTCATTCTCGTCCAGCCTTTGAAGCGTCGTATCCCAAAGCACAATCCGCAAGCTGGGGCCAATTCCATTGACATAAGCGTTGAGCGCATTCGTCTTATCCGACACATTCACTTCATACACCCTATGCGCCGGAATATGGGCTTTGTCCGCCAAAGCCAGAATTTTCTGCTCAAGCTGCGGATTGGACATGCGGTTAAACTCGTTATACAGCGGATCTATCACCACCGGCTGAATATACATCATAAACAGAACGAACGGTACGCAAAGAAGCCACAGCTTCAGCCACCAGGTTCCTCCGCGGCGAATAAAGTAGAATACAACCGAAGAGACAAGCACCAGAATCACAAAATTGACCGAGAACGAAACCGCATTGTCCCTGATCCAGCTCCATGGCGATTGTGTCGAGACACCGTAGTAACGGGCCAGAGCAAATCCGGTTATCCGAAGCGGCAGCAGAGCGGCAAAGGTTACCAGGCTTAGCAAAAGAACAAACACGGGAAACCGGACATAGCGCGGCAAGGCTGTGTGCGCCAGCTTATCCTGCCAGCGGGAGGCCGTTCCCGTGAACAGCAGTACGAGGTAAATCGCCCATTCCCAAGGATAGCGAATAAAAAAGAGCCAATTTCGCAGCGCTGAATACACCACGCTTTGCCGCTGCTGCGTTTCCGACAAGAAGGTGGCGGGGTCTGCGGCGGTTCCTTTAAGTGCACCCGGAATCGGAGCATTCGAAGCCAGCCACAAATAAATCCCCATTCCGATGGCATACAGAGCGAACAACCCAAAATAACCATTGAAGAACCTGGATTTCGATGCCATGTCGTCTCCTTTGATCTAGATTATTACTAATTATATCGCTCTCCGGTGGAATTTCCTAATCTTGTTTTAAGCAGCATCGAACTCGCCGGCTCGACCAAGGTCCAGTACACGGACCGTCTTCGGACGGTTTTCAGCCGGCCGTGCATCGTTTACAATAAAACTATAGACAATCCTAAAAGGGATAGGTGAACCATAATGAAATGGAATATAAAAAGCGTGAGCGGCGCCGTTATGATTGCGACCGGCATTTGGGGATTGATCGCTTGGGGCGGATTGGCTGCCATGTTCGCTTACCTGATCGCTCTGGTCATGGTCGGTTTCGGCTATAAGCTGTGGATCGAGGCGGATTCCACTTTAAAAAAAGTTTGCAGCGGACTGGTTATGGCCGCCGGGATCGGCCTCATGCTGTACTGGCTGCTGAAGCTGCTTAATTTGGTCATTGCCGCCGCCTTGATCTACTTTGGCTGGAGATTGCTGCGCAGTGGTCAATCGAGACCGAGAATTTTTCGTTTTTAACATAGAGCAAGCCGCCCGGATATCCGGTGCGGCTTTTTAGTTGCCAGAGCATGACGATGGCCTGACGATTACTTTTCCAAGGACTCTGTCAGTAATTACTGGGCTCAAGCCTGGTTTCGAGGCTTGGCACGATGAGTCGCAACGGCGGCGAGGGGATCGTCCGGCCAATAATGCTTCGGATACCGCCCTTTTAAATCTTTCTTCACCTCAAAGTAGGCCTCCCTCCAAAAACTGGCCAAATCCCTTGTCACTTGTACGGGACGCTGGGCCGGGGACAGCAGGTGAAGCACAAGGGGGACTTTTCCTCCTGCGATACGCGGCGTCTCCCGAAAACCGAACAGCTCCTGCAGGCGTACGGCAAGCACCGGTGCGTCGGGGTCGCTGTAATCGACAGGAATGCGTGAGCCGCTCGGCACCACGATATGTGTAGGAACATTCTCATCCAACGCTTGCCTCTGCGGCCAGGACAGCATAGATTCGAGCGCTGCCGTCAAATTCACCCGCTGCAGGTCGTCTCGGCTTCTCATGCCATACACATGCGGTGCAAGCCAGTCCTTCATGCCGGCAATAAGACCGGAGTCCGATACATCGGGCCACTTGGGATGATACCTGTACATATAGCCCATACGGTGACGCAGCTGTTTGGCGGCTTTGGTCCACGGCAGTATGGATAAGCCCTCCTCCGCGATCCCCTCAAACAAAGCTTCAAGCAAGCGAGCCGGATCAAGATTGGACAATGGCGCTTCCCGCAGAACAAGCGCTCCGAGCCGTTCACGCCGTCTTGCCCTTACCGTCAGAGCATCATGATCCCAGGCAACGGTATCTTCTGTTACGATTTGCTCCGCATGGTACTTGTAAATGTCATCCGATTCCAGCGGAGCCGCCAAGTGAATTCGACTCTCCACTCCTTGATCATCAAGCTCTATTGCAGCTATATAAGGCGCATATGTTAAGAGCTGCTGTTGTCCGAAAACAGCCCCGCGGCCGCTGCTGAGCAAATAACGCCCACCGCCCCTGCTCTGTGCTATCCGATCAGGGTAAGCATAAGCAAGCAGCCTGCCGCAAGCTTCGGCATGTGCTGCAGCCTGCTTCAGCGGTATTCCAAGCGACTGCTTCCATTGCTTCGCTTCCGTCCTTACCCTTTGCCTGACAGCAGGATCTACCGCGTACCCGGCAGGCAGTCTCTCCGGCTCGACCAGCGCTTCCACACGCAGCCTCAAATCTGCATCGGGTGTTCCGTTCGCAAAGCGAAGCATATCCCGATCGCTAAGCAGCGCCGCGATATCGCAAGCCAGTCCCCCATAGCCCAAAGGAAGGGCCTGAAGAACCATATGCGCCAACCTGGGCGTCATTCCGAGCTCCGCCATCCGTCGTCCGTGAGCGGTGATCGTTCCCGCTGTATTCAGAGCCCGAAGCTGCTGAAGCAGTTCACAGGCCTGCGCATATGCGGCAGACGGCGGCGGATTAAGCCAGGCCAGACCCGACGGGTCGGAAACGCCCCACGCGGCCAGCTCGAGCGCCAATGGAGCCAAATCCGCTTCCATGATCTCGGGTGTCGTATACGGAGTGAGGCTTCTCTCATCCTGCTCCGTCCACAGCCGATAGCACAGTCCGGGAGCCAATCGGCCTGCCCGCCCGCGTCTTTGATCCGCTGAAGCGCGGGACACCGGGACCGTCTCCAGCCGGGTCATCCCTGTACGCGGGGAGAAGCGCGGTACCCGCATCAGCCCGCTGTCCACCACAACCCTTACCCCTTCCACGGTAAGGCTGGATTCAGCGATGGACGTCGCCAGCACAATCTTTCGTTCGCCGGGACCGCATGGCGCCACCGCCCGATCCTGCGCTTCCTGCGGCATCTGGCCATACAGCGGAGTCACCCGAATATTAGCGCCCAGGTTGGAGCCGGCCAGAAGACCTTCCACCCGGCGGATCTCCGCCGCACCCGGCAGAAAGACCAGAAGATCCCCTTCCCCTTCCGACAACCCGCGGAGGATTTCCCTAACGACCAAAGGTTCAATACGGCCTTCCGGCCGGCGGCTCAGGTACTTGGTTTCCACCGGAAAGCTGCGGCCTTCGCTAACGACAACCGGCGCATCGTTCATCAGCGCAGCTATAGGAGCGGCATCCAACGTGGCTGACATAACCAGCAAACGCAAATCCTCACGCAGTACAGCCTGGGCCTCCAAGCATAATGCCAGCCCCAGATCTGCTTGCAGGCTGCGTTCATGGTATTCATCAAAGATGACGAGCCCCACCTCCTCGAGGGCAGGATCGTTCTGCAGCATACGCGTCAGTACCCCTTCGGTGATCACTTCGATTCGGGTTTTTGCGCTGACTTTCGTATCCGAACGCACCCGATAACCGACGGTCTCTCCCACCTGCTCTTCCAGCATCGCGGCCATGAAGCGCGCAGCTGCCCTTGCGGCCAACCGCCGGGGCTCCAGCATCACAATTTTTCGCTGACCAAGCCACGGCTCGGAAAGAAGCTCAAGCGGCACGCGGGTCGTCTTTCCGGCTCCTGGAGCTGCGACCAGCACAGCGTTGGGATGTGTTCTGAGCTTGTCCTTCAGCTCCGGAAGGACCGATTCAACAGGCAGTTTTAACAATGAGCATCACTCCGATTATCCAACAATTCATCCACCATTGTACCATAAGCAGAGGAAAGGTATAGCTGCAAACAACAAAGCCCCGAATCGCCGGGGCTTTGTTTCCTGTCATTTAAAAGAATGCGATTCCGAGCAATCCGGATAAAGCAATCACCGCAATAGGGTGCATCCGGTATTTCATAATTGCGACAATACTTACACCAATGATCATCAAGGTACCTACGGTTTGCCAGGATAGCAGATCGGACCCGCCGTTGGGTATTCCAAAATGGATGGCTGCATAAACAATCATTCCCGTCACTACAGGCTTTAATCCGTAAAATGTCGTCTTTACCCAATCGGCATGCTGCACTTTATAAAAGAAAGCGGAAATCACAATGATAAGCAAAAGCGAAGGCATCACCATTCCCAAGGTGGAAGCCGCCGCTCCTCCGATACCTGCCGCTTTGTAGCCTATTAACGTCGCGCTGTTAGTGGCAATCGGTCCCGGCGACATTCCCGCAAGCGCCACCAGCTCGGAAAACTCCCTTTCGGAGATCCAGCCGTACTGAAGCACTTGATGGCGGATGACAGGAATCATTGCATAGCCGCCGCCAAACGATACGAACCCGATTTGCAAGAATACAAAAAACAAACTCCAAAGCATAGGGGTCACCCCGATCCGTTAAATCCCGTCGGCTATATAATAATCAGCATACTTATAGCCGTTAGATGTCGTAGCTGCTGCCGCTTCTTTATTGTAGCGCACAGCAACCCCAAGTTTACTTTTAATAAAAATAAGAATATGCCCGACAATGAGCCCGATGACAATGATAACCATTGGAGAAAAATGAAATACCAGCAGCAGAACGACCGTACACATTGCCGTGACCAATGTCGTTCGATCCACCAGAGCCGATTTACCCATGTTGTAAGCCGAAATGATAATTAACGCCGCAATCGCACCTTGAATTCCTTGAAATGCAGCTGCTATTTTCGGATAATCCATCACTTGGCTGAAGCCCAAACCCAATAAAAACACGATGACGAACGTCGGCAGTGTAATGCCGGCCACCGCCGCTGCAGCTCCTGGTATTCCGGCCAACCGGTACCCGATGAATGAGGCTGCATTGACCCCGATTCCTCCCGGTGCCGATCCGGCCACGGATAAGATTCCGCTCATCTCCTCCCGTGAAACCCAGTGCCGCTTATCAACTACTTCCCTTTCGATGGCCGGAATCATCGCGTATCCGCCGCCGAAGGTGACAGGGCCGATTTTGAAAAAGGTCCAGAAAATGCTTGCCCACTGCTTGAAAGATGAGTTTCGGCTTTTCACGCGACTCCCCCATTTCCTAGATTGTTAACTCTATTATACCTAACTTTATTCCATTTTGAAATAATCATATGACCATTTTCTAAAAAGATATTCAATTCCTCGGTATTTATTTTAACAATATTTCACGATAATAGAATAACATCCAAATTGAACATAAGTTTTATCCAAATTGAAATAATGTAGGTAAAACATATAAGATTACACTGGAATAGTCGGAATAAAAAGCGTCTGATCGAAGTCTATAATCTTGACTGGCGTAAGGTATCAAAGCAACGGGCAGAAGAGTTCAATAGAAAACGGGTATAATTTGGAGTACAATAATAAGAGGAAAAAGTATACTACCGGCGGACTTGAAAGGGACATCTCAGCATGGAAATTTACGAAGAATCAAGAAAATTCATCATCACTTGCTATGAGGAGCTCGGAAAGGGAATAGACGAGACTCACGAAAGAATATTGGAAATATGGAACATGATCAAACAGGATGGAACTTATGAGCAGTCATTTGAGGAATTGGAACACGGGGCTAGAATGGCTTGGAGAAACAGCAATCGATGTATAGGACGCTTATTTTGGCAGTCACTCAAAGTGTTCGACGAAAGAAGTCGACAAACCGCTGAGGAAGTTGTGACAGCTCTTTACCGCCATATTGAATATGCAACGAACGAAGGAAAAATCAGGCCAACCCTCACAGTGTTCAACCCTAAGATTCGGATCTGGAATCACCAACTCATTCGCTACGCCGGCTACGAAACAGATCAAGGTCTCATGGGCGATCCGCATTCAGTGCGATTTACACGTATTTGCGAGGCGTTAGGATGGCGGGGTAAAAAAACGGCATTTGATGTCTTGCCATTAGTTATTCAAGTAAATGAGGAAAAGCCTGAATGGTTCCCCATTCCTGACGACTTAGTAATGGAAGTCGGCATTCGTCATCCGGATTTACCTCAATTCATTGAATTAGGACTCAAGTGGTACGCTGTTCCCATGATTTCAGACATGGCATTAGAAATAGGCGGCATTACCTATTCAGCAGCACCGTTCAATGGCTGGTATATGGAAACAGAAATCGGTGCACGTAATTTCGCCGATACTCAGCGGTACAACATGTTACCCAAGGTGGCTCATGTCATGGGGCTCAATACCAAAACGGACACATCGTTATGGAAGGACAGGGCACTGGTCGAGTTAAACATCGCTGTGTTGCACTCTTTCAAGGAACATGGTGTCACCATTGTCGATCATCACACTGCAGCGAAACAATTTCAACTTTTTGAGCAGATCGAATCTGACGAAGGGCGAAATCTAACGGGGGATTGGTCATGGCTAATACCCCCAATTTCACCGGCAACGACACACATTTTCCACAGTCATTATGATAATACAATCATTAAACCCAATTTTTTTCAGCAATCCCCTCTTTTTTGACAAGCAATCAGGCATTACTAATGCCTGCTGCTGTTTCTATATTTGAGTAAGCCTAAACTTTATTTTCAGCGGACATCTGATATTAAAAAAAGACCCGGCTCAGCGAGCCAAGTCTCTCCATTTAACGCTATATTTCTACCCCACTTCGGGTTCATAGCCAAGTCCGCTTCCGGTAAACCCTTTATATTCATGGGTATGCCGCTTAATCCGGCTTACCGTGACATAAAAGCCGCCTTTGAATTCAAAGGGTTCATCGTCCACAACGCCTTCAATAGCGTGAACATGTGAGCCGTCCGGCAGCGGGATGGCCATACCCGTCGTACCGAAAAAACGGTGAAAGTGTCCGGCATTCACGGAAGTATGGCCTTGATACGTATGTACATGCCCATCCGTGGCGCTTCCGTTGACCGGATATGTAAAAAATTCGACCAGATGCACATGGCCAAGCTCAGGGGCGGACCATCCGCGAAACAAATGGGCATGCGAAGGCGGTCTTTGCGGATAAAGCGGCATTGAAATGCAATAATCCAAAAAGGATGCTTCCTGGACTTTGCTCATTTGCTCTTTGTTCCTGCTGTCCGGAAAGCTAAAATCACTGAGCGGCAGCCTCTGCCGAACGTTACCATCAGAACGTTCACCCTTCCCGCTATTTTCATTCTTTAATGGCTGGCCTTATGTGATCATTGTACGCGGGAAAGCTGCAAACTATTTCCATTTACGACTTGATAATTTGCTTGACTCGTCCGACTCGACCGTCCGTAAGTCTCACTTTAATGCCATGCGGATGCGTCGGTGAATTAGTCAACAAATCCTTTACAATACCGCGGGTGAGCTTGCCTGTTCGCTGATCCTGCTTCAGTACAATATCCACTTCCATACCCGGAGCGATCTCTTTACGATTCCGTCCATCCATCATGATTATTTAGCCTCCGGCAGGACAAGCCAGCCATTAAAAATAGCATAATAGAAGAAGAATGCACTAATGAATCCGAGAGCGAGAAAAATAAATCCCGCGGTCTTTTTTTTCTGAAAAAATAAAACAAAGGCTGCGCTGAAGAATGAACCCATTACAATCAGGCAAAGCAGCAGTTTGATCGTCGCCATGTTACTCATAAACCCCTTTCGGTTGCAATAGCAAATTGGTGCTTTTGTCTATCAAAATACCATAATTCAATCCGAAAAAATACTCCGTCCCGCGATATTCAATGACAAATTTATGAAGAAGAAAAGGACGTTTCACGAACGTCCCCATCCTTTTACCTCTATTTCTTAGTGGAGAGCCAATCCGCCAGTGCAGCGATCTCGTTATCCTTCAGCGTATTCTTGAATGCTTGCATTCCTGCTCCGCCATTAGTGATTCTGTCCGCAATTTGATCCCTGCTCAGCCTGGCTCCGGCCTTTTGCAGGTTTGGACCCACTGCACCTGACAGGTCGGCTCCGTGACAGGTGACACAGTTGCTCTTGTATATGGCTTCCGCATTTACCGTTCCTCCGCCGCCGGTTGCCTGGGGAGGTGTTGTACCCTGAGTTGTGCCCTGATCACTTTTGCTGCCTCCTCCGCAACCGGCAAGTCCTGCAGCAATGATTAAACCTATAGCGATGACAGCCCATTGTCGTTTCAAGCGACAACCTCCTTTATTACATTCATGGAGCCTATATCCTAGGAAACCTCCGTTTATTCCTTGGGATAAACGAACAGTACCAAGATTAGTTTCCTCGATTTACAGGTTATCTTATACATTGAACGCCAATTTCTTTCTTCCGGTGGAGCAGCGGCAAAATAGAACCCGGTCGGTGATCCTCCCGGGTTCTTCATTTATTTATGATGGTGCTTCGAACCGATAGATCCATGTTCATCTACGTAAGTAACGGATAGCTCCGTGTATAAAACGCCTTTTTGCACCTGTATCCTTTGCTTCAGCTCTCTTAATTCCGAAAGATTACCGCGCACCGCGATGACCTCCAAGCATTGATCATGGTTCAAGTGCACATGCATCGTAGAAATAATATGATGATGGTAATCGTGCTGCAGCTCCATCAAATACAAGGGCAGATCCGTCACATGATGATCATAGACCATAACGATCGTTCCCGCCACAAGCTGATCCCCCGGCAATCCCCCGGGTTCAAGCAGCACTCTTCTTACCAAATCCCGAATCGCTTCGGATCGGTTAGTGTAGCCTTGCTCTGTAATATACTGATCAAACTGCTTAATTAACTCCTCCGGCATAGATACGCCGAAACGGGTTAGAACATCTTTTTCCACCGGGATTCACCTCATTCGCATTACGCTTATCCTTATATTGTAACATAACTGGCCAACGAGATGAATTCCGGCGGCTAATCCCTTACTTAACGGAAGAGCCTTTAGACTCGAGCCGATGGAGACTCACTTCATTTATGGTTTCTCTATTTCATAATGCAGATCATTCAGTTCCTCCAGCAGCTGCTGCTTCTCCGTTTCCGTGAGCACGGAATGGGCATTGATCTCATCCATCAGTGCCTTTAATTCGGCTTCATTGTTCGGATGTATCGTAAATTTGATAAGATCCACATTAACAGCCTCCTTTCATCACTCATTTTTGTGTAAATGAAGTCTGGACTCCAGACCCTTAATATTTTCTACCTAGTATCCTGCTCCAACTTCCGACGTATACCCAGCACTGAAAATTAAAAAAACCGACATGCAGCCTGTCGGGCTGCACATCGGTCCTAAATTCAAAATTTATTCACTGCAGGAGGAGCTGGCTACCTTTCCTTGCTCCACCGTGATCGTCTCCGATATCGTATCGCGAATCACTGTCATAACAAGCTGCAGCAGATAATTAATATCCTCTTGAGACTGCTTAAACTCACTTACGATCGGAATTGCATCAAGCTCATCCTGCAGGTCCTCGATTTCCTTTTCAATTTTGGCCACCATTTTCTGGTTCTCGAACGATTCGAAGGCCACAATTTCCTTCTGTTTTTTCTTAATGGCACTAATCAGCATCTGGATTTGATCATTATTGGCGATCTGCTTTTCTGCCTTTTGAAAAAACTGAACCTCGTTAGAGGTAGACAAAAGTGCTGCGAGCTCCTTCGCTTTGGACATGATGTCCTCACGGATAATTAAATCCTTGTTATAGTGCAACTCCATGCCACAATCCGTATATTTTTGCTCCGCCATACGCGTCACACGCCCCTAACCTTTTTCTTAATGAACTACTGCTTCCTGTACCCAATCGCCTTTAATATAGAACGTTGGGGTTTCTGTAATCTTTACTTGCACAAACTTGCCGATTAAATCCTTCGGCCCTTCAAAATGCACCAGCTTGTTCGTACGCGTACGGCCTGCCAATACGTTTGAATTATTTTTGCTTTCACCTTCGACCATCACTTCAAGCGTTTGACCCTTAAGGCTTTCATTGCTGGCCTTGCTGTATTCATTGAGAACATCGTTTAGGCGGTATAGCCGTTCTTTTTTAACTTGAAGCGGAACGTTATCTTCCATATCCGCAGCCGGCGTTCCTTCCCTAGGGGAGTAAACGAACGTAAACGCGCTATCAAAACCAACCTCTCGCACGAGCGATACCGTTTCCTCGAACTGTTCCTCGGTTTCACCCGGGAATCCCACGATAATATCCGTCGTCAGGACCACATCGGGTATCGCTTTTTTGATTTTGCTTACAAGCTCCAAATAATGCTCCCGCGTATACTTACGGCTCATTCGCTTTAAGATCTCATTGCTGCCCGATTGTACAGGCAGATGAATATGCTCAACCAGGTTCCCCTTTTTGGCCAGAACTTCGATCAGGTGATCATCAAAATCTCTTGGATGCGAAGTCGTAAAACGTACTCTCGGGATATCAATTTTACGGATATCATCCATGAGATCGCCGAAACGGTAATTGGAATCTTCAAAATCTTTGCCGTATGCATTTACGTTCTGGCCAAGCAGCATAATTTCCTTAAAGCCCTGCCTAGCCAAATCCCGCACCTCAGCGATGACATCCTCCGGACGGCGGCTACGCTCCTTACCCCGCGTATAAGGCACGATACAGTAAGTACAGAACTTGTCACAGCCGTACATAATGTTGACCCAGGCCTTGATGCCTTCGCGCTTTTTAGGCAGGTTCTCGAAAATGTCGCCTTCCTTGGACCATACCTCAACCACCATCTCTTTGCTGAACATTGCTTCTTTCACAAGTACAGGGAGGCGGTGGATATTGTGGGTACCGAAAATCAAATCAACAAACGGGTGCTTCTTCAGAATGCGGTTGACCACCGATTCCTCCTGGGACATGCAGCCGCAAACACCGAGAAGAAGCGATGGCTTTTCCGTCTTCAGATGCTTCAAATGCCCCAGCTCGCCGAACACCTTATCCTCCGCATTCTCACGGACGGCGCATGTGTTCAGCAGTATAATGTCCGCTTCACGGCGATCTTCCGTTGCCCGATATCCCATCTGCTCAAGCAGGCCCTTGATCGTCTCCGTATCATGCTCATTCATTTGGCAGCCGTACGTTTGGATCAAATAATACTTGTCCCTTCCTAGCCCACGCAGCTCTTCGGGTATATCAAAATTGTAATGAACCTCTATATCTTCCTTCCCTCTCTTTTTAGCGTCCGTAAGAGAAGGAGGTTGAAAATATATCGAATAATCTTTCTCGGATTTTTGTTTTGTCGTCATAACCTTAAATTCCTCCTGAACTGCAGTTTGCCGCGAAGATCATACCCTTTATTATAACATTAGCACGGCATTCATTTCAAAAGAATTCTCTGCCTATGAAGACAAAATCAATCCGATATCCCCGTTCTTTATTCCGGCCGCATTGGCTTCATCGGTATCGATGTGCATATCAAGCGCATAATGCTCCGAAACACGGGCAATAACCTGCTCGAAAATAACCGCTCTTTCACCTTCAACCCGGACACTTAGCCTCTGTTTATCCGTAATCCCCCACTTCGCCGCATCCTTGGTATGAAAATGAATATGTCTAGCCGCCACAATCACGCCTTCCTGAAGCTCGACATCTCCGGCTGGGCCGACAACCCGGATCCCCGGCGTCCCCCCAATATTACCCGACTCTCTAACAGGCGGATTGATCCCCAGTGTAAATGCATCGGTTCGTGAAATTTCCAGCTGCGATCGACTGCGGGCCGGGCCAAGAATACGAACCTTCTCAATTTGCCCTTTCTCGGTAATGACGGTAACCGTTTCTTTGGCCGCGAACTGCCCGGGCTGCGACAATTCTTTTAATACCTCGAGTTTATAATTCGAACCGAACAGCAGCTGAATATGCTCTGTCGATAAATGAATATGTCTCGCGGATACACCTATAGGCACCTGCTTCACAGCGCACGCTCCTTTTTCTTCCACTTGGACTTCTCTTCACATTATACCCAACCCATATGAAAAAAGCATACGGTAAGTACCGTATGCTTTACTAAAGTTCGAAAAATTATTTAAATTCAGCCACCAATTTTTCAAAATCTTGCTCGCTGAGTTTCAAATCTTGCTTGGCAAGTCCTTCCGGTTTGAAGCCGGTAACCATATTTTCGTAGCTCTTCTTGGACTTATCCTGATAAATTAAGCCGGTAACCAAGCTGTTGGTTTCCATAATCTTGGTCATAGCCGCTACCCGGTTCGACGGATCGTACTCTGGAGTTTCCTCCAGATCAACGATATGCTCCTTGAACCACTCATAAGTATTCACTTTATTGAAAGTAACGCAAGGGCTGAACACGTTGATAAAGGAGAAGCCTTCATGCTTCATTCCTTCTTCAATCAACGCAGTCAACTGCTTCAGGTTACTCGAGAACGATTGGCCTACGAAGGTTGCGCCCGCAGCCAGAGCCACTTCCAGCGGAGACAGCGCGGACTCGATCGAACCGGATGGTGTCGATTTTGTCTTGAAGCCTTCAGCGCTTCGCGGAGAAGTTTGACCTTTCGTCAGGCCGTAGATTTGGTTATCCATGACAATGTACGTAATGTTAATGTTACGACGGATGGCATGAACAGTATGGCCCATACCGATGGCAAAGCCGTCGCCGTCGCCGCCTGCCGCGATAACGGTCAATTCGCGGTTAGCCATTTTCAAGCCCTGAGCGATAGGAAGCGAACGTCCGTGAACACCATGAAAACCGTAAGCATTGATATAGCCGGAGATACGGCCAGAGCAGCCGATCCCAGAAACTACGGCAAGCTGTTCCGGTTCCAGACCGACATTAGCAGCCGCTCTTTGAATAGCCGCTTGAACGGAGAAGTCTCCACAGCCCGGGCACCAGTTCGGTTTAATATTGTTACGGAAATCTTTTAACGTTGCCATACAAGGTTCAACTCCTGACAGTATTTTGTGATTTCAGCCGGCAAGAATGGGTTACCGTCATATTTCAGCATGCTTTTGATTTTATCGGCATAGCCTACGTTAAGTTTGATCAGGGAAGCGAGTTGGCCGGTCGCATTGTTTTCAACTACAACCACGGTTTTCGCCTTTTCAATATAAGGCTTCAGCTCTTCAGCCGGGAACGGATGCAGCAGACGCACCGTGATGTGGTTCGAAGTGATGCCTTTGCCATTCAAACGACCTCTGGCTTCGTCAATCGTTCCACCGATAGATCCCATGCCAATGATCAGCAGGTCTGGATTTTCGTGTGGAGCATCAACCTTGATCGGGTCTGTTACTTTCACATGCTTCATTTTACCCATCCGTTTGTCCATCATCTTCTTACGGTTGACAGGGCTTTCGGACGGACGGCCGTCTTCCGCATGCTCTACGCCGGTCACATGGTGGATACCATACTTTTGACCAGGCAGCGAACGAGGAGAAATTCCGTTCTCGTTTTCTGCGAAGGCATAACGCTTAAACATTTGGTTTTCTTCAAGCTGCGGCAGATCGCCTGTTTTCAATGCGCCGCGGTTGATTTGAATTCTATTGTAGTCGAGCAGTTCGCTCGTTTGTTTGCCCAAGGACAGCTGCAAATCCGTCAACAGAATGACGGGCACTTGGTACATTTCGGCCAAGTTGAAGGCTTCAATCGTATCGTAGAAGCACTCTTCGATCGTGGAAGGCGACAATACGATTTTTGGAATTTCACCATGCGTCCCGTGAATCATCGCCAACACGTCGGATTGCTCTTGCTTTGTCGGAAGTCCTGTACTTGGACCGCCGCGCTGCGTATCCACGATAACGACAGGCGTTTCGGTCATACCAGCAAGGCCGATCGCTTCCATCATCAGGGACAAACCAGGACCAGCCGAAGCCGTTAACGCGCGAACGCCTCCGTAGTTAGCGCCAATCGCCATCGTACATGCTGCAATTTCATCCTCGGTTTGAATAACCGTACCGCCGAATTTCGGAAGCGTCTTGATCAGGTATTCCATAATCTCGGATGCCGGGGTAATCGGATAAGCAGGCATGAAACGGCAGCCTGCGGCTACTGCGCCGAGACCAATAGCATCGTTACCGATCATAAACAGCTTGGTTCTGCCGTCTGCCGGCTCCAATTGAAACTCAGGAAGCGGACCGCCCGTAAGCTCAAGCACAAATTCAGCCGCTTTACGAACCGCTTCAACGTTTTTCTCAACAACAGCCGCGCCTTTACGGCCGAACTCTTCTTCTACCGCTTTATTAAACACTTCGAGAGGCAAACCGAGCAGTGCCCAGGATGCGCCGGAAGCAGCCATATTCTTAAACAAGGAAGTGCCCAATTCTTCTGCGATTGCCGTAATCGGAACCGGGAATAATCTGGCTTTTACGCCATCAGGAATAACCGGATTTACTTTTGCATCGGCAATAATCACGCCGTTCTCACGCAGTTCGTGTGCATTTAAATCGATGGTCTCTTGGTCAAAAGCTACGAGAATATCCAAATCGTCTGAAATGGCCCGAATCGGTTTCGTGCTGATTCTGATTTTGTTGTTCGTATGCCCACCTTTAATCCGTGAGGAAAAATGACGGTAGCCGTACAAATAGTACCCAAGTCTGGTCAATGCCGTGGAAAAAATTTTATCGGTACTTTCCACGCCTTCCCCCTGTTGTCCTCCGACCTTCCAAGATAATTGGCTAATCACCGTTGTCCACTCCTTTTAAATTCGCTGACGCTGCAGCTTACCACTTCAAAACTATTCACTAAGCAAGATAAAAATTTTTTCTCACCTGTCAAACAAATTTTATGACGTAAAGCTTTAAAAAGCAAGGGTTTATAGCGAATTTTAAGTATAGTTATTTTAGATTGAATCCATATCAATTTGAGAATATATTAGTTGTCTTATATCTATAATCAAGATGTTAATTTTTAGTGAACAGGCAGGTGACTGCTCAAAAACGTATACCAATTCCCGTGCAAAAATCCGTTTACCTGATCATGGGTAAACCTCTTGTAAAGCGCTGCGGCCAATCGATCGTACTGACCGGCATGCTCCAAACCCGGAATGTGACGTTCTATCCCGTCAAAATCCGAACCCAGTACAAGCTGGCGCTCGCCGCCCAATGCACAAATGTATTCCATATGTTTGACGACATCGTCAATACTTGCCCTTCCGCCGCTTTCCACAAACCACGGTACAAACGTTACGCCAATCCTTCCGTCCACACGGATCAATGCTCTGATTTGCTCATCGTCCAAATTTCTGGGATGCCCGCACAGCCTTTTGGCGTTGGAATGCGTAGCGACAAAAGGCTTCGAAGACGCTGCGGCCAAATCCCAAAAAGCAGCGGCTGACAAATGCGACACATCCAATAGGATACCCAGCTCATTGCAATCTTTAATAAAGCTTTTTCCTTTGCGCGTAAATCCCCCTTGCCTGGGTTCGAGCACCCCGTCCGCCGCCCAGTTCGCATAATTCCATGTCACTCCGATCATACGAACCCCCAGTTGATATAGAGCATGCGTATAAAGAGGGTTCCCATAAAGGGCATCGGCGCCTTCCAAAGTCAGCATAGCTCCCGGAATACGACCGTTCATGACGCTTTCCAGGTCACCGCGGGTTTTCACAGCCTGCATAAGACCTCCGCGAACAACCTTTCGATAAAAAATATTTATATACTCCAAATAATGGTCAAAATGTGGCTGAGTTATACGTTCAGGCAAATAAATAGCAAAACATTGCAGCTTTACATTGGACTGAAGCATTCTTGAATAGGTCACGTCCATAGGAGCGGTCTGCGTATCGTAAAAGTCAATATCCGGGTTTAAGTACATTTTATACAGCACATCACAATGCCCGTCGATCACCTTCATCAGCTCATCCTCCTTCGGTTCCAAAAAACAAAAAAACCTGTCTACAATGTAAACAGGTGTTTTGGTACAGCCGTAAATGCATCTTCTTTTACCTTGGTTCCACAATCAATTTAATCGCCGTTCGATCTTCACCGTCAATTACAATATCAGTAAACGCTGGTATGCAGATCAAGTCAACACCGCTGGGAGCCACAAATCCTCGAGCTATGGCTACGGCTTTGATCGCTTGGTTCAGAGCGCCTGCACCGATGGCCTGGAGCTCAGCAGCCCCGCGTTCACGCAGCACCCCAGCGAGCGCGCCGGCAACGGAATTTGGGTTGGATTTTGCTGAAACTTTTAATACTTCCATGAAAAGTACCTCCTCGGGAATGATGATAGCTTCCAGTACTATTCATATTCTAGGAATTTACCGATAATTCCTTCTATTCGAAGATGGTATTTTCAAAAATATTAGAATTATTCGTCAATTTATGCTTTTTTATCGGTTTACCTATTCCAGTAGAACTCCATCTTCATCCATGCGGATGAGTCGGATATTTCTCCCGAGCCCGCTGACCGGATCCAAATCGATGCAAACCGCATGAAAATGCCACTTTCCTTCATCCACTACAAACCGGACAGGCAGCTGCGTCTTAAATTTCTGGAGCACGGCATTGCGCTCCATGCCAAGGATGCCGTCCCGCGGTCCGACCATCCCTACATCGGTCACATAAGCCGTACCGAGCGGAAGGATGCGTTCGTCGTTGGTTTGCACATGCGTATGCGTGCCGACGACGGCCGACACCTTCCCGTCCAAATGCCAGCCCATCGACAGCTTTTCCGATGTGGCCTCGGCATGAAAATCGACAAATATATACTTTGTTCTTTTCCTTGCCTGCTCCACCAGCTCAATCGCTTTTTCAAATGGACAATCCAGCGGCGGCAGGAAGGTACGTCCCTGTAAATTGATGATAGCAAGCTCCTGATCCTTCACCTTAATGAAGGTCATACCCCGCCCCGGCGTCCCTTCAGGAAAATTAGCAGGACGCACCATGCGGACTTCCTTATCGATGAAATCGAATATCTCCTTTTGGTCCCACGTATGGTTTCCCATCGTTATCCCCTGTACCCCAATCTCAAAGAGCTCTTTGGTAATCGCCGAGGTAATCCCCCGTCCGGCGGCGGCATTTTCTCCGTTTGCAATAATCCAGTGAGGATTGTATTTTGTTTTCAGCTTGGGTAAACACGTTTTGAGTGCCTTACGTCCAACAGAACCGACGATATCGCCTATAAATAAAATTCGAATGACTTTTTCCTCCCGACTGATTCCCATTCGTTATGTAATTAAAGAGAAGTGGCTTTTCAGCCACTTCTCCTCTAGTGTATGCAAATTATTTAGCATATTCTACAGCACGTGTTTCGCGGATTACCGTCACTTTGATATGGCCTGGATAATCCAGTTCACTTTCAATCTTCTTCGTGATGTCTCTGGCCAAACGGAAGGCTTCGGTATCATCGACCTTCTCCGGTTGAACCATGACGCGAACCTCACGGCCGGCTTGGATGGCATACGATTTCTCTACGCCCTCGAACGACTCGGAAATCTCTTCAAGCTTCTCCAGACGCTTGATATACGTTTCAAGCGTTTCTCTGCGAGCTCCAGGTCTGGCCGCGGAAAGAGCGTCTGCCGCACCGACCAGCATGGCGATGACTGATGTCGCTTCACAGTCGCCATGATGCGAGGCAATACTGTTAATCACC
Organism: Paenibacillus sp. F024; assembly: GCF_057814255.1. NCBI lineage: Bacteria > Bacillati > Bacillota > Bacilli > Caryophanales > Paenibacillaceae > Paenibacillus > Paenibacillus sp. F024. The sequence continues at coordinate 239,851 of NZ_JBVASZ010000001.1, forward strand.
ACAGGATGTTCTTTGTATTTCTTTGCAATTTCGACACCGATTTCTACGTGAGAGCCTTCCACCTCATGATCAAGCGCTTTGCCGATGTCATGAAGAAGTCCGGCACGCTTCGCCAATGTCACGTCTTCTCCCAGCTCTCCAGCCATCAACCCGGTCAGATATGCAACCTCCATAGAGTGTTTCAGTACATTCTGACCATAGCTTGTACGGAATTTCAGGCGTCCCAAGATTTTGATCAAGTCCGGATGGAGACCATGAACGCCGGTTTCGAACGTAGCTTGTTCGCCGTATTCGCGAATACGCTCGTCGACCTCCTTGCGGGATTTTTCCACCATTTCCTCAATTCGGGCAGGGTGGATTCGTCCATCGGCCACCAGCTTTTCAAGCGATGTTCTGGCAATTTCCCTCCGGATCGGGTCAAAACCGGATAAAATAACAGCTTCCGGCGTATCGTCGATAATTAAATCGATGCCCGTCAATGTTTCCAAAGCCCGGATGTTACGACCTTCACGACCGATGATACGGCCTTTCATTTCTTCATTCGGCAGCGCTACGACCGATACGGTGGTTTCAGCGACGTGATCGGCGGCACATCTCTGAATGGCCAGCGTGATGATCTCTCTGGCTTTCTTGTCGCCTTCTTCTTTAGCCTGTTGTTCAATTTCTTTAATTAACTGTGCGGTTTCGTGGCGAACCTCCTGCTCAACGTTCGTCAGGATGATGTTCTTGGCTTCTTCCATCGTCAACGCGGAAATCCGCTCCAGTTCGGCAACCTGATCTTTATAAATCTGATCAATTTGCACTTGGGTTTCTTCGATTCGCTTCTCCTTGTTGGCGACCTGCTCTTCTTTTTTCTCAAGAGATTCTAATTTTTTATCCAGCGATTCCTCTTTTTGCAACAATCGTCTCTCTAGTCGTTGAGTTTCATTCCGACGGTCACGAATGTCTTTTTCAGCTTCGGTTCTGAACTTGTGAATCTCGTCTTTCGCTTCCAGAACCGTTTCTTTCTTCAGTGCTTCCGCTTCTTTGCGAGCATTGTCGATAATCTGTGCGGCAGCTTGTTCAGCACTGGAAATCTTCGCCTCTGCAAGGGACTTGCGGATAAAATAACCAATCCATAAGCATAGAGCACCAACAACGAGAACAATCAGGATCCAGATGACTGTGTTTGGCATCCAGTTCACCTCCTCGTTGTCTCTCCAAGGGGTAAGCTTGGGATAATCAGGTTTTTTATCCATTTTACAAGCGCTAGAAAAAAGTAAAAATTGGCGATTTTACTTTGGGAATTTTCCCTTTGGCTGGTAGGGAAAATTCACTGTATAAAGATTTATACATAATCATTTTATCTTTTGATAAAGAAGCTTGTCAAGATGATTGTCGATTTGTTGAATTTTATTTTACGACATAAATTATTTATGTTATTTAGTTTCATCAACGAGCCTGCACTTATTCTTCATCCAAATCCGGCACATGCCACTCTTCTTCTTGCCCCTGAACGGGCAATCGGCTCAACACTTTGCTTACTACAGAACCCGGATAGCCCCTGCGCTGAAGAAAACCTATAATTTTACGGCGAACTTTAAGTGCGTCCTTATCCAGCTCGACACCATACCGTTTCATGGTCAATTGATAGGCCATACGGTATTCCGTCTCTTCATCCACCTGCTCCAGTGCCTCTGTTATTTGTTCTTTATTAATTCCCTTTTGCTGAAGCTCCTGCTTAATCCAGCGGCTCCCTTTTTTTTGCGATTCTGACCTCTGTTTGGTCAGCTGCTCCGCAAAGAGCGAATCGTTCAGATAGCCTTCCTTTTGGAGACGCTCCATCGTCACTTGATTGATTTCGGCTGAATACCCTTTTTGCTTAAGACGTGTCAGCATCTCATGCTCGGAGCGCAGCCGGCTGGAGAGCAGCCGGATCGCGTCAAGATATGCTTTGTTTACCTCTTCTGCGTATATGATTTGCTGCAGCTTGGAGGCGTCAACAACCTCACCTTTCAGCAGCCTATGCTTGACCAATACATCCTCATGTACGGAGAAAGCAAAATTTTCGTCAATAAATACATTGTAACGCCGCCTGGCTCTCCTCTGCTGCTCGACTTTGGTGATGACTCCCAGGGCCAGACCTTCGTCTGTATGATCCGTCACCTGTAACCTCCTCCTTGCAAACAGCAAGGGCACCTTTCACTCCTCGTAAAGGTGCCCTTGCCTTGATTGGTGAATCGCGATGTACATTAATGACGCATCGGACTAACCGATGCGTCATTGATGTTATTCAAAAGGTACGGCAAAATCCTCTTCTTCTTCTTCATCCGTGTTCGGTCCGACTGCCGTGATCAGGTTGCTGTTATCCCGAATCTGCTTCTCGATCACGTCCGCAACGTTCTTGTTCTCCTTCAAAAACTGCTTCGCGTTCTCGCGTCCTTGACCCAGACGATCATTATTATAAGAGTACCATGCACCGCTCTTTTGGATGATATCCATCTCCGTTGCAATATCTACGAGACTGCCTTCTCTGGATATGCCTTCACCGTACATGATATCAATCTCCGCTTGCTTGAACGGGGGAGCCACTTTGTTCTTGACCACTTTGATCCGCGTGCGGTTCCCGACCATATCGTTGCCTTGCTTAATGGTCTCCACGCGGCGCACATCAAGCCGGATCGAAGAATAAAATTTCAATGCCCGTCCGCCCGGCGTCGTCTCCGGGTTTCCGAACATCACGCCGACCTTCTCCCGCAGCTGGTTGATAAAGATGGCAATCGTCTTCGATTTGTTGATGGCACCCGACAGCTTACGCAGCGCCTGAGACATTAAGCGAGCCTGCAAGCCGACATGGGAATCCCCCATCTCTCCTTCAATCTCAGCTTTTGGCACAAGTGCGGCAACAGAGTCAATCACAATGATGTCTACCGCTCCGCTCCGTACGAGCGCTTCTGCAATCTCAAGCGCCTGTTCACCGGTATCCGGTTGGGAAAGGAGCAGCTCATCAATATTGATGCCGAGCTTGCTGGCATACAGCGGGTCCAAGGCATGCTCCGCATCAATGAAGGCAGCCGTTCCTCCCGCCTTCTGTACCTCAGCGATCGCATGCAGCGCCACCGTGGTTTTACCGGAGGATTCCGGTCCGTAAACTTCTATAATTCTACCTCTTGGGAAACCGCCGATTCCCAATGCGATATCCAATGCAAGCGAACCGCTGGGAATGGTCTCCACCTGCATATGGGTAGATTCGCCCAATTTCATTATGGATCCTTTACCAAACTGCTTCTCGATTTGACGTAATGCATTCTCTAAGGCTGCGCGCCGGTCTGTCAAGAGACTCACTTCCTTTTTCATAATTCGTATAATTACATCATAGCGGGTTTTCCACCCGTTGCCAAGCTATTTTTCGAACATACATTCGCATGTGATGCAAAAGAAAAACCGTAACAAAGGTTGTCGGTTTGTTACGGTGCTTCCGCTAATCTACATTATACTGGATTTTCCGGATGGTGGCAACTACGATTTTAAAAGTTTCCAAAGCTGGTAGAGCGCGCTCTTGGACGCTCTCAGCTTGATCGTATCCCGGTTTCCGGACAGCTGCAATTTGACCACGAAAGCTTTTTCTCCCCGCTTGGCGATGCCTGCGTAAACGAGTCCCACAGGCTTTCCTTCAGATTCGTCCGGGCCGGCTACGCCTGTAAGAGAGACACCATAGTCAGCTCCCGTCCGCTCAGCGACATTCTCGGCCATCGCCGCGGCGGTTTCTTCGCTGACCGCACCTGGAGCATCGATCCCCTCCAATTGCTCCATAGGAATTCCCAGCAGCTTATGTTTTGCTGCGTTCGAGTAGGTGATAATCCCTCCCAAAAACGCATTGGAGCTTCCTGTAACGGACGTCAGCATGTCGCTTAAACGTCCTCCTGAGCAGCTTTCCGCTACAGCCAGCTTTTTTCCTTGAGAAGCCAGTGTCTGCAGAATATGCTGTTCCAACGATATGTCTTCCGCCGCATAAATATATTGCCCGAGCCGGTTACGGATTTCCTGCTCCATCGGCTTCAGCTTGCCGGCGGCTACTTCGGCCGATGCCGCCCGTGTCGTAAGACGGATGGCGACTTCCCCTTCTTTGGCATAAGGAGCAATCGTCGGATCGGACTGAACTTCAATCAGATCTAACAACGCGTGTTCAAGAGAAGATTCGCCGATCCCTGCAAACTTGAGCATCAAAGAATACAGAGGGTGAATATGGTCCATCTTGGATTCGATCCATGGACGGGCATATTGATCAAACATCGGCTTCATCTCTTTAGGGGGACCCGGCAGCAGGATATAATGCGTCCCCTCATGTGTCACCGCATTGCCAACCGCAAGCCCCGTATCATTAGCAAGAGGATCGCTGTGCTCCAGCATGAGCGCCTGACGCATATTGCTTTCAACCATAGGTATCCCGCGGATTTCAAAGAAAGCTTTCATTTTGTCCAGCGACGGCTGATGCAGCACCAGGCTTTGTCCCAGGTCCTCGGCAAGCACATCTTTAGTCAGGTCATCCTGTGTCGGACCAAGTCCGCCCGTGCAAATAATAAGATCCGCACGGCTTTTGGCTATGTGCAGCGCTTCTTTCATTCTTACCGCATTATCCCCTACGACCGTCTGAAAATAAACGCCTACTCCGATTTCCGCAAGTCCGCGGGCCAGATACTGCGCATTCGTATTGACGATCTGTCCCATCAGCAGCTCTGTGCCGACCGCAATAATTTCCGCTTTCATACGCTTCCCCTCCGGATAAAACAAAAACAATAGGAAAACCTACTGTTTTTGATCGTCAAAGTTTATCACATGCTTGTTTTTAACAAAGTAATCGATACCCGAATAAACCGTTATGATGGCTGCGATCCAACTGGTGATCACGTCAAACGGGAAATTGATGAACGCGAATGGAAAATTGTTAAGGAGCAGCGCAATGATCGCCGTGATTTGCGCCGCGGTTTTCCATTTCCCCCACTTGCTCGCCGCCATGACCATGCCTTCCAGCAGTGCGATTTGACGAAGCCCCGTTACGGCAAATTCACGGCTGATAATGACGATGACAATCCAAGCCCCCAGCTTATCCATCTCTACCAGGGAAACCAGAACGGCGGATACCAGAAGCTTATCCGCCAACGGATCCAACAGCTTGCCGAGATTTGTGACAAGCTTCCGTTTCCTGGCAATATACCCGTCAAGACTATCCGTACTCGCCGCCACGATGAAGATCAGCGCCGCGATAATCTGATTATACGTGATGCTGAACTGCTCGATCCGGATATGAGGAAATTTCACGTTGACGAGCAAGAAGAACATAATAATCGGAACTAAAAATATTCTCGCCAATGTGATCCGGTTGGCCAAATTCATGCCACAACCTCCCCGGACAAATCAAATTCGAAGGAATGGGTAATCCTTACCTTTGCAATCTCGCCAATCGCAAGCTTGGAACCGCGGGCAAACACCTCACCGTCGATTTCCGGAGCATCGAACATGGAACGGCCTACATAAACATCGCCCCGGCCATCATATTTCTCGATTAAGACATCGATGACTTGACCGATCCGGCTGCTGTTTCGCTCGCTTGAGATTTCGCGTTGAATTTCCATCAGCACATTGGAACGATACTCTTTCACCTCATCCGGAACTTGATCGGGCAAACGTGACGCCGGCGTATCTTCCTCCTTGGAATACGTAAACACCCCAAGCCGGTCGAACTGAACCTCACGGATAAACGCCTTCAGATTCTCGAAATCCTCTTCCGTTTCACCCGGGAAGCCGACGATGATCGAGGTACGAAGTGATACGCCCGGAATACGCTCGCGAATTTTGCGAATCAGCTCGCGAGCGTCACGCTGCCGGCCCGGCCGGCGCATACGTTTCAGAATACTGTCCTCGCTGTGCTGCAAAGGCATATCCACATATTTGCATACCTTAGGATTATTGGCCATGACGTCAATCAATTCGTCGGTGAAAAAGCCTGGGTACGCATAATGAAGCCTTACCCACTCAATGCCTGCAACCTCGCTCACTTTGTTCATCAGCGTCGGAAGCATAAACCCGTCATAGAGATCGGTGCCATAATTGGTGGAATCCTGAGCGATCAGACTGATCTCCTTTACCCCTTGAGCAGCAAGCTGCTCCACCTCGGCAAGAATCGACTCCATGCTGCGGCTGCGAAACCTGCCGCGCATGATCGGAATACTGCAGAACGTACAGGCGTTGTCGCAGCCTTCGGCGATTTTGACATAGGCTGTATAGCGGGGCGTAGTTAATCTTCTCGGCAATCTCTGCTCATAGTTAAATACCGGATTACCTACCATAACCGGTTTTTTGCCGGATAATGCCTTATCGACAATATCATTGATTTTGTCAAAATCACCGGTTCCGACGATTCCGTCGATTTCCGGCATTTCATGCATCAGTTCTTCCTTGTAGCGCTGAGTCAAGCATCCCGATACGATCAGCGCCTTCAGCTGACCGGTTTGCTTCAGTTCCGCCATATCCAGTATGGTATTCACCGACTCCTCTTTGGCCGCATCGATGAATCCGCATGTATTGACAATAATGACCGTAGCTTCTTCCTTCTCCGATACTAAACTGTAACCACGTTCGTGAATAAGTCCGGACATGATTTCGGAGTCAACCAAATTTTTCTCGCAACCCAGGGTCACAACTTTCACTTTCTCTGTCATGTAAGATCCTCCACCTGTTCCTTCTAAACGACTAGTTACAAGTATAATATAACCGTTTAAAGAGTGTCAAAAGCTGAAAAAGCCTTACGAACGCTTCTTTCCGTAAGGCAATACGCCCATCCTGCAGTCGCTACCTGAAATTGATAAATTGCAATTCCAGCGGCAAATCGGCTTTGCGGAGCAGCTGCATGACCTGCTGTAAATCATCCTTGCTCTTTCCGGTTACCCGAATTTGATCCCCCTGAATTTGACTTTTTACTTTCAGCTTAGAGTCGCGAATCAGCACATTGATTTTTTTGGCATTGTCCTGATCGATGCCTTGCTTCACCTTAATCTTCTGACGAACCGTGCTTTGTGCAGCCGGTTCCACCTTCCCGTAGTCTAAATTTTTCAAAGAGATTCCCCGTTTAGCCATTTTGGATTGGAGGATGTCGAGTACATTCTGAAGCTTAAACTCATCGTCGGATATGACAACAAGCTCCTCCTTTTCAAGCGCTATGCTGCTCTTGCTGCCCTTAAAATCGAATCGCGTGGCGATTTCTTTCTCCGCCTGGTTAATGGCATTGTTCAGTTCCTGGATATCCAATTTGGAAACAATGTCGAATGAATTTTCGCTGCTCATAAATGATTGATCATCCTTCCCTAACAACGTCACATTTATATTAACAAAAAAGACACCTTCAGCACAAAGCCTCCGAGTGTCTCTAGCTGCATAACGTGTGCAAATCCAAGTCATAACCAATCGACGCACATCCTCTTTGCTTTGGGTATGCTTTACCATTATGACCTGTAAGAAGGCAGACGATACTAAGAAGGCAGAAGGTCGATCTGAATTCTTTTAACATTCGCTTCGTCCCCTACGTTAATCGGAGTGCCGTTGACTTTCAATTCCACGGCGCTGGCTTTTCCCAAAACCACACGGACGGTGTTTGGAACGGTCCACGTTTGTGTATTGCCATTCAGGAAGTTTTGCGAAGCAAGCACCTTTCTCTCGCTCCCTGCGGATTCCACCTCAACCCAGCATTTGTCTCCGGTCACAGTCATTTCGATATTCAGCTCCTGCACCCCCGCAACCGAGTAAAAGTCGGTATTCCGCTCGCTTCTGACTAGCTTGACATCACTTTTCGGGGGTTCAGGCTGAATAGGCGCCTGTTCAGGCGTTTGCTGAGTCGTGTTGGCACTAGCATCCCCATCGGCTGGCGGCGTTTGGGCAGCGGGAGCGACCTTATCGGTCATCGTCTTGGGCAATTCGTTCGAAGCATCTTTGGAGCCTGAGGTATAATTCAGATTAACAAAGTAATAGATAATCCCCAGGATGAGCACGACGAAGGAAATAACCATAACATTGGACGCCCATTTGCCGATCCATTCCGTATTTCGGATTGTCCGTTTGCTGCGGATCGGCTCAATGACTTGTTCAGGCTCGGAAGGCGGGATTACATTCTGATACAGATTCAGAACCTCGTTCGGATCCAAACCGACAGCTTCGGCATAGCTTTTAATAAACGCCCGTACATAAAAATTTCCAGGCAGCACTTTGTAGTTGCCATCCTCGATGGCCTCCAGATACCGCTTGCGAATCTTAGTCGTCTCTTGCAAATCATCGAGAGATATTTTATTTTCCAGTCTGGCTTTTTTTAACATCTGACCAAGATCGGACACGTTGTCACCCCTTTCAAGAACAGTGGAAGCCTTTTGGACAGGAACAAGCCCGCGTCAGCCGCGCTTAATACTCGTCAAGCCCCGATGTGAACGTCTCATATGTAATTTCTTCTTCCGGTGTATTGCGAAGCTCAACGATGCAGTCGAAATGATCATACGTATATTCGGACTCACGGATAAAAATATCCGGATGTTCTATGACTTTGGTCGACGGCATGGCCATAATTTCCTGCAGAAGCGCGTAATGCTTCTCATTGGAACGCAGAGTGGACACAATACCATCAATAATAAACACGTTATTCGGATTCATCTCGTCCTCGGACAGCTGGCTGCGGACGGTTTGACGAAGCAAGGTAGACGAAACGAAGGTCCACCTTTTATTCGAACATACGCTTCCCGCAATAATCGATTCAGTTTTACCTACTCTCGGCATACCGCGTAAACCCACGACATGATTGCCATCCCGTTTGAATACTTCGCCAAGAAAATCCACCAGCAGACCAAGCTCATCCCGCGTAAAACGGAACGTTTTCCGATCGTCCGAATCCCTTTCAATGTAGCGGCCGTGTCGTACAGCCAAAATATCAACCAGCTTCGGCGTGCGCAAAGCCGTTATAGTTATATTATCCACTTTTTTAAGCATTTTACCCATTAATTCCACTTTTTCTTCATCTTTTGTTTGTAAAAGCATCCCCCGGGTCCGGTCTTCCACCCCGTTAATCGTCACGATATTGATGTCGAGCATTCCCATCAGGGAAGCAATATCACCCAAAAGCCCGGGACGGTTCTTATGTATCTTGTATTCCATATACCATTGTTTGATCTCTTGATTCATTTCTGTACTCATATCCTGTTCTCCGATCCGTATTTTTGGTTCTCACACTCGGAAGTATTCTACAAAATACGATAAAATCCTCCCGTAGCTATCCAATTTATTCGCGAGTCGTGACGAATTTTATTTCAGAATGGGAATAAGGCTGTATTCCCGGCTGCCACTGTCCCTGATCCAACATCTCCTTGATCGAGGTCAATAGACCCGGCCACTGCAGTTCAATGTGGGTTGAAGCCATATTCATTACCGGAATCCGCAAAGCGTTCAGCCGCTGCAATTGCGAGGCTTCTAGCGGAGCATAGACAGCAATCCATGACGGACCGCTCATCTGAACCTGATGCTGTAATTGTGAAAACCAGCCTTGCGCATCGGCCAAGCTGATATTCTCCGCTTCCTCAGAAGGCGCCCACTGCGAAGGAATCGGATAGGCGGACGTGGTAACCCATTCAATGCCCAGTTCGCTTACAAGCTGCTGGCGTACCCATTCATCCCATTCACCCTGAAATTGTTCCTCTGTTACCATCTTAAGCGAGATATTCGGATCGGTTATCGCGGAGGCCTGCCGAGTGATCGCGTCATCGAGCATAATCCATTTGCGCTCGGGTACCGACCTCGCTTCCGGCAAAACATGTTGGACCAGCTCATGTCCGGCAACTAAAACAATATCATAAGACCGGGTTTTGACCTGATTCAGCTGCTCTTCTGTCAAATCCGACAAGTCCTGCATCCATTCGAAAGACGTTTGCCTTTGTTCCCGCCACTCCAGCAGTGTGGTTTGAAGGGTATTCTTTACTTGATCCGAAAGTTCCGGACCGGTCATTACAAGGATCGATGCTTTTGACTGCAGCAGGGCCGGATCAATCTCGGGGATTTGCTTGCCGCAGCCAGCCGCTGTCACCGCCATGCCAATTAACGATATTCCAATCATCCACCGTTTTAGACTGTTCATCAAAACGTTTGTCAACCTCTTTTCTGCCTGTTCCCATGTTCCCTTTTTAGTATAACAGAAAAAGCAAGGAAAAGCCTCCCCATGAGAGAGGAGGCTTTCGTACAATTCCGGTATGATTAATTGTTCGCTTTGGCCAATTTGACCATGATCCGAGCCATCACTTTTCTTTCCTGCTCGTCACTGACATCCCAAAGCTCTTTGAGTACACGTTCTTCTTTGTTCTCCGGATCAATCTTATTGGCCAAAAAATCGCCGATCTGGAATGCCAGATTCGCAATTGTTTCCTCGGTCATTCCGGCTTTTTCCGCCTGCTCTACACGCTCACCCAAAAATTCTTTCCAACGTTCGAACACCTTCAGCACCGTAGCCATGCCGCAATTCCTCCTTTGTAAGAATGAATGGTCGTTGCAATTATAATGTCTGCAATAACGGAGGGGATTATACGGCAGGCTTACGTCAGCCAGCCGCCGTTGGGGCTGATGATCTGACCGGTAATATAGCCTGATTCGGGCAAGGCGAGAAAATAAACAAGCGACGCGATTTCATCGGGTTGACCAAATCGTCCGATTGGTATTGCGTTTTCAATAGCCGCTTTCTCCTCGGCATCAAAACCGGCCATCATCATCGTGTCTACTGCACCGGGCGCTACAGCATTAACGGTAACCCCGGACGGGGCAAGCTCCTTGGCCAGCGCTTTAGTAAAGGCATTAATGCCCCCTTTGGCAGTGGAATAAGCGACCTCGCAGGAAGCCCCGGAAATGCCCCAGATGGAAGACACATTAATAATCCGGCCGTACTTTTGAGAAACCATATGAGGCATAAATTGGCGGGTCATAAGAAAGGTTCCTTTCAGATTGATTCCCATCATCTCGTCCCACTGCTCTTCTGTCACATCCGCGAGCATTCCATAATGTGACACCCCTGCATTGTTCACAAGAATATCGGGAACCATTCCGTGCTGCAGCAGCTTCTCTTTCATTCGCTCCACCTGTTCCTGCGAACGCAAATCGGCCGTTACCGTAAGCACACGGGCACCCTGGCCCATACAGCTTCTTGCGGTTTCGTTAGCCGCTTCATGAGACTGCAAATAGTGAATCACAACGTTCAAGCGGGCAGAGGCAAAACGGCGGGCGATCGCCGCACCGATGCCCCGGCTCGCCCCCGTTATCAATACCGTTTGTTCAGTAAATTGTTTACTCCTGTTATGCTCCATGGGAATCACTTGTCACAATAGATGCTGCAAGGCGGCTCCAGTCAAAATGGCTGTGAAGCAGCTCGTTCACATCGGCAGGCTCCAGTTCTTCGTAAACAGGCAAAATTTCAAACAGCTCGATGCCTTTAAACCGGTACTTCGTAAACTCATTGGCGATAGCTTCAGGTGAATTAAGCTGTCTAAGAAAAGCGCCGATTTTTTTCTTCTTGCTCCGCTCAAAATCAGAAACGGCGATGCCTTCCGATTTCATTCGATCGATTTCCTCTTGGACTCGGGAAATTAATTTCTCCGGATCCTTGGTATCACCGCCCATCACGGTAAACGCATAGTTCTCCGCTATGTTATATTCCGATCCAAAGCTGTCAAAGATCAGCTGCTCATCGTACAGCTTCTGATAAATGGCGGAGGTGGGGCTTACGAGAATATCCAGCAGTACCTTCATGGCAAGCTCCCGCTTCAGCATCTCGCGTCCTCTAAGCGGCTGACCCGGCTCCTTGCAGCCAAAAAGACATTTAGGCAGTGAAACAGGAAGCACAGTCACTTTTCGCGGCGCCTTCACCCCGGCCGGTTCCTCATCGAAGTATCGGCGTATTTCCCCTTGCGGTTTGAACGTTTTGGCCCCCTGATTTTGTCTGACCAGCTCCATGATTTCCTCTGGTTCCACTCCGCCAACCACGAACAGACTCATATTGCTTGGATGGTAAAAGGTACGGTAACAATCATATAGCATTTCTTTCGTGATTTTTTCAATCGATTCCACTGTTCCCGCAATATCGATGTGAACGGGATGGATATGATACATCGTCTCAATCAGGCCAAAATAGACGCGCCAGTCCGGATTGTCTTGATACATATTGATTTCCTGACCGATAATGCCCTTTTCCTTCTCCACGTTCTCATCCGTAAAATACGGATTTTGCACAAAATTCAGCAGCGTGGTCAAATTCTCCTTGATATGCTCGGTAGCGGAAAATAAATAAGCTGTTCGGTCGAAGCTGGTAAAGGCATTAGCCGAGGCTCCCTGCGCCGCAAACACGGAAAAGATATCGCCGGTTGGTTCTTCAAACATCTTGTGCTCGAGAAAATGCGCAATACCGTCAGGTACTTTGCGCCGTTCTTCGCCTACTACCTGAAAGTGATTATCGATGGAGCCGTACTTTGTAGAGAACGTAGCATACGTTTTCTGAAAGCCTTCTTTCGGCAAAATAAACACGGATAGTCCGTTGGGAAGCTGCTCCGCATACAAGGTTTCTTTTACATGTGGATAAGGGATGACCTGCATTTATTCTCCTCCCTTGCGGTCGCGCAGAAAATAAATGGTGTCGAGCTGCACCTTCTGCGCCATATTCCGGATTTGCTCCGGCGTCGTTTGTTCGACTTGTTCGATCAGCTTGGGAACCGTCCGCTCCGCCCCTGACAAACGGTTATTAAAATCAAAAGCAATCAATTCGAATGCGGAATCCTGAAGCTCTCGCAGATGCCCCGAAATCATCGCTTGGGTTTGCTGGAGCTCGATCTCGGATATATTCCCTTCTTCCATCGCTTTTAGCTGCTCTTTGATGATGGTAACTGCTTTTTCATAGTTTGCGATCTCAATGCCCGATTGGATCGTCATAATCCCCTTATGGCCGTCCAGACGTGAGGAGGCATAATAAGCCAGGCTTGCTTTCTCCCTGACGTTTGTAAACAGCTTGGAGTGCGGATAGCCGCCCAATATACCGTTATACAGCAGTGCTGAGGGATAAGATTCGTCCGCATATGAAGTCGGGATACGAAGACCCATGTTCAGCTTGCCTTGACTTACGTCGAGCCTCTCCACTACTTCTTTCACCTGTGCCGCATTCCTGTGTCCGATCTTGAGACTGTAGGAGGAAGCCTCTGAACGATTCAACGAAAAATAACGGTCGACCAGCGGAAGCACTTGCTCCAAATTCGTATTTCCGACAACATAAACATCCATGGGCGCGCTTTGCAGCAGTTCTTGGAACCTCTCCGTCAATGATAAGGCTTCTATGGACGCCAACGCGTCAAGCTTACCCAGCGGATGCAACCGGTAAGGCTCATCGCTGCACATTTCCTCAATGCAGCGTTCGGCCGCATATTTAATTTTATCGTTTACGATGGCCTGAAGCCGTTTTTCCAATGTCGCTTTTTCCGATTCGATATACTTACCGACCAGCGTACTTCCGTCGATTGCCGGCTCGGTTACGGCTCCGCCCATAAACTCAATCGCTTGCTCCAGCAGCGAGCGGCGGCTGGAAACGAATTCGTCTTGGATGACATCCATTCGAAACTGTATCATTTGATAATCGCCGCGTTTATAGATGTCAAAACCAAAGCCTGCTCCATACATGTCATCCAACCGTTCCCGGAACTGCTTTGTCTCCGGGTACGCTTTGCTTCCGCGCCGAAGCACGAAAGGGATTAATGCTGTCGGTGTGACCGTCTCTTCATCAAGAGGACTGCCGACATATACCGATAACGCGAAGGTCTTGAACTGCTCCGTCGGGAGCACATGCACGCGCACGTTGCGAACCGTACCGCGCTGAAATTGAGTATCCTTCAATGACGAAACAACTCCTCTCATGATTGCGTTCATCGCTTCCTTCACACATGATCCATTATATTCCTCTATAAACAGAAGAAGCAACCGCAACAGGGTTACTTCTACTTGATGCTTTATTTGCAGAAAATATGTTTTCCGATTTGTTTGACCTGAGGACGGGTCCAAATCCAGGCCGACGTCGCGGTCTCCGGATTGAAATAATACAAGCAGCCCCCGCTTGGGTCCGAACCGTTCAAAGCGTCTTGTACTGCTCTGCGCGCCGTATCGTTAGGAGTCAGCCAAATTTGTCCATCGGCTACAGCGGTAAATGCTCTTGGCTGAAAAATGACACCGGAAACGGTGTTCGGGAAGCTTGGCGACTTCAACCGGTTCAAAATCACCGCCGCTACGGCGACTTGTCCTACATACGGCTCCCCCCGGGCTTCCCCGTAAACGGCGTTAGACATGATCTTCAAGTCCTGCTCTGACAATCCAAGCCGTGTTGATGGCGTCATCCCTGTCGGCGCTTCAGCCGCACGCTCCTGGGCTGGGGCGCCTCCAGCCGGGGCTTGTCCCTGTCCTCCGCCGGTGACCCAAGGAGGCAGATCCTCCGCTTTGGGCTTCCAGGCTTTCGTCGCTTCCCAAAGCTTTAATTTGGTCTGATCTCCCGCAATACCGTCAACCTCCAATCCGAACTCGGATTGAAACCACTTGAGCGCTCTTAAGGTCTGGTAGCCGAAATCGCCGTCCACCCTTCCTTTATAAAAGCCCAAAAACTTAAGACGCCCTTGAAGCTCATATACATCGGCAGTAGAGGACGCCCCATAACGGATTTCATTCTTGCTGAACGTTTGCTCTGTGCCAAAGCGGTGCTTAAGCTGAAACCCGGCAGACAAAACCAATATCAGACAAACGGTAATCACAACAAGTCGTTTATTCATGTAAGCATACTCACCTTTCCCACTTCGTTTTGATAACCTTTTTACGGTTATTATGAGAAAGGGAGTCAGCTTCTATTCAAGAAGAAATGGGAATCGCTGGGCGCCATGCACGACGTTCATCACGAGCTCATACGGTTGATCTGATACTGCTCAAGAGAAACAAGCACCTCGCGAGGCTTGCTGCCCTCATACGGCCCGACAATTCCTCGGGCTTCCATCGTATCGATCAGCCTCGCCGCACGCGTATATCCTACTCTCATCCGGCGCTGCAGCAAGGAAACGGAGGCCTGCTTGGCTTCAAGTATGATCTGAACCGCTTGATCGTACAGCTCGTCCTCAAATTCATTTTGCTCATCCTGCTTTTCTTCCACTTGAGGCACCATATCCTCAACATATTCGGCCTGTCCTTGAGTCCTTACAAAATTTACGACAGCCTCCACCTCGGAATCGGACAGAAAAGCCCCCTGCACACGAACAGGCTTGGAAGCGCCCATCGGCAAATAAAGCATGTCCCCGCGACCCAACAGCTTTTCAGCGCCCACGGCATCAAGAATCGTCCGCGAATCCACCTGAGATGAAACGCCGAAAGCAATGCGTGAAGGAATATTTGCTTTAATGACACCGGTGATGACATCGACGGACGGCCGCTGGGTAGCGATGATCAGATGGATCCCCGCAGCCCGAGCCATTTGTGCCAAACGGCAGATCGCATCCTCCACATCGTTGGCAGCCACCATCATCAGATCTGCCAGCTCGTCCACGATCACGACAATATAAGGCAGCGGCGCTCCCGTTTGGGTTTCCTTCAGCATGGCATTATAGCCCTCAATGTTTCTCGTGCCGCTCTTGGAGAACAATTCGTACCGTTTCTCCATCTCAACGACGACCTTTTTCAACGCCAAGGAAGCACGCTTGGGATCCGTAACTACCGGTGCCAGCAGATGCGGGATCCCGTTATACACATTCAGCTCAACCATTTTCGGGTCAATCATCAAAAATTTAACTTCATCCGGCTTCGCTTTATACAATACACTCGTGATGATCCCGTTGATGCAGACCGATTTACCTGACCCTGTAGCTCCGGCAACAAGCAAATGCGGCATGCGTGCCAGATTGCCTACAATCGGCTGTCCCGAGATATCCCGGCCCAGTGTGATCGACAACTTCGAAGCGGCATCCTGGAACGTCGGGCTTTCCATAACCTCCCGCATTGTGACGACGGATACCTCCGTATTGGGCACCTCAATGCCGATCGCAGATTTTCCCGGAATCGGAGCCTCCATCCGTATATCCTTGGCAGCCAAGGCAAGCGCAATATCGTCCGTTAAGCTAACGATTCGGCTCACCTTCACACCGACATCAGGCTGAATTTCATACCGGGTCACGGCCGGACCACGTACGACCTCAAGCACTTTTGCTCTTACGCCGAAGCTTTCCAGCGTCGCCTCCAGCTTACGCGCAACGGCTTTATAATCGAGCGAATCGCCGCCTTTGCCTGAAGACGGTTTGGATAAAAGCTGGAGTGAAGGCAGCTCATAAGGAATATCCAACGGCTTGTTTTTCATTTCGAAATTCTCCGGGCTTCCTTCACCTTGCTCAGGCTCTTGCCCTAGGGCTTTAGAGCCGGAGGCCGCACGGTTCTCGCCCTTGATTTCCACAGCAGAGGCAGTCACCGTCTCCTGTTTCACCTGCTCCTGAAAATCCCGGATAACCGGGATGGCCGGATCATACTGGACACCCGAGGCAAATTCATTTTCCTGTAAAGGCGATTGTGGAGCCTCTTCTCTCGAATATACCGTCACCATCTCCTCGCCGACGTCGGAAGATGGGTCCGTGATGATCGAAGCCGAAGCTTTATCAGACGGTTTGCCGCGTCCTTTGGATGGACTTAGCAGCTCAAAGAAGAGGGCGCTCTTTCTTCCAGGCTCACGTTTTTTCCTTTCCGGCTTGAGCGTTTCCTCATCATATTCTTCATCGGGTTCCGGAACATAAGCGGCGGCCTGCTTTCTTTTCTTCTCGTTATTGACAAGTGCAAGCTTTCGTTGATGACGTTCTTGCAGCTTGCGTTTGATGTACTGACCTAACAACGTATCGGCAAAAGGCTTTCGCCCTCCCACGCGGTTAAACACATCGCCTAGCGAAAGGCCTGTCACCAACAGAAATCCTGAAATAAACAACGTATATTGGATCAGCCGCGCGCCCAAATTATCAAACAAATAGTACAACACGGAGTAGAGCAGGGCTCCGATCATCCCGCCCCCTACTCCGGCGGTCAAAATATCCTGGCCCTCCATTGTCGGCTCAAGCCCGTCTACCATGCTGATCCATGTTTGCGACCATATTTGACTTGCGGTAAAATCCGTTCTTTCATAAAGCTGGGCAAACAGGCTGATATGGCTCATGAGCAGTAGGGATAGAACGATTAACAGCAATCCCGTTTTGCGGGATGTCCTCCAGACCGGCCACGACCGCTTCATCATGGCATACAAAGCAGCGTATATGAACACTAACGGGATAACAAAGTCCCACGTTCCAATCAGAAAGCGAAACAGATAGGTCAGGGCGCGGGCTACTGAGCCCTCACGGGATAAAGCGATGATAGACAATGTCAAAATCAATATGCCGTACAGTTCAAATTTCAAGTTCGTTTTAAGTCCTTTGGCTCTCTTCCTCTTCTTGGACAAGGCCGCTCACCCCCGAGGACTCATTATACCATAAACTGGGGTGAAGCTGAACGAAGAGAATGTAAATTCGATCCTTAGCCCTGCAGCGCCGGCTGAAATTCAATCAGCCGACCGGGGGCATACTGCGGATTCAAATAGTCCTGCGGGTTGCAGCTGATTAATCGGACGATGGTCGCCTGCTGTGCATTAATGGGCTGTACCTGCATCGTGACACCATTTATGACAATTTCAATCGGTCTGGGAAAGTCCTCATGATCTATGCCATCCAATACCGCTTCAAGTGGAAGTACGGTATAATGAATCATTGAACCATTCCTCCTCCTTTTATTCTACGCCGTTCTTCGATCATCTCGTTGAGCTTTTGAATGGCCTCCCCGACACCGCCCAACCCGTCGATCAATCCATAACGGACAGCATCCGATCCAATCACTGTCGTTCCGATATCCCGGGTCAGCTCTCCCGTTTTGAACATCAGCTCTTTGAATTTCGCCTCTTCCACTCTAGAATGGCCTGTGACGAATCGAATGACCCGCTCCTGCATTTTATCCAAATATTCAAACGTTTGCGGCACTCCGATGACCAAACCGTTCAGTCGAATCGGATGAATAGTCATCGTAGCGGTCTCCGCTATGATGGAATAGTTAGCCGATACCGCGATGGGAACACCGATACTGTGCCCTCCACCGAGAACCAGCGTGACGGTAGGCTTGGATAAGGTTGCTATCATTTCTGCAATAGCAAGACCCGCTTCCACATCGCCGCCGACCGTATTCAGAATGATCAATACCCCTTCAACTTTCGAATTTTGCTCCGCCGCGACAAGCTGCGGGATCAGGTGCTCATATTTTGTCGTTTTGTTTTGCGGCGGAAGGACAAGATGCCCCTCTACCTGTCCGATAATCGTCATGCAAAAAATATTAGATTCATTTGCCGGAACAGTGGTTTGGCCCAGCTGCTGAACCGCTTCCACCGTAGCGTTCCTTTTTGCATCTTCTGTCATGGGTTGTGTCTGCTGCTCTTGATTATTGGTAAATGCCATGTCATATTCCCCCTAAGGTGCTAAAATCTCCCCTTAGTATGCTCCCTATGCGAAAAAATATGCGCGAAATACATAAAGACCGCTCTGTATCCTTGTCGGACACAGGCGGTCTTTTTTCATGTAAGTGACATTTATTTAAGTTAACGGTGCTATGACTGGTGGACTGTATCAGACTTCCATAATAATCGGAAGAATCATCGGTCTTCTTCTGGTTTGTTCATATAAGAATCGTCCGAGCGCGTCCTTCACATGCGTTTTGAGAGACGCCCATTCATTTACATTCTCGTTCATCAGGCGATGCAGGGTGCTGGTCACAATCCGATTCGCTTCTTCAAGCAGCCCTTCCGATTCCCGCACATATACGAAACCGCGGGAAATGATATCCGGGCCGGACAGAATAGCGCCATCCTGCTTGCTGAGCGTCACTACGACGACGAGAATACCATCTTGCGACAGCAGCTTGCGGTCGCGCAGCACGATGTTGCCTACGTCGCCCACACCCAATCCGTCAATCAAAATGTTGCCCGCCGGAACTTTGGAGCCCTTGCGCGCCACGCCATCTTGAATTTCTACGGTATCGCCGTTATCCACGATGAAAATATCTTCCCGCGCTATACCTACAGACTCCGCCAGCATCCCATGCTGACGAAGCATCCGGTACTCCCCGTGAATCGGGATAAAATATTTCGGACGCATCATATTGAGCATCAGCTTCAGCTCTTCTTGGCTTCCGTGTCCGGAAACGTGTACGCCTGTAATCGAGCCCGGCCCGTAAATCACATGAGCTCCAATCCGCATCAGTTCGTCGACTGTACGTCCCACATAGCGTTCGTTACCCGGAATCGGGGTAGCCGCAATAATGACCGTATCTCCCGGTAAGATGTCCACCTTCCGGTGAGTCGAACGCGCCATACGTGTAAGGGCTGACATCGGCTCGCCCTGCGATCCCGTCGATAGAATAGCAACGCGGTCTGCAGCGAGTTTATTCACTTCTTCAGGCTCGATCAGCATGCCGTCCGGAATGTGCAAATAACCTAGTTCGCTTGCAATGCTGACTACATTGACCATACTGCGCCCGATAACAACAAGCTTTCGGCGAGTGCTCTCGCAGGCGTCGATCACCTGCTGAATCCGATGGATATTGGACGCAAATGTAGCAATAATGACACGCTGCTTCGCTTTGCGGAATACCTCTTCAATCTCTGCACCGACACTGCGTTCCGAACCGGTATAGCCCGGGCGTTCCGAATTTGTGCTGTCCGACAACAAGGCCAGCACACCCTTTTGACCGATCGCTGCCATTCGATGAAGATCAGCATACTGCTCATTTACAGGCGTCTGATCAAACTTGAAGTCCCCGGTATGCACGACATTTCCTTCAGGTGTTTCCAAACACACACCGACCGAATCCGGAATGCTGTGATTTGTTTTGAAGAATGTCGCGGTCATGGAGCCCAGCTTCAATTCAGAATCGGCTGTAATGACGATTCGTTTCGTTTCGCCAAGCAGACTCGCTTCCTTTAATTTCGTTTCAATGAGTCCCATAGTCAATCTTGTACCGTATACCGGCACATTCAAATGCTTCAACACGTAAGGCAATCCGCCGATGTGATCCTCATGTCCATGGGTAATCAAAATCCCCCGGACTTTATCGCGATTTTCCGTCAGGTAGGAAATGTCAGGAATGACAATGTCGATTCCAAGCATGTCCTCCTCTGGAAATTTCAATCCGCAGTCAATCACAACAATATCGTTCGCGTATTGCACAACATACATGTTCTTTCCGATTTCACCTACGCCGCCCAAGGCGAAAATCGTTAATTTATCTATATTTTTCTTAGACAATACATTAACCTCCTCAAATTAATTGACGACGATTCAGACATGAGTAAAACCAAAATATACCGCACCAGTCACTTGCCACCATTATACATGAACAAATTAACTATTTACAAGCCGATAAGTATCACACGATCAGCCGCTAGTAATTCGTATTGTATCCCAAAAAAAGAAAACCGATGCCAGAATGGCACCGATTCATTCGAAGACCTCATTCAAACAGGGAAGCAATGAATTGTCCTTCTTGTTCGGTAACATTCACGAGCGGTAATCGCACTCCACCCGCCGAGATTCCTCTGAGTTGAAGCGCATGCTTCACCGGCGCAGGATTCGGCACGCGGTGCGGACAGAAGAACAATCCTCTGAATACCGGAAGCAATTGACCGTGAAGTCTTGCCGCACCCTGTACATCTCCCTGTAAATAGCATCTTATCATATTTTGCATTTCTTTTCCAATCACATGGCTCGCAACACTGATGATGCCTTGTGCACCTACGGACATAGCTGGAAGCGCAGCACTGTCATCACCGCTGTAGACAAGGAACCCCGGAGCAGCACCGCTTACGATCTGGGTCAGCTGGTCCGTATCCGCACAGTCCTTCGTTGCGACAATATTGGGAATCTGAGATAAACGAATCGTCGTATCGGCGTCGATATTTACTCCGGTTCGTCCTGGCACATTGTACAAAATAACCGGGATGCTTACCGATTCGGCGATTGCTTTAAAATGCTGATACAGGCCTTCCTGAGAAGGACGATTATAATAAGGAGCTACCAACAACAGAGCATCCACTCCGAGCTTCTCCGCTTCCTTGGATAAATGGATAGAGTGAGCCGTATCATTGCTGCCCGTACCCGCAATAACGGGACAGCGTCCATTGACATGCTTCACCGCGGCGCGGAAGAGCTCCAGCTTTTCTTCCTCTGTCAGTGTTGGCGATTCTCCCGTTGTACCGCATACGACGAGGCTGTCGCTTTGCTGCTCTTGGATTAAATAGTCAATCAATTTCTCAAACCCCGTAAAGTCAACCCTCAGGTCGGCGTCAAAAGGCGTTACCATTGCCGTTATAAGTCTTCCAAAATCCACGACAAACTCCTCCTACTTCATTGTTCTGTATAATTTGAACTGCTTATGCAATGCTCTCACCGCTTTGACCATGTCGTCCTCCTGAACCAACACCCAGATGGTCGCATTGGAGTCTGCGGACTGTAAAATTTGAATATCCTCTTCCGTCAGCGCTTCGACGATAAGTGCCATAATTCCCGGAACACCGTTCATGCCCCCGCCGATAATCGACACCTTGGCGCAATTTGGCGTAATTTGGGGCGCGAGCCCCAGCTCCGCCAATGTATCGGCAGCCCGATTTGCCTCATTATCAAACACCGTATAGACCACACCGGAAGGATTCACATTGATGAAATCAACGCTGATCCTCTGCCGGGCCATCGCTTTAAACACTTTAAGCTGAAGGTCATAGCTTCCTTCCTTGGCCAATACACGGATTTGTGAGATCCCTGGAACATGAGCTATCGCTGTAACAAAACGATCCTGCACCGATCCGGCTTCCGCCTTGATGGCATCGGAGTGTGTCACAAGGGTTCCCGGATCCTTCGAGAACGTAGAGCGCACACGAACCGGTATGCCGGCATGCATTGCAACTTCCACTGCTCTGGGATGAATCACTTTGGCACCCAAATGCGCCATATTGCATATCTCCGTATACGAAACGACCGCCAACGGCTGTGCATCGGCAACGATTCGCGGATCCGCCGTCAATATTCCGCTCACGTCGGTAAAGATATCCACAATGTCCGCCTTAAGCGCAGCGCCTAAAGCCGTTGCGGATGTATCGCTGCCGCCTCGTCCGAGCGTCGTGAAATCACGCGCCGCCGTTTCGCCTTGAAAACCGGCAACAATGACAACGTTTCCTTGTTCGAGCAGTTCCACGATATGCCCTGGCTGGATGGAGGTGATTTGAGCGTTGCCGAATGTATCATTGGTCCGTATCCCGGCTTGCGCTCCGGTCAG
Organism: Paenibacillus sp. F024; assembly: GCF_057814255.1. Classification (NCBI taxonomy): domain Bacteria; kingdom Bacillati; phylum Bacillota; class Bacilli; order Caryophanales; family Paenibacillaceae; genus Paenibacillus; species Paenibacillus sp. F024. The sequence goes on from NZ_JBVASZ010000001.1 coordinate 262,282, forward strand.
TACTGTTGATGGAATGCCTGCCGCATTCAATAAGCTGCATAAGGTTGCCGCCGAGATCAGCTCTCCGCAGCAGAGCAGTATATCCTTCTCCCTGTCAGGCAAACAGTCTCCATTCTGATGAATCCAATCCAGTAATGTATCCGTTGCATAAGGCTCGCCCTTGCGTCCCATAGCCGATACGACTACAACTAGTTTGTACTCCTGCTTCAACGCATCCTGAATGTGCTCAATAACGTGTGCTCTGGCTTCGGCTGTGGAAAGGGACGTGCCTCCGAATTTCTGCACCAAGATCTTCAAGCAAGATCTCCCCTTTCTCGATTAGCCTTTCTATGATTCAGCAAAAACCAAGCTTCCCGCATCATGCAGGAAGCTGATTGGTAACCCGGATTTGTCCGCAATTATTTTTCGATCGCGATGTATTCCGCAATTTGTACCGCATTCCAAGCGGCGCCCTTCAATAAATTATCGGATACAATCCACATGTTCAGAGCCCGAGGGTTGCTCAGGTCGCGGCGTATGCGTCCTACGAACGTCTCCAGCTGACCAGCCGCTTCTGTAGCGAGCGGATACAGCTGCTCCTCCGCGTTATCCTGTACGATGATCCCCGGCGCCTCAGCGAGGAGGTTCTTCACTTCCTCCACGTCAAAATCACTTTTCAATTCGATATATACGGATTCCGAGTGTCCATAAACAACTGGAATGCGTACGCATGTAGCTGTGACCTCCAAAGATTCGTCGCCCATAATCTTTTTCGTTTCGTTGATCATTTTCATTTCTTCATAAGTAAAACCGTTATCCACAAATTTATCAATTTGCGGAATGGCGTTAAACGCGATTTGATGCTTGACCGGAAGCGATCCCACCGGCAAAATTTGCGGATCTACCGGCTGTCCGTCCAGTACAGCGCGGGATTGGCGCAGCATTTCATTAATGGCGCTTGCTCCTGCACCCGATACAGCCTGGTATGTGGAAACGATAATGCGGGAAATGCCATAACGGTCATACAGCGGCTTTAACGCCTGAACCATTTGAATCGTAGAGCAGTTCGGGTTTGCGATAACACCCTTGTTTTCATTAATTTTATCGATATTCACTTCCGGCACCACAAGCGGTGTTTCCGGGTCCATCCGGAAAGCGCTGGTATTATCCACACAGATTGTTCCATGCTTGATCGCTTCCGGCACTAGCGTGCGGCTGACGTCGCCCCCGGCGCTGAACAAAGCAATATCCACATTGCGGAAGCTTTCCGGCTTTGCTTCTTCAAGTGTAATCTCTTGACCTTTGAAGCTGATCTTTTTGCCCGCTGATCGTGCAGATGAAAGAAGCTTGAGTTCACCAATGGGGAAATTCCGTTCGGCCAGCAAACGGATAATTTGTTCTCCTACAGCACCTGTTGCACCTACTACAGCGACATTAAACAATTTTTGATTCGACATGTGTACGTCTCTCCCCTATGATGAAATAAGTAAATGTATGATCAGTAATTAAACCGTTCAATCAGCATTGGCTGCAGCTGCTTGCCTTGGAGCGCCGCTTCGCACGTTTCCATAATCAAGTCCATCCGGGCTACAAGCGAGTTCGGCTTGGCCGTCGGATTATCCTGACCGAAAGGAACAAAATAAATATTCTTCGTAATCAGCAGCTTGCCTACGTTCATCGCGTTCAGGCCAAGACCGTCATTTGTCGAGATGGCCAGCACAAGCGGCCTGCCGTTACGCATTTGCGCCTTTGCGGCCATCAATACCGGACTCTCGGTCATGGCATTAGCCAATTTACTTGTCGTATTGCCCGTACAAGGAGCGATAACCAGTACATCCAGCAGCTTCGAAGGTCCGAGCGGTTCTGCATCTACAATTGAAGAAATAATATCATTTCCTGTGATCTGTTTCAACTGTTTTTGCCAACTTTCCGACGTTCCGAATCGCGTATCTGTCGTCATGATGGTATTGGATACAATCGGAACCACCTTCGCTCCCGCATCTATAAAGCGCTGAATTTGCGGCATGACTTCTTCAAAGGTGCAGTGAGAACCCGTCAGAGCGTAACCTACCGTAAGACCCTGCCAATTCATTTTACCTATTCCTCCTTGAATTTGCATCCTCCATAAGGATCCGTGTAATCGTATCGGCAATGATGCGCCCTGCCGTTTTCGGCGCGACGATCCCCGGAAGCCCAGGTGCAAGAATCGCCTTGACTCCCCGTTTCTCGGCAAAGCGAAAATCCGTTCCGCCCGGCTTCGAGGCAAGATCAATAATGACCGCCCGATGAGGAATATTGGCTATGATTTGAGCTGTGATCACCATCGACGGTATGGTATTAAAAAGCAGGTCGACATGAGATACATTGGAGATCAGTTCCTTGGTGTAAAAAGGGTTCATTCCCATTTCCACGGCCCTGGCGTAATACTCCGGTTTATGCACTCCGACCCTTACCCTGGCTCCCATACCCTGAAGTGTTCTGGCCAGCGTGATCCCCGTCCTGCCAAAGCCAAGCACCATCGATTCGGAGCCGTGCAGTGTAATATCCGTATTTTGAATGGCCATCATGATAGCGCCTTCGGTGGTTGGTATCGAATTGTAGATCGCCACATCATCCCGGTCGAAAAGCTCTATCAGCTCTATCCCCTCTTTAGAACAAAGCTCGCGCAAATAAGGCTTCGCCATTCCGGCAAACACCTTTGCTTTTTTCGGAAGCGCAGCTATATGTTCACCCTCGAGACGCAATTCCTTTGACGCAAAGAGACTTTCCACATGTCCATAGTCGTCCGTACCTACAGCAGGCAAAATGACGGCATCCATACTTTCAAGCGCCTCAGGCGTCAGCTCTGCCTTGGTAATTCCGCTGGAACCGTTTTGCAGATTGTCGAATCCGATCAGAACTACGGTAGCATCCAGCTCGGAGCATTTGTGAATGACTTCGAGTTGGCGGGCATCCCCGCCGATCAGCGCCACTTGAATTCCGGTCAGCATCATTCTCACCTCTTTCTAAGTCGCTTCGATAAATCATCTTATGCGTGAGCCCAAAAATGGGTTCCTCTGCTCCAAAAGAGAATGCAAAGAGCTCCAAGCATCGCTTCGCCGATACCTGAGGTCACCTTCTGCTTGCTGCTTATCCTGCTCAACAAAAAAACGCTCTTCCGTTCTCAAGCCGAAGCTTGATACGAAAAGAACGTCTTCTTCCGAAAGAAATAACTTTATTTGGTTCCCGTATGCCCGAAGCCACCTGCTCCGCGCACCGTATCGTCGAGCTCTTCCACTTCTGTAAGCCGGATCCGCGGAACCAGCTGGAAAACCATCTGTGCAATCCGTTCCTTGCGTTCGATCACGAAAGGCTCTTTGCCATGGTTGATCAGCAGCACTTTAACTTCGCCGCGATAATCCGCATCAATCGTACCGGGACTGTTCAAAGACGTAATGCCTTGTTTGAAGGCAAGCCCGCTGCGCGGCCGGATCTGCGCCTCCAGCTCCTCAGGCATAGCAAGCGCAAAGCCGGCAGGAATAAGTGCACGGGCACCCGGTTCGAGTGTCACAGGCTCACTCACCGCCGCATACAAATCAAAGCCGCTGGCAAGCTGCGACATTTTCTGCGGGAGAGGAATGTCTTCATTGCCAGGGAGACGTTTGATCTTTACATCGAATTCGTTAAACAAGCTGATCCCTCCTGAATCCGGCGATGGCCTCATCCGATTGCCCTACCATTGCCAAAGCAAACGGCGTAGAAAGCAGGCTTGCGCTCAGCTGTTGAATCTGCTCCAGCTCCACTTTATCAATCCGGTCGATCATTTCATCCAAGCTGTAATGCTTGCCCAGCATCAGTTCATTCTTGCCAAGGCGGTTCATACGGCTGCTGGTGCTTTCAAGACTCAATATGAGACTGCCTTTCATTTGTTCCTTGCCCTTTTTTAATTCCGCAGGCGTTAACCCGTTTGCCTTCAAATCGGATAACAGCTCCATCGTCGTCTTAAGTACCTCTTCCGTCTGCTTGGGCGCCGTTCCCGTATATATCGTAAACATACCGCCATCCTGATACGAGGTATGATAAGAGTAAACGGAATACGCAAGTCCGCGCTTTTCGCGAATTTCCTGGAACAGCCGGGAGCTCATCCCCCCACCGATGGCATTGTTCAGCAAAATCATGGCATAGAGCTGATCATCTTTGGCTGAAAATCCCGGAAACGAAAGGCAGATGTGGTTTTGCTCCGTCTTTTTCTGATGATACTGAAGGTCACTGTGAAAGCTGAGCGGAAGCATGGCGCGATCCCCGCCTTGAACGGAGAATTCACCGAAATGGCGCTCCATCAATTCAACTACGCTGTCATCAACATTGCCGGCAATACTAATAACCGTGTTTTCTATCGTATAACGGGATTTCATATAATTTCGGAGTGTATCGGAATTCATGGCCGCCAAATTATCCTGCGTGCCGATAATCGTTTGCCCGAGCGAGTGGCTGCCGAAAGCCGCTTTGGCAATCAGATCGTGCACCATGTCGTCGGGTGTATCCTCATACATGGAAATTTCTTCGTAAATGACATTTTTTTCTTTTTCAAGCTCCACCGTGTCGAACGTGGAACGGAAGAACATATCCGCTAACACTTCCACGGCCATAGGCAAATGCTCATCAAGAACTTTGCAATAATAGCACGTGTATTCTTTGGACGTAAATGCGTTCACATTCCCGCCGATGCCGTCGAAAATTTCAGCAATATCCTTTGCCGAATATTTATCTGTTCCTTTGAATAGCATGTGCTCGATAAAATGGGAAATGCCGTTATTCGTTTCACTTTCATCGCGAGATCCGGTTTTGACCCAAATGCCGAAAGCCACGGAACGGCCTGTCGGAATTTTCTCCACCAAGACTCTTAGCCCATTGTTAAGTATGTATTTGTCCAAGCCCTTGAGCCTCCTTAAGTCCTGCTATGTATTGTTACGCCTAGAGGATAATATTTAGATATTAACATTAATGCTCAGTCGACTCAACCTTGGGTACCCGCTGCGGGGAAATGACTTCACTGACGGTGCCCAGCTGCAGGCCCTTGGATTTGATGACGCGAATCATTTCCGGGAGTGCTTTGCTGCTGGAGGAAGTCGGATGCATGAGAATGAGCGATCCGGGTTCGATTCTTGTATCGATTTTACGGATAATGGTGGAAGGATCGGGTTTCTTCCAGTCTACGGTATCTAGCGTCCAAAGGATGGTTCTTAGCTTCATGCTATGCGCGATATCAACCGTCGTCTGATTGAAATCCCCTGAAGGCGGTGCAAACAGCTTATTATTTGCGCCAAGCTCATTTTTCAGCAGCTCTTCCGTTTTGCTGATTTCGGCGGCGGCCTGCGCACGGCTTAACCTACTCATATCCTTGTGCGAATACGCGTGATTGGACATCTCGTGCCCCTGCTCCATGATCGTCCGCGCCATAGGAAGATTCTTCCGAAGCCACGATCCGTCGAAGAAGAACGTGGCGTGCACTTTTTCTTTCTTCAACGTTTCCAGCATGGACGGCAAATATTCTTCTCCCCAAGCCACGTTGATCATAAACGCAGCCATCGGCTTATTCGGGTTTCCCTTGTAAATTGGATGAGGTCCGAGCTGATCCAGGCTGACTTGAGGAGAGACCTCCCTGAAAATAAGCTTGGGCGGGTTTGGAAATGACTCGCGTTCCGCCTGACGCACGGTTCTCTCCACATCGATTTCAAGTCCATTATAACCGGGTATCGCCTTCCAGACCGGGTCGACTTTCGCATTAATCGGCGCGACATTCAGCCGGTTGGCCTCCGCTTGAATATGCTCGAGCAGCTTTGCTCTGCGGTCATCCGTATCTTCACGCCACACCTGTCTGGATAACTGGCTTAGAGGAGATTCGACCGAATCCGCTGCGGCGCCGCTTTGGATCGCATGCTGTACAAAGCGGTCTACCTGAGGCGATTGCTGCACCAAGACGAGCATTGTGCCAAAGCAAGCTGCCGTAAACAACCATTGATAGCGTTTCATTCCCATTCTCCTGTCGTTCCTCGTTTGTCCCATTCATATGCCTTTGAGGACAAGGATAGAACCGACAGAAGCATCTGGCAAAACAAAAAAGAGACAGACTGCTCTGACTCTTTCTTCGTTCACGCTTTTATTAAGCTGGACTATGGAGTATTAGGTTTGTGCCGGAACTTGTGCCGTCAATACCGCTTTACGTGATAAATTCACGCGTCCCTGGGCATCAATTTCAGTGACTTTAACTGTTATGGCGTCACCAATCTTCACCACATCCTCTACCTTGCCTACGCGTTCAGTAGACAGCTGCGAGATGTGCACCAAGCCTTCTTTGCCCGGTAAAATTTCAACAAAGCAGCCGAATTTCTCAATGCGCTTCACCGTGCCGAGGTAGGTTTCTCCTACAACGACCTCACGGACGATGCCTTCGATAATTTGACGGGCTTTCTCGTTCATCTCCTGGTTCGATGAGGCAATGAACACACGGCCATCCTGCTCGATATCGATTTTCACGCCGGTTTCCTCAATGATTTTGTTGATGATCTTACCGCCTGCACCGATGACATCACGGATTTTGTCCGGATTGATCTGCATGGTGAGAATTTTTGGCGCATATTGCGACAACTGGGCTTTTGGCTGATCAATGCGACCAAGCATTTTGTTCAATATGAACATCCGGCCCTTCTTCGCCTGCTCCAACGATTCCGTTAAGATGGCACGGTCAATACCGTCAATTTTGATATCCATCTGCAACGCTGTTACGCCTTTTGCCGTACCTGCCACTTTGAAGTCCATATCCCCCAGGTGGTCTTCCATTCCTTGAATATCCGTCAATATAGAGAAGTGTTCTCCGTCTTTAATCAGTCCCATGGCTATACCCGCCACCGGTGCCTTGATAGGAACGCCCGCGTCCATCAGAGCCAGCGTGCTCGCGCAGATACTGGCTTGCGACGTCGAGCCGTTGGATTCCAATACCTCGGAAACGAGTCGAATAGTATAAGGAAATTCGGTTTCCGAAGGAATAATGGGCTCAAGCGCACGCTCTCCCAGTGCTCCGTGACCGATCTCACGACGACCCGGCGGACGCAGCGGTCTGGCTTCTCCTACACTGAACGGAGGGAAGTTATAATGATGCATAAACCGCTTCGACTCTTCCAAATCCAACCCGTCAAGAATCTGTACATCGCCAAGCGCGCCAAGAGTACAAACACTGAGCGCCTGTGTTTGGCCGCGGGTAAAGAGTCCTGATCCGTGTGTACGAGGCAGCAGATTGATATCACATTCGATCGGTCGGATTTCTTCCAGTCCGCGTCCATCCGGACGAACTTTGTCGTGCGTAATTAAACGGCGCACTTCTTCTTTCACGATATCGTAAAGTGTTTCTTTCACATCGGCCATCTTCTCCGGAGTTTCAGCGTAGACCGCAGCAAAGTGCTCCTTCGCATCGCTGTTCACCGCGTCGATCGCCTCTTGTCTAGCGTGCTTCTCCGGAATCTTAATCGCCTCGACTAAGCGCGAGCTTGCATACTCCCGAACCGCTTGATTCACATCTGCTTCAACACTGTGAAGCTTGACTTCCATCTTCGGCTTGCCGACTTCGGCTGTGAACTGCTCTTGGATCGCAACGATTTTACGGATTTCATCATGACCGAACATAATGGCTTCGAGCATCACTTCCTCCGGTACTTCTTCGGCTCCGGCTTCCACCATCATGATGGCATCCTTGGTTCCGGCAACGACCAGATGAATGTCGCTTTTCTCAGCCTGCTCGACCGTCGGATTGATGACGAACTGACCATCTACTCTTCCAACAATGACGCCGCCAATCGGGCCGTTAAACGGAACGTCCGATATGCTGAGCGCTGCGGACACGCCGATCATCGCCGTAATTTCCGGCGCGCATTCCTGGTCCACACTCATCACCATGGCTACGACCTGAACATCGTTACGGAAGCCCTCCGGGAACAACGGACGAATCGGACGATCCGTTAAACGGCTGGCGAGTATCGCTTTCTCACTCGGACGTCCTTCCCGCTTAATAAATCCCCCAGGAATTTTTCCTACAGAGTAAAGCCGTTCCTCATAGTTTACCGTCAGCGGAAAAAAATCCAAATCCTTCGGTTCGGCCGATGCCGTAACCGTACACAGTACAACCGTCTCACCGTAGCGGGCTACAACAGCTCCGTTGGCCTGCTTGGCCAAACGTCCGGTTTCGAGAATCAGCGGACGACCCCCGAGATCCATCTGCACCTTTTTCTCCATAAACAACCTCCTAAAATTTGCGTTCGCTCCATGGAATCCATATGCACGAGAATCGCTTATGTAGTGTTAGCGTCCGGCTTCGGAGCCATTCTCCGCAGCGGCCGCAACTATTATCTATATTGCATTCTGCATAATGACTAGTATTTCCTTCTTTTTGCGAAAATAGTAGCCGAAAAAAAGCAACCCCGCAGTCCCCATGCATCCATCTGCCATAGGCCTGGCGTGCACAAAGGACAAACGTGGTTGCTTTTGTTGTGACCGTAAATTAACGGCGCAAGCCGAGCTTTTCGATCAGGGTGCTGTAACGCTGAACGTCTTTGTTCTTGAGGTACGTCAGCAGCTTACGGCGTTGGCCTACCATTTTAAGCAGACCGCGACGAGAGTGGTGATCCTTCTTGTGCGTCTTCAGATGGCTGGTCAAATTGACGATGTTTTCCGTAAGAATTGCGATTTGCACTTCAGGAGATCCTGTATCGTTCTCATGCGTTTTATGAGTTTGGATTAATTCCTGTTTGCGTTCTTGAGTCAATGCCATTCCAATTCACCTCCATAAATAGTCTAATCATCCTTTAGCCCAGAGATCGTCGGAGTGTTCGATTCTCCATGCCAAGGCTTCTTTATTGTCCCGCTTTTCAATCCCAATGGGACCCAGTCGAGCAACGAAACAAAGTATATCATATTTCGTCTATAAAAGTAAAATCATATTATAAGTTTGGCATGGATCTTCGCTCGGCTACGATAGAACGTGCATGCTCCGCATCCATGCGGATTTGAGAAATCAACTCCTCAACGGAGGCAAACTTCCTTTCAGGGCGAATAAACTCCAGCAGCTCCACTTCAATTGACTCACCGTAAACCATTTCGGAGAAATCAAACAAATGGGCTTCCAGTACGGGCTGTAAAAGTCCAGTATCGAACGTCGGCTTGACCCCGACATTCATTACGCCGCCAACTTTTTGTCCACGCACGGAGGCAAGAACGGCGTACACGCCATAGGCCGGGATCACGAAAGCTTCCGTTACCTCGATATTTGCCGTAGGAAAACCGATCGTACGGCCGCGTCCGTCACCGTGAACCACTGTCCCTTGAAGCTTGTAACAGCGTCCCAAAAGCTCACCGGCTTCCTTCACATCACCGCCTAAAAGCAGGCTGCGGATTTGCGTACTGCTTACCTTCTCTCCGTGACGAAGGAACGGACGTATCACCTCTACGGCAAACCGCCCTGCAGCCAGCTCGCAAAGGATGTCCGGTGTACCCGCACCCTTAAAACCGAAGGTAAAGTCAAATCCGACAAATACCGTGTTCACTCTTAAAGGAATAAGCATTTGTTCGACAAACTGCTCGGGGGACACACGCATCAGGGATTCGTTAAAATCAACAATGTAAGTCGTATGAACTCCAAGCGCTTCAAGCTGCTCCTGCTTAGCAGCAAGCGGTGTGAGCAGCTGGGTGTATTTATCAATCCCAAGAACTTGGCGGGGATGGGGGTGAAACGTCATAATTGCAGCCGGAAGCCGCAATTCGGTCCCCCGCTCCACCGCACGACGAATCACTTCCCGATGACCGAGATGTACTCCGTCAAATTCGCCGATAGCCAGCACTTGGGAGTCGGCATTACACGCCTCAGGCAGCGGAAACTTTAGCTGTACCGTATGCATCGTACTTTATTTCACCTACATTTCTATAGGGCAGGCACAGCCGCCCATCCTCAAGAAAAGATTTTGTTTGGCAATAAAAGACCGTGCTGAGGGTCCCATTCAAAAATACCGATCAAACGCCCGTCGCCCGAGAATCCGGCAATAGGCTTACCGGGTTCCGCTTGCGAATGGTTCGTCTGCGGCCAATCCGGCCTCAAACGAATTTTTTGTCCTAACAGCGCTTGACGGGTGGATTCATTATCCAAACGGACCGACGGCAAACAGCTTCGCACATGTTCCATCGGGATCAGCTTTTCCGAGAGAGTGCCTTGTTCGTGCAGCTCTTCCACCTGTTCTAAGGTCAAGCACTGATTCGGACCGATGTTCCCCGAAGACGTTCGCACCAATTCTCCCATCACCGCAGGAATCCCAAGCGCTTCACCAATGTCGGAGCACAGCGTTCGAATGTATGTTCCCTTGGAACAGTTCACTCGGAACCGGACCTCAGGAAATTCTCCCGACCAATCGGTTTTCAACACATCTATACTATAAATCGTCACGGTACGGGCCTTGCGCTCAACCTCAACGCCCTGCCGCGCAAGCTCGTACAAGCGCTTGCCCTCCACCTTCACTGCAGAAAACATCGGCGGTACTTGCTCGATGGTTCCAACGAACTTTGCAATCGTTTCAGTCACCTGCTGAGGCGTCACCTTGTTTCCGATGTTCTCCACCCGCTGCAGTTCTTGTCCGCTCAGATCCTGCGTATCCGTTGAAAGACCCAAACGCAGTACGGCTTCATAAGATTTTGGCATCTCCTGCACGTACTCGACCAACCGGGTGGCTCGACCGATACAAAGCGGCAGCACACCTGTCACTTGGGGATCCAGTGTGCCTGTATGGCCGATCCGCTTGATTCTTACGATCCGGCGGACCTTTGCCACAACATCATGGGAGGTAAAGCCTTTCGGCTTCCAAACCGGTAAAATGCCCTCGAGCGTCATGTGAGTTCCTTCCCTACTTCCTGGACAATCAGTCCAATCGCTTCCTCAATACTGCCGCTAATCGTACAACCGGCCGCACGTACGTGTCCACCGCCTCCGAAGCGCTTGGCTATGACAGCCACGTCTGCGCGACCCGCAGAACGTAAGCTGACTTTTACCGTGCCGGGCCGCTTCTCCTTGAACAGCATTCCGACCTCAACGCCCTCCACATTGCGGGCATAGTTGACCAGTCCGTCCATATCCTCGGAAGTCGCATTGGTAGAAGACAAATCTTCCTGGGTAACATAAAGCCAAGCCGCCCGATCGTTATGGGCGAAGGACAGCGTACTCAAGCTGCGCTTAAGCAGCGACACCTGAGCGTACGTCATCGTTTCGAGCAGTCTCTCGGCGAGCTCATGTCCTTGAACGCCATGCTCCAGCATAGCTGCAGCAATCTGCAGCACTTTAGGAGAGGTATTGGAGTAACGGAAGCCGCCTGTATCGGTAAGAAGACCGGAATATATGCAAATATTCAACTCAAGGGTCAGCTCCAAGCCAAGCTCCAGCGCCAGATCATACAGCACTTCTACTGTAGCTGCAGCATCCGCCCGTACCAGATTGACTTGCCCAAAGTTATCGTTTGTCGCATGATGATCAATATTTAACAGCTTATATTCCTCTGAAAAGCAGCCCTGAACTTGGCCAATACGCTCAAAGTCAGCGCAGTCAACCGAAATGACGGTCCCGAACTTCCGTTCGGGATATTCCGATTCATAAGGGATGACAGAGAACGATCCGGCCATGTACATAAACTTCTCCGGAATGCGCCCCTCATTGATCAATGTAAAGCTTTTATTGAGGGACCGGAGCATCCATGCCATAGCAAACGTAGAACCGGCGGCATCCCCGTCAGGCTGGACATGGGATACCACCAGAAAATCGTCGTTATTGCGAATAAACTCAGCCGCTGATCGAAGCTGCGCTTCATAACCGGAATCGATCATACATTCGGGTTCTCCTCTTTAATTTGCTGAAGGAGCCCTTGAATCTTCGAACCATAATCAATCGACTCGTCGAATTTGAACAGCAGTTCCGGAATCTTTCGCATCCGAATTCGCTTGCCAAGTTCCGAACGGATAAAACCGGTACTGCGGGTCAGTGCCTTCAACGTTACTTCCTTTTGCTCATCGGTGCCAAGAACGCTCAAAAAGACTTTCGCCTGAGAAAAATCATTCGTTACATCCACACCAGTTACCGTAATAAAACCAATGCGGGGGTCTTTTAACTCCGACTGGATGATTTGACTCAGCTCTTTTTTGATTTGCTCTCCGACTCTGCCCACACGAATTTTAGCCATATGCGGATCACCTCTCTACAGTTTCCATTACGAAGGCTTCAATGGTGTCTCCTTCTTTAATATCATTGTATTTGTCCAGAGATATACCACATTCGTAACCTTGAGCGACCTCTTTGGCGTCGTCCTTGAACCGCTTGAGGGAATCGATCTTTCCTTCGTAAACCACGATGCCGCCACGAACCAGGCGTACTTCGGCGTTGCGCGTGATTTTGCCATCAGTCACCATACAACCGGCAATCACGCCGACTTTGGACACTTTAAAGATATTGCGCACTTCCGCATGACCGATAACGACTTCTTTATATTCCGGATCAAGAAGCCCTTTCATGGCCTGCTCAATCTCTTCCATCACTTTGTAGATGATGCTGTGCAAACGAATATCGACTTTCTCCTGATCCGCCGTATTCTTCGCCTGCGGCTCAGGACGGACGTTAAATCCGATAACAATCGCATTGGAAGCCGAAGCCAAAATAACATCGGATTCCGTCACGGCACCTACGCCGCTGTGAATAATTTTAACCCGTGCGCCTTCGACATCGATTTTTTCGAGCGAGCCTTTGAGAGCTTCGGCAGAACCTTGTACGTCAGCCTTAATAATGACGTTGAGATCCTTAATCTCGCCTTCCTTGATCTGTTTGTACAGATCGTCCAGCGTTACGCGGGCATTGGCCCCCATCTCAGATTGACGCAATGTCACCGCGCGCTTCTCAGCAATGGCTCTTGCTTTACGTTCGTCTTCAAATGCGAGGAACGGATCTCCAGCCTGCGGAACCTCGGTTAAACCTGTAATCTCAACCGGTGTGGAAGGTCCTGCTTCTTTGAGCTTCCGGCCTTTGTCATTTACCATCGCACGCACGCGGCCGAAGCAAACGCCGGCAACGAAGCTGTCGCCTACCTTAAGCGTACCGTGCTGGATCAGGACGCGTGCAACCGGCCCTTTACCCTTATCCAGCTCGGCTTCGATGACCGTACCTCTTGCCCGTTTATTCGGGTTGGCTTTAAATTCCTGTACTTCGGAGACCAGCAAAATCATGTCGAGCAGGTTTTCAAGACCAATGCGCTGTTTAGCGGAAATGTTGCAGAAGATTGTATCTCCGCCCCACTCTTCCGGCACCAGTTCGTATTCCGTCAGCTCCTGCTTGATGCGGTCTGCGTTAGCATCCGGTTTATCGATTTTGTTAACCGCAACGATAATCGGTACGTTAGCCGCTTTGGCGTGGCTGATCGCCTCAATCGTTTGCGGCATAACGCCGTCATCCGCTGCTACAACAATGATCGTAATATCCGTCACTTGAGCACCGCGAGCACGCATTGATGTGAACGCTGCGTGACCGGGAGTATCCAAGAACGTGATTTTTTTGCCGTGAGTTTCCACTTGATACGCACCGATATGCTGTGTAATGCCTCCGGCTTCGCCTTCCGTAACATTCGTCTTGCGGATCGCATCCAGCAGTGTCGTTTTACCATGGTCAACGTGACCCATGATCGTTACAACCGGCGGACGCTCCAGCAAATCAGCCTCGTCGTCATTCTCCTCGAACTGCTCGAACTTATCTTCCTCAACCGGAATTTTCAGTTCAACCTCCACACCATAATCGGAAGCCAGCAATTGGATTGCATCCAAATCGAGTTCTTGGTTGATTGTAGCCATGACACCCAAGAACAGCAGCTTCTTGATTACCTCGGAAGCGTCCTTGTGAAGTGCCTTAGCCAGCTCACCTACCGTCATCGTTCCGCGAACGATAATTTTCTTAGGCGTATTGTCGATTTTCGGCTTTGGAGGCTCAGACGGATTTTTGCCGCCTTTGCCTTGGAACCTTTGGTTACCGCGGTTTTGAGGCCCTCTGCCGCCGCCGGATTTAAAATCATCAAAACGTCTTTGACCCGGTTTTGCTTTCTGTTTTCCTGCGCCTCTATTGTTTGCTGCATTATTATCGTCCACTTCAACATGAGCCGCATTGCCAACCGGCCTGGATGGTCCGGAAGCTGCAGGACGGTTGCCGCCGCTGCGCTGGTCAAATCCGCCTCTGCGGGCATCTCCTCTTTGACCCTGTTGGCCTCCGCCTTGCTGGCCTTGAGCTTGCGGCCGCTGTCCGGGACCTCGTCCTCCTTGGCTGCCGCCGCCCGATGAGCCTTGGCCTCCTCGGTTAAAACCGCCTCCCTGGCCTTGACCCGAGCCTCCCGGACCGCGGCGCTCCCCTTGAGGACGTCCGCCTCCTTGACCGCCTTGACGATTCTGACCTTGCCCTTGTCTGTTGTCGCCCTGCGGTCTGCCGGATTGTCCGCCTCCCTGGCCCTGTGGTCTGCCAGTAGAAGGTCCGCCGCTTGGTCTAGGCGCCGCCGATTGAACCTGCGCTGCCGGCTGTCTTTGCTCCGGTTTAGGCTGAACCGCTACCGTCTGCTGCTTAGGTTCTTGGCGTCCCGCCGGTTTGTCGACCGGTTTATCGGCCGATTTGGCGACGGCCGCTGCTCCGTCGTTTCTTTTTGCTGCCGCATTCGCTTTAACATCTTTGAAAAACTTCTCTACACTTTCCACCGCATCATTCTCCATTACGCTCATATGATTGTTAACCGGCTTGCCCAGTCGTTTTAAAATCGTGATAATCTCTTTACTGCTCATGTTCAGTGATTTTGCATACTCATACACTCTAACTTTATCTTTATTATTGTCTTGTTTAGTCAATACAGTCCACCTCCGTGCGTTCTCCTACTGCTTCAACATGCGCGCAAATCCCGCGTCCGTTACCGCAATAACGACCCGCGTTTCCTTACCGATGCTTGCCCCAAGCTGATCCCGACGGCCGTACTGATGAATAGGAACTCCATAATAACTACATTTATCGTTAATTTTTTTGAAGGTGCCTTCGGATGCGTCTTCGGCAATGATCACCAGCTTCGCCTGGCCGCTTCGTACCGCCTCAATGACCATGTCTTCTCCGGTGACCAGCTTTCCCGCCCTCATGGCCAGACCTAAATTAGAAAAAAATTTATCATTCTTCATGTTCATCGCCCACCGCATCTTTCATGGCAATAAACTCGTCTTCCGCCTGAATGAAATCCTGTTCCAAGGTATCGTAAATATCCGGATGGACCGGAGACTTCAATGCTCGGTCCAATGCACGCGATTTTTTGGCCAGCCTAAAGCAGGACTGCTTTCCGCATAAATAAGCTCCGCGGCCCGCCCGCTTTCCCGTCAGATCGATATGAAGCTCGCCGTCGGGAGTCTTTACCACACGGATGAGTTCTTTTTTCGACATCATTTGCTGGCAGGCAACGCATTTGCGCAGAGGTGTTTTTCGCTGCTTCATCGTTTCATCCCTCCCGTATGGATAATCAACCGCCCCGCCCGTTTTAATCGATGCTGACCGAATCCTGATGCATTTCTTCAGATTCCGATTTAGGACGTCCGTACTCCTGTTCCGCTTGCGTTTCGCTCTTGATATCGATCTTCCAACCGGTCAGCTTGGCGGCAAGCCGCGCATTCTGTCCCTTAATTCCGATCGCAAGGGATAGCTGATAATCCGGAACAATCACTCGAGCCATTTTTTCGCTTTCGAACACCTGTACTTCCAGAACCTTGGAAGGACTGAGGGCATTGGCCACATATTCTTCCACATTCTCCATCCAGCGGACAATATCGATTTTCTCACCTTTGAGCTCGCTGACGATCGTTTGTACCCGCATGCCCTTGGGGCCTACGCAGGAGCCGACCGGATCCACCTCATCATTGCGGGAATACACGGCGATCTTGGAGCGGAACCCGGCTTCCCTGGCTACCGAACGGATCTCTACGACACCATCGAAAATTTCCGGAACCTCCAGCTCGAACAAGCGTTTAAGCAGCCCTGGATGGGTACGTGAGAGGACAATTTGCGGACCTTTGGTCGTATTTTCCACTTTTGTGATGTATGCTTTAACCCGATCGCCTTGCTTGAATTTATCCGTAGGCATCAGCTCGGTAAGCGGCATAACCGCCTCGATCTTGCCAAGATCAATGTACAGATTACGCTGATCCTGACGCTGTACGATCCCGTTAACGATATCTTCTTCCTTGTCCACATATGCGTTATAGATCAAACCTCGTTCCGCTTCGCGAATCCGCTGCGTAACAACCTGCTTGGCAGTCTGCGCCGCGATACGTCCGAAGTCGCGCGGTGTCACTTCAATTTCTACAATATCATTCAATTGATAGTTTTGGTTCATTTCCCGGGCGGCATGAAGCGAAATCTCCAGACGGGGATCAAGCACTTCGTCTACTACGGTCTTGCGTGCATAAACTTTAATAAGCCCGGTGTGGCGGTTGATATCGACACGAACGTTCTGGGCTGTATTGAAGTTTCGCTTATAACTGGAAATCAAGGCCGCCTCGATGGCATCGATGAGCACTTCCTTGGCAATGCCCTTTTCTCTTTCAATTTCATTTAATGCTTCAATAAAATCCATGTTCATTTGAATGGAGTTCCCCCTCTCGTATAATGCGAAACCTGACTAAAAGCAAAGCTTCATCAGAACACAATGGCAAGACGTGCGCTTGCCACCTTCGCAAAAGGAATCACATGCTGCTTCTTGCCGATCTCAACTACAACCGTTTGCTCGTCAAACGAAATCAGCTTACCCTCGAATTCTTTTAACCCGTCAATCGGCTCATAGGTGGTAATGAAGACATGCTCCCCTACCGCTTTGTAATAATCTTGTGTTTTCTTTAAAGGGCGCTC
Organism: Paenibacillus sp. F024; assembly: GCF_057814255.1. Taxonomy (NCBI): domain Bacteria; kingdom Bacillati; phylum Bacillota; class Bacilli; order Caryophanales; family Paenibacillaceae; genus Paenibacillus; species Paenibacillus sp. F024. The sequence goes on from NZ_JBVASZ010000001.1 coordinate 279,215, forward strand.
CGCTCCCGGAGACGAAACCTCAAGGAAATAGGCAGTTGGGATCGGGTCCTTTTCGTCCAGCTTTGCACTCAAATATTCACTGATGCGCCCGCAGTCATCAATGTCAATGCCGCCTTCTTTATCGACATAAACGCGCAAAAACCAGTTGGCGCCCTCTTTAACGTACTCAATGTCGACCAACTCAAATCCGTTCTCGTCCAAAAAGGGCTGGACCAGCTCTTCCACTGTGGATTTGATATGTGTGCTCAACCTGTTTCCTCCTATTCAGTCGCATGAATGCCTTATACAAAATGTAAAGAGTGGGTTTCCCCACTCTCTGGTTACGAGATATAACATTGTTACCGTAGAAGATTATACCATAAGTTCCGTTCATTTTGCAATCATAATGAAAATGGCAACCCCGTCCGTTTAAAACAGCGAAAGCTGGTTTGTTTCCGGCAAACCGCGGAAACATCCCATGCCGGCCAGAATTTCAACAATGGTTTTCGACGCTTTGCTGCGCGTCTGGAAATCCTCGATGGACAGGAACGGCCCATCGTTTTTGGCAGCCGCAATATTTTTGGCCGCGTTTTCTCCGATCCCTGCGATCGCGGAGAACGGAGGAATGAGCGAATCGCCGTCGATCAGAAACTTCGTAGCGTCCGATTTGTACAGGTCAATGCTCTTGAACGTGAATCCGCGCGCAGTCATTTCCAATGCCATCTCGAGAATAGAAATCATATTTTTTTCTTTCGGCAGAGCTTGAAAACCCTTTTCCTCAATCTCGATCAGCCTGCGAAGAATAGCGTCATAGCCCTGGCAGAGGAGGTCAATCTCAAAGTCCGTCGCCCGGACAGAGAAATAGGTCGCGTAGTAAGCGATCGGATGGTACAGCTTAAAGTAAGCGGTACGCACGGCGGAAATAACGTAAGCTGAGGCATGCGCCTTAGGAAACATGTACTCGATCTTCTCGCAGGAGTCGATGTACCATTGCGGGACATTATGCTTCTTCATGTCTTCCTTCCACTCATCGGTAAGCCCTTTACCCTTACGCACGCTCTCGGTAATTTTAAACGCGAGTCCCGCATCCATCCCCGCTTTATAAATCAAGTACAGCATAATATCGTCACGGCAGCCAATCACGGTTTTGATTGTACATATGCCTTTTTTGATCAGCTCTTGCGCATTGCCGAGCCACACTCCGGTTCCGTGGGACAATCCTGAAATTTGCAGCAGATCCGCGAAGCTGCTCGGTTTCGCCTCTTCCAGCATCTGACGAACAAATTTCGTCCCCATCTCCGGAACGCCGTACGTCGCAACCGGTGTACGGATCTTCTCCGGCGTCACGCCAAGCGCTTCTACGGAGTTGAACATACTCATCACCTTCGGATCGTTCATCGGAATGGTTGTCGGATCCACTCCCGTCAAATCCTGCAGCATCCGCATCATGGTCGGATCATCGTGTCCCAGTATATCAAGCTTGAGCAAATTGGCATCAAACGCGTGATAATCGAAATGCGTTGTCTTCCATTCCGCACTGGTGTCGTCGGCCGGGTATTGAACAGGGGTAATATCATTCACATCAATATAATCCGGAACGACAACGATACCCCCGGGATGCTGTCCTGTGCTTCGCTTAACCCCGGTACAGCCCATAGCCAGTCGGTTCAGCTCCGCGCCACGCCACTTTTGACCTTTCTCTTCTTCATATTTTTTGACAAAGCCGTATGCCGTCTTTTCCGCTACCGTACCGATCGTCCCGGCTCGGAATACGCTCTTCTCGCCAAACAGCACCTTCGTATAGTTATGAGCATGCGGCTGATATTCACCGGAAAAGTTAAGATCGATATCGGGAACCTTATCCCCTTTAAAGCCTAGGAACGTTTCAAACGGAATGTCTTGGCCTTCGCCTTTCAGCTTCTCGCCGCACTTCGGGCAGTCTTTATCCGGAAGGTCGAAGCCGCTTGGAACCGATCCGTCGAGTATCCATTCGCTGTGTTGGCACGATTTGCATACATAATGAGGGGGCAGAGGGTTAACCTCGGATATGCCCAGAAACGTAGCAACGACGGAAGAGCCGACAGATCCCCGGGAGCCGACGAGATAGCCGTCCTGGTTCGATTTTTTTACCAGCCGTTCGGAGATCAAATAGTTTGCCGAAAAGCCGTACTTAATGATCGGCACCAATTCCTTCTCCAGCCGCGCCGTCACCACTTCCGGAATCGGCTCCCCGTAAATCTGCCGCGCGGTTTCGTAACAGGTGTTGCGGATTTCATCATCCGCTCCCTCGATAATCGGTGTGAACAGCTTTGTCGGGAAAAGCTCCAGCTCCTCGAACTGATCGGCAAGCTCGGAGGTGTTCTTGACTACAACCTCGTAGGCTATATCTTTGCCCAAGTATTCGAATTCTTCCAACATTTCTTTGGTTGTCCGGAAATGAACGTCCGGCTTACGGATATCTTTCAGCGGACTAAAGCCCGTAATTCCGTGAATCGTAATATCACGTGAAATTTTTTCGCGCGGATGCAGGTAATGCACATTACCTGTGGCAATGACCGGCTTGCCGAGTTTGCGCCCGATCCCGATAATTTTGCGGTTCGCATCCTCCAGCTGCGCAGGACTTCCCACCAGACCTTTTTCCACCAAATGCATATTGATGCCGGTCGGTTGAATTTCCAACACATCATAGAACGCAGCAACATTCTCCGCTTCCTCCAAGGATTTGTTGAGCACGGTCTCAAAAAACTCGCCTTTTTCGCACCCGGAAGCAATAATAAGCCCTTCGCGCATTTCCTGAAGCTTGCTTTTGGGAATGCAGGCCACCCGGTGAAAGTATTCCGTATGGGATAAGGATACTAGCGTGAACAAATTCTTTTTGCCTGTCATGTCCTTGGCATAAATACAGCAGTGAAACGGCCGCTGTGTAGCCAGATTCTTGCCGACCTGATCGTTAAGGCGATCCAGCTGCGTATATCCCCTGTCCGCCGCTTCCTTCAATAGATGAAACAGTACGAACCCGAGCGCAATCGAATCGTCGATCGCCCGGTGGTGATTGTCCAAGCTCACCTTGAACTTATCCGCCAACGTATTGAGCCGGTGGTTTTTGAGTGTCGGGAACAATAGACGCGACAGCTCCAGCGTATCCAGCACCGGATTTTTCACTTCTTGCAAGCCAAGCCGCTTGCCATTGGCCTGAATAAATCCGATATCAAACCTGGCGTTGTGTGCCACCAGAATACTGTCCCCTACAAACTCGATAAACTTGGGAAGCATCTCTTCGAGCTCCGGGGCACCCTTTACCATATCATCGGTGATGTTGGTCAGCTGCTGAATGTTATATGGTATCCGCTCATGAGGATCGATGAACGTAGCAAAACGGTCAATCTCCTTGCCTTCTTTCATTTTGACGCCGGCGATTTCAATAATTTTGTTGCTGGTTACGGACAACCCGGTCGTCTCGATGTCAAAAATAACGTACTCTGCCTCGGCAAGCGAGATGTCGGTCGCATTCATGACCACTTGAACCGAATCGTCAATCACATTGGCCTCAAGTCCGTATATGACTTTAATGCCGTGCTTCTTTGAAGCTTTATAGGCTTCAGGGAAGCTTTGAACCCCGCTGTGATCCGTCACGGCGATCGCTTTATGCCCCCACTTGGCCGCCGTTTTAATATATTGATCCACAGGCGTAATGCCGTCCATCGTGCTCATCGACGTATGCAAATGAAACTCAACGCGCTTCTCCTCCGCATTATCCTTACGGTCCGGCGGCGCTACGACTTCATTAATATCCGATGGAATCATAACCAGCTCGGGGATTTGCATGAAACGGTCGTACTCGACCCGCCCGCGCAGCTTCAACCATTTGCCGTTGGTAATGAGGTTATAGATTTTAACGTCTTCCTTCGTTTTGGCGAACGCCTTAACCATAATGGAATCGGTATAATCCGTGACGTTAAACATATATAAGGTGCTTCCGTTTTTCAACTCCTTGACGTCCATGCCGAAAACAGTTCCCTGCACCGTAATTTTCTTCTCCTCGTCCTGCACCTCTTGCAGCGGTACAGCCGGTTCCTTGATATCATAGCCAACCATCAGCTTGATTTCTTCATCCGACTGCGAAGCCGCCTCGTTCTCCGCTTCTACCGCCGTCATGATAAAGCTTGTGACCTCTTTTTCTTCCTGCGCAATCTGCTTTGCAAATTTTTTCATCTCTTGCTCCCGTGATCCGCTCACGGCATACTTCACATGAAATTCAACGCCGAAAAAATTACTGAAATAGCTTTGAATCAAACCGCCGATATTTTTCTTCTTCGCAAGCTCAAGCCCGATGGAATCCAGCAGATGAAGCGTCAGCACATTTTCCTTAACTTCAATATGCGCTTTGGTCATCCACCCGTTGATGGATGCCGCTTCTCTTTGCACCCACTCGATAAACATACCCCAATACTCGTGCGCCACCGCTTCGGGCTTCACATCGGCGGTGTACTGAAGCACGAATCGAATCGCGGCGATATGTGAAAACTTATCGCGTATCATCTTGCAGAAGGAACGGTAAATGTCAGAGGGCACGACTTGCCTTTTAACGATAAAGAAGACCCATTCCTTATTTTTGCGACTCGTCTCTACCTTATCAATGTACCCGTCCGAAAAAAAAGACTGAACGACATCCGTCGGAACGCCCGCCTGATGCATCAGCATCTCAAACCTGTCGCGCTTTTGCGCCGCACTGCTGCTGCTCATCTTGACCTCCTCTGTAACTTCTGACCGAAGCCTGTTCGATGAAGAACTATTCTTGTCATATAACCAAAAAATAAGGGGCTTGTATGGACAAACCCCTCATGTTTGGTGTCTTCATATTTTAGTAAGCTCGTCCGAACAAAACGGTATGCTTGGCGTCCGAACCGCAGACGAGGCATTTGGTTTTGGTCGTACCGGGCTCAAAAGGGATATTGCGGCTCGTGGCGCCGGTCTCTTCCTTCACATGCGCTTCACAAGCCTCGGAACCGCACCAGCCGGAAAGAGCGAAGCCCCGTTTCTGTTCGAGGAACGACTTCAGCTCATCCATCGAGTCCGCCTCCGTCATATTTTCATCCCGGAAGCGCTTGGCTCGATCATACATTTCCTGCTGCGTCTCCGTCAATAGCTTTTGTACTTCTTCTACAAATTGGTCTTGGGATACCATACGCTTCTCACCGGTAATCCGGGATACCAATACCACTTGACCATTTTCCATATCGCGCGGTCCAAGCTCGACGCGAACCGGAATACCCCGCATTTCATATTCATTGAATTTCCAACCCGGACTTTGATCTTGACGGTCATCCACTTTTACACGCACGCCGGCCTTCTTCAACTGATCATAAAGCTCATTGACACGGCCCACCACCTGATCCCGGGTTTTAGGCGGTCCGATCGGAATCATTACGACCTGCGTCGGAGCCACTTTCGGCGGCATAGCAAGCCCGCGGTCATCGCCATGAACCATGATCAAGGCGCCGATCAGCCGTGTGCTCACGCCCCACGAGGTTGTGTGGCAGAATTGATGCTGGTTCTCCCGATCCAAATATTTGATGTCGAAAGCTACGGCAAAATTCGTACCCAAATAATGAGAGGTGCCGGCCTGTACCGCTTTTCCGTCCTTCATCATAGCTTCGATAGAATATGTATCGACAGCTCCGGCGAATTTCTCAGACGGTGTTTTTTGTCCCATGATGACAGGAATCGCAAGAAAATTTTCCGCAAAATCACGGTAAATTTCCAGCATCTGCATCGTTTCTTTACGGGCATCCGCCTCATCCTCATGCGCCGTATGACCTTCCTGCCAGAGGAATTCACTCGTACGCAGGAACGGTTGGGTACGCTTTTCCCACCGGACAACGTTTGCCCACTGGTTGATGAGCAGCGGCAGATCCCGGTAAGAGTTGATCCACTCGGAATACATATGCCCTATCATCGTTTCGGAGGTCGGGCGAATAGCCAATCGTTCTTCCAGCTTCTCCCCTCCCGCTTCAGTTACCCAAGGAAGCTCGGGATTGAACCCTTCAACGTGTTCTTTCTCCTTCTGAAAAAAGCTTTCAGGGATAAACATCGGAAAATAGGCGTTGCGGTGTCCGGTTTCTTTAAACCTGGCATCCAGTTCTCTCTGGATATTCTCCCATATCTCATAGCCGTCCGGTTTAAACACGATACAGCCGCGCACCGGAGAATAGCTCATTAGATCCGCTTTTTTGATTGTATCAATGTACCAGCGCGAGAAATCTTCGCTTTGCGGCGTAATTTCCTTTACAAATTGTTTTTCCTGTTTTGAATTCGACGTCATTATGATTTTCCCCCTACAGAAGGCAATTCGTTATCCGTTGATCAAACGTAAAATATCGTTATAGGTTACGGCTATCATAAGCAGCATCAGCATGGCGAAGCCGACAAAATGAACCATGCTCTCACGGCTTGGATCAACCGGTTTGCCGCGCACCGCCTCAAGTCCCAAAAAGACAAGACGGCTTCCGTCCAAAGCCGGAATCGGCAGGAGATTGAACAGCCCCAAATACAGACTCATGATTGCGGTCCAAGAAATATACTGCGCCCATCCTGCGCTGGCCTGCTCACTTGTAAATTCAACAATCCGGACAGGACCTCCCAGATCGTCCATCTTGAACTGCAGCGTTGCCAGCTTCCCGAAGCCATCTAAAATAAGCATGGTAGCAGAGGAAAGACTATTCCAGCCGCTCTTCAGTCCTTCCATTACGCTAGCCGGTCTTGTCTCGGCAATAAGCGATACGCCAACGCGTATGACACCGTCCTTATCCATTGCCGGTATCACCTGCTTTTGGATGTTCTCCCCATTACGTTCAATCGTCCAAACCATGGGTTGATTCACAGAGCCTTGAATGAGTGACGTCAGCTTGTTGCGATCCGCTCCGATATTTACTCCGTTGACGTTTAAAATCAAATCTCCTGCTTGAAGCCCTGCTTGCTGAGCGGCGGAACCCGGTACCGTATCGGCAATTTTGACTTTATCCGGCACGCCGGCAATAAAAACCACCGCTACGAAAAGAACGAATGCCAGGATAAAGTTCATCATAGGCCCGGCAAATATCGATAGAGCTCTCTGGCCGACCGTCTTGCTTCCAAATTGACGGTCCCAAGGAGCAATTTGCGTTTCTTTGTCTTTGCTGACCATCATGGCTTGGGGATGAACGGGCAACCGCAGGATTTCGCCGTCAACGTCTAGACGAATGAACAGCTTTTTCTCCAAATCGATCTGCTCAACCACACCTTCCAAGCTGCCTGTACGACTGTCAAAGTCGTTCAAATAAATGTGAGTGACTTGATCATTAGCCAGCTTTACAGCAATGCGCTGCCCCGGGTTAATCTGTACGATTTCCGGATCTTCTCCGGCCATTCTTACAAAACCGCCGATCGGAAGAAGACGCAAGGTATAACGGGTTTCATCCCGTTTAAAGGACAGCAGCTTCGGTCCGAACCCTATCGCAAACTCTCTAACCAAGATGCCTGCGCGTTTAGCAAAATAAAAATGTCCCCATTCATGAATCGATACGAGAACAAAAAACAAAAGTACAATTTGAAATATATTCTGCAGCGTCGCCAATGCTTTTACGGCCTCCTTAAGCACGAATGTTCACATCAAAATAGTCAGGGAAGGGCGTTTTTCCTTATCTTAAGATTAACATTAATGATGAAAGGAATACAAGCCAGCCGCCCCGTGATATGAACCTATGATCGGTTTACCGGAAAGATGCTTGCTGCTTTAAGCTCCCATGATGCTTGGGCTTACACGCTACGCGCGGTCAGCCTTGCCCATCGGTCGATTTCAAAGATCGCAGTTAAATCGGGAAACGCAACCGGCTCGTGCCGGGTCATCACTTGTTCAATGACATGCTCGATGTCCAAAAAGGCAATCTCCCTTTTTAAGAACCGGTCCACCGCTACCTCATTGGCCGCGTTATATACCGTCGGCATGGAGCCGCCGATTCTGCCGCTTTCATAAGCCATGCGCAGACACGGGTACCGCGAGAAGTCCATCTCACGAAAATGCAGCTTTCCGATATCGGCCAGACGCAGCCTTTCAACCGGTGTTTTCACCCGGTTCGGATACGTCAGAGCGTATTGAATCGGCACTCGCATATCGGGAAGCCCCATCTGAGCAATGACGCTGTAATCTTCAAACTCTACAAAGGAATGAATGATGCTCTCCGGATGGATAAGCACTTCAATCTGATCATAAGACAAATCAAACAGCCAATGGGCCTCTATCACTTCCAAGCCTTTGTTGACCATGGTTGCCGAATCGATCGTAATCTTTGCACCCATCGCCCAATTCGGATGCTTCAGCGCATCCTCTACCGTAACGTTCTTCAGTTCGTCGCGGGTACGGTCGCGGAAGCTTCCTCCGGAAGCAGTCAATGTAATCGTATGTATTTGATCCTGGCGTTCGCCTTGCAGGCACTGGAAAATAGCCGAATGCTCACTATCAATCGGCAGCAGACGAACCCCCCGCCGATTGGCAAGATCGGTTACCAAATGACCCGCGCTGACCAGGGTTTCTTTATTGGCCAAACCGATTTGTTTCCCGGCTTCTATGGCCGCAAGCGTCGGTGCCAGTCCTTGACTTCCAACAACCGCCGTAACGACAAACTCGGCATCCGTACCCGCAGCGATCTCGATCAGTCCCTCTTCCCCATAATACACCTGTACATCAGAGGGAATTTCCAGTGATAACTGCTCTGCCAGCTCCTTTGTCGCTACTGACGCCTTGCTTGGACGGAAGTGCCGGATTTGCTCCGCCAGCAGCTTGATATTATGCCCCCCTGATAAGCCTTCCACCTTGTACTGCTCCGGATAATGAGAAATAACATCCAGCGTTTGCGTACCAATGGAACCCGTGGAGCCCAGGATACTGATTTTTTTAACCATTCTTTACCTCCGGCTTAATTATACGTAAGGAATCAATGACAGCAGGTGCAAAAACGGAAAAACAATTAACCAGCTGTCCGTCCGGTCCAACACGCCGCCATGACCCGGAAGAATCGCACCGGTATCTTTGATGCCTTTGACCCGTTTATATGCAGACTGCATGAGATCACCCATTTGGCCGACAACGGCAATGACAAGTCCGATCCAAACCGCACGTGCGTAATCGATCAGCTCAGGTCTAAACCAGGCAAAAAGCAGCGCAACAAGGATCGAAATCACAATTCCGCCAATGGCGCCTTCCACTGATTTTTTGGGACTGATGGCCGGCCAAAGCGGTGTTTTCCCCAGCTTGGATCCAACAAAGTAGGCGCCGGAATCCGTCGACCATATGCAAAGAAAAACAAGCAATGTCCAGAACAAACCGTTGGCGGGCAGATCCCTTGTAGCAATCATATAATGAAAGCCGATACCGATATACACCATGCCGATAAAGGCCATTGCTATATGATCAATCGTTATTTTGTTTTTGGATATGACCGTCGCGGCCATAAAAAGGAACATAAGCAGCCAAACCAGCTGACTTAACGTGACGCCGGTATTATGCCACTGAAGCGTAAGAGCAAACACCCCTAAATAGCCAATGAATTCAATGGTTTTGTTCCCCTTGAGTCCGGTCATCCGCAGAAACTCATCATAACCGATCATCGACAATATCAATAGAAGTCCGGCAAACCAATAACCGCCCAAGTACAGCATGATAAAAAAAGCGATCCCTGCGACGACTCCCGTGACGATTCTCTGCTTCAATTCCATTCCTCCATAGCACTACAAACCGCCGTATCTTCTGGCCCTGCGCTGATATTCTTGAATCGCTTCATAGAAGTGCAGCTCTGTAAACTCAGGCCAACAAAGATCTGTAAACCACAACTCCGAGTAGGCAAGCTGCCACAGCATGAAATTACTGATGCGTTTCTCACCGCTGGTGCGGATCAGCAAATCAGGGTCCGGGAGAGGATCGGTTAGCAGATATTTTGCGAACATCGATTCATCGATACCATCCGGATTAATTTTGTTTTCTTTCGCATCTTGTACAAGCTGTCGAATGCCGCTAAGCATTTCTTTCCGACTGCCGTAGTTCAGCGCAAAATTCAAAATAAGACCTGTATTCTTTTTCGTCTGCTCAATCGCGTCTTCAATGGCTTTTAGCGTATAATCCGGGAGACCTTCCTGCCAGCCGGTCATACGGATTTGGACGTTGTTGGCTATCAATTCGTCGATTTCCTTGGGGAAAAATTCAAGTGGAAGTTTCATTAAATAGTCGACTTCTTCTTTAGGCCGCTTCCAGTTTTCCGTGGAAAAGGCATACATCGTCAGCACCTGCACACCAATGCTGTTCGCCGCCATCGTAATTCTCTTCACATTTTTCATCCCGGAATGGTGTCCGGCAACCCGCGGCAGTCCTCTCTTTTGCGCCCATCGGCCGTTACCGTCCATAATCACGGCCACATGGTTTGGAATATTGTCCGCATCGAGCTGACGGGCAACGTCCTCACCCACCGGTTTGCTTCCAAACCATTTCTTGAAAGGTATCATGCTTAATCCCCCATCAGGAAAGACTAAAAGCCCCCTCAAATAAGGGGGTCTTTACCAATTACACTTCCATAATTTCTTTTTCTTTTGCTGCGAGCACCTTATCGACTTCAGCGATATGCTTATCCGTAAACTTCTGAATATCATCTTGATGACGACGGGATTCATCTTCGGAAATCCCCGTCTTTTCCAGCTTCTTGATGTCGTCATTGGCATCGCGTCGAATATTCCGGATGGCTACTTTGGCTTCCTCGCCGAACTTCTTTGTCATTTTTACGAGCTCTGCACGACGCTCTTCCGTCAATGCCGGAATTACGATACGAATCGAGCTTCCGTCATTGGAAGGCGTGAGGCCAAGATCCGATTTCAGAATCGCTTTCTCAATCGCGGCCACCGAGCTTTTGTCCCATGGCTGGATCATGAGCGTCCGGGAGTCCGGCGTGTTAATATTGGCCAACTGGTTCACCGGTGTCATCGCACCATAGTACTCAACCTGTACACGATCAAGCAGCGCCGGCGTTGCGCGGCCTGCACGAAGCGATGCCAGCTCCTTCTTCAGCGCGCCAATCGCCTTTTCCATACGGTCTTCCGCATTTTTCTTTATCGATTGAGGCATCGTTACACACTCCCTTTAACTATCGTACCGATTTTTTCACCGAGTACCACCCGCTTGATATTCCCGCTTTCCGTAATGGAGAAAACGACCAACGGAATGTTGTTGTCCATGCATAAGGAGGATGCGGTGGAATCCATTACACCCAAATTTTTATTGAGCACTTCAAGGTAGGTGAGCGTTTCGAACTTTTCAGCGTCCGCATGCTTGAACGGGTCTGCGGAATAAACGCCGTCGACTTTATTTTTCGCCATGAGTATAACTTCCGCTTCAATTTCAGCGGCTCTGAGCGCTGCTGTCGTATCCGTGGAGAAGTATGGGTTTCCTGTTCCCGCCGCGAAGATCACTACTCTTCCTTTTTCCAAGTGACGCATCGCTCTCCGGCGAATATAAGGCTCGGCTACCTGCTGCATCGTAATCGATGATTGAACGCGGGTCGGCACTCCGATCGTCTCCAGGGCATCCTGAAGCGCCAGCGAATTCATAACGGTCGCAAGCATTCCCATATAATCTGCTGTCGCACGGTCAATGCCTCTTGCACTTCCGGCAATCCCGCGCCAAATATTTCCGCCGCCGACAACAATGGCAACTTCGACGTTCAGGTCCACAACTTCCTTCACCTGCTGGGCAATGGATGTAATCATTTCAGCATCAATGCCATACCCCTGCTGTCCGGCCAAAGCTTCACCGCTAAGTTTCAAAACAATTCTTTTATAAATCGGATGTTCCAAGCAACAACCCTCCGTTTCAATCAGAACGCATTCCCTCTCCTGTTTAAAAAAGAAGGAACACCAAGTGTTCCCACGTTTCCTTGCTTATTTAATTGAATTATTTTTTTACTTGCGACATAACTTCTTCAGCGAAGTTTTCTTGTTTCTTCTCAAGACCTTCTCCGAGCTCGTAACGAACAAAGCGGCGGATCGAGATGTTCTCACCGATGGTAGCAACTTTCTCGTTCAACAGCGCGCTGATCTTTTTATCCGGATCTTTAATGAAGGATTGCTCCATCAAGCAGAATTCTTCGTAGAATTTGCTCATACGGCCTTCCACCATTTTTTCTACAATGTTAGCCGGCTTGCCTTCATTCAGAGCCTGGTTTTTCAAAATTTCACGTTCTTTTTCCAGGTCTTCTTGAGGAACTTCTTCACGGCGAACGTATTTCGGACTTGCTGCAGCGATTTGCATCGCGATGTCACGAGCAAATTCTTTAAAGGAGTCGGTTTTAGCTACGAAGTCGGTTTCGCAGTTGATTTCAACCAATACGCCGATTCTTCCGCCGCCATGAATATAGGATTCCACGACGCCTTCGGTTGCAATACGGCCTGCTTTATTCGCTGCTGCCGACAAGCCTTTCTCGCGAAGGATTTCAGCCGCTTTCGTCAAATCACCGTTTGCTTCTTCCAATGCTTTTTTGCAATCGAGCATACCTGCTCCGGTTTTCTCACGCAATTCTTTTACTGATGCTGCATTAACTGCCATGATTTGGCCTCCTCGAGTTCATTATGTAACCCCAAAAAAAGGGCGGTGAAAGGATTTTGCACCTTCAAACCACCCTTTCATGTATTCAATGCATTAGGCTGTCGTTTGTTCGCCTTGGTGAGCTTCGATTACTGCATCAGCGATTTTGGCTGTGAGCAATTTCACTGCACGGATAGCATCGTCGTTACCCGGAATGACATAGTCGATTTCGTCCGGATCACAGTTCGTATCAACGATACCGACGATCGGAATACCCAGCTTGCGAGCTTCGGCAACAGCGATCCGCTCTTTACGAGGATCGATGACAAACAGAGCGCTCGGCAAACCTTTCATATGCTTGATACCGCCCAAGAATTTCTCCAGGCGATCTTTTTCCTTGCGAAGAATGATAACTTCTTTCTTAGGAAGCACATCGAACGTGCCGTCTTCTTCCCATCTTGCCAGTTCATGCAGACGGTTAATCCGGTTTTCAATCGTTTTGAAGTTCGTCAGCGTACCACCCAACCAACGTTGGTTGATGTAGTACATTCCGCAGCGCTCTGCTTCTTCCTTAACGGAATCTTGAGCTTGCTTCTTCGTGCCTACGAACAAGATTGTACCGTTCTCTTCAGCAACCGATTTGACGAAGTTATAAGCTTCCTCAACTTTTTTGACCGTTTTTTGCAGGTCAATGATGTAAATTCCGTTTCTTTCGGTGAAGATGTATCGATCCATTTTCGGATTCCAACGACGGGTTTGATGACCGAAGTGTACCCCAGCTTCAAGCAGCTGTTTCATGGAGATTACTGCCATCCTCACGCACCTCCTCTAGATTGGTTTTTTTGGCTTCCTCCGCCAATATCATCTTCTCAGCAAAACTCCGTGCATCCGCAGGCAGTATAACGATGTAACTGCCATTGCGATTGAAATCAGAGCACCCTTGCCGGAATTAATCAGCGTGTGGATTTTAACACCGACAATTACTATACCATAACTGACATTGGTATGCAACACCCGTGATTTTCATCTTAAACACGACAAAATCGGACCCTTTCAACCGGTTCCGATCCTATGGTGTCGTCAGGTTCGTAATGACTTCGGTAAGCTCTACCGGGCTCTTGAATACATGAATGCCGACAACAATTTTATCATTTAATCGCTTGCTTCGCATCTCATCCTCGAATGCTTTTCTGTCCGATATCACACCGCTTGCCATAAGCATATCCGCCACATTGGCTGCAGTCAAACCGCTGGATATATAAACGTAAGTTTCCTTGACCGGCTCGGGAGCAGGCTGCGGCTCAGCCGCTTGCTTCTCCTTTGCTTCCTGCAGTTTTTGCGCAACCAAAGCGTCGGCTTGCGTCTGATCGTATATTTTCTTGTCTTTGTCATACACCTGAAAATATTGGGATGCGGCTTCCTTCAGCTGCGCCGGGTTCATTTCATCCATAGGCGGACCGGACATTTCGGCCGCAGGAGCCGCATTCATCAATTGAAGAAGCACCGCACCCAAAATCAAGCCGGCGCCGAGTCCGGTGAGCATCGATTTATTGTTAGCCATCGGAAAGCTCCTCCTGTTTGGCCAATTGAAGAATCAGGTTGATTTCTCCTTTGTTCTTACCAAGCTTTTTGGCAATATAATCGGTTGATTTGCCCTGCTGATGCAATTCAAACAGTTCGCTGTACCGTTCTTTCATATTTGTCACGAAGGTTGCGGCAGACGGCTCCGGTATGACCATTTCATGCAGGGCTGCCTCTTTCGAGGATTCAGCATCCTGTTCGTGGATGTTCGGAGCGTTCGCATCGCCGGCGTGAGCCAAACTGCCTGGCGTTTTAACGGTTGGTCCCGCCTGCAGCTGCTCCTGAGCGTATACGAGGCGGCTCATCTCCTGCTGGAGCTGCAGCCCCTGCTTCTCAAGCGTCTCTATGCGGTAAACAAGCTGGGCGGTATGCAGCTCGAATTCCTTCTTCGTTTCGGCAAACATCTGAATTAATGCCTTGTTCTGCTCGTCCAGTTCGGCGGCAAAATGATCCATGGTTTCTTCCATTTCACTGAGCATGCTGCCCCCGTGAGATTGGCTTCCTTGGTTTGCCGCGCTTCTGGGAACGATTCTGGCATACACAATCAGTACGAGACCGACCAGCACAATATAAATCCAAGGTTGGTTCACTGCATTCACCTTTTTCACACATGGGTTAAAGCGACAAATCGATATGCTGTCCTTTGAACGGATGATCTCTTCGGGGCTCACGCTTGACGTCGCTCTGACCGGCTGACTTGCCGTTTCTGCGGCTGCCGCCTTGGCCGCTCTGCCGCCTTGACCCATCGTCCTTCACTGCAGAGCCGCTTGTTTCCTCAGCTTTGGCAGTAACATGTCGCTCTTTCAACGTACTTTTCTCAGCATCATTCGAGAGCAACGCCTGATCTTGTACAGGCTTGTTCATCATCTGATGCTGCTTTAATCCAACTTCATCGTTCTTATGAAGAGCAAACTGCATCTCAATGGATTTTAAGCTCATTTCACAAACCCTCCTTCAATAACGGGGGCCTCAACGGTTCAGCCGTTAAACGATAGGAAGCATGGCAATATCTCCGTCAAGCAATTGAAACTTCACCTTCTGGGATGTATCCTTGACGAATTTCGTATAGCGGCCGATTACAATTTTCGCTCCGCTGTAAATCGTTGAGACGACTTCCACCTTGGCTCTTTCCGAGTCCTCCAGCGACTTTTCGATTTCGAAAATTCGATTTTTGGATACAGTCATCTCTTCAGCAGCCTGTTTTTTATTATGAGTGAGTTTTACGCGCATAGCCACCTTATCCGGTCCAAGCTGACCGGCGGCAGCTAACTGATCCAGCAGTGTCAGCGCTTTTTCCGTCTTTTCCATATTCTCGCTCATGGTTCTAAGGTGCGTACGAAGCTGCTGCAGCTCATTGCGAAGCTCAGGGAGCACGCCTACCTCAATGACCGTTGTCGTGGACATGGAATTTCCTATGGTTCGAGCAGAGACGCCCTCTCCCGCCTGAATCATTCCGCCGACAATAAGACCTTTTGTCCCCTTGCAAATCACCTGCTTGCCCGCACGGATCTGCGAATGCATGATGCTTTGACTGACCAGAACTTCTTCTCCCGCTTCCACCGTTGCGTCTTGAACAAAGGAGCTTTTCACCCGGACTCCCGCACGAACGACACTTTTGTTATGTCCGAGTATGCCGGCGGTAATTTCGATGGAGCCTCCCGCTTCCAGATCGGCGCCGTCCACGCTGCCGGTGATCCGGATGTCGCCGGATGCTTTGATCCGAAAGCCTGGAAGCACACCGCCGCGGATGACAACCGATCCGACGAAGTCAATATTGCCTATATTATAGTCCACGTCCCCGTTCACTTCAAAAATAGGAAATACGTTGATTTTATCTCTATCCGTTTTCGTCACCATACCATCTATAGCTGCGTACATGGCCGTTTGCTCCGGATCCACAACGACGTTTTTGCCTATTTTAAACCGGGCTTCTTTGCCGTCTTTAGCGAACAAGGCCTCACCTGTAACCGCTCTGCCCTGCGTGCCAGGTTTGGCAGGTATCCTTTGAGCGATCAACTGTCCCTTGCGTACATTGTGGATCGACGTTACTTCTTTGAAATCCACCTTGCCGTCGCCAAGCTCTGCCGGTCTTTTGGACTGATCGTCCAGGTTGTACATCATGTGGATAAACCCGTCCTGACCGTCAATTGGAGAGTGGCCCTGAGCAATTAATGTCTTCGAATAGAAAAATGCGCTAGGGTCCTTTACTATGGAAGCAAGCTTTTCCTCATCGATTCCGAACACGATGTGATGCGATTTCAAAAACTCCTCCAGCTCTTCCCTTGAAACCTGAAGGGATTGTTCATGGTTCGTAAACTGTAAAAATGCGGACAACTTATCGTCTGACAATGTGATATCCAAATAAAAGCTGATCGGCAACGCCGCATCGCTCATCGTTTCTCCTCCTGCCCGTTCGTTAATCGTATAACAATTGGCTCTTGTGCCGACTTAAAGCGCCCTTTAAGCGAAGGATCGCTTTGGAATGCAGCTGGGAAATTCTTGAAGGAGAAAGACTCATGACTTCGGCAATCTCGCTTAAAGACAATTCTTCATAATAAAATAGCGAAACTACCGTTCTTTCCTTTTCCGTCAGTCTCTCTATCGCCTTTGCCAGCGTTTCCTTCAAGTATACCTCGTTCACTTTGAATTCAGGGTTTTTAGCCTTCTCATCAATTAATAATGAAAGCCTGGTCTCCGCATCCTCTTCCCTAATCGGATCATCAATGGAACAAACGGTTGAAACGGCAATGTCCTGCACGATCTGTTGAAAGTCGTTTTCGCTGACTCCCAAATAGCTGCTGATCTCGTGGTCCGAAACAGAGCGTAGATAACGCTGTTCCAGTACCTGATAAGCTTCCTCGACTTTTTTTGCTTTCTCTCGCACCGAGCGGGGAACCCAATCTCCTTGTCGCAGACCATCGATGACGGCTCCCCGGATTCGCCACGAAGCATAGGTTTCAAATTGCAGTCCACGCTGGTAATCAAATTTTTCAATGGCATCGATAAGTCCCATCACTCCGAAGCTGGACAAATCTTCTTTGGAAACATTTTTGGGCAGACCGGTGGAGAGACGGCTGGACACGTATTCCACAAGCGGCAAGTACGTTTCGATCAATGTTTTTTTTGCATCCAATCTCTTTTCTTCTCTCCATTGTACCCAGACGTCCATGTTGGCTAAGTGGGATTTTTGGCTGATCATGACGGATTGTCACCACCCTTATTCATCAGTCATTCGACGAACCGCTTGCGCCATCTCTTCAGGATTCGGCTCCTGTTTAACCCGAAGCTTTGGAGGATTCAAGGGAGAAAAGTCATTCAACTCTGCGGCTTTCGGATCGATTCCGGATTTTAAAAGCTCACGAAGCTCCTCATCCTGATCAGGAGTCACCGCATCGACTGCAGTACCTTTCCCTTCCACTTCCTCTGTTTCCTGGCTTTGTGCAGATAAACGATCCAGTCCGGCAAAGGTGCCCAGCAGAAAACGACACAAAAACATAAGACCAAAAAGTATCGCAAAACTGTAAAAGCTTCGAATGATCGTTGTTAGCCAAATATTATTGGACATGGAAAGCACAAAAGTGACAATAAACGCCAATGCACCTATGAAAAAATTCCATCGAATCGATCCAATCATGGTTCACAATTCCTTCACGCCGTGTTGTACGCTGCGAACGGTGAGAATGCCCGTTTGGCAATCAAACTCAATCGTTCTGCCATAATTAGCGCCGGTATCTTCCGCCTTAACGGGAATGCTATAGCTTTGGAGCACTGCTTTACAGGATTCCACATTCCGTGGACCGATCCGCATGGTATCGGATTGGGTCCCGAACGAAAACATTTGTGCCCCCCCGGCCATTTTGGCTTCCATACGTCGAATCTCCGCGCCAAGCGCCAGCATCAAACGGATCATTTCCGGAAGGGCAGAGTCCGCATATTTGGCGATATTGAGCTTCCCTTCTCTGGCAATATCCGAGCTGGGAAGCATGACATGCGCCATGCCCGCCACTTTCGCTTTGGCATCGTATAAGGTAACGCCTACGCAAGAACCTAAACCCGTTGTTTTCAGCACGCCGGTCATGTGTGCAACATTCAGGTCGGCCATCCCAACTTTAATGAGGTTGTCTTGAATCATGGAGTCTGTACTCCCAAAGCGACAAAAATTCGTTCGAACGATTCCGGATCCGGGATCAGGAAAAAATGACCCTGGATTTCGTCATGACCGTCCAAAAATTTCGTATCAATAAGCAGGGCTTGATCTCCCATTTGACCGAATTGGAGCAAGCCGTAGCTTAGAATCGCTCCCGCCATATCAATAGAAAGTGAAGGTACGGTGGGATACATGTTCAGGTTTGTAAAATCCGCCAGTGAAGTTAAATAGGAACCCGCCAATATATTGCCGATTTCGTTCAATGCCGAAAGTTCCATCTCCGAGTAGCCTTCATCGCCGCCAAGCTCAATTCCAACCAAATTTCGAAGCAGCTTTTTGGCGGAATCGATAGCTAGAATGAAGAACAGATTACCGGGCGTTTCCCCTTCCACGCGAAGGAAGATCGCGATGACAACCTCTTCAGAGCCGCCAACGCTTTCTGCGACCTCCTCAAACGGAAGCAGCCGTACATTGGGTACAAGCATATCGACCGGCTTATCAAGCAGCTTGGATAAGGCCGTTGCGGCATGTCCCGCGCCAATGTTCCCCACTTCCTTCAGAACATCCATCTGGAATTCCGCAAATGAGTTGAAAGCTTCCACTAAATCTACTCCTCTATACTTCCCAATTGGATGATTTCACTTTTATTGAGCACTTCCTTAAGATTGAGGAGCACCAGCAATCGCTCGTCACTCACTTTTGCGATGCCTTGTAAATATTTCGCTTTGATTCCCCCTACGATTTCCGGCGGATCCTCGATACTGTCACTGTCGATGTCGATAACGTCGTTGGCCGAATCCACGATCAAGCCGACCTCCAGATCTCCTACAGCTACGATAATGATTCGCGTGTTGTCCGTATATTCGCTCAACGGAAAACCAAAACGGCCATGCAGATCAATAACCGGCGTTACGACACCCCGCAGATTAATGACTCCACGGACGAATTCCGGTGTTTTGGGAACGCGGGTCATCGGCTGCATCCGTTCGATCGTCCGTACACTGTCGACCTCCACCCCATATTCTTCATGCGCTAGTGAAAAAACAATCACTTTTAACTCCTGTCCCATACTATCAGCCTCCTAAAGTTATCGTGAGAAGCGAGAATTGCCGCCTTTATTTAATTAATGCGTTCGTATCAATGATCAAAGCGACCTGTCCGTCACCCAGAATAGTGGCCCCCGATACCGCAAACAGGTTCGTTAAATATTTGCCCAGCGATTTCAAGACAATTTCCTGCTGACCAATAAATTCGTCCACGACAAGGGCTGCCAGTTTATCTCCCTTGCGGATCACCACCATTTGCATTTCCGCATCCGCCTCTTTAGTAAAGCCCGGTACGTCAAACAGCTGAGCCAAGTGAATAAGCGGAATAACCGTGCTTCGGTAGTTGATCATGGCGCTGCCGTGCACAACGCGAATTTGATCGTTTTTGACAGCCATCGTTTCGACAATGGAAGAAAGCGGGATGGCGTATTTTTCTTCCCCCAACCGGATAAGCATGGCGGAGATAATCGAGAGCGTCAGCGGTAGCTGGACCGTAAATTTCGTTCCTTTACCCCATTTGGCGTTGACGTTGACCTGTCCGCCTAAACTCTCGATTTTCGTTTTAACGACATCCAGTCCTACGCCGCGGCCGGAAATATCCGATATCTTGTCCGCTGTGCTAAACCCGGGGGCAAACAGGAGCTGATATACCTCCTCGTCGGATAATCTCTCGGATTGCTCGGTCGTGATGACGCCATTCTGAATGGCTTTGCTGAGTACCTTATCTCTGTTAATCCCGCGGCCGTCTTCTTCAATTTCGATAAATACATGGTTGCCGCTGTGATAGGCACGCAGATAGATCGTTCCGGTCTCCGGCTTGCCGATCTGCAAACGTTCCGCAGCCGGTTCAATACCGTGATCTACGGCGTTCCTCAACAAGTGGACCAGCGGATCGCCAATTTCGTCTACAACCGTACGGTCCAATTCGGTATCGGCGCCGGTAATGATCAGGTCCACCTTTTTATCGAGCGTCTTGGCCACATCGCGAATCATCCGCGGGAAGCGGTTGAATACCGAATCGACAGGAACCATGCGCAGCTTCAGGACGATGCTTTGCAAATCGCTGCTCACTCTGGCCATGTGCTCTACGGTTTCCGTAAGATCGCTCCTGCGGATCTCGCTGGAAAGCTGTTCCAGTCGAACGCGGTCGATCAGCAATTCACTGAACAAATTCATCAGTGTATCGAGGCGTTCAATATCCACCCGGATCGTGCGCCCTGCTACAGGTGTTCCTCCCCCCGAAGCAGCCTTCTTCGCTTCGGTCTTCGGCGCCTCCTGCATTGAAGCCGAGGCTTCGCTTACGGCAGGCTTAGCTTGAGCCTGCGGAGGCTCAGGAGCGTTCATCAGCTCATTGAGCTTGGACTGGTCCATAAGGACAACATCTACGTTGTCGATTTCAGAGACGCCGGCGATTTGACTTTTAAGCTGGTCTTGGTCCATCTGTGAAATATAATATACGGTGAAGGAATGGTCGAATCGTTCCTGCTCAATGTCTTCGACGGGAGGATTGGACTTAATGACCTCGCCGTTTTGCTCCAGCACGCTAAACACCATATATGCTCTGGCCGCTTTCAATACACAATCCTGACGAATGGCTACTACAATTCGAAAAACGGGCATACCCGCTTCGATCGATTGCTGCAAAATGGAGAATTGAAATTCATCCAGCTCATTACTTTTCCCGGACTTACCGGCATTCGCTGCAGATGACCCTGCTGCGCCCGCAGCAAAACCGTTCTTAAGATAATCACCGGATACAATCGACTTCAGCTCGGAGACGATGTCTGTGACATCCGCTTTTCCGGTACCTCCCTGGATAATATCCTCCACCATCGTTTCCAGCGCATCCAGGCTTTTAAAAGTGCAATCGAATATGAACGAATCCATTTTTAATTTGTGATTCCGAACCAAATCAAGCACGTTCTCCATCTCATGGGTAAGCGAGGCCAGATCCTCAAAGCCCATGGTCGCCGACATCCCCTTCAGCGTGTGAGCGGAGCGAAAAATATGCTGCACGATGCTCACGTCCTCCGGGCTGTTCTCAAGGCCAAGTAAATGCTCGTTCATCGCCTGCAAATGATCTCTGGATTCATCAATAAACATTGAGAGATACTGATTCATTTCCATAACCACACCTCCATCATTGATCGTTGTTATATATATTTCCGGGTAGTGAAGACTGCCCTCCGACGGCTTGTACCAATCTGGAGGCAATTTGCTGCAGCGGCAACACGTGGGTTATACATCCCAATTCAACCGCGGCCCGAGGCATCCCGTAGACGACACAAGTCTGTTCCGCTTCGGCAATGGTAGTTACGGCCCCCGCCTGCTTGAGTGCCAGCATCCCTTTTGAACCGTCTGCTCCCATTCCGGTCATAATCACAATATGCCGCTTCAATTCCTTAAGCGGCAGCAGCGATTCGAACAAGACATCCACAGAAGGACGGTGCCCGTTGCGCTGTTCCTCTTTCGACAGATGAATTTTGTAAGAATTCGTCCCGTTTCTGGCCGCAGTCATATGAAAACCGCCAGGAGCCACATACGCCGTTCCGCTTTCCAGTACCATCCCGGCCTCCGCTTCTACGATCCGCAGATAGGAGTCGGAATTCAGTCTCTGGGCAAGCGATTTGGTGAAATTAGGCGGCATATGCTGTACGATGAGAATCGGGGCGCGGAAGCCGTCGGGAATTTGGGATAATACCTGGTGCAGCGCTCTTGGACCGCCTGTAGATGTACCAATCGCCACCAGATGCTCAAACGGAGTTGGCTTGTGCGCTGATCTTTTCTCCTTTATTACAGCCGGTTTCACGGGCTGTGATAACGATGATGCCGGATGAGTAGGAGCGTGAACGCCCCTCACCTTCGTTCTAACGGCAACCCGTAGTTTCTCCAACAGATTCTGCTTCACCTTGTATAAATCAAGCGAAATCGAGCCGGAGGGCTTGCCGACGAAATCAAATGCCCCCAGTTCCAATGCGCGGATCGTCTCCATTGCACCAGCCTGTGTCAAGCTGCTAAGCATAATCACCGGCACGGGATGCTCTTTCATGATCGCCCGAAGCGCTTCAAGGCCGTTCATCTCGGGCATTTCAATATCCATGGTCACGGCATGCGGCTTCAGCTTTTTGACCATTTCTATCGCTTCACGGCCATTCCTGGCCGTCCCTACTACACGAAGTTCCGGATCCTCCGTGATAAAATCCGAAATAATTTTTCTCATAAACACTGAGTCGTCCACTACCAAAACATCAAACGGCGGCATCACTTCACTCCTCTTCGTTGTCTAGGTCAGAGGATCGTAAGCCCCTACCATAACCGTACTATTGCTTCAATAACCCGAACATCTTGGTAAGGAAGCCCTTGACTGCTCCTGCTTGCGACTCCGCAGGAGGTTGATTGGCGATAAAATGATCGGCCAATTCGCCAATCGATTTGGAAGCGGCACTATACGGAAAGGCAACGGTAAATGGAACTTGTTTCTTAACCGCTTTGGAGACGTTGCTGTCGTCATATACATACCCCAGTGTCGGAATGTCCAAATTCAGGAACTGTCGGGCAACCATCCTGATTTTGTCTGCCGTCTGCCTCCCCTCCTTCCAATCCGTTATCCGGTTTACCACCAAGCGGAACGCTACTTGATAGTTCATCGAATGGACCATCTTGATGATGGCATAGGCATCCGTGATCGATGTAGGCTCCGGAGTCGTGACAACAATGGTTTCCTCTGCGGCAACAATGAATTTTAACGTTTCCTTGGACAAGCCGGCTCCCGTATCAAACAGGATGAAATCAACATGACCGGTCAATTGATTAACTTGATCCGCAAAGTAATCGAGCTGCTCCTCGGACAAACGAATCAAATCGTTAAATCCCGATCCCCCTGCAATAAACTGCAAATCGTTGGGTCCGGTCTGAATAATTTCCCAGATCGTTTTTTCTCTTTTCAATAGGTGATATAAGTTGAATTTGGAGGATATCCCCATTAACACGTCGATATTGGCAAGACCGATATCAGCGTCAAAGACCAGCACTTTGTACCCTTTTTTCTGCAGCGATAAAGCGAAATTGAGCGTAAAATTCGATTTGCCCACACCGCCTTTACCGCTTGTCACCGTAATGATGCGTGTCGCTTTGTTTTTCAACTCGCTTTGATGCCGAATCAGATTACGCAGCCCTTGCGCCTGATCACTCATGACTTGCCCGCCCCCAGAATCAGATCGATCATTTGATGTTCATTCAGTTCTTGTATGTCGTCTGGTACGCTCTGTCCGTTAGCGATGTAAGAAGTTTGAAGCCCGAATTCGTGAATCAGGTTCACTACGGATCCATAAGAGTCCGTCTCATCCATTTTGGTGAACAGCACCTTATCCAGTTTGAATTTGCAGAAATTGTTGGTAATGGCCTGCATATCTTTATACTTGGTTGTCATGCTGAGCACCAGATACGTTTCGCTCTTCCCGTTGGATTTCAGAAGCGCATTCAGCTCTGAAACATACATCTCGTTACGGAAATTTCTCCCTGCCGTATCCATGAAAATCAAATCGCAATCCTTTAATTGCTCAAAGGCCTTATTCAAATCCAAAGGTGAAAAAACAACTTCAAGCGGTACGTTCAATATGGTTGCGTAAGTTTTCAACTGTTCAACCGCAGCAATCCGGTACGTATCTGAAGTAATAAACCCGACCTTGCGGTGGTGCTTTAGCACCTGCTCCGCGGCCAGCTTGGCGATCGTCGTCGTTTTGCCGACGCCTGTCGGTCCGACGAAGTGAACGACCCGGGTATCGGCGGCAATGGCTTTTTGCTTGGAATTGAACAACATGGCCTCCAGCTGCCTTTTTAGGCAGTGATAGACCCACTCCTCGGTCAGTTCCGCTCCTTGTGCTTCCGCCGCTTCCGATACATTTAGTAAAAGCTCATGCACGAGCAGGGGATCTACTTCTTGGCGCAACAGCCTTGCTTCGAACTCTTGCAGCACCGGATCCATAGCTTGCTGAACAGCGCTTTGCTGGGTAAGCTTAAGCATCATTTCTTTCATTTGCTTAATTTCATCCATCAGTACATCTTCTCTTGGTTTGACCATTGTGGTCCCCGCAGGTTCGATGGGGGCAGCAGAAGGTTGTTTGGCCGCTGGCAGTACATCGGGCACTTCGGGAAAAGACAGCGACGAAGATTCTTGCCGCCCCAGCTGAGCACCGTAAGCAGCAGCGCCGAATTTCATGGGATAAGCGGCAGCCGGTTCAGGCTCCGTTTTCGGGATGGCCGCTGTCACCGCCGCTTTGGGAGAATGGGCTCCGCCTCCGGAACCAGCGGTGTCCGTCGCTGCAATGACCTCGATCTTCTTCTTCGTGAACATCCCGAGAAAACCGCCGGAACGAATTTCTTTCGTATTTATGATGACAGCGTCTTTCCCAAGATCTGTCCGAATTTTTTGAAGGGCATCCGGCATCGAATCAACGACGTACCGCTTTACTCTCATAGATTCACAACCCCCATACTTTGAATTTCAACGCTCGGCTCGAGCTCGCTGTATGACAATACAGGAATATCCTGCATCGTGCGCTCCAGCAATTGGCGGAGATACATCCTGATGGTCGGCGAAGTCAACACCACAGGCTGCTGGCCCGCTTGAATCAGCTTGGTAACCTGATCGTTAATTCGTTGATAGATCACTTGAGTGGACGTGGGATCCAATGCCAGATAGCTGCCTTGATCCGATTGCTGGACCGACTCTGCAATTTTCTTCTCCAGGGTTGGTCCAACGGTAATCACCTTAAGAGAATCACCGCTTGTCGTAAACTGTTGAGTAATTTGTCTGGACAGCGCCTGTCTTACATATTCCGTTAAGATTTCCGTATCTTTGGTATAAGTACCGTAATCGGCCAGCGTCTCAAGAATCGTAACCAAATCACGCACCGATATTTTTTCACGGAGAAGCTTGACAAGCACCTTCTGTACATCTCCCAGCGATAAGACGTTGGGTATAAGCTCGTCCACAAGCGCAGGATAGTTTTCCTTGACGTTCTCAACGAGCGCTTTGGTTTCTTGTCTGCCAAGAAGCTCGTGCGCATGCTTTTTGATGATCTCGGTCAAATGCGTTGCTACAACCGAAGGCGGATCTACCACGGTGTACCCGGACAGCTCGGCGCGCTCCTTTGTACTTTCATCAATCCACAGGGCCGGCAATCCGAATGCAGGCTCCAGAGTATCAATCCCAGTAATGGAATCATCTTCGATCCCCGGACTCATCGCCAAATAATGATTCAGCAGAAGATCACCGCGAGCTACGGTATTCCCTTTGATCTTAATCACATATTCATTGGGCCTGAGCTGAATATTGTCGCGAATCCGTATGACCGGAACGACAACGCCAAGCTCCAGCGCGCATTGTCTGCGGATAAGGATAATCCGGTCCAACAAGTCTCCCCCCTGCTGTGTATCCGCCAGAGGGATTAAGCCGTAGCCGAATTCGAATTCTATCGGATCCACCTGCAGCAATCCGATGACGCTTTCCGGGCTGCGGACCTCTTCGATTTGCTGCTCTTCTTCAAGCTGAACCTCTTCTTCTTGCTTGCGGGTCAAATTCTGCTGCATTCGGTATGCGGCAAAAGCCAGCAATATCGCAATAGGAAAGGTCGTGATGACATGAATCGGAGTAAAAATGCCGAGTGCCGCAACGGTACCTGCTACGATATAAAGCAGCTTTGGATAAGAAAACATTTGGCCTGCAAGATCCTGTGCCAGATTGCCATCGGACGCCGCGCGGGTAACGATAATTCCCGCCGCCGTAGAAATGAGCAGTGCAGGGATTTGGCTTACCAGCCCGTCGCCAATCGTCAGAATCGAGTACAGTGCCCCTGCTTCGGACAGGGACATATCATGCATAGCCATCCCGATGATCAGACCGCCGAGAATATTGATGATCAGCATGATGATGCCGGCAATGGCGTCTCCCTTGACGAATTTGCTGGCACCGTCCATCGCGCCGTAGAAGTCGGCTTCACGAGCGATCTTCTCGCGTCTTTCCTTGGCTTGCTGCTCATTAATCATCCCCGCGTTCAAATCCGCGTCGATACTCATTTGCTTACCGGGCATCGCATCGAGCGTAAAGCGTGCAGCGACCTCGGCAACGCGCTCAGAACCTTTGGTAATGACGATAAATTGAACTAACACCAATATAAGGAAGACAACAAAACCAACGACGATGTTGCCCCCTGCTACGAACTCACCAAAGGTTCTGACCACACTACCGGCATCACCGTTTGCCAGAATGTTTCTCGTGGTGGATACGTTGAGGGCCAAACGAAACAACGTTGTGATCAGCAGCAGAGACGGAAAGATGGAAAATTGAAGAGCATCCTGCGTATTCATGCCAATCAATATAATCAGCAAAGCTGCAGAAATATTAATGATGAGAAGAAAATCCAGCAGCCAAAGCGGCAGCGGAATGACCATCATGAGAACAATACCGATTACACCTATAAGAACGACTAAATCTCTGGCTCTCACTCCGTTACCCTCCTTTCCTTATCTCTAGTTCGCTTTACCCTTTAATTTGTATACATAGGCAAGCACTTCAGCTACAGCCTGGAACATATCGGCAGGAATAGCGTCGCCGATTTCCACTTGAGCATACAGCGCCCGGGCCAGTGCTTTGTTTTCCATCGTAATGACTCCATTATCCTTAGCAATCTGCCTAATCTTAAGGGCAATATAATCCGTTCCCTTGGCAATGACGGTCGGCGCTTGCATTTTGCCTGCATCATATTTAATGGCTACCGCAAAATGAGTCGGGTTGGTAATGACTACGTCCGCTTTCGGTACCTCCTGCATCATCCGCTGCAGCGCCATCCTCCGCTGCTTTTCACGGATTTTACCTTTAATAAGCGGATCACCCTCCGATTTTTTGTATTCGTCCTTAATGTCTTGCTTAGACATCCGAAGACTCTTGGCATGCTCGTAACGCTGGTACATATAATCGAAGATCGCCAGAACAATTAGAATCAAGCCAATCTTAAGCCCGAGAGAAATGGTGATCGACCATGTAAACATCGCAATTTCTTCAAGCGGCATCTGCGCCAGTCTCATGATGTAATCCTTCTGCGCCATCAGCGTCATATAAACGACAACCCCGATAATCGACATCTTAAGCACCGATTTCAAAAAGTCGACTACCGCCCTCATCGAGAATAGCTGTTTCACGCCTTGAATGGGGTTGATTTTATTAAATTTCATCATGAGCGGGTCAGTGGCAAGAAGAAACCCGAACTGCAAATAATTACCGAGTATGGCGATCACGACGGCAATCAAAAAAATCGGCCCGACGATCAGCAGAAGCTGATAAGCAATCTTCTCAAACAACACGATAACGTTACCGGGAGTAAGATTGAGAAGGAGAAAGTCATGAAGTGTCGATTGGAATACCCCGATCAAATGTTCCTTCATAAATACTCCGAACAAAGAAAAAGACAGAAAGGAAAAAAACAAGATAAACGCAGCCGGTAGATCCATACTTTTGGCTACCTGGCCTTTTTGTCTGGATTCTTGTTTTTTCTTGGGCGTAGCTTCTTCCGTTTTTTCTTGAGAGAACAGCTGCAAATTGAGTTGTAAACGAAACTGAGCCACGTCCGAGCCTCCGTTCTTTCTTATCCGTTGAACAATCCGAAGAAATCCCTGATCGAATCCAGCATCGCAGCAAACATATCTTTGTAAACCGTCTCATAGCCGGGAAATAATAAGAGCAGCATGACGAATCCGAGCAAAATTTTGAGCGGCAAGCCGATAACAAAAATATTGAACTGCGGCGCCACTCTGGCCAGCAAGCCAAGTCCTACGTCAGCCAGAAACAATGCGACCACCAAAGGAGCGGCGATCTGAAAGCTTATCGCGAACACGCTGGAAAACGTACGTATCATAAAATCGGATAGCTGTCCGTTATTGTTCAAATAGAACAGATTGTTATCGATCGGAATCCATTCATAGCTTCTCATAATCCCTTCAAGCAATAAATGGTGGCCGTTAAAAGACAAAAATAACAGCAAAGCGATCATATATTTCAAATTGCCGAGTATCGGACTTTGGGCTCCCGTCATCGGGTCAATGACGTTCGCAATACCGAACCCTATTTGAAGATCAATGAATGAGCCCGCAATTTGTACAGCCATAAAGAACATGTACGCGATGAAGCCCAGACACAAACCTACAAGCACTTCACGAATGACGGTTAACAGATACAGCGAATCCATTGCCACCGGTACAGCCATGCCCAAGCCGAAATATGTGATACATGCTGTAAAAAACGCAAGCCCGATCTTGAAATGAGTCGGCACATGCTGAGCTGAAAACACGGGAGATACAACGAAAAACGCGGTAACCCGGCAAAGAATCAGCAGAAATCCAGGGAAATACGTGAGAAGCAACTCCATGAACTCACAACCTAACCCACGTATCTATGCAAGTTATTCAATAAGTGATACGTGAAATCAACCAGCGTATTAAGTATCCAAGGTCCAAATACCAGCATCGCAAGCAAAACAACGACAATTTTGGGCACGAATGCCAACGTCTGCTCTTGGATTTGCGTAGTCGCCTGAAATATGCTGATGATCAGTCCGACCACTAGCGCTAATACCATCATCGGCGCACTCGCTTTTAAAGTCGTATACACGGCCTCTCCTGCTATTCTGATTACGAATTCCGAAC
The DNA here is from genome assembly GCF_057814255.1 of Paenibacillus sp. F024. Classification (NCBI taxonomy): domain Bacteria; kingdom Bacillati; phylum Bacillota; class Bacilli; order Caryophanales; family Paenibacillaceae; genus Paenibacillus; species Paenibacillus sp. F024. Next base: position 308,265 of record NZ_JBVASZ010000001.1, read on the forward strand.
TCAAATCGTTCTCCTCCTGAAGGCCTTCTATGTGCTGTAGCTAAGCAGCAGTGAACGTACGACCAAATACCAACCATCTACCAGAATAAACAACAAGATCTTAAAAGGCAGAGAAATCATCACCGGCGGAAGCATCATCATTCCCATCGCCATCAGTGTGCTTGCTACCACCATATCAATGACCAGGAACGGAATAAAAATCATAAAGCCCATCTGAAAGGCTGTCTTCAGTTCGCTGATCACATAAGCCGGTACCAGAACCGTCAAAGGCGTATCTTCTACTCCTGTCGGCGGAGCCGCTTTGGAATAATCCAAGAACAGCTTTAGATCCTTTTGTCTCGTATGCTGGAACATAAATTTTTTCATCGATACGGAGGCGTTGTCCAGCGCCGCTGTTTGAGTAAGCTCTCCTCTCATGTAAGGCTGAAGAGCGGTTTGATTGATCTCGCCGAAAGTCGGAGCCATGATAAAAAATGTAAGAAACAGAGCTAACCCGATAAGCACTTGATTCGGCGGCATGGACATCGTACCAAGCGAAGTACGAACAAATCCTAATACGATGATGATTCGAGTAAAACTGGTCATAAGAACCAATATAGCCGGGGCTATACTTAAAACCGTAATCATCAGCAAAATCGTAACGGTGCTCGAAGCTCCTTGCGGATTGCCGGACGTTCCGATATCGATATTGATCCCAGGAATCGGATCTGCCGCGAACGCTTGACCGGAGAACGAGCCGAGCAAGCATAAAAGAACGAGAACCAGATAAAGCTTGTGTCTGTATTTCATCATTTATCATTCAACCGATCCGAATTATTCTCTTGCTTCAACATCTCTTCCATCATTTTCTTGCGGTCTGTCATCTGCTGCATTTTAGTTTGAAACACCTGCTGAAACGATGCCGTCACTTCCACTTCTTCATCCACCGCCGATTTGCTGCGAAGCTTTTTCAGAAAGCCTCCAAGCGATTCGAACGAAGGTCCCGTAAATGCCATTCCATTAGCCATCATCTCTGTGATCAGGGAAACCTCAGCCTCATCGGTGATTTTGTCAAGCAGTTGAATGCTGTCACCGATACCCACAACATACAAGGAATTCCCGATTTCTACGATTTGAATGGATTTATTCGGCCCGAGCGGCAAGCCTCCAAGCGAGCGAAGGGTCCGCCCCGATAAAAACTTGTTTTTTTGTTGCGAGATGATCTTCATTATGATGAAGAAAATGCCGATGATAAGAAGAAGAAACAATATGACTTTTACGATCATCCAAAGCGTCTCCCCTGGTGAAACTTCAAATATCGGCTCAGAGGAATCAAGCACCCCCGACTCAGGGGAAGTCGTGCCCGTTTCGGCGTAACAAACAGCAGCAAAAGCTGCTGTTTGTATCCAAAAGGTTGCAGCGAAAAACAACAATCTGGTTGTGAGTCTGGTCAACGCTTCACATTCCCTTCCGTTTTCGTAGACTCTCCCCATTTCTTTGGTATCATCTACCCTAATGTTTTCTTAATCGCTTCGATAACGCGGTCAGCCTGGAACGGTTTTACGATAAAATCCTTTGCCCCCGCTTGAATCGCGTCGATAACCATCGCTTGCTGTCCCATAGCGGAGCACATAATCACTTTCGCATTGCCATCGAGCTTCTTGATTTCCTTTAACGCTTGAATCCCGTCCATCTCCGGCATCGTAATATCCATCGTAATCAAATCCGGGGAAAGCTCCTTATATTTCTCAATCGCTTGAATTCCATCATTCGCTTCACCGACGACCTCATAACCATTTTTAGTTAAAATGTCGCGGATCATCATTCTCATAAAAGCTGCATCGTCTACAATTAGAATTCGGTTTGCCATAATTTACACAGTCCTCCCAAGGTTGCTTAATCTAATATTGTAATTTTTGAATTCGGTCCCATTGATTTACGATATCCGTTACACGGACACCGAAATTTTCATCAATTACGACCACTTCGCCTTTAGCAATCAGTTTGTTGTTTACTAATATATCTACCGGTTCCCCTGCCAGCTTGTCCAGTTCAACGATCGAGCCTTGAGACAGCTCCAAAATGTCTTTAATGACTTTGTGTGTTCTGCCCAGCTCTACAGTAACCTTCAGAGGTATATCGAGCAGGAGGTTCAAATTCGTATCTTCCGCAGGCGTCAGATTTGCCGGCGTAAAATTGGCAAACTGAGCCGGTTGTACATTTACGTTACGCGATGTTGGCATCCCGTAAGCGGCTGGCTGCGGCGGATACGCCTGTTGATTTGGCGGAGCCATCGGCGGTTGGCCATACATCGGTTGTTGATATACCGGCGGCTGCGGCGGTTGGCCGTATGGCGGCTGCTGCACTGGCGGCGCTGAATAGTAGTCGTTCATTGGTTGATTCCCCATATCCTGCAAATATGGCTCAGGGGCTGGCGAAGCAGATGCAGCTGGTGGAGCAGGCGCCGGCGGCGCGATAACGGTATCTTCTTGAATTTCCCCCCCTCCCATAAGAATGGATACCATATCTTTAGCAAAAGGAACGGGAAGCAGCTGCATAATGGTCGAATCGATCAAATCACCAATCGTTAAACGGAAAGAGATTTTGATGAACACTTCTTCCGGAGGCAGCGCAGCCTCTCCTCCACCTTCCGTTAAGTTAAGGATATCAATTCCAGGTGGTGAAATGTTAACAAACCGGTTAAAGATAGTCGACATGGATGTAGCCGAGGAGCCCATCATTTGGTTCATCGCTTCTTGGACTGCACTAATATGGATCTCGCTCAACTCCTCCGTTTGTCCAGTTCCGTCACCCCCCATCATTAAATCAGCTATGACTTGAGCATCCCGCGTTTTAATGACAAGAAGGTTGATTCCGTGAAATCCATCAACATAATTGACATGAACAGCTACGTGCGGCTTTGGAAACTCTTCGATTAAATCATCACGTGCAATGACAGACACTTTCGGCGTGGTAATATCTACCTTTTTACCAAGCAGTGTGGATAATGCAGTAGCTGCACTGCCGAAGGTGATGTTGCCGATTTCGCCGAGGGCATCCTGTTCCAACGAAGATAAATAATCTTCTACATGAGGAACAAATCCGGAACCGCCCTCCGCATCCCCGTCAACCGATTGTCTCAACAAGGCATCGATTTCTTCTTGAGACAAATAATCCTTATTATTCGTCATTTTCTTCTACTCCTTCTTGGACAATCTCATTGATTTGCACAGCCAGCTTACCTCGGGTAGTTCCCGGACTTCCGAAAAATTTCAATTTTTCGCCGATACGGATATGCAGCGGCTCCTCAACGGATCGGTTCAGCGTAATCACATCGCCGGCGTTGAGACTCAGAAATTCTCTGACGGAAATTTGGGAAGTGCCCAGCTCCGCAATCACCGGCAGCTTTGCTTTATGAATCCTGGATTGGAGGGCCGTCATCTCTTCTGGCGCGCTGGTTTTTTTCTGGGACACAAACCAGTGATGAACAGACAGTCTCGGCATAATCGGCTCTATGACCACATGCGGTATGCACAAGTTGATCATCCCGGTTGTATCTCCAATTTTTGTACTCAATGAGATTAACGCAATCGTTTCGTTAGGAGATACAATTTGCATAAATTGCGGGTTGGTTTCCAACGCCTCCAGCCTCGGAGACAAATCCACAACCGTTTTCCATGCCTCCTGCAGACTCTCAAACGCCCGGCTGAAAATACGTTCCATCACGATCGTTTCAATTTCCGTCAGCGCATTAATTTTGGATGGAGACGTACCCGCTCCTCCTAGCAGTCTGTCGAGCATCGCAAACGCTACGTTAGGATGTACCTCCAGCACCATTCGTCCTTCCAAAGGCTCGGCTTCAAAAATGTTAAGAATCGTCATTTTCGGTATGGAACGAATAAATTCGTCGTATGGCAGCTGCTCGACTTGAACGACATTGATTTGCACAAAGGTTCGGAGCTGGGCGGAAAAATATGTGGTCAGATACCTTGCAAAGTTTTCATGAATTCGGGTAAGACTCCGGATATGATCCTTGGAGAACCGAACCGCTCTTTTAAAATCGTAGGCCCTGACTTTTTTCTGCGTCTCTTCCTTTTTAAGCTCCTCCGCATCCATTTCTCCTGAAGATAGCGCCGCGAGCAAGGCGTCAATCTCATTTTGAGAAAGTACATCTACCATTAGCGTCACCTCCTTCGTGCTGTTGCTCTACATGCTTCATTAAGCTTCCTGCTATTGGAGTACAATATCGGTAATCAAGATTTGATTCAGTTTCCCTTGCTGCAAAAGAGGGCTCATTTTATTCATAAGGGCCGAGGTTAGATTATCAAAGCCTTTGCTTCCCGACACTTGATCCGGAGTCATATCGGCAAGTGTCTGGATCACGATCGCTTTCATTTGCGTTTCAAGCTTCTCAAATTCCTCCTTCGCCTTCTTATTTTCGAGTTCAAATGCAAAGCTTACTTTAATAAACTTGCTGTTTCCGCCAGACAGGTTAGTCAATACATCTTTCATAATGACGGTATTTTCTTGCACCTCGTCCGGAGTAAGCTTCTTGCCCGACTTGACTTCATTGGCAGATTGCTGCGCCTGATCCCGGGGGGTGCTGCTAGCCTTGTCCATATAATTCCAGAGGACAAAGGCTGCCGTCAAAATTAATGTAATGGCGATGAGAATAGCCACCACCATGATAAATATTTTACTCTTAAACAACTACGACCCCTCCGAATTCACGCTTTTTATCGTACTGCCTACAAGCCCGACCGATTGCAAGAAACTTTGTACCATGGCAACTGTCTCATCCACTTTTTCCAGTACCATTATTTTCTTACCGGTTACTAGTGTAATCATCGTATCCGGTGTCTCTTCGATCGTTTCAATCAAGAGAGCGTTAATCGTAATTTGCTTTCCGTTAAGCCGAGTCAAACGAATCATCAGCAACCTCCGGTTTAACTTAATCATCGGGGGAGAGTATCCTCCCCCTATTTCAAATTATCGTTTCAGATTAACGACCTCTTGGAGCACTTCATCCGAAGTCGTGATGATCCTGGAGTTAGACTGGAAGCCCCGTTGTGCGATGATCATCTCGGTAAACTCCGAGGTCAAATCGACATTGGACATTTCGAGCTGTCCGGAAATAATCGCGCCGGTGCCTGTAGCGGCATTATTAGCCTGAGCCTCTTCTCCGGTAGGCAGTTCTTGCGCGTCCGGCGGCATGGCGTTAGGCGTAACGCGGTACAGGTTGCCGCCAATCTTTTCAAGCCCGGAAGGGTTCGCTACTTTTACGACCCCAATAAAAATACCACTGGGGGTCGCTGCGCCGTCTTCACCAACGGTGATTAACTCTCCTGACTGGGAGATCGAAAATGCCGTCACCGTATCCTCAAGCTGGATAACCGCTCCCTCGCTATCCGACACAAACAATCCGTCGGCATTAACCAGTCTCCGGTTGGAGTCCAAGGTAAAGTTCCCTGCACGGCTTAAAAACGGCTGTGCTTGATCCGGCGTTGCTCTCAACATGAAGAAGCCGTCACCGTCGATTCTCAGGTCGGTTACAACGTTTGTCGTCATTGCGCTGCCCGGCGTATGCAGTGTGTCAATGGCGCCGACGGTAACCCCAAGTCCAATTTGTTTGGAGTTGACGCCCCCGCGCTCGTCTGTAGGTGCCGTAACGCCTGAAACGGTTTGGCTTAAAATATCCTTAAACATGACGCGTCCGGCCTTGAAGCCAACCGTATTGACGTTGGCAATGTTATTTCCGATAACGTCAAGCTTTGTTTGAAATCCTCTCATACCTGATACTCCTGAATACAGAGATCTTAACATCGATAGATTTCCTCCCCAAATGCGAATATGAAATCAAATAACGGTTGTTTCCGTCGTTCCACAACCGAGGCCTCCGCACAGCGGGCCGGCCTAAATTTTTAAGAGATAATCATGGCACTGTCAATTTGTGTAAACAAGTTGTCTTTCATGGATGTTTCGTCCATCGCTGTAACCACGGTACGGTTCTTAATATTGACAATCAAGGCCGTATCATTGATCAGCATAAGCGAATCTTTCGCTCCCTTAGTCGCAGCTTTGTCAATAGCCGAATTGATTTTGGCCAGCTGTTCGGGCTGAAACTCGATCCCTCGCTGTCGCAGCCGTTCTTCGGCATGATGGCTGAAACGCAGTGCTTGTTTTTGTAAAATGGAATCAAACGATACGTTACTGCCAACGGGTTGTGCCGAAGACTTCGTTGTTCGGCTGGAAGTCACCACATTCGGATAAAGCCGCCCTATCGTTATTCGCTCCGTCATTTATTCTACCTCCGGATTCGAAATTCGGCTGATTTTATCGAGCGTAACTTCCTCCCCATTTACCGTTGCAAATTGTTCGCCCTTTTTCACCGTGATGGACTCAACTACACCGGATTTGGTTTGCGTGTTTCCATTACTGTCCTCATAAGTCCACGAAATGCTTTTTCCAATCAATCCGGATGCAAAACCGAGCGATTGGCGGAGCATTTTCATTTCACCGGCCATATTCGTCAACTGTTCCACCGAGGTGAACTGAGCCATTTGGGCAATAAATTCTTTATCCTGCAAGGGCTGGGTAGGATCTTGGTTTTTTAATTGGGCAACTAAAATTTTCAAAAATTGATCTTTGCCTAATTGATTCTTGTCCTCAGAAGCTGCACGCTGAACATTCTCTTTGGCATAATAAGGCCATACATTTCGGGTACCGATAATGGAGTCTGACATGGGATCACCTCCGCTCAAGCCGTTATAATCAAACATTTTCGTTTATGCCGTCACATCGATCGAGCCATTATCGTCAACTGTCCGATTTATATTCGCACGAATGTCTACCTGCTGCTCATCCTCCATGCCTGCTACATTCCCGCTGCCTGATTTATTTTGTCTAGAGGATTGACCGGACTGCTGCTGTCGGCCTTCTTGGAACATACCGGACTGAAAGCCCTGACCCTGGCTAACCTCTAGCTTCTCGACCTGAATGCCTTGGCCTTGCAAAGTGGCTCTAAGCTGAGCTAATTGACTTTCAAGCATTTCTTTGCCAGTCAAGCTGTCCGCCATAAATTGGGCTACAAGCATCCCGTTTTGCATCGTCAGTTTGACTTCCACATGTCCCAGATGCTGCGGAAACAATGAAATTTTGGCTTCCGTTAAACCGTCATCTGAAGTTGCGAGCGAGAAAGAACTTACGACAAACTGGGTCATATCATTGGTAAATGAACCTGCCGACATATGTAGCACTGGATGTTTGGGCACCGAATGCCCCATTTGGATTCCTTTCATCCAATCCTGCACTGTCATTACGGGCTGCTGTCCATTTGCGGCGTCTGAATCGGCCGATGTCAGAGGTTCAAATAAGGGTTGATCCTGATCTGCCGGCCGCTCTGCAGAATGCTTGGCAATCAAATGCTTAGGTGCCAGAGTTTCGAGCTTGTTCAATTGGTTAGTTAACATTCGTACGGTATCTTGCGCCTCCGAAGCCTCTGTACCTGACGCCTGTGCTGCATTCAACGACGGTTGAATCAACTGTCCGGACTCCTTACGCAGCTGACTTCCGTTTGCTGCCGCTGAGACTAAAACCGCTGGAAGCTCCTTCAATGTTTGCTGAAGCTGGGGATCTTTTTGGCCTTGATCAACCATCTCTTTCAACTGTTTCAACAATTGAACCGCTTCGGCTTGGGTGATTCCAGGCTGTACAGTACGCCCTCCCCCTTCACTTCCACGATTCTCCGTCACAGCTGAGGTATTGATCAAAGGAATAAACAGCATAGGATTTAATGCTACTTCCCATGGATCGACTGCATTGGATTTCGGATCAAGACCGCCTTCTGCATTCCCTTCCTTAGGAGTGCTTTGCTGAGCCGGAGCCAATGCCAGTGAAGCCAAGACCGACTGCAGTTGAGCGAGCCATGCCTGCAGGTCAGGGTTCGATAATAAAGCCTCTTCCTCTTCTCCATCTTGCGGTTGCTCCAACAGCTGGATTAAGCCATTGATTTGCTCGCCAGTCAGCGTTTCTCCAGATGCGTTTGATTGCCCAGAAGCCATAAGCATGGGCGTAATCAAGCCCATTATAGCCGAAAGACTTGTCGCAGCTGAAGCCAAAGCCTCCTGAGAATTGGCTGAAACCAGCATCCCGTTAAGCATAGTGGAAAAACCGGAGCCTCCCGATCCCGAATGAACAGCAGCTGAGGCTGCGCCGGTCGTTGCGGCAACAGATGCGTTAGTTGATGTTTGGGCAGTAATTTCCATTTCATTTCACCTCCTTTCAAGTTTATTGAACGAGTCGTGCGGAAAGTAATGCTGCGGTCTCTTTGGATTGATCGGATACGGCCGATAAAACTCTGGAACGCCCCATACTATCCATCGATTTTAAAATGGAGAGTACTTTGTCCGGATTCGACTTCTGCATCTCGATTAGAACGGCAGCAGCGCTTTTGGGAGTCATATTCGCAAAAGTGGCACCAAGATCATCTTTACTTAAATTTGCAGCGGTCTGTGACGGTGCTGCCACCGTTTGATTCAATCTTTCCTGAAGTGCGGCAATTTGCGTATCCCGTACGCTGGTTTGGTCCTTTAACAGCATGGAAGCTTCCGCAGCTTTCGCAGGATCCATGCGCTCCAACACTTTGACCCTCTCATCTGGTTTCATCATACCCAGAACAAGCACCAATTCGTTTTTGGTTAAGTTCTCCATGATTGGCGCTGCTTTTGTTGGAGACATTTTGGCATACATTCCGGCAAGCTGTTGAATTTGAGCTGTATACTCATCTTCAGAGATCGTTTTGGTCTTCATCTGCTCTTCCAATGTGCTGTTTTTCAGCTGCAGATCTTTGATCGTTTGATCACGCTGCTGAATTGCAGCTTCAGCCTGCTGCAGTTCCTGCTCCTTTTGCTCAAGCTGTGCCGACTGATTTAGAGCCGTTTGCTCCTGCGAAGGTACATCCCCTCCCTGTGCCTGCGTCTGCTGCGGGTCTTGCTGGTTTTCCGCAATTGTTTTCGGAAGGATCGAATTTACAATCGGGATCTTGTTCGCAGCGCGCAGAGCATTATCCATGACATTATAGCCGAAGATCGTCATCAATACGCCTAACAGCACAGCTGTAAAAACAAAAGGAATGAGGAACCAGATCAAAAACCGTTCCATGGCCCCGTACGACGATGATTGCTCCGTATTTGCGTTTGCCATGACCTCACCTCCTTTAAAAATCATTAGGAAAGCCTTTGATACCGGTTTGTAGCCATTTCGTCCAGCTGATCCTGTTCCATTTTGAGCATACCGGCGGAAAATTTTTGATAAGCCTTTTCCTTGGCCTTGGTCCACACTTTTTCTTCCAGCATTTTTCCGGTTAGATCGTCCTGCCTTATCCGTACGTTCGTCTGGGCCGTATGTAAATCTTGATGTTTGTCTTTTATACGCAGATCGATATGATCAACAAAACTTTGCAGCAGCATCAGATTTGAAACCGTTGTGCGGCTTTCGGAAACTTTATGCAGTTCTTGCTGCAGCTCCTGCTTCGCATCCTCCAGCTTAGCTAGTGTCGATTCTTCTTCGCGCATTTTTACAAGCGCTTGAGATAACATCCATTCCGCTTGAGTCTTTTCATTCGTTTTAAGATCTACGATTTTTTGAAAAGCGTACCGAAACCGCATGCTTCATCTCATCCCCTGTAAAATTCTCGAATTAACCGCTCTTGTGCATCAGCATAAGTCAGCTTCTCATTTACCCGCTGCTTGGTATAATCCCAAATCGATTGGATCGAATCGATAGCCAAATCAATTTCTGGATTGGACCCTTTTTGATACGCCCCAATATTGATTAAATCTTCCGAATCCTTATAAGCAGACATCAGTAACTTTAATTGCTCAGCTGCAAGCTGCTGCTCTGTCGGAACGATTTCCTTCATTACGCGACTTACGCTGGACAGCACATCAATGGCCGGGTAATGCCCGCGGTTGGCGATGCTCCGGTTGAGGACGATGTGCCCATCCAATATCCCTCGAACCGCATCGGCAATCGGTTCATTCATGTCATCCCCGTCGACAAGCACAGTGTAAAACGCAGTGATGGAACCTTTAGGCCCCGTTCCGGAGCGCTCGAGCAATTTGGGCAATGTTGCAAAAACGGAGGGCGTGTACCCTCTCGTAGCCGGAGGCTCACCAACAGCCAGTCCCACTTCACGCTGAGCCATAGCAAAACGAGTAACGGAGTCCATCATCAGCATGACATTTAATCCGCGATCGCGAAAATATTCGGCTATGCTTGTAGCAATCAATGCGCCTTTAATACGTATAAGAGCCGGTTGATCGGACGTTGCAACAACAACGACGGAACGAGCCAACCCTTCTGGGCCAAGGTCACGTTCGATAAAATCAAGCACTTCCCTGCCCCGTTCGCCAATTAGTGCAATTACGTTTACATCGGCCGATGTATTGCGGGCGATCATGCCCATCAGCGTACTTTTTCCGACGCCTGATCCGGCAAAAATACCAACACGCTGTCCTTTGCCGATCGTCAGCAAACCATCAATGCATCGTACGCCGACGCTAATCGGTTCCAGTACACGCGGTCGTGTTAACGGGTTACTCGGTATGTTATTCGTAGAGTAATGCGTCATCCGCGACGGCAAATAAGTTCCGTCGAGCGGTTGACCCAGGCCGTCAAGCACCTTGCCGAGCAGCTCATGTCCTACCTGAACCGTAAGCGGCTTACCTGTACCAACGACATCGCAGCCTGGACCTATGGATTGAAGCTCCCCAAGAGGCATTAGAATGACTTTGTTGTTTTTAAAACCTACGACTTCAGCCTTTAGAGGAGTACTCGACTTCAAGGGATAGATGTAACAAACATCTCCAATGCTTGCATCGGGCCCTTCCGATTCTACCGTCAGCCCGATCACCTGCGTCACCTTTCCGTTCACCCGGATCGTATCCATTTGATGAAGGTGTTCAATATACTTTTGAGCGCTTGGTGCCTGCATAAGTCTATAATCCCTCGTTTCGCACAGCCAACTGCTGGAGCGCAGTTTTAATTTCCTTCAGTTGGGTATCGATTCTCGCATCGATGCTCCCAAAAGAAGAGCGGACGACGCATCCTTGATCCAATACGGAGGCATCAGGTATGATTTGCAGCTCCGCTTGCGAATCGATAGCGAGCAAAAGCTCGTCTCGCGCGTCTTGTATATAGGAAAACTGGGCTGGTGATACACAAAGTGTGATGATTCCTTTTTCCCTTCGTCGGGAAAGCACATTGCGAATCGAATCGATGATCCATTCAGGTTCAAGCGTCAATTGGCGCCCGATCACTTTTTCTGCAATGGAGCAGCTAAGCTCGATCAAGAACGGCTCTGCTTCCTGAATAATTTGCTGTTTTAATTGGTAAGCTTGCTCTAAAATCTGCGATGCTTCCTGCAATGTGGCTTCATATTGCTCACGAAGCTCCATCTCTACCTGTGCCATGCCTTCTTGATAGCCTTGAGCGTGACCACGATCTCTTGCATCGTTCAGGGACTCTTGATCCTGGAGCCTGCGTTCGTGCCACCAAGCCTCAATTTCGGCTTGCGCCTGCTGTTTGATTGCTGCCGCCTCATCCATGGCCGCTCTCACTTGTTCTTCAGCAAAAGACTCGGCATCTTGAAGAATTTGTTCTTTCATTTGCATCAGTTCGTTTAATTCTTGATTTTCAGACGGAAGCTGTTCTTCCGCTTCTTCCGATTGTTCTTGTTTAAGAACAGGGGAAGCCGGAGGCTCCACAATTTTCGTATCTTCGATAGCTACGTACTGAAATAATTTGATGACATTAGACAATAATATCATCTCCTCCGCCGCGAGCGATGATAATTTCACCGGCTTCTTCCAAACGTCTTATCGTTGCTACAATGCGTGTCTGGGCTTCCTCCACATCACGCAGTCGAACAGGTCCCATATATTCCATCTCTTCCTTGAAGGTTTCCGCCATCCGTTTGGACATATTTTTGAAAATCGCCTCACGGACCTCTTCGCTGGCAACCTTCAGCGCCAATTGCAAGTCGGCATTCTCGATATCGCGTATAATGCGCTGAATCGAACGGTTATCGATATTGACGATGTCTTCAAAGACAAACATCCGTTTTTTGATTTCTTCAGCCAATTCGGGATCCTGAATTTCAAGAGAATCCAGAATCGTTCGTTCCGTTCCCCGGTCAACACCATTCAAGATTTGGACTACCGCTGAAATTCCTCCGGCGTTCGTATAGTCTTGGGTAACGGTAGCAGAAAGCTTCTGTTCCAATACACGTTCGACTTGACTAATGACCTCCGGCGAAGTGCTGTCCATAAGCGCAATCCTCTTGGCCACATCAGCCTGCTTCTCCTGCGGCAGCGACGATAAAATAATCGAAGCCTGCTCCGGCTGTAAATAAGATAGCACGAGAGCAATGGTCTGGGAATTTTCATTTTGGATAAAATTCAGAATCTGAGCCGGATCCGCTTTACGAGCAAAGTCGAATGGTCTGACCTGAAGCGTCGCCGTCAATCGGTTGATAATATCAAGTGCTTTTTGGGAACCTAATGCTTTCTCCAGGATGTCCTTGGCATAGGCGATGCCCCCCTGAGAAATGAATTCCTGCGCCAAACAAATTTGGTGAAACTCGGCCAGTATCGATTCCTTCTCGACATTATCTACTTTCCTGACATTGGCTATTTCCAAAGTGAGCTGTTCGATCTCTTCATCACGAAGATGCTTGAAAATTTGAGCGGACACTTCCGGTCCCAAACTAATTAATAAAATAGCGGCCTTTTGTCGGCCCGTCAAAGTCGCTTGCTGTACTTTAGCCAAGCCATGCACACCTCTATTCGTCTACTAACCAAGTACGCAGAAGATTAACAAACTCTTCCGGTTTCCTCTTGGCTAATTGCTCCAGCTGCTTACGTACCTGATTATCATTGTTTACATTATCGATATCAATGGTTGGAAACTCCACTCTTGGTGTTTCATCCACGATTTCTTCCCCGATCTCCTGCCGGGCTCTGCGTCTACGAATCAGCCAGTAGGCACCGCCGCCGAGCAGAGCAAGAGCCAAGCCGCCGAGCGCTCCGTAAAGCAGCATTGTATTTGCATTTGCACCCTGATTCTCATTTGTTCTAGCGAACACTTGAGGGAACACCGTCACTTTTCTGGCTAATTCTTCTTCCGTAAACGGCGTTCCGCTATCCGCTAATGCGGCCCGAACTACGTTAACCAGAATTTGCCGAACGGCCTCAATCGTCTGTGGTGTTAAAGAATTCGGATTTTGCGGATCCGGTGGTTCAATTCCCACATTAATGGTTAAATCCTTAACAACATGCGGCGTGAGTACGATTTCGTTCGTTATACGATTGACTTCACGGTTGACTGTTCTTTGCAGCTCTTCGGAATTGGTTCTTCCATTGTTTGCAGTGCCCGGGTAGCCTGGTACGTCTGTAGCTCCGGTCCCGGGAACCCCCCCCTGCTGGGCCCCGCCATCACTTGTATAGTTTTTTTGGATCTCTTGAATCGAAATGTCCAGTCCGACTTGATCAACTGTATTCGGAGCCGTAACAAGCTGTTCTTTACGTCTAGTCTGATCAAAGTTCATTGTCGAGAATACACTGACGACAATTTTATCTCTGCCGAGAATGGTTCCCAGCATTTGCTGAACATTCCGCTGAACATCATTTCTGAATTTGTTATTAATTTCGAACTGCTGCAATGCTATGTTTGAAGCATTGCCAGATTGACTTTGGTTCTTGGAATATTCAAGCAAGTTCCCGTTCTGGTCCGAGATGGTAATATTCTCTACCGGCAGATCCTTTACACTATGGGAAACCAGGTTGTACATGGTATCGATTTTGGCCTGATCCAGTGAGTATCCCGGTTTGATATCCAGCACAACCGACGCAGACGCTTTTTCCGGCTCTCCGCCGGTCGGTAGAAAGACGCTTTCTCTCGGCAAATTAATTAGGACTTTTGAACTACTTATGGCCGTGTTAGAATTGATCAACTGCTGAAGCTCACCTTGCACTGCATTAAGATATTTGACATCAAACTCGCGATCCGTCGTCCCGAACGTACTGCTTTGGCTGAAGGAACCATAACCGATGCTGCCGTTCTTGTTCAGTCCCTGAGACTCGACGCCCAATTTAACATTGGCTACCTGGCTTCTCGGAACACCGATGCTTCTTCCATCTTCACTAAGCTGATATGGAATCTTGGCTCCATCCAAATATGCTTTGATCGCTGCCGCATCACTCGGCTGCAGATCCGTATAAGCAAGCGCGTATTCCGTTTTGGATAAATTATAACTGATGATTCCAATCGTAAGCATAACGATAAACGCCGTTGCGATTAATGTTAATTTCTGTACTTTACTAAACTGAGTCCAATATTGCTTCGTTCTATTCCAATATTGGAGTAGGTTTTCACTCACTGTTTCACCCCACCCGATTGACCATCACCAGAATTTATCAAGAAGATTATACCTGCATCCTCATAATTTCTTGATAAGCTTCAATGACCTTATTCCTCACTTGTACCGTCAATTCCAATCCCAAGGAAGCTTTCTGTGAAGCGATCATCAATTGGTGAACATCGGATATTTCGCCTTTTACGAACCCTTCATTCAGCTTGTCGACCGTATTTTGTTGGGCATTTAAGTCAGCTATAGCATTATTCAAAAAACTTCCAAACTGATCAGACACTTCTGCAGCGCTCATTTTCGGCTGAATGCTATCTGTGATTATCTGCGGCTGTAAATTCACTTTCTCAATCATTTAAATAGCCCCTTTAATTTAATTATCTTCCGATTTCCAGCGCTTTTCCGACCATGGCTTTCGATGCGTTCAGGGCGGTAACATTCGCTTCATATGAGCGGGTTGCGGAAATCATATCCACCATCTCTTTAAGCACGTCGACATTCGGCAGCATGACAAACCCGTTCTCATCCGCGTCCGGATGCGTTGGATTGTAGACCTGCTTAAAGGGAGAAGGATCTTCAATAATTTTTGTGACGCGCACTCCTTCTCCAGCTCCGCCTTCTTTACCTGCCATTGCATTCTGAAGCGTCTCCGCGAAGTTCGCCTGTTTGGGTTCTATCGTAACAAGCTTACGCTGGTAAGGAACCCACCTGCCGTTTACCACCCTTGCCCTTGTTGAATCGCTGTTGGCAATATTGGAGGAGATCACATCCATGCGCAAACGCTGCGCCGTCAGAGCAGATGCACTAATATCGAATCCGTTGGTCAGCCTCATTCGTTACATCCTCCCTATGGCCGTTCTGACTTTATTAATCTCACTGTTCACCTGCTGGACCATTGTATTGTAGCGAAGCTGATTTTTGGCCATGAGGGTCATCTCATAATCCATATCCACATTATTCAAGTTGTTGTTAATCATCGATTGGTCATCACGTATAATCTGCGGCTGAGGATTGGAAGGCCGTCCTATGTAAAAATGCCTTGGATCCGTTCGATAGCCTTGTAATTCCCCACCGTTCAACTTCTGCTGCAAAAGCTCCTCAAAACGCACTTCCGATCGCTTAAAAAAAGGAGTATCAACATTAGCGACATTATCGGCTATCACTTTTTGTCGAAGTGTAGATGCATTGAGTGACTGTTCCAGCAGTCGGAATGAGGGTTTACTTAAGATATTCATGGACAAACTCCCACTTTCCCGGATTGATCTGATTTTTAAATATTCAACAGCTTTAGAACAATTCCTCCTTTGTTCGACATTTTCTTCAAAAAAAATATAGCATTGCTGGGATTATTTGCACTTCAATAGAACTATATTTATATTGATGAATTTCGGAAATGATTACAATGAGAAAAAAGCCCTATATTTTCATACAGGGCCATAATTTAAAAAATATTTACAAAACATGCAGATGTCAGGATTTGGCGCTTTGAATCCCGTTTAACAGTTGATCGTTCAATACCCGAATGTAGGTTCCTTTCATTCCGAGCGAACGGGTTTCAATCACACCTGCGCTTTCCAGCTTCCGCAGCGCATTCACAATGACCGAACGAGTGATTCCGACACGGTCCGCAATTTTACTGGCAACAAGAAGTCCTTCCATCCCTTCCAGCTGTTCAAAAATATGTTCGACCGCCTCCATTTCACTAAACGACAAGGAGCCGACCGCCACCTGTACTACTGCTTTTGACCGCGCCTCGATTTCAATTTGCTCCGCTTTTTCCCTCAAAATTTCCATGGCAACCACGGTGGAGCCGTACTCCGCCAAGATGAGGTCGTCATCGATGAACTGGCCGTCTCTCTTGGTTAGAATAAGCGTCCCCAGCCGGTCTCCGCCACCAATGACGGGAACAATCGTAATATTAAAAGACGTATCCGCAGAATGGTCCCCGAATACATCAAATGGACTGCCTGCGGCAAGATTGGAAGAGGTTTCGTCGACTTTCAACAGCAGCTGGTTATACTCTGACGGAAACCTGTTCTCTTGAAGAACCGAACCGTTTAACAGATTATCTTGGGCTAAAGATACGTATGCGCTGCCCAGCACCTTGCCCTTCCGGCTAACGACGTAAATATCAGCATTCAGCAGATCGCTGAGCACCACGGCCATATCCATAAAGCTGACCGGATTCCCCGCTTCCTTCTGCAGTAGTTTGTTCAGCCTTCTGGTCTTCATTAATAATGTCATGATCTTGCCTCCAACTTGAGCAATTACAAAATATATTGGCTGAGGTCTCTGTTCTGTACGATATCAGACAGCTTTTCTCTCACATACTCGGGAGAGATGACGATTCGTTCAAGCGTAATTTCAGGCGCTTCAAAAGACAAATCCTCCAGCAGCTTTTCCAAAATCGTATGCAATCGGCGAGCCCCGATATTATCCGTATTCTGATTAACGTCCGCAGCGATTCGCGCGATCTCAAAAATGGCCTCATCGGAAAATTCCACATGAATGCCTTCAGTTTCCAGCAGTGCGGTGTATTGCTTCGTGAGCGCATTCTGGGGCTCTTTGAGAATTAGAACAAAATCCTGCTGCGTTAGGCTGTTAAGCTCCACCCGAATCGGAAAGCGTCCTTGAAGCTCAGGAATCAAATCCGAAGGCTTGGCGATGTGAAACGCGCCGGCCGCTACGAACAAAATATAATCCGTTTTGACGGGACCGTACTTGGTCATCACAGTAGAGCCTTCGACGATCGGCAGAATGTCGCGCTGCACCCCTTCTCGGGATACGTCCGGTCCGTTACCTCTGCTGGAGCTGCAAATCTTGTCAATCTCATCAATAAAAATGATGCCGGCCTGCTCTGCGCGTCTGACCGCCTCCTGCATAACCTCATCCATATCGAGCAGCTTTTGCGCTTCTTCCTGCAGCAGCACCTTGCGCGCCTCTTTCACAGGAAGCTTCCGCTTCTTGGTTCGCTTGGGCATCAAGCTTCCGAACAGCTCCTGCATATTCATGCCGGCCTGTTCATTACCTTGTCCTGCCAGCATATCAAACATGGAGGGAGAATGGTCTTCCACTTCTATCTCAATGATTTGATTTTCAAGCTCGCCTTTTTGCAGCTGCTCCTTGACCTGATGTCTGCGCGTAAGTATGGTTGCATCGGTTTCCTGCTCCGGCTCCGACTGTGCAGCGTTCTGCTGTCCGAAGATCATCTCCAGCGGATTGCGTTGGCTGCGCTGCTTCGATGGGCTGGGAACCAAAATGGAAGCCAGCCGATCAACGACCATTTGCTCGGCGCGGTCCTTGAGCTTATCGGTTTTTTCCGCTTTTACCATTCGAATCGAGGTTTCTACCAGATCCCGGACCATCGATTCCACATCCCGGCCAACGTAACCGACTTCGGTGAATTTCGTTGCTTCCACTTTAATAAAAGGAGCGCCGACAAGCTTTGCCAGCCTGCGGGCAATTTCCGTCTTTCCTACCCCTGTCGGTCCAATCATAAGGATGTTTTTGGGCACAATCTCATCACGGATCGACTCGTTCAGCAGACTTCTGCGATACCGGTTGCGAAGGGCGACGGCAACGGATTTCTTTGCCTGCTTCTGCCCGACAATATACTTATCCAGTTCGGCTACGATTTCTTTGGGAGTCAAGGCATTCGATTTCAAAATGTCATAACCTCCTTGGAATCATTCGATCTCTTCAACAATAATGTTATGGTTCGTAAACACACAGATCTCTGCAGCCATCGTCAACGAAGCCAGTGCAATCTCCTTTGCGCTCATCTGCGGCGCATAGCGGTGAAGCGCTCTACCCGCTGCAAGAGCAAAGCTTCCGCCGGAACCGATAGCCAGTATGCCATCGTCAGGCTCAATGATTTCCCCGTTCCCGGAGATGAGCAGCAATCCGGTTCGATCCATGACGACCATCATAGCTTCCAAACGGCGAAGCACCCGGTCCGAGCGCCAATCTTTGGCTAATTCCACGGCGGAACGCTGCAGGTTCCCATGATGCTCCTCGAGCTTCGCCTCAAACTTTTCAAATAAGGTGATGGCATCGGCTACAGAACCGGCAAAACCGGCAATGACTCCTCCGCGGTACAATCTTCTCACCTTTTTGGCATGACTCTTCATTACCATACTATTTCCAAACGTCACTTGACCGTCACCGGCAATGGCTCCCTTGCCTTGATGTCTGATAGCGAAGATCGTCGTGGCGTGAAATGTTTGTTCCATCCTCCCGAATTCCCCTCCAATCATGACGAAAACTAAGCTGTTTCAAGCTTAGTTTAGCGTTAACTCCCGTTATATACTTTGAAAACAATTGAGACGGGTATATCGTACCATAGTACATGTTTTATTTACAAGTCGAATTGTATACGTTTTGTGAAAAATTCTGAATTTTCTCAATTGCCCTTAATGCAATTTTCTCATTTTTAAGCTTTTTATTCCTGACCTTCTCCTCTAATGGAGGAAATAAACCAAAATTGGCATTCATCGGTTGGAAATGCTTAAAATCGGCTGTGGTAATATATTGCGCCATGCTTCCCAGAGCCGTATCCGCCGGAAGCACGAGACACTCCAAGCCTTTTGCATACCTTGCCGCATTCATCCCTGCAATCAGACCGGAGGCCGCGGATTCCACATAGCCTTCCACTCCCGTCATCTGTCCGGCAAAAAATAGATTTTCCCGTTCTTTAAACTGGTATGTCGGACGAAGCAGACTTGGAGAATTAATAAACGTGTTTCTATGCATGACGCCATATCGTACAAATTCGGCATTTTCCAGACCGGGTATGAGCGAGAAAACCCGTTTTTGCTCTCCCCACTTCAAGTGGGTTTGAAAGCCTACCAGATTATACAGTGTGCCGGCTGCATTATCCTGCCTCAGCTGGACAACGGCAAAAGGCAGCTCGCCTGTGTGCGGATTCACCAACCCAACGGGCTTCATCGGGCCGAACAGAACGGTTTGCCGCCCCCGCTTCGCCATCACTTCGATCGGCATACAGCCTTCGAAATAGATTTCCTTCTCAAACTCCTTCATCGGTGCGCTCTCTGCCGTAATCAAAGCTTCGTAGAATCGGTTAAATTCTTCTTCGGTCATCGGACAGTTTAAGTAGGCCGCCTCGCCCTTGTCATAACGGGAAGCGAGATAAACCTTGCTCATGTCGATAGAATCTTTCTCTACGATCGGCGCGGCCGCATCGTAAAAATACAGGTACTCCTCTCCCGTCAGCTCCTGCAAATGCTTCGACAACGCAGGCGACGTAAGCGGGCCCGTCGCTACAACCACAATGCCTTCGGGCAGCGACTCCAGTTCTTCGTTACGCACCTCGATCAGCGGGTGGTTGCGCAGCATTGCGGTCACCTCTGCGGAAAAGCCTTCACGGTCGACCGCCAAGGCCCCTCCCGCAGGTACTGCATGCTTGTCGGCAGCACGCAAAATCAGGGAGTTCAATAAACGCATTTCTTCCTTTAATACTCCGACCGCATTAGTCAGGCCGTTTGCCCGCAGCGAATTGCTGCATACCAGCTCAGCAAATTGATCGGATATGTGAGCCGGTGTTCTTTTTACCGGACGCATTTCGTACAACACGACCGGAACGCCAAGGCTTGCTATCTGCCATGCGGCCTCGCTTCCTGCGAGACCGGCGCCGATCACGGTCACTTTCGGTACTTCATTCACTGCAGTGTTCCTCCTTGTGGCTTTTAACGCCAAGCCGTTCTAAGAGCAGGCTTAATCGTGATCCTGCTCTTCCTTCGCTTCCTCTTTAAAATCACAGGCGACGCATTGAACAAACGTTCCTGATTTGTTTCGCTTCTCCACCAGCATGGCTCCACATTTTGGACACGGCTGCTCCACAGGCTTATCCCAAGAGACAAATTCACAATCGGGATAACGGTCGCAACCATAAAAAATCCGGCCCTTTTTGCTTCTGCGCTCAATAATTTGACCTTCATGACAGGTCGGGCAGGTTACCCCGGTATTCTTAACGATCGGCTTGGTGTTGCGGCAATCGGGAAAGCCGGAGCAAGCCAGAAATTTACCGAAGCGTCCCATTTTGTATACAAAATGACTGCCGCATTTCTCGCAGATTTCATCGGAAACCTCGTCTTGGATTTCCACCTTCTCCATCTCTTCCTCCGCCACTTCCAGCCGCTTCTCAAACGATTCATAGAATTGGCTGAGCACCTGTACCCAATCTTCCTTGCCTTCCTCGATATGATCGAGACCTTCTTCCATTTGGGCTGTGAACTCCACATCCAGAATCTCCGGAAAAAATTCGATCATTTGCTGAATCACTAGCTCACCAAGCTCCGTCGGTACGAATTTTTTCTCTTCGATGGCAACGTAGCCGCGCTTTTGAATCGTTTCGAGTGTCGGCGCATACGTACTGGGTCTACCGATCCCCATTTCCTCCAAAGCCTTGACCAATCGCGCTTCGGTATAACGAGGAGAAGGCTGTGTAAAATGCTGTTTCGGATCGATCTGTTTTTTGATCACTTGATCGCCCTGTTTAAGCGGCGGCAGCAGCTTTTCTTCATCCCCGCTGTCCGCCGCGGCATCATCATTGCCTTCGACATATACCTTCATAAAGCCAGGAAATTTTATTTTAGAGCCGACGGCGCGAAATACGACGGAATCGGCGGACAGATCGACCGTCATCGTGTCCATCACGGCAGAAGCCATCTGACTCGCCACAAACCGCTCCCATATCAGCTTATACAGCCTAAACTGGTCACGGCTCAGATATTCCTTGATCTGGTCCGGCTCACGCAGCACGGAGCTTGGGCGGATCGCTTCATGCGCATCCTGAGCATTGGCGTTCTTTTTCAAATAATTGCGCGGCGTCTCAGGATAGTAGGCTTCCCCATATTTTTGAACGATGTATTCTTTGGCTTCTTCCTGGGCCACCGGTGAAATCCGGGTAGAATCCGTACGCATATAGGTAATTAAACCGACAGTACCTTCGCTGCCCAAATCAATTCCTTCATATAATTGCTGGGCCACAGACATCGTTTTCGCGGCACGGAAATTCAATTTGCGCGCGGCTTCCTGCTGCAGCGAGCTGGTAATGAACGGAGGGGAAGGATTGCGCTGACGCTCCTTCTCCTTGACTTCGCTTACAACAAAGTCGGAGTTCTTCAATACGGCAAGGATCTCGTTGACTTCCGCTTCGTTCTTCAGATCCTTTTTCTCGCCGCTGCTGAAAAATTTCGCCTCAAACTCCGCTGTTCCGGCAGCGAGCTTGGCGGTAATCGACCAGTACTCCTCCGGAACGAATGCTTTAATCTCATTTTCACGGTCGTAAATCAGCTTCACGGCAACCGACTGTACCCTTCCGGCGGACAGTCCCTTTTTTACTTTTTTCCATAAGAGCGGACTGATTTTGTAGCCGACAAGCCGGTCCAGGATACGCCGCGCCTGCTGGGCGTTAACCAAATCCTGATTGATTTTGCGCGGTGTTTTGAAAGCGTCCTTTACTGCCTGTTTCGTAATCTCATTGAAAACGACACGGCAGGCCTCTTGATCGGGAAGCTCCAAGTAATGCGCCAAATGCCAAGCGATAGCTTCCCCTTCACGATCGGGGTCCGCCGCCAGATAAACTTTTTTGACTTTTTTTCTGGCGTCCTTCAACTCTTTGAGAACAGACCCCTTGCCGCGGATCGTAATATATTTTGGTTCAAAGTTTTTTTTGACTTCAACCCCGATCTGACTTTTGGGCAGATCGCGAATATGACCCATGGAGGCTTTAACAATATATTTACTGCCTAAATATTTGCTGATCGTTTTGGCTTTTGCGGGTGACTCCACAATGACTAACGAATCGGCCATAGGCGTCCTTCCCCCTTCGACAAATGAAATATGTACGATCATCAAGGAACTGTGTAGACTGAACCTGGAAGCTCGACGATTCGCTGCATCATTAGTAAATTTATCAGAACTGAATGCAAATGTCCAAATTTATATTGACTTTGCGCCAGCAATTCTTCGATTTGCATCGGTTTTTGGGTCAGTAGATCGTAAATTCGCTGCTCATCCGCAGACAGAACCGCTTCCGCAGCTCCCGTATGATTAAGGTTTGTTTTTTGCCTCAAGGCTATCCGGCCCGCATACTCTTCTATGATATCGTCAGGTCCGGTAACCAGCTTGGCTCCCAGCTTCAACCAATGAAGCGTCCCCTCGCTTTTAGGCGAGGTAATCGGACCGGGAACGGCAAACACGTCCCGGGAAGCTTCCAGCGCCAAATCCGCTGTGATCAGTGAACCGCTGTTCATCGCCGCTTCAACCAGAACTACGCCAAGACTTAATCCTGCAATGATCCGATTGCGCTGCGGAAACAATCCTGGACGGGGCTTGGTGCCAAGCGGATATTCCGACAGAAGCAGGCCGCCCTCCGCCGTTCTTCGATAGAGCAGCTTATTCTCAGGAGGATACACCTCTTCAATGCTGCACCCAAGCACACCGATGGTACCCCCTGCTTCTCTTAAGGCTCCTTCATGAGCTGCACTGTCAATTCCACGTGCTAATCCGCTGACTACACACAATCCAGCCGAGGAAAGCGATGCCGACAGCCGTTCTGCTGTTACTTTACCATAAACTGTAGGTTTACGCGTTCCAACCATGGCAATACACGGCTTATGAGCGAATTCAAGATGTCCGCGGTAATACAGAATCCATGGCGGTGCAGCCGTCTCCCTGAGGAGCTCAGGATAATCATGATCCCACAGACAGATCCATCCGATTTGCCGGTCTTCATATAGCTTAAGCTGCCTTTCCGTTCGTCCCGTTTCAAGTTCCTTCAGACCCTTGATCACCTGTTCAGAGCGAACTGGAGTAAGACCCAGCTCCAGCCAATCCGCATATCCGAGCGTCATGATATCGCTCAGTTCGGAAAACTGTCGTACAAGCTTGTCGATGGTTTTCCAGCCTATTCCCTGCATTTGATGCAGCGCGAACAAGATGAGGCGGTTGTCCATATAGTATATACACTCCTTCGCCAAGATGCAAAAAAGCCCCTCAAATCCGGTGAATACACGGAAATGAGAGGCTTCTTGCCTATCTCAATAAGACATAATGAATAGCTTACTTTTTAGTGATGCATTTCTCGAGCAGACCTTTTTCTTCCAAAACGCTCACCAATGTGGAACCCATTTCAGAAGGTGTCGGAGCTACTTTAATGCCGCAGCGTTCCATTGTTGCTACTTTTTCTGCTGCTGTACCTTTACCGCCGGAGATGATCGCGCCCGCATGGCCCATACGTTTTCCTGGAGGCGCCGTTTGTCCGCCGATGAAGCCGACAACAGGCTTTTTCATATTGGCTGCAATCCACTCAGCTGCTTCTTCTTCTGCGGAGCCGCCGATTTCACCGATCATGATTACAGCGTAGGTGTCCGGATCTTCATTGAAAAGCTTCAGGATATCAATAAACTCGGAGCCTTTTACCGGGTCTCCGCCGATACCTACAGCTGACGATTGACCGATTCCGCGTGTCGACAGCTGATGAACCGCTTCGTAAGTCAATGTTCCGCTTCGGGATACGACGCCGACATGTCCAGGAGTGTGGATATAGCCAGGCATGATACCGATTTTACATTCGCCTGGAGTAATGACGCCTGGGCAGTTCGGTCCGATCAAACGGGATTTCTTGCCTTCCATATAACGGCTTACTTTCACCATGTCAAGAACAGGAATGCCTTCTGTAATGCAGATGACGAGCTCGATCTCAGCGTCAACAGCTTCCATGATGGCATCTGCCGCGAAAGCCGGCGGTACGTAAATAACAGACGCGGTTGCACCCGTTGCCGCTTTAGCTTCAACTACTGTGTTGAATACCGGAATCGAAACGGTCGAGCCGTTCTCCAGCGTGATGTCGACGTTAGTACCGCCTTTGCCCGGAGTGACGCCGCCTACCATTTGTGTACCGTAGTCCAGTCCGCCCTTTGTATGGAACATCCCTACGGAACCGGTAATCCCTTGTGTAATGACTTTTGTATTTTTATCGACCAAAATACTCATGATCTATGTTCACATCCCTTGATATTATTAAGAAAAAGAAACATATGGAAAATCGTTATTATTTCACAAGAGCAACGATTTTCTGAGCGCCGTCCGCCATCGAGTCAGCCGCTACGATGTTCAGTCCGGATTCATTCAAAATCTTTTTGCCAAGGTCAACGTTCGTACCTTCCAGACGCACAACAAGCGGTTTGTCAAGGCTAACTTGCTTTGCCGCTTCGACAACACCGTTGGCAATAACGTCGCATTTCATAATTCCGCCGAAAATGTTAACGAAGATTCCTTTGACACTTGGGTCGGAAAGAATGATTTTAAATGCCTCTGTTACTTTCTCCGTCGTAGCACCGCCCCCTACATCGAGGAAGTTAGCCGGTTCGCCGCCGTAATATTTGATGATATCCATCGTTGCCATAGCCAGACCCGCACCGTTGACCATGCAGCCGATGTTGCCGTCAAGCGCGATGTAGCTCAAATCGAACTTTGAAGCTTCGATTTCCTTCTCATCTTCTTCTTCCAAATCGCGGAGCTCCAAAATGTCTTTGTGGCGGTACAGCGCGTTGGAATCAAAGTTCAGCTTCGCGTCAAGCGCCATAACATTGCCGTCACCCGTAACAACAAGCGGGTTGATTTCAGCAATCGAGCAATCTTTATCAACAAATGCACTATAGAGTGCAATCATAAACTTAACGGCTTTATTGACGAGCTCGCTAGGAATATTGATGGCATAAGCCAGCTTGCGAGCCTGGAACGCTTGCAAACCGATAGCCGGGTCAATGACTTCTTTGAAAATCTTCTCCGGCGTGTGAGCAGCCACTTCTTCAATCTCGGTACCGCCCTCTTCGGAGGCCATCATAACGACACGGCCTGTACCGCGGTCAACAACAACGCCGACATAATATTCTTTCTTAATGTCGCAGCCCTGCTCAATCAATAAACGCTTAACTTCTTTACCTTCAGGTCCTGTTTGATGCGTAACGAGGACTTTACCTAAAATTTCATTAGCATATGTACGAACTTCATCGAGGTTTTTGGCTACCTTAACCCCGCCCGCTTTACCGCGGCCGCCGGCATGAATTTGCGCCTTCACCACTACTACAGGCGTACCCAACGATTTTGCCGCTTCTACCGCTTCGTCCACCGTAAAAGCAACTTTCCCTTCCGGTACGGCAACCCCGTACTGCTTCAGCACTTCTTTGCCTTGATACTCATGGATATTCATTTAGCAAAATCCTCCTATCATGAATGACTTCCTATATGGTATAAGCCTCCGCCGTTTCCGGTAAAAGCCAACCGTTACAACCATCCGTCTGCCAAACGTTAGCATGTCCGGATTGACAAACCTTTATTATTGTATCACTTTTTTCGACCAGTTTCCTTATTATTTTTGTTAATGATGCGATTTATCTTTTTTATAGGCTCTTTTCTAAACCATTGCTGCTAAACAACGCTGCTGTTATAATTAAATAGGAACATTCGTTTGTACCATAAGTGAATGACAATGGATTGGAAATCGGTCTATGAAGAATTTGATGAATTGCCAAAAGCAGAACAACTACGATTATTTGAAGAAATACGGAAATCGCTGTTTCCAGAAAACAAAGAAGATATTGCCAGCCTGGTTGGTGATATACGTAAAGCTCGATTTAATGGCGGGTTGACTTGCGTTCATTGTGGTAGTATTAGTGTGAAACGAAATGGGAAATATCGCTCTCGCAAACGTTATCTTTGTCATGACTGCGGTAAGTCATTTAATGACATGACGGCAAGCCCAATTTCAGGGACTCCTCACCCTCACAAGTGGCTAAAATATTTTCAATTGATGGTCGATGGGTTCACTCTACCAAAAATTGCTGAAGAATTGAATATCCACGTTTCAACTGCTTTTTATTGGAAGCACAAGGTTCTTAATGCCTTACGCTCGCATGGATTTACAGCCCTAAAAGGCATTGTTGAAAGTGATGAAACATACTTCCTCGAAAGTGACAAAGGGAAGAAGCAAATAACACATCGAAAACTGACGAAATCGACCATGTTCTAAGCAAATGCTTAGATAATGAAACTGTTCTTTGTACGGATTCTGCCAAAAACTACAAGGCATATGCTAAGAAGAAGGGCATATATCATGAAATTTTGAATGCTAATAAAGGTGTTCGAGTGAAGAAAGGTATCTACCACATCCAGCACGTCAATGCATATCACAACGTTTGAAGAAATGGATGGAACGGTTCAATGGTGTCGGTACAAAATACATCGACAACTACTTGTTCTGGTTCCGTTTCTTAGAATTGCATAAACAAATGAATAAGCAGCTTCGCAAACATACGATGGTTGTGGAATCTTGCAAAAATGCTAACTTTACAACAACAAGACTACTTAAAAGCTCGTAACAAAATAGTGTCATATGGAGGTGGAGCTATTGAACAATAAAAACATGAAGCTTAGAATTGCTTGGATTGTACCAAATGTTTTCATGTATCTTCTTTTCATATGTTGCGGTGCTTTTGTACTTATCAATGCAGATGGGATAAGAGATATAAATAGACTTGGCATTTGGGTATTCATGTTGTTTCTTGTGCTACTTGTGGCATTGTTTGGTTCCTATCGTATTTGGTCTTGGATAAAGCAAGGAAAAATGTAGCATCAAATAAAGCAACAATTTTTACGAAAAGAGCCTTTTTATAAGACGCAAAAGTATTGGTTATTCCAGGTATCCGCTTTCCGCAATATCCAACAAAATGCGTATGAGCCCGGCGTCAAGGTTCTATGCATGTTCAAAATAAAGGCGCATCGCCTCCCCTAAAGGAAGCGTGCGCCGTGTTCAAGCGGATTGCTAATAGATCGAATTGATCTGAGTGGCCGTTCTGGGCTCACGCTCTGCCTGTTTGACGAAACGCATCTCATTGCCGGTAAAATGGCATACCTGGCACTGGATCGTCGGTTCGCTTTCCTCCAATTGCTGAGGATCGCTTATTTCTTGGACGGAACCGGTTATGGCATCCTTCATAAACCGTTGTGAGTAACTCAATATCATGCTGAATTTTACACGGTTGGAACGGCAATTTGGACAAAAATAAGGTTTTTGTTCCATTTTTCATCACCTCTGGTACTCATTATGACCAAAGGTTAAGCTATGTAATCCTTGGCTAGAAAAATGTTATACGGGTTGCCTTACAGGGGCAAATGAACTAGAATGACAATATATACATGAGCGGATAGGGAAGCACCTTTAGCCATGAATTTCATGGGAAAGGTGTTTTTATTTATGTATGGAAAAGTAGTCAGCGCGTGCTTGCACGGCATCGACGGAAAATTGGTGGAAGTCGAAGTCGATTTGAGCAATGGTCTGCCTCAAATGAATATTGTCGGTTTGCCCGACAGTGCAATAAAAGAGTCCATGGAACGGGTGCGCGCCGCCATTAAAAACTGCGGGTTTACCTTTCCGCTGCAGCGGATCACTATTAATTTAGCTCCTGCGGATGTGCGTAAAGAAGGGTCCGCGTTTGATTTGGCAATTGCCGCCGGCATTCTTGCCACGAGCGGACAAATTCACCAGGAGCGGATTGAAAAAACACTGCTGATCGGCGAACTTGCTTTAGATGGCTCAGTCAGGGGGATACCCGGGGTGTTGTCCATGATCGCTTCCGCCAAAGCGCACGGAATCGCTCGGATCGTACTGCCGGCGGACAATACGGAGGAAGCCTTATGGTTTGAAGGCTGTGAAGTTGTCGGGATCCGGCATTTAAGCCAGCTCTTTATCGAACTAAAAGAGAACAAGGACAAGGGTCCCGCACCTGCTGCGAATTTCATCCATCCCTCTGCTCTTGAATTAAATGCAAAGCCCTTGTCCGCTCAAGAAGACTATGCCGATGTGTACGGGCAGCAGCACGTCAAACGGGCCTTGACGATCTGCGCCGCCGGAATGCACAATATTATGCTCATCGGTCCGCCGGGTACAGGCAAAACGATGCTGGCCAAGCGCCTCCCTTCGATCATGCCGGCTATGAACGAACAGGAATCGCTGGATGTGACCAGAATTTACAGCGCTTCCGGAAAATTCGCGGATCGGAGACAGCTGGTCCGCGAACGGCCTTTTCGTATGCCGCATCATACGATTTCCGCCGCAGGATTAATCGGAGGCGGGGGAATTCCCAAGCCGGGTGAAGTCAGCCTCGCACATCGCGGCGTATTGTTTTTAGACGAGCTTCCCGAGTTTTCCAGAGTTGCCCTGGAAGTGCTGCGACAGCCTCTGGAAGACCGGTCGGTCACCATCGGTCGTGCCCGGGCTGTGTACAAGTTCCCCGCACATTTCTTGCTTGCCGCTTCCATGAATCCGTGTCCGTGCGGCTACTGGGGAGCCGAAACCGAGCAGCAGGGCTGTACTTGCAGCCCTGTCAAGGTAGCGCATTATCGTTCCAAAATATCCGGTCCGCTGCTTGACCGTATCGACCTTCACGTAGAAGTTCCTCGTATCGAATATAAGCATATCGCGCCTGCACAAGGACAGATGACCTCAGCCGAAATGCGCGCCGTCATCGAAAGCGCCCATCACATTCAGCTTCGCAGGTACCACGGCTCCGGAGTTCTATTTAATAGTGAGCTAAGCGGAAAAATGCTGCGGGAGCATGTCCAAATCGACCAAGCAACGTCCAAGCTGCTGGAGCGTTCTTTTGAAGTATTGGGGTTAAGCGTACGAGCACACGACCGGATTTTAAAAATTGCCCGGACGATCGCCGACTTGGAAGGCCAAAACGACGTTCTGCCCGAGCATGTCGCCGAGGCCCTGCAGTATAGGGCTTTGGACAAAAAAATAAATCCGCTCACGCTCCTAGGTTAAAAAGCGTTGCGGATTTGCTCGATATGCCGTACAGCTCCCGCCAGGTCCGTTAGCACGGCCAGAACATCATAACGAACCTGCCGGCCGTGCTGCCGTTCCTGATGAAGATATACTTGAGAGGTTTCGTAAATTTGCCTCTGTTTCCGAACATTCACCGATTCTTGGGGCGTTCCGAAAGCTCCCTTCCCGCTGCGGGTACGCACCTCGACAAATACAAGTATTTCACCGTCCATGGCGATGATATCAATCTCCCCGGTCCTGCACCGCCAATTTCGTGCAAGCAGCTTAAACCCCTGCTCTTTCAACCGCTGCTCTGCCGCCGCTTCACCAATGGCCCCAAGCTCTTTGCGTTTTAACCGTGACTCCGTCAACCGCCTTCCCTCCTCCACTGTTTGGCTCTCTGGTCGGATCGGTAAATAAAGGTCAGCACCTCCGCTACGAGCTTGTAAAGCTCCGGTGGAATTTCTTGATCCAAATCCAATTTAGACAGCACCTCAACAAGAGACGGATCCTCTTGGATCGGAACACCGTTTTCCTTGGCTTTTTCCATGATGGATTCGGCAATTCTCCCTTTTCCCTTAGCAATGAGCTTGGGGGCCGCCGATGATTCCGGAGCATATTTTAAGGCAACCGCCTTCTTGATTCCCTGTGGCTTCTGGGTCATATACGAATATCCACACCTTTATAACGCTGCTGCGCATATACAGACGGAAGGCCGCCTTCCCTTGGTAGCGACGCCGAACCCGACGCTTCGGAGGATTCCGGAGCTTCGGTTATCCTGGAAGGATAAGAGCTGCATTTCATGGAAATAAACTGATACCCGATTGAATTCAGTCCTTGGGCTATATCGTCTTTATGAGCCTCCAGCAGTTCTCTAGTGAACGGCAGATCATTATGAACATGTAAACTGACAATCCGGTTTACGACTTGAACATCCACCATGGTATCTCCTAACGCTTTCATTCTCAAATCAAAAACAAGCCGGCAGTTACTCTCGTCAAGCCGGCCGTTATTCCCTTTGCGGGACTGGATGTGAATGGCCGCTGTCTGTTCTCCGTTGGCATGAATCAACGGCACAAACAAAGTCACATGAGAAAACATGGCTCCCCGGTCTTGACTGAGCAGCAGCTGCTGCCCTGTGATGTGTTGAACCGCCTGCTGAGCAGCATCCTTTAAGCTCTGGGGCGCATCACTTGCCTGAGAAAGCTGCATCAGTACGCTTTTCAACGAATCGGCCGTCTTGGCCGCCTCCCCTTGCGAACCCGTAGATAATCCCACTGCACTCAACTTCTGCTCCTGCATAGTCTGTTCCAGATGTTTAATTGTCTGGTGTTCATGATCCATACCCAGCGCCTTCATCAACCGCCCCAGCAGCTGCCCTCCTTCCGGCTGATCTGACAAAGGCTGCGCCTGCGCCAACGCTGCTGCGTTCTGTTCAGCCGTGCCCTGCGCTGCCGCTCCGCCGCCTGCGCCCTGCGCTGCCGCTGCCTGCTGCTGCGCTCCCGCGCCCGCTGCCGCTCCGCCGCCTGCGCCCTGCGCCGCCGCTGCCTGCTGCTGCGCTCCCGCGCCCGCTGCCGCTCCGCCGCCTGCGCCCTGCGCCGCCGCTGCCTGCTGCTGCGCTCCCGCGCCCGCTGCCGCTCCGCCGCCTGCGCCCTGCGCTGCCGCTGCCTGCTGCTGCGCTCCCGCGCCCGCTGCCGCTCCGCCGCCTGCGCCCTGCACTGCCGCTGCCTGCTGCTGCGCTCCCGCGCCCGCTGCCGCTCCGCCGCCTGCGCCCTGCGCAAGCGCTCCACCGTCAGCTTTGCCGAGCAGCTGTCCAGCCGTCTCCCGAATCTGCTGTACCAGCTGGCGTACGCTTTCCAGCAGCGCACGGGTCTGCGGCGAATGCTCCGTCTGACCATCCAGCTCCTGTTGAACCAGCAAGCTTATATTTTCCAATGCCTTATGAAAAGGAGGACCCTGTACGGCCTGCCGCAAGGAAGCCACTGTCTCCTGCGTCAACGGCAGACCTTTTTGAAAAGCGATCACAGCCGTTGGCACCCAGTCTTCCGGCGGCACCTGCGCAGGCATACTCGACTGCAGCTGCGCGAATGCATTTGCGTTTTCCCTGGTTAGCGGAACTCCCGCTTGGTGCAGCATTTGAACCAACTGCCGATTTGCCGGAGTATCCTGAAGTCCTACCCCTTTTAATACATCTCCCAACGATACCTCCGCAATCTGCACTGTGGAAGATTGCAGGGGCTTAAGCATTACCTGCCCTCCCGAGGCTTCCGGCTGAACCTGAAGCATGGTGACCTCTCCCTGCTTTAAAGGCGTCTCCAGCTGCGCCCGAACCTGCACGCCGTTGATTTGGACCAAAGCCTCCTTATCGGATAGGAGCTGAGCCACCTTCCCTTTGACGACCTGTCCCGCTTTGAGCTCCAGCGACTTGGGCTCGGACATTTGCGTCTCACCGATCAAGCTCCGCACCATTCCGCTAATGTTCACGGCTGCCCCCCCTTTTAGACCTGCGTAATAAGAAAAGCTTCTGATCGATGCCTTTTCGATGAAGATTCATTCGTGTTTTAGATGAAGCTTTTCTTGCGATTAAGAAAGTCTTCAGCTCCGCTGAAAACTTATACTTTCTTATATCTAAAAGAAAAGCTTCTGATCGATGCCTTTTCGATGAAGATTCATTCGTGTTTCAGATGAAGCTTTTCTTGCGATTAAGAAAGTCTTCAGCTACATCGAGCATTAATGATTTTACTAGCTTAACGAACGCAAAGCCGGCTCGGGCTCGTCCGCACGCTCCCTGCCGGCTTCTTTTCCGGTTATCTTGTATATCGGCAAAACGCTTCCGTCATTTCACTAAAATAACAGCTGCTGCTCATGAACAATCTTTTTAAGGAACGTCTTTCGATGCATCGGCGAAGGTCCGTACTCCAGTATGGCCTCACGGTGCTTTTTGGTTGCATAGCCTTTATGTATGGCGATCCCGTACTCCGGATAATCCACATCCCACTGGAAGCACATCCGGTCCCGAGTCACTTTGGCGATAATCGAAGCCGCTGCAATCGACTGACTCAACGCATCTCCATGAATGATTGCAAGCTGCTCTATGGGGACATCGACTTTCTCCGCATCCACCAACAGCATATCGGGAGTCAAAGCAAGCTTTTCCACAGCTTCTTTCATGGCCAGCCTCGCCGCCTGCTTAATATTGATCCGTTCGATGGTGGGCACGTCTACAATACCGACTCCGACGGCGAGAGCCTCCTCCATGATGATCTCATACAGAGCCTCCCGTTTTTTTTCGCTTATTTTTTTGGAATCGTTCACATCCTCAAGGACAAGCCCTTGCGGCAAAATTACCGCAGCTGCAACCACATCTCCAAATAAGCAGCCTCGCCCGACTTCATCCACTCCGGCGATACAAAGCTTTCCCCGCTGCCATAAATCACGTTCGTATTCCAGCATCCGTTTCACCTGCAATTGTTGTACATTCTGCCATGATGTAACATTATACCTTACCGGGTGCAGCTTGCCTACCCCTATACCGAACCACCCACATTTTCGTTAAAATTTTAGTTAGCGGCCTAATATATGAAAAAATCCTCGATGATCGCCGTCACTTTTCAATTAATCGTTTCTCGCAGCTTAATTGTCAGTAACATAAACCTGCCTCAAAAAACATACGACAGAGCAATCCCAACTGTTTAGCTGCCGTTTTGGGAGTTAACTATTTTGGCGAAGCTTTATTCGGATGCCGCAACGTTCCAATGACGTTCCTCACCCGGTGATAGAGCCGTCTCCTTGACTTTGTCTGATGGCGCAGCGTTAGTTAGATCTCTAGCAGAACGCTCCTGAATCAACGTTAGCATGTTCGAATGGCAGATTGCTTCCTCTGCAATAAGGCTCTACCTTATCCTTTAAAAGGAGAAGCCTCCTTCTAATATTGCCCGCGCTGGAAAACATGAAGTAAAAACAACTGCTTTCGGAGATTTCAAAGTAAACTGTCGAAATTAGATGGGGCAATCCCTCTTCATTTGACCACTCGGGCAGCTGCAATCGAATTAAATCCATCTTTTCCCGTTATTTGCGGGGTATCCTGTTCGGCGCAACGTAACATTAGTTATTTGCAGTCACCGTTCTACTTCGCACGCAAACCGGCTATGCATTCGCACAGCTAAAAAGCGACTCTTAACTTTTAACATGGGCGTCAGGCGCCTTGTCCGCTACCAAATCCAAGGCGACGTTATGCTCAAGAAGCGCCTTTAGCCCGCAAAGCACCATCATATATCCTCCCATCGCGTCCATAGCTTGATTTACGATATCGTCTCCATCTCCAGTAAACCCTGAGTTTGTAATCGTGACAAAGGTTTCGTTATCTGGTCGGGGAGTAAATATCCACTCGACCTTGGTGCTGTCTGATGATTCTATCCAAATCCGCTTGTTTTATTCGATTTCCAGTACATAAACGTCATCAGAAACGCCGTACATCTCCAATCCCGCGGCACATGCTTTCCCGCCTCTAATCTTCCGCTGCTTTTGGTGAACCAACATTTTGTAATTATTTCCAGATTGATAAGAGCTTCAAACCCTTCTTCAACCGGTCTGCGAATCAGCATTTCCGCCTTAACTACCGGTACAGATTCAGTGCTGCCATCCGGATTTTTCCTTTCATCGTTCTAGGTTTCTTAAATGATAGCATATCACATACGCTAGGGTTTCTTATCCATTGCTCTATTACCCTGTTATGTAGATACCCGTTTCATTCAAAAAAGCTTGGATCTCTATCCAGCATGACATGTCCTTGCCCTAGCTCGATCTCAAAGAAACCTGCCATATCTTTTGGATTATCAATGATATTGTCGCTTCCGATGAGGATGATATTCCGTAGGTCAGACGCGTCCTTTCCCTGCAGGGAAAATGCTCTTGAGTAAGCATAAGTTTCTCTAAGCGTCATATGAATGGCATTCATCAGCCGGTCGTTCTTCGGTTTTCCCATTAGATTTAGGATAATACCCCCTCGGGAGTTGAGCTTTTCCTTGGTCATCTTGAAAAATTCCATGGTTGTTAAATGAAGCGGCGTCCCCTCTTTGGTGAACGCATCCAAGATAATAAAATCATATGTATTCGGTTCTTCATTCAAAAGGATCCGGCGCCCATCTCCGACAACAACATTATCCTTGCGGTATCCAAAAAACACCTTGCTTAATTCCACTACCTTCTCGTCGATTTCCGCTATTTTAAATTGCTTGTCCGGGTAATGGCCGGCGATCGTGCCAATCCCATGCCCGATGACAAACACGTTTTCGAAATAAGGAACATGGCATTCCATCAGATGTATAATGGCCCTCGGGTATTCCAGCACGATGCGCTTTTGATCCTTCAAGTCTATTGCGCCTTGTACAGCATCGTCTGAAAACTGCAGGAATCGATATTTCCCTACCTTCCCATACAACTGCGCAGCATCGTATACCGCAATCTCATTATATTTGCTTAACACCTTAGCCAGCAGATGCAAATCATCGATCTCCTTCCGTGTAAAGAATCAGAATTCAACAAATGAAAAAAAGAAGCGGATCACCTGACGGCCGTCCCACTTCTTCCTCATTACGTATATGCTTCTGTCATTTCATCCGGCGTTTCCATGCTGAACCTGCCAAGCTTACCGGCTCGAAGCTCGCGCAATATGGCAAGCGACGCTTTCTCCAGATCCACTCGGCCACCGCTCATGAGGGCTCCGCGTTTACGGCCGATCGCTTCCATTAATTCCACGATCGCGTTCGGATCTTCGAGCTCCTCCGGCATTTCATCTATGCCGAAGCGTTCTTTCAGGGCCTCGCCATAATGCCCGGCCAAATAACGCACCGCAAAAAACGCAATCTCTTCCGAATGCAAAATCTCCTCTTTGATCGCTCCCGTAGCCGCTAACCGCAAGCCGACCGTTTGGTCTTCAAACTTGGGCCACAAAATGCCCGGCGTATCCAGCAGTTCCATTTCCGTTCCCACTTTGATCCACTGCTGGCCTTTGGTTACCCCCGGCCTGTCACCGGTAGCCGCTATTTTACGGCCTGCCATTCGGTTGATCAATGTCGATTTACCGACGTTCGGAATGCCTACGATCAAAGCGCGGATCGAACGAGGGTTGATCCCCTTACGCTGCTGGGCTTCGATTTTGTTCGCCAAAAGCTCTTTGCTGCGCTGTATGATCTCTTTGACCGGATTGCCCTGGACAGAATCGATCGGAAGCGCCCGCAGTCCCTGCTCCGCAAAGTAATCAATCCACTGCTTCGTCACGACCGGATCTGCCAGATCGCTCTTATTCAGCAGCACCATACGGGGCTTATTCAGCAAAATCTCATCAATCATCGGGTTACGGCTGGACAAAGGAATCCGCGCATCCAGCAGCTCAATCGCCAGATCGATCAGCTTCAGCTTATCCTGAATTTGCCGCCGCGCCCGCGTCATGTGACCCGGAAACCATTGGATCGTCATTGGTAGGCCACCTCAACTTTACACCTTTAATCTATGCTCTAAGTCTAAAAATGGACCAAACTTATTTTATCAAACGGCCAGAAAATCAAATCGGCTCGTCCGACAATCTGTTCGTATTTAACAAAGCCTACCGTACTGTCCCGGCTATCCGAGCTGTTGGAACGATTGTCCCCCATGACGAATATACTTCCTTCCGGTACGGTTTGCTCCGGGTAATTTCTTGTGTTATAAGGTTTCCCTTGTTGCGCCGCTTCATCCAAAGCCTGCTTCAGGTACGGCTCGTCCAGTAATTGATCGTTAACAAACACCTGATCGCCGTCCACCCGCACTTTTTCTCCAGGCAATGCAATGACGCGCTTGATATAATCTTTGTCTTTGGTGGCATGGAACACAAGGACTTCCCCTCGTTCCGGCTCGCCGAACTTGTATGTTAGCTTATTGACGATAAGGCGTTCACCGGTGTAAAAATTCGGCTCCATCGAAGGCCCTTCCACAATGAACGGGGCGAAAATGAGCCAGCGTATAAAAAACACGAGAGCGGCTGCGATCAGCAGCGCTTTGATCCATTCCCAAGCTTCGTTTTTGATCGGGTTCGCTTTTTCTACGGTCTGATCCTGCTCCATATTCTTTCCTGCCCTTTCGCCAATGTAAGTAAAAAACGAAAAGGAGCTTGGTTCGCAAGCCCCTCTTGTTTCTTATCGAATTTCTTGAATTCTAGCTGCTTTACCGCGCAGACCGCGAAGATAGTAGAGCTTCGCGCGACGGACTTTACCACGGCGAGCCACTTCAATCTTATCGATCTTTGGAGTGTTAATCGGGAACGTTCTTTCAACGCCGACACCGTAAGAAATTTTTCTTACTGTGAACGTTTCGCTGATTCCGCCGCCGCGACGCTTAATTACAACGCCTTCGAACAACTGAATCCGTTCACGCGAACCCTCGATAACCTTAACATACACTTTCAAAGTGTCGCCAGGACGAAAGCTTGGAATGTCTGTGCGAAGCTGTTCCTTCGTAATCTCTTGGATCAAATTCATGGATGACTCCCTCCTTCCACACAGGTGTTCTTGCCGCCTCTTCAGATGTAGGATTCTTTCGTTGTTACGAGCAGAGGACCACCGTATTCGAGCAAAAATGCCACAACGTTATGTATCATAGCATAAATAAAAGAGAAACTCAAGAATAGGATTTCATTAAATGACAAAATCATTCAAAAGCTTCACTTTTACCGTATAGCACCAAATAGTAGAATCCATCATGTGCCGAAGCACCTCCGCCGCTTCCACCCCCTAAGGCACTCAGCATTTTGGACAAGCCGGGAGCCGGATATTTCAACACCAGAGTGATCGTGGGGTCCGCCGCGTCCCGAAAGACCTTTGTTCCGGTGCTTCCTGTAAAGGCCGGGTATGCGGTCCCATCTATCATAACCGGACCCATCCCCAGCTCGGCTAGTCTGGCGCGCAAGTTCGCTTCTATAAGCGGGCTAATATACCCTACCGCTTCGGCTTCCTTTAAACCGTGATTTGCGATCGTATTCAAATGGTTTCCTTTCATCACATAAACAAAAAAAGGGACAATCGCAAAGGATAAGAACAGCATGATCGGTATAATGAATAAAGTAACAAGGACATTGGCCATTCCCTCTTCGTCGTGCAGGATCGAAATCCTTCTTGTCATCTTTGTCTCCCTGTCAATTGGTTACGTAATCAAAGCTGCGGACCTTCTCTGTGATCCTCATATGACCGTCTCTAATTTGCTCATTCACGCCCTGTCCGCCCGCCGGACGGAAAATATAAATGCAAATCCCAAATATCAGAACAACGCTCAAGCAAGTAATAATCAGCTTGCTCATGGTCTTATGGAGCCGCAGCCGTTACTGTGCCGTTGGTCAGATTAACTGCAGCTGTAGTGATACTGGTATTCAAGCTCGCGCCCTTTGTGCTGACCGCGGGTCCTACCTGGGTTCCGGCGACAAACATGGCCGCCCCTCCAAGCAGTACGGTAAGAAGGCAGGCAATCACTAATTTTCCCATGAATATTCATCATCTCCTCATTGGAATGCGCTGTCGATTTGCGCTCTCGTCTGGTTTCCCGCGGATCCTGCTGCCGGAACAATCTGTGCCCCCAGGACATAGAGTGTGGCGCCTGAAAGCAATACGGACATGAGAACCGCTATGACAATCTTGGACATATATGCCTCCTCATCGGAAGTCGCAGCTCCTTCAGCCAGAGAACCGCTTTCCTTCTCCATTTCGTGCGGGACACGCGCAAGCCCCCTTTCTGTTTTATGTTCACGTGCCGGCTCCCGATTGTGCAAAAAACCAACCAAATACAAAAACCGCCCTATGCATGCACATCAAGCATGACATAAGGCGGTTCTTCCGCACGTGTATTTCGTTATATGTATCTTATCATATTTCTATCAAAAATGCAATAAATAGGAAGTTTTTCATTTAGAGGTAACTTTTCTTGAAATGATAGAAGGGTTGAGCTCCGCTGAAAACTTATACATTCTATCCTGATAAGAAATCACTTGTGCCCTTCCGTTTGATCCCTGACAGCTTCTGCCGCCTTTTGCTCCTCAAGCCAGCGGCGTTCTTTCTCCGTCAGCTCAACCTGCTCCAGCAGATCCGGACGCTTCTTCCATGTCCGCAGCAGCGATTGCTTACGGCGCCAATCCTCAATGTTGCCGTGATGTCCGGAGATCAGGATGTCCGGTACCTCCCAGTCACGAAACTTAGCCGGACGGGTATAGTGGGGGTATTCAAGAAGTCCCGTACTGAACGAATCGGTGACGGCCGACGTTTCGTTGCCAAGAACACCCGGAATCAGGCGCGCCACGCTATCGATAATCACCATGGCAGGAAGCTCGCCGCCCGTAAGCACGTAATCGCCTATGGAGAGCTCGTCGGTCACCAGATGCTCCCGGATCCGTTCGTCATACCCTTCATAATGGCCGCATATAAAAATCAGATGCTTCTCGCGCGAAAGCTCCTCTGCTTTTTTCTGCGTAAAGGGCTCGCCTTGGGGACACATCAGAATGACTCTGGGACGCTGCTCAAGACCGGTAGTCAGCTCCTCTACGGCGGCAAAGATCGGTTCGGGCTTGAGCACCATGCCGCCGCCGCCCCCATAAGGGTAATCGTCGACGGTGTTATGCTTGTTGTTAGCATAATCCCGGAAATTTACCGTACCCAGCTCTATAAGACCTTTTTCCCGTGCCTTTCCTAATATGCTGGAGGAAAACACACCTTCAAACATTGCCGGAAACAATGTCAGTACATCGATTTTCATAGATCCCGCAGACCTTCCATCAGATGCACCGTCACCTTTTTTTGCTCTACATCCACGTTCAGGACTACCTCGTCAATGTAAGGAAGCAAGAGCGGTTTCCCTTTAGAGCGCTCCACCACCCACACATCGTTAGCGCCGGGAGATAAAATGTCGCTGATGGTTCCAAGCTCCTCCCCCTCTTCCGTAAAGACGCGGCAGCCTATGATTTCATGGTAGTAAAATTCTTCATCCTCCAGCTCGGACAAATACTGCTCTTCGACCTTCAGAAGCCAACCCTTGTACTTCTCGACTTCATTGATATCGTTATAGCCTAGGAATCGGGCGATGATCATATTTTTATGTTCCCGCGACGATTCAACGACTACCGAAATCTGCGCTCCGTTCTCAGGGTTAAAAAACACGAGCTTACTGCCCTTGGCAAACCGTTCTTCCAAAAAATCGGTCTGCGACACGATCTTAAGCTCGCCGCGAATGCCGTGCGTATTTACAATTTTGCCAACCGTGTATAACTTTTCGCTCATCGTTACCTCCGGAGCCTGCTTTATAATAGAAGAAAAGAGTTAGGAGCAGCTCCTAACCCTCATCTTTTCCATTACGACACGATTTCAACCGAAACCCGTTTGGGTTCCTTCACTGCAGCGGATGTGACCACGGTGCGAAGCGCCTTGGCAATACGTCCCTGCTTGCCGATCACTTTCCCGACATCGTCCGGGTGAACGGACAGCTCGAACGTAATGGAGCGTTCATCTTCCACCGTATTCACGCGTACTTCTTCGGGATGATCCACCAACGCCTTAGCGATAACGGTAATAAGATCCTTCATCGTACCCTCCGAATCTTACAGATTACTTCTGCAGTTTGGATTCGTGAAACTTAGTCATAATTCCGGCTTTGCTGAACAAGCTGCGAACAGTATCGGAAGCTTGAGCACCGGTTTGAAGCCATTTCAGTGCTTTTTCCTCGTCAATATTCACAATAGCTGGTTGAGCCACCGGATTGTATGTGCCAATCTCCTCGATAAAGCGACCGTCACGCGGAGAACGGGAATCCGAAACCACTACGCGGTAAAAAGGAGCTTTGTGAGCGCCCATACGCTTCAGACGAATGCGAGTTGCCATGCATATCACCTCCCCAATAGAGTCAAAATTAGTGCATCTTTAAAACGGGAACTTCATCCCGCGGCCGAGCTTCTTGAGCTGTTTCATTTGCTTGGCCCCTTTGGGCCCCATCATGCCTGAGAACTGCTTCATCATTTTGCGCATGTCTTCAAACTGCTTGATAAAGCGGTTGACGTCCTGAATGGAGTTGCCGCTGCCCGCCGCCAGGCGCTTGCGCCGGCTCGGGTTCAGCAGATCGGGGTTTTGCCGTTCTTCCTTTGTCATCGATTTGACGATTGCAGCGACCCGCGACATCTGCTTGTCGTCCACCTTGAGGTCCTTCATGCCCTTCATCTTGCCGGCGCCGGGCAGCATGTCGAGAAGCTGATCGAGCGGACCAAGCTTTTTGACCTGCTCCATCTGATCAAGGAAATCGTCGAACGTAAATTCCGCTGTGCGCAGCTTGCGTTCCATCTCCTTGGCTTTATCGGCGTCGATGGTCGCCTGCGCTTTCTCGATCAAGGTCAGCATATCGCCCATGCCGAGAATCCGCGAAGCCATCCGTTCCGGATGGAACGGCTCAAGCGCATCCAGCTTCTCGCCCATCGCAGCGAATTTGATCGGGCAGCCCGTGACCGCTTTAACGGACAGAGCGGCACCGCCGCGCGTATCGCCGTCAAGCTTCGTCAGAACAACGCCGGTGAGCTCCAGCTGTTTATGGAAGCTCTCCGCGACATTGACTGCGTCTTGTCCGGTCATCGCGTCGACGACAAGCAGGATCTCGTTGGGATTCACCGCTTCGGCGATTTGCTTCAGCTCATCCATCAAGCTTTCGTCAATGTGCAAACGACCTGCGGTATCGATGATCAAATAATCGTTGTTATGATCTTTCGCATGCTGCAGCGCCTGCTTGGCGATATCGACCGGGCTTACCTTATCGCCGAGTGCGAATACCGGGATTTTGAGCTGCTCCCCAAGCACCTGCAGCTGCTTGATCGCGGCCGGACGGTAAATATCCGCCGCAGCAAGCAGCGGCCTGTGATTTTGCTGCAGCAGCATCTTGGCCAGCTTGCCGGAGGTCGTCGTTTTACCCGCACCCTGCAGACCCGCCATCATAATGACCGTCGGCGGCTTGGTCGCACGCGCCAGCTTGCTCTGCGTACCGCCCATTAAGGCGGTGAGCTCCTTGTTTACGATGTCGACAACGACCATGCCCGGCGTGAAGCTTTGCAGCACTTCCTGTCCAATCGCCCGTTCCTTCACCTTCGCGACGAATTCTTTGACGACCTTAAAGTTCACGTCCGCTTCCAGAAGAGCAAGACGCACCTCGCGCAGCGCTTCGTTAACATCGTCCTCCGTAAGCTTGCCTTTTCCTCTAAGCTTACTGAACACGCTTTGCAATCGGCTGGATAATCCTTCGAATGCCATAGGGCGTCACCACCTTCCGAAGGGAATATTAGTCAAGTTCATAAAGGCGTTCCGTTATAGCCTTGGCTTCCGCTTGCTTTGCTGCGGACAAGTCCCCGACTACAAGCTCAAGCTGCTGAAGGAGCTTCCGCCGCTCCTCGTGTTTGGCGAGCAGCTGCAGCTTCGCTTCATAATCCTCCAGCACGGATTCGGCCCGTTTAATATGCTCGTATACCGCTTGGCGGCTAATATTGAATTCCGCCGCAATCTCCCCAAGCGAATAATCGTCATGAAAATAATGCTTCAAAAAGATTTGCTGCTTCTCCGTCAGCAGCCGTTCATAGAAATCGAACAGCAAATTGATCCGAGTCGTCTTCGAAAGGACGGTTTCTTCCGTCATCCGTGCCTCACCTCCGTTAAGGTAAAACACTTTACAGCAAGCAACATCACCTATCATACTGAATTCGCAGATCGTTGTCAAGCATTTGTCCTTGTCAGTACAAATCCCTGCCGGCATGCGGCTGGGAGAATTCAAGATCTAGCCTTAAAACGATGTGTCAGCTCTCCGCCTGCTCCTGGTTCTTGTCCGATTCCGCAATCCATTTGCTGAATAGGGCATGGACGAACTGATCGGAATCGAAGGGCTGCAGATCGTCCATCTTCTCCCCGAGGCCGACAAATTTAACCGGCAGCTTCAGCTCTTGACGGATGGCCACGACGATACCGCCCTTGGCCGTTCCGTCCAGCTTCGTCAACACAAGGCCGGACAACCCCGACTTCTCGTCGAACAGCTTCGCCTGGGTCATAGCATTCTGTCCCGTCGTCGCATCCAGTACAAGCAGCACCTCATGCGGCGCTTCCGGTACTTCGCGGCGAATGACGCGGTAAATCTTGTTGAGCTCCTCCATCAGGTTTACCTTGTTCTGCAGCCGTCCGGCCGTATCGCACAGCAGCACGTCCACACCCCGCGATTTGGCCGCCTGCAGCGCATCGTACATCACCGCCGCCGGATCGGACCCCGCCTGCTGCTTGATGACATCCACGCCGACCCGGCGCCCCCATTCCTCCAGCTGCTCAATCGCGCCGGCCCGGAAGGTATCTCCGGCCGCAAGCAGCACCTTTTTGCCCTGAGACTTCAACATATGCGCCATTTTGCCGATCGTGGTCGTTTTGCCGACCCCGTTCACGCCGACGAACAAGATGACCGTCAGTCCGGTATCCGCCATCTTAAGCTCCGCCTGCTGATTGCCCTTGAGAAGAGCAATCAGCATTTCAGACAAAATCGGCTGAAGCTCGCTCGGGCTTTCGATTTTGCGTTTGCGAACCTCGCTGCGAAGGTCGTCAATCAGCTTCAACACCGTATTTACGCCCACATCGGCACCGATTAAAATTTCCTCAAGCTCCTCATAAAAGTCCTCGTCGATCTTTTTACGGCGCGAGAACAAATCCTCCACCCGTTCGACGAACACGTCTCTTGTTTTCGCCAAGCCTTCTTTAAATTTATTGGTTACCGATTCGGTTTTGCTCGAGATCGATTCCCTTAGACGTTTGAAAAAGCTCACTGCTGGGCACCCGCCTTTATGTTCAATATGGACTATTCGCTAGTCCTCCATCTCTTCTTACCGTTCAAAACCCGGTCAACCGGCCTCCATGATCGCTTCGTCTTCCTCCAAGCGGACGGAGACGAGCTTGGATACGCCGCCTTCCTCCATCGTCACGCCGTACAGGACGTCCGCTTCCTCCATCGTCCCTTTGCGGTGCGTTACGACAATAAACTGCGTTTGCTGCGAGAACTCGCGCAGGTACTCGGCAAATCGCGCCACATTGGCTTCATCCAACGCCGCCTCTACTTCATCAAGCACGCAGAATGGCACCGGCTTGACGCGAATGATCGAGAACAGCAGCGCGATGGCGGTCAGCGCCCGTTCGCCGCCGGATAGCAGCTGAAGGTTCTGCAGCTTTTTGCCCGGAGGCTGCGCCACAATCTCGATGCCTGTATCCAGCAGATTATCCGGTTCGGATAAGATGAGATCCGCCCGTCCGCCGCCGAACAGCTTCGCAAAGACAATCACGAAGTGGGAACGAATCGCATCGAAG
Organism: Paenibacillus sp. F024; assembly: GCF_057814255.1. Taxonomy (NCBI): domain Bacteria; kingdom Bacillati; phylum Bacillota; class Bacilli; order Caryophanales; family Paenibacillaceae; genus Paenibacillus; species Paenibacillus sp. F024. Next base: position 351,892 of record NZ_JBVASZ010000001.1, read on the forward strand.
GTCGAACGGAACCGTTTGCCCATTTCATCGTCCATCTCGCGAATCACCGTATACAGCGCAGTCTTCGCCTCTACAAGGTCATTCTTTTGCTCGGACAAAAATTGGTAGCGCTCATTGACGCGCTGATACTCGTCGATCGCGCCGAGATTGACCTCGCCGAGTATGGCGATTTCCCGTTTCAGGTCGCGAACCTTGTTCTGCGTGCCGAGAACATCCTCAGGAACCGGGTAACGCACCTTCGCCAACTCATAGCTAAGCTCATAGTCATCCCACAGCTTCTTGAGCAGATTTTCCAGCTCCACGTCCAGTCGGTTTACGCGTACCTCCGTCTGATGCAGCTGTTCCTCCACCTGACGAAGCTTCGTCCGCTGATCCTTCGTTTTGCTTTCTTCCGCTTCCAGCTTGGCGACCCATTCGGCACGTTGCGCACGCTTCATATCCAGCTGCTCGGCGCACTGCTGCTTCCTCAGCTTCAAATCGTTGAGCTGCTCGATCTGCAGCACGCTTTCCTGCTCGTGGTTCGCCATATCCGAATCCAGCTGCCGCTGCAGCTCCCGATTGGTCTCAAGCTCCGCTTTCATCGCCTCAAGCTCTGTTCTCAGACGGCGTTCCTGCTCCTGCAGCGACTGCTTTTCCTGCGACTGCGAGGCTGCGGTTACCTTCAGGTCGGTCAGCTGGGTCTGCAGCTCCTCCTTGGCCGATTCGCTCGCTTTACGGCGGATTTCGGCCTCGCGAATCGCAGCCTGCAGCGCCGTCTCTTCGCCTTGCAGACGCTCTAATGCCTCAAGCGCGTTAATACGCCGTTTCTCCAGCTCGGTCCGCTCTTCTGACAGCGATTGGCCGTCTGCTCCATAAAGCTCAAGCTGTTGAGCAACCTGCTTGGCTTCATTCTCCAACGGCTCCAGCGATGCCCGGATTTGCTGTTCTTCGATCCGCCGGCTCTCGCCAAGCGCCCGCAGCTCGTCCAATTCCTTCGTCGCTTCTGCAATCTCGCGCCGCATTTGTTCTGCTTTCCCGCGCAGGCCGCGAAGCTGGGACTCGGATTGAGTAATTTCCTTGTCCATTTCCTCAATCTGTCGCTGCCGGCTGAGCAAGCTGGTCGTTTTCTTTTGCTGGCTTCCCCCGGACATCGAGCCCCCGGGGTTGACCACATCGCCCTCCAGCGTTACAACGCGATAGCGGTACTGTACTCTGGCCGCTATCCTGTTAGCCACTTCCAGCGTCTGTGCGATAATGACATTGCCCAGCAAGCTGCCGGCAATCTGGCGGTAAGGCTCGTCGAACTGCACCAGATCGACGGCAATCCCGACAAACCCTTCCATTCCCTGCACCTGCCGCTGCTCGCTTTCCGGAATCGCTCGTCCGCGGATTACATCAAGAGGCAGAAACGTAGCTCTGCCAAGCTGGCGACGCTTCAGGAAAGCAATCGCTTCCCGCCCGTTCGCCTCGTTATCCACGACGATATGCTGAAGCGCTCCGCCTAATGCCGTCTCCACGGCCGTCTCCACATGTGCAGGCACCTTTACCAGCTCAGCCACAGCGCCGTGAACGCCGCGCAGATCACCGCGATTTTTCGCCTTTAGAACCTCTTTAACACCGTGCATAAAGCCGTCGTAATCGTTAGCCATCTCACGCATCGTATCACGCCGGGACACCATCGCGTCCAGCTTTTGCTCCCATTTGCGAACGGTCGCCTGAGCCTCTTCCGACAGCGTTTGCTTCGACTTCAGACCCTGACTTACATCCAAATACCGGTTGCGCACCTCGGCAATGCCATCGACGGCCTGCTGCAGCCTATGCTCCAGCTTCGCCTTGCGTTCGGCGATGCTCTCCCGCTGCTCAGTCCATTTGCGGTGCTCATCGCCCAGCCGGTCCATCCGACGGGTCAGCGCCTCAAGCTGCTGCTCGGCATACCTCGCTTCGTTGCGGGCGTTGGCCGCATCGTTGAGCACCTCAAGCAGCTCGCTCTTAAGCTTGTCTTCTTCGGCACTGCTGATTCCTCCGGTCACGCCCAGAAGACGATCTTCCTCCGCCCTGAGGATCGCCTCCGTTTCGGACAGACGGCCTGCAATCACCCCAAGCTTGTCCCGCAGCGCGGTGATTTCCGCTTCCTTATCGAGCAAACGCTGATCTTGCTGCCTTATGGTCAGCTCCAGCTGATTCCGGTTGGCAGCGTAGTTTCTTTTCCGCTCCTTCAATACTTCCCCATGACCTTCGCACTTCTCGAAATCTTCGCTGAGCTGCAGTAAATGCTGCTGCAGCTGTTCAATCTTCTCCTCCAGCTTTCTCATTTCCAGGCGGTCGGTTTCGAGCTGTGCATCGTGCACGCTTACAAAACCGGACAGTTCCAGCTGGGCTTGACGCAGCTCTTCGAGCTTGGCATTGGTTTCACTCCATGTGGCGTGTATCTGCTCAATCTGGTATACATACATGGCGATTTCGTTTGATTTCAGCTGTTCCTTCAAATCCTTAAATCGAACAGCCTTCTCCGATTGAATGCGCAGAGGATCCAATTGATCCTCCAGCTCCGTTACGAGATCGTGTATCCGCAGCAGATTTTGTTCCGTTTCCTGAAGCTTCTTTTCGGTTTCCTTCTTACGCGATTTATATTTTACAATCCCCGAAGCCTCTTCAAATATCCCCCGGCGATCCTCCGACTTTGTACTCAAGATTTCCTCGATGCGTCCCTGGCCGATAATCGAATAGGCTTCCTTCCCGATTCCCGTATCCATGAACAGCTCGGTAATATCCTTCAGCCGGCAAGGCTGCTTATTTATGAGGTATTCGCTTTCTCCGCTTCGGTGGACCCTGCGGGTTACCGTCACCTCATTATAATCGAGCGGCAGCGATTGGCTCACATTATCGAGCGTCAGCGAGACCTCACCGTAGTTCACTGCTTTGCGTGCGTCGCTGCCTGCGAAAATGATGTCTTCCATCTTGCCTCCGCGCAGCGATCTTGCGCTCTGCTCTCCCAGCACCCAGCGAATGCCGTCGGAAATGTTGCTCTTCCCGCTGCCGTTGGGTCCGACCACCGCGGTAATCCCCTGAACAAACTCAAGCTCAGTCCGGTCCGCAAACGATTTAAAGCCCGAAAGCTCAATACGTTTCAAAAACAAATTGGCTCACCTCTTACGGCTATTGTAACATATTCCTCCGTCTTAGTAGATACAGCTGCTTTAACGAACAAAAAAAGAGCGACGACCCGTTACACCGGCCGCCACTTGCAATGGCATTTCCTTTATGGCTTTTGAACCTTGACCTGCAGTGTGTCTAATGCTTCCGCCGCCGCTTGCTGCTCCGCTTCCTTCTTGGACCGTCCGGTTCCTTGACCCAGCAGCTGATCGTGAAGATAAACCTCCGCAACAAACTCCCGTTCATGGGCCGGTCCCCGTTCGTCTACGATTTTATATTCGAGCGGACCCAGATTATGCTGCTGCGTATGCTCCTGCAAAAACGTTTTGAAATCGGCCGTAAGCAAACGGCCTTGCTGAGGCAAATGCGGGAACATATGCTTTTGCAAAAACACTCTTACGGTTTCCAACCCCTGATCCAAATACAAGGCGCCGATAAACGACTCAAACACATCTGCGAGCAGTGCCGGACGGGTTCTTCCGCCGGTCAGCTCTTCTCCTTTGCCGAGCAGCACATAAGCTCCAAACTCGAGCTGTTCGGCAAAGCCGACAAGCGAGGGCTCACAGACGATCGAAGCTCTTAATTTGGTAAGCTCTCCTTCCGGACGGTCGGGATACTTCTCAAACAAGTACTCCGACACCGTCAGTTCCAGAACAGCATCCCCTAAAAACTCCAACCGTTCATTATCCTTGTATTGACCTACGCGATGTTCGTTTACGTATGAGGAATGCGTAAATGCCTGCCGTAGAAGATCCGGGTTCTTAAAAGGCAAGCGCAGTTCCGACTGGAGCTGCTTCAGGTTGCGATGCATGTCTTATCACCTTCGTGTGGGCGGATGGTTTCGTGGAACGAACGGGTTCCACGAAACAAATGTTAGTATAGACAACCGCTAGAAAACTTTATGCTTCAAATTTTTTAAGTACGACGGTGGCGTTATGGCCTCCAAAACCGAACGAGTTGGACATGACTACATTAAGCTCCGCTTGACGCGGCACATTCGGAACATAATCCAGATCGCACTCGGGATCTTGATCCTCCAGGTTGATCGTCGGCGGGATCGTTCCGTGCTTCAAGGCCAGCGCGCAGATCAGCGCTTCTACTCCGCCCGCAGCGCCAAGAAGATGGCCTGTCATCGACTTCGTAGAGCTTACAGCCAGCTTATAGGCATGATCGCCAAAAGCTTTCTTTACTGCCGTGGTCTCGGATTTATCGCCGATCGGTGTTGAAGTGCCGTGCGCATTAATGTAATCGACCGCTTCAAACGCAATCCCTGCGTCCTTCACCGCCGCAACCATACAGCGGGCTGCGCCGTCCGGATCAGGGTCGGTCATATGGTGAGCGTCTCCGCTCATTCCATAACCGATGACCTCGCCATATATCCTGGCGCCGCGCTTTAACGCATGCTCAAGCGATTCAAGAATGAGAATGCCCGCGCCTTCTCCCATGACGAAACCATCACGTCCGGTATCAAAAGGGCGGCTCGCCTTTTCCGGCTCGTCATTGCGTGTAGACATCGCGCGCAGAGCACAAAAGCCGGCAACGCCGGTCGGGCTGATCGTCGCTTCCGCGCCGCCGCAGATCATGACGTCCGCATCGCCATACTGAATCTTTTTGAACGCGTCGCCAATGGAATGCGTACCTGTGGCACAAGCGGTTACGGCCGTGCTGTTCGGCCCTTTGGCTCCCGTCATCATGGAGATTTGGCCTGAAGCCATATTTGCGATCATCATCGGAATAAAGAAAGGACTCACGCGCTTCGGCCCTTTTTCAAGCAGAATTTTATGCTGCTCTTCCCAGGTGGACAGACCGCCGATTCCCGAGCCTACATAAACGCCTACGCGTTCAGGATCGGTATCTTCCTTAATATTCAGCCCCGAGTCTTTCAATGCCATAAGCGAGGCCGCTACGGCAAATTGAACAAACCGGTCCATCCGCCGGGCTTCTTTTTTATCAAAGTATTCTTCAGGATTAAAGTCTTTGATTTCCGCAGCAATGCGCGTAGGATATTCGGTTACGTCGAAGGACTCAATCAGGCTTACCCCGGATTTGCCGGCAAGCAGGCTTGCCCAAAACGTTTCAAGATCGCGCCCGAGCGAGGACATCACGCCAAGACCCGTAATTACGACTCTTTGTTTCACTTTAACCCACCTCTATTAAAAATAACTTTCGTTATTTGCTTCTTTTTTAAGATAACGCTATGAGAAGCCTCCCGGGTTCGGAATGGAGATAAGTCCCGTCGCAAAAGAAACGGGACTTATAACGCTTAGGTATGAGATTTTATGTACTCAACTACTTGACCTACAGTAGTAATTTTCTCTGCATCCTCATCAGAGATTTCCATATCAAACTCATCTTCCAATTCCATAACCAATTCTACAACATCGAGAGAATCGGCACCTAAATCATCTTTAAAAGATGCTTCAAGCGTCACTTCCGCCTCATCAACACCAAGACGGTCAACGACGATACGTTTTACACGATCCATTACATCGGACATCCGGTTCACCTCCTCTTTGGTATTATACTTAACTTATGGACAAATTGCCATAGCCAGCATCGGGGACACAGAAAAAAACAATGAAACACCATTTCCTTACTTCTAACCGCTTAACCCTGCCGATGAAAAGGCGCACTGTCTAGTAGTTGCCCCGGGAAGGGTTACATATACATGCCGCCGTCGATATGAATCGTCTGACCGGTCATATAGGAAGAATCCTCGGAAGCCAGGAAGCGAACCGCCCTGGCAATATCCTCCGGTTGGCCCAGCCGGGCAAGAGGGATTTGCTGCAGCAGCTGATCTCTCATTTCGCCCGACAGTTTGTCGGTCATGTCGGTTTCGATAAATCCGGGAGCCACGCAGTTCACCGTAATTCCACGGGAGGCGAGTTCTTTGGCCGCCGCTTTCGTCATGCCGATGACCCCGGCTTTGGCGGCTACATAGTTGGTTTGCCCGGCATTGCCAAGCACTCCGACTACGGACGAAATATTGATGATCCGGCCGGAACGCTGCTTCATCATCGGACGGCTTGCCGCCTTAAGACAGTTAAACACGCCCTTCAGGTTCGTTTCGATCACCTGATCGAATTCTTCCTCTTTCATACGCATGATCAAGTTGTCCCGCGTAATGCCTGCGTTATTGACCAGAATATCGATCCGCCCAAACGTTTCCTGGACATGCTTAAACATATCCTCAACCTCTTGTGCCACGCCTACATTTGCCTTAATCTTGATCGCTTTGCGTCCCATCGCCTCAATCTGCTGCACTGTTTCCGCCGCCGCCGTTTCGCTTCCTGCGTAGTTGACGGCCACGTCCGCGCCGGCCTCCGCCAGCGACAGAGCGATTGCCCGGCCGATTCCGCGCGAAGCTCCGGTCACCAGGGCTACTTTACCCGTAAGCATATGCTTCAATCCCTCCCATACAGATTATACGCCGGATTCCAGTTGGAATTTCTCAATCGCTTCCAGACTGTTCACGGAATACACCTTGACGCTGCGGTCGATTTTTTTGATCAGTCCGGCCAGTACGGTGCCGCTTCCGATTTCTACGAACGTATCCACGCCCTGCCCGATCAGCCACAACACACTATCCTCCCAAAGCACGGACGAATGAACCTGATCCACCAGCAGCTGCCGGATCTCACCCGGCTCTTCCACCGGCTTTGCCGTAACGTTGGCTACGACCGGGATGCTCGCCCGATTCATCTCCAGTCCGGAAAGAACGCCGGATAAACGCTCTGAGGCCGGCTTCACCAGAGAGGAATGAAACGGTCCGCTGACCTCAAGCGGAATGACGCGCTTAGCTCCCGCCTCCTTGCCGCGTTCGACCATCGCCTGCACGCCTTCCTTGCTGCCGGAGATGACGATTTGTCCCGGACAGTTCAGATTGGCTAGCTCTACCACAGCTCCGCCGCCGCTGACCTCGGCACAGAGAGCTTGCAAAGCCTCGCGCTCCGCTCCGAGCACGGCGGCCATCGCCCCTTGCCCGGCGGGTACGGCTGCGTCCATAAACTCACCGCGCGCCCGGACGGTTCGGATAGCGTCCTCGAAGCCGAGCACGCCTGCCGCCACAAGGGCACTGTATTCACCCAGGCTGTGTCCTGCCGTATAGTCCGGCTGCAAGCCGTGACGGGAGCGGAACACCTCCAGGTAGGCCATGCTTGTCGCCAACAGTGCCGGCTGCGTATTATAAGTCAATTTCAGTTCACTCTCGGGTCCTTCAAAGATCAATTTCGTCAATCCGAAACCCAGCGCCTTGTCCGCCGAATCAAAGATCGATCGTGCCGCCGCTTCGGCTGCATAAATATCCTTGCCCATGCCTACGGCCTGGGCCCCTTGACCCGGGAACACAAATGCGATTTTCCCCATGCCAAAACCTCTCCTTTCCATCCCGCGTTATTACCACACCAGTACGGAGGCTCCCCAAGTCAGGCCGCCGCCGAAGCCGACGAGCACCATCTTGCTGCCTTCCTTCACTTTGCCTTGTTCCACGGCTTCCGCAAGAGCAATCGGAATGGAAGCTGCAGAAACGTTGCCATATTTATCCAGATTGATCATGCACTTATCTTCGCTTAGGTTCAGTCGGTTCAGCGCTGATTGGATAATACGGATATTCGCTTGATGCGGCACAAGCAAATCCACTTCAGACTTTTCCATTCCCGCTTTGCGGAGCGCTTCTTCCGCGGCGCTGCCCATGACCCGTACGGCAAACTTGAACACTTCCGATCCGGCCATGAAAATAAAATGCTGCTTGCCTTCCAGGCTTTGCGGCGATGCAGGATAACGGGAGCCCCCGCCCGGAACCTTAAGAAGCTGCCCTCCGGTGCCGTCGGCGCCAAGCTCGAACGATTTGAAGCCGCGGCCTTCCGGAACGGTTCCGAGGACGACGGCACCTGCCCCGTCACCGAACAAGATGCATGTATTCCGGTCGGTGTAATCCGTAATCCTGGACAGACATTCGGCTCCCACTACAAGCGCATATTTATACGTTCCGGTCGCGATGAAATTCGCCGCGTTGGCCAGACCGTAAATAAACCCTGTGCAGGCTGCAGACAAGTCGAAAGCCGCCGCTTTTTTGGCTCCCAGCTTCTCCTGCAGAATGCAAGCCGTTGAAGGAAAGGCCATATCCGGCGTGACCGTCGCCACAACGATCAGATCGATTTGTTCCGCCGTTATTCCCGCATTCTTCATCGCCTGCAGCGAAGCCTCATAAGCCAAATCGGACGAGGCTTGCTCGGGGGCAGCCACCCGGCGTTCACGAATACCGGTACGGGTCACAATCCACTCGTCGTTGGTGTCCACCATTTTTTCCAGCTCTTGATTCGTCAGTACCCGCTCGGGTACGTATTTTCCTGTTCCTATAATACCTACAGGCAATAGGCTCATTTGTTTACAACTCGCTTCCGTTACGGATTTCTGTCGATATGCTTCGGACCAAATCGTTCTTTAGGGCGATACGGGCCTGCCGCACCGCATTCTTGAATGCCAGCGCATTGGAGGAACCGTGGCTTTTCAGCACCAAGCCGTCGATACCCAGCAACGGAGCGGCGCCGTGCTCCGTATAATCCAGCTTTTTACGGAATTGGCCGAGCCCCTTCTTTACGATCGCAGCGGCAAGCTTGGTGTACCAGGTACGCGTAAATTCCTCTTTCAGCGCCGAGAAAATAACCGATGCCGTACCTTCCATCGACTTCAGCATAATGTTGCCCGCAAAGCCGTCGCACACCACAACATCGCAAGGCTTGCGCAGCACATCCCTGGACTCCACGTTGCCGACAAACCGGATCGGCGCCTGTTCCAGCAGAGGAAAGGCCGCCTTGGTTATTTCATTGCCCTTCATCGCTTCTGTCCCCACGTTAAGCAGGCCGACGCGCGGCTCATGAAGGCCGTGCACCTTGCTCCGGTATAGGCTGCCCATGATCGCATACTGCACCAATTGCTCCGCAGTGGCATCCATATTGGCTCCCAAATCGAGCGCCAGTATGCCTTCCCCGTCCGTCGTCGGAAGCATCGGGGCCAACGCCGGGCGCTCAATGCCCGGGATCCGGCCGACCACGAGCAGGCCCGTCGTCATCAGCGCACCCGTATTGCCCGCCGAGATCATCGCATCGGCTTCCTTCTCTTTGACCATCCGGCCGGCAACCACCATGGACGCATCCTTTTTGCGCCGAACCGCCTTAACGGGCTCGTCGTCGGCTTCAATGGTTTCGGAGGTATGCCGAAGTTCGAGATTGGCCGGCTTGTTTGCTTGAAGCAGCGGCTCCAGTCGGGCGGCATCCCCCACCAAAACGATGGTGATATCGGCCCATTCGTTAGCTGCTAAGACAGCTCCTTCTACCGCCGCTTGAGGCGCATGGTCTCCACCCATCGCATCAATCGCGATCCGCATGAATGTCTCCTCCTTCGGATCGGTCTTTCTTCGAATGATAAATCACAAAATTCCCTTGAAACACGACCTCGTCTCCGACGTAGGTAAATACCTCCACCTTTGCTTTCCCTATAGAAATGGAGCGCACATATGCCTTGGCGATACACTTTTCCCCCAAACGGACCTGCCTCACAAAACGGATGTCCGCCGCCGCGGTAAGCGCGACCTGATCGTTGATCAGCGCGACGGCAAGCGAATTCGCCTGAGAGAAAATATGATGCCCCCGCGCGATTTTCGTACGGGAGAAGACATGCTCCTCTTTGATTTCAAAGATGGAAATCCCGCTTTTATCAAGCTGAAGATCGATCACATCCCCAATGATTTCATGAAGGGGAAGAGACCGCACCTGGTCATAGGACTGTTCGGCCATCAGCTTCATCCGCTCGCGCAGCTCGGGGATGCCGAGCTCTAACCGGTCCAGCCGGATGGTTTGTATACTTACCTGGAACAATCGCGTTAATTCTTCATCCGTAATAAAAGGGTTCTCTTCAATCGCTTTGGCCAACTGCTGCTGGCGCTGTCGTTTCGGTATGCGTTCGATAACGAGCACCACCTTTGTTCACATATGTACGAAAAACTTCATTCAAACCCTTTTTAAACCGGCTCTTGGCATGTAAGCATGAGCTTTCTCGCTTATCACCTGAATACTTCATCTTATGACCAAGTCATAAAGAAAAGTATAAAGGATTCCCGCATAAAATGGAAGTTAGCCAAACAAAAAAATAGTGCCTTACCCGAGAGGGAAGCACTATTTTTCGAAGCGTATGCGATTACTGGTTTACGATCTCTCTTTTCTTGTAATGACCGCAAACTTTGCATACACGGTGAGCCATTTTCAACTCTCCGCAATTGTCGCATTTAACCATGCCCGGAACTTCTAATTTAAAGTGAGTACGGCGCTTGTCACGGCGCGTTTTGGATGTTCTCCTTTGAGGTACTGCCATATTCCCACCTCCTTCAACGAATTCATTGCTGCCTGCCTACGATTGATCTTTAAAGAAATCCGCCAGACCGGCCAGACGCGGATCCACCCTGTCCTGCTTGCAGCCGCAAGCCCGTTCGTTCCTGTTGGTTCCGCAAACGGGACACAGTCCCTTGCACTCTTCACTGCACAGCGGAATGAACGGCATGGCGAGCATCACGCTCTCGGCCAGATAAGGCTTCAGCTCTATTCGATCCTCTGAGACGTAAAGCACGTCTTCCTCGTTCTCTTCTTCGTCATCGGATGCTTCCGGCAGAATCTCTTCGCCCTTGACGAACGTTTCGTGAAACGGAACGGTCAAATGCTCAGACACCGGAGCAAGGCATCGGGAACAGGCTTGTTCCACATCGATTTCCAGCTCGCCGGAAACTTCTGCGGCACCGGCTTTATCCTGCGCCTCCAGTCGGACGTGCAGGGGACCATAGTTCAGCAAGCTTCCCGACTTCGGAAGAAGCCCGGTCAAATCCTCGGTGCCTTCGAGCCGTATCGTGCCTTTGGCAGCCAAGTCCTTTAAATGTATGAACACGAGTATCACCCCAAACAAACAAAGATTATTATATCGACAACCGTTACATTTTGTCAACATTTTCAGTTCGTGCTATAGTGAATAATCATGTGTCTAAATTGTAAAAATGCACTGTACGGCATGAACGGAGGACTTTACCTATGCGAACGGTCGGTTTGATTGTCGAATATAATCCGCTGCACAACGGCCATTACTATCATTACCAAGAATCGAAAAAGGTATCGGGAGCCGACAGTGTAATTTGTGTCATGAGCGGCCATTTCCTTCAGCGGGGCGAACCGGCCGTGGTCAATAAATGGGCGCGTGCCGAGATGGCGCTCCGAATGGGAGTCGACCTTGTGCTGGAGCTGCCTGTCGCCTTCTCCGCCCAGCCGGCAGAATGGTTCGCTTACGGTGCGGTATCTGCTTTAGACGCGACCGGTGTCGTAGACAGCCTATGCTTCGGCTGCGAAAGCGTCAGGATCGATTGGCTTAAGACGGCAGCGGACAAGCTTTACGAGGAGCCTGAGGAGCTGAGCCGGCTGCTGCAGCTCGAGCTGAAAAAGGGCATGCCGTATCCTTCGGCCTACAGTAAAGCAGTATCCCATTTCCTGCCTGATGTCAGGGAAGAAGATTTGGCGAAGCCCAACAACACGCTCGGGCTTCACTATCTGATTGCGCTGCGCCGTCTTCAAAGCGGCATCGAACCGCTCGCCATCACACGAACGAAAGCCGAGTTTAATCAAGCCGATATTACCGATAAGCAGATTGCAAGCGCTACGGCCATCCGACGGATCCTGATGACCGACCGGTCGCTTACGGGCATCCGTTCTTTCGTACCCGCGTCCACACTGGAGATATTGGCCCGCGAATGGGAAGCCGGCCGCGGACCGGTCGATTGGGAACGCTTTGCAAAGCCGCTGCTGCTGCAGCTGATGCATCACCGTCCGGAGCAGCTTGCGTCCTTTTACGAGGTGAACGAGGGGCTCGAGCATCGGATCCCCAAGGCATTGGCGGATATCTTTCCGGACACCGGCGGAGCCGGATCGCAAGCTTGGGTGGACACGCTGATCGGCAAGCTCAAAACGAAACGGTATACGCGCACGAAGCTGCAGCGGACCCTGCTGCGTATCCTGCTGAACCATACCAAGCAGGACCTGTCCTCGGAGAGGCTTCGGCAGGGCGTACCATATTTACGGGTGCTCGGCTTCAGCCCAAAAGGGCAGGAGCTGCTCAAGCGGATGAAAAAAACGGCGAAGGTTCCTATCGTCACCAAAGTGACCACAGAAGCCTCACCGTTGTTGGAGCTGGATCTCCGTTCAACGTCCGTCTATGCCTTGGGCTATGCGTCATCATCCCCCGACGATTGGTTTCGGGATTATTACGAAGCTCCTATTCGCCTCCAGCCTTAGCTGCTTGGCTTGACCGGCAGCCCGGCCAAGTACTGCAAAGCCTCATCCAACGTTCCTACGGGAACGATGGTCATGTTTGTACCGATTTCTTCAGCCCGCTGCTTCGCATCCGTATAATTGGGAATCGTCCGTCCGTCCGGAGTACGGTAATCCTTGGGGCTGAAGAAAATGTCCGCTCCCACCCGGTCGGCCGCGACGACCTTATGCTGAATGCCTCCGATGACCCCTATGTTACCCTCCGAGTCAATTTCTCCGGTGCCTGCGATTTTATACCCTTTCGAAATATCTTCCGGCACAAAACGGTTATAGATCTCCAGCGAGAACATCAGCCCTGCGGAAGGACCCCCGATGTTCCCCGCCTTAATCGACACTTGCTTGCTTTCGTCTTCGGCCTTTATGCTGTGAACCTCTGCAGGAACGATACCCAGTCCGGCTCTTGGCGTCGCGGCGCCTGCCGGAGCAGAGGCATCCTCGTTTGGCAGAACAGCCAAAGCGATGCTGTCCGTACGGGTCACATCCCCCCGTTTATAGCTTATGGCCGCAGTATCCCCTGCTTTTTTATTCGCTAACGCCGCCCTTAATTCATCCGCCGTTGCAATGGGCTTATCATCTACCCTGACGATATAATCACCGGCCCGTAGAACCTCATGAGCCGGGAAATCGGGATAAATATGCTCTATAACGACCCCGTCATGGCTGATTTGATACGGAATGTTCAGTTTGTTGTAAACGGCCTGAACCGCATCCGCCTGCGATGTCATCATGACGACCGCTTGCCGCTGGGCGTACTCTGATTCAGACTCTCCCTGGCGCAGCAGGTCCTCCTTTAAACGCAGCTCCTGATAAGGGGTTATGAACGACATCAGGTACCCGTACACCGTAGCATCGCTTACCGCGACCGTCGTCAGCATAAACTGCCCTCTTTCCTCGGATGCATCCTGCTCCACTTGCACCATAGGCTTAATCACATCCGCCGTACCGGGTTTGAAAATATACAGCGGCAGCGGCATAAAGTAAATTAGATACAACAAGGCTATGGCAGTGAAAATCGAAAAAACGATGCGTGACGCCCGTTTCATATGCCGAGCCTCTCCCATAAAACGTTCCCCCACCCGTTCGTATGATAACCATCTCTCTGTATGGTACGTCCGCATGGTCTAATCCATGCGGACAAAGCGTAAATATGTACCAATCTATTTAAGCTGGAGTGATTCGGATGAAAGCGTTGCAGGCCCTTCTCTCCCCCCGCTTGACTACATTGTACTTAGGCGCTGCGGCGCTTGCTTTGGTCATCAGCATCATTTTGTTCCCCGACCAAGCGTTTCAAGCCTCCCTTCAAGGCTTGAGCCTGTGGTGGAAGCTTGTATTCCCGGCGCTGCTGCCGTTTCTGATTATTACCGAGTTAATGCGCGGCATGGGCGTTCTGCACGGCCTCGGCGCACTGATGGAGCCTTTGCTGCGCGTACTCCTTAGGCTTCCCGGCGCCGGAGGCTGGGTGATCTCCCTCGGCTTCACGGCAGGTATGCCCGCCGGCGCCGCAGGGGTAAGCGCCCTCCGGAAGGACGGGCTGCTCACCCAAGAAGAAGGCGAAAGGCTATTGGCCGTATCCCATATCGCCAGTCCCGTATTTATGATCAGTGTCGTCGGCGTCGGTTTCCTTGGCAGCCCCGCCGCAGGTCTCGCGCTCGCCGTCATTCATTATGCCGCGGCTTTGCTCATGGCCGTCTTTTACCGATTCGATTCCAGAAGGCACGCTGCCGTGAAAGCATATGCCAGCAAAGGCTGGCTCTCTCACAGCTTTCAAGCGTTTCATGAAGCGAGGGCCAACGACGGCCGAACGTTCGGCAAGCTGCTGGGCGATGCCGTCTCTTCCGGTGTGCAGCAGCTTTTCATTATCGGAGGGTGCATGATGATGTTCTCCGTGTTGATTCATGCCCTGTCTCTTTCCGGCCTGCCGGAGGTGGTGGCCTCCGCCTTTTCCCTGCTCGGTGCCAATTCAAGCGACTCTTTATCGCTCATTTCCGCTCTTTTGACCGGTTTATTCGAGCCCCATTTGGGTGCTTACGCGATGGCACAGGCGGCCGGGGCGGCCCACAGCTCTTTCTTTTACGCGCTTGTCAGCATGCTGCTGGCTTGGGGCGGCTTGTCCACCCACGCACAAGTCAAAAGCTTGACCGTCTCAACGGATCTGCGGTACTCGCATTTTGTCCGGTCTCGCATCCATCATGGAAGCCTTGCCTTCCTACTGACGCTGCTCTCCTGGAAGCCGCTGATGGGTTGGATTGGTCAAGAGCAGCCCGTTCTTGCCAACTACGTGTTCTCCGGCTCCGATTGGAATAGCGGACGCGACAGTCTTTGGCCGTTCATCAGTCCGATGATGCTCCAGTTCGGCACCGTTATCCTGATCCTTCTGGTGCTTTCGGTATTCGCAGCCTTTCTGTTTTACCGGGGACGTCAAGGGCATGGCCCATTGTAAGAAGCAACAATGCCTTTGCTATGCCGCTTAACTTTTCTCCCCGGTTCCGTATTTGTCCTGCAGCGCCTTCTCTACCTCGGGAGGCACCAGATCAACGACAGGCCCGTGGAACCGGGCAACCTCTTTGACGATACTAGAGCTTAAGTACGAGTACTTAGGCGTGGACGTCATAAAGAAGGTTTCAATATCACTTTTCAGCTTGCGATTCGTGGAAGCCAGCTGCATCTCATATTCAAAATCCGAAACTGCGCGCAATCCTCTGACGATGACATTCGCATTTTTTTTCTGCATATAATTAATAAGCAAATCGCGGAAGCCGTCGATTTCTACATTCGGCAGATCCGCCGTCACCCTGCGCAGCAGCTCCATCCGTTCCTCCAGCGTAAACAGCGGATTTTTGCTTGTATTGTTCAGCACCGCCACCACCAGCTTATCAAATACCTTGGCGGCCCGGCGAATGATGTCCAGATGCCCGTTCGTCACAGGATCAAAGCTTCCCGGATATACCGCCACGCGAAGCACTCGTTCGTTTCCCTGCTCTTTTACGTCCATTCGTATGGTCAGCCCCCTCTAACATTACCCTTTGATGTTTCTATTCCCTTGTACGGTTTTGATAAATCGTTATCGCCGTATCCCCGTATTCCGCCCGGCGCACCTGTTCCAAGGTCCCGTAGGTTTCCTCATGCCGATCTTGTGCATCATGCTCGACGATGATACGGGCTTCATCGGCCAGCAAGCCGCTTTGCTGTAATTGCTCCAGCAGCTCCCCGACGATCTTTAACTTGTATGGAGGATCCACAAAAACCAGATCAAACTGCGCTTCCCGCTTGGAAAGCGCTTTGATGGCGCGAAGGGCGTCATTGCGGTAAATCTCGGCGCGGTCCGAAAAGCCGGTGTTCTGAAGATTGTGACGGATCGTATCGATCGCTTTCTTGTCCATATCCGTCAACACGGCCCGGTCTATTCCGCGACTGAGCGCTTCGATGCTGAGTCCGCCTGTCCCGGCGAATAAATCCAGCACCAGTCCGCCATCGAAATAAGGTCCGATCATGCTGAATACCGCTTCCTTCACCTTATCCGTTGTGGGCCTTGTCCCCATACCCGGTACCGCTTTCAGCGGACGCCCCTTGGCACTGCCCGATATGACTCTCATTCTTACAGCCTTCCTTTACCTGCGTAATAATGCTATCGTACCATAAACGAATTCTTTTGCACAAAAAATCCAAAAAAATTTTTCCCGCCGATGTATATCTTGGTACCGAACGGGCCATCCTTATATCATCGACATCCGAAAATGTCGTAGACAACCGCGGAGAAGACTTACGTTCCCCATAAGCTCTTCGTCCGGTTTCTCCTCTCCCATGAAAGGGCCTCGTCGCGAGACGGGGCCCTGAATTATTATAACGAATCCTCTAGACCCTTGATATTACAGGGATTTTCTGATTAGATCAGTTCTTTTGTTTTCCGATTAACAAATTTGAATAATAAGCCTGGGGACGAGTTGGGGACCAAATTCTATTTATAGGATCATTATTTCTATAATTTGACCGCTAACAAAACTAAACGATTAATACCTAAAATTCCTTTATAAAAATAGAGTTTAACTCTTGTTAATCCATAAATCGATCGGGATTAATTTTTGGTTAATTCCCTATTGTTTTTCTTTCCCAAGCTTCTATGATAACAATATTCTCCGGATCTTCTTCCTTCCATAATATATAGCCTTCCTTTTCTAAGGCAGACAAAACTAATAATACCCCGTGTTGACTTCGACCAGTCTTAATCTGAATTTCTTTAATGGTGGGCATTCTTCGGCGGATACTCGAATAATTACCAAGGATTCGCAATACTTTTCGCTCTATATCGTTAAGCAAGATCAACCCCTCCAATCTTACTCACCTAAATATAAGACCGCACGTTCTTTTTTCAAGTGTCGAAATTACCTCTTTCATTGATTAGTTGAAAGTTTAATTTAAACGTTTCGACATCCTTTTATGTTATATACTATCTTTTTTAGATTTTATGTGCATTTTATTCCATTTATAGGTATCCTGAACTACGGTGAAGGGATAGAATCCGTTCGCTTCAAAGGAGAGATTTGAATGCGAAGGATATCTGACGTTGAATTAATTTATGCATATAAAATTGCCATTGAACAAGATTTAGATAGGGACTTTGTAAAAATGCTCAAGGAGGAGTTAGAACGCAGAGGAATTCATATTCAAACTGCTATCGAAGAACTAGACAAGTAGGAGACGCCGCTAATTACTGACTAATTCTTACTAAATCTGAAGGGCGGATGGGTTCTACGCCCTTCACTGGTGGGGCATTGTGTCCCACCTTATTCTGTTCGAAGTCCGTTGGCCGGGCGTTTGAATTCTGCCATCCCTTTTTTCATCGCCCGCTCCGCTCGGGGTTTCGCCGGTCTTATTCAACATTCGAACTTTTTAAATAAAAAGCACCAAATACTGCGCTTATAAAGTTGATTCGTTTTTCGTTTGTGAAAAAATCAGTCATTCCTAAATTGAATAAAGTTCGTAATGGTGCCTTTCATCGTGTAAGGTTGTTTTTTAATTCTGGATTTCTTCCATCTCGGTCGGGCAAACTATGGTTTGGAACTGCACTGGTAAAGCAGCTGCTCTTCCTTATCCAAAACAAAGGAGTGAGATGGATGACTGAAAAAAATGATGCTCGCAACGATGCTCGTGACCAAGAGGCAGCCAATACGACTGGCCTCGATGCCGGTGAGGCTGTGGGAACTGCGGGCGGTGCAGCAGCAGGTGCTGCCGTTGGTTCCGTTTTGGGACCGGTTGGCACCGTTGTAGGAGGCGTCGTCGGCGCCGCGTTGGGCAACAAAATGGGTGATGGTATAGATGCCACCGACAACGAGACAAACGCGCGTGGGGCAACAGGTTCCGGCGGCGACACGGCACCGGATCGAAAAGAATAAAAAGCGCTAGAACTTAACCTATTAGGTAAGAAGAAGCAGGGTGCAGGGGCAACACTCTGTACCCGCTTATTTTATTGGACGGCACTTCACTGAGGATCCACCGCTTTTCACCTTTGACGATCGTCATGTCGGACCGGACCACAATCGATTGAATTACGAGGTGGTATGTTCAGCCCTCCCAACTCAAATAAAAAATCGCCCAAATTCGGACGATTATTCAGGGAATCAATCACGGGTTAATGAAATCAACATTTGCAAAGTGTACAGAGCCATTACCTTCTGCCTCAAGGATTAGCTGTAAGACGCCTTTAAGATCAATTTGCACTTTGCCTGTGGCGACCTCTTCAAGGATCTGCTTAGATTCTGATTTGATAATTACAATAATAAATCCGGCTATGCGGGGTTCAGCATTTACTGATTTGGGTTCCCCTTTGTTTGTAATTCGGGGTCATTTGTTCATTCGATAAATTTGTTTATTTTCAATCACTCGAATAGGCTGCGTCCAAACCTCAGATTCAGGCATGGTGTCCAACGCATCCTCAACGGCCTGTAACTTTGCATCCAACTGATCGATATAGTGAAGTGCCACTGCCTCTGGAATTTGCGGCTGAACAGGGCTCCCCCATTCTCCTAAATTGTGGTGAGAAAGAACCAGGTGTTGAAGAAGAACAATCTTCTCGCTTGAACTATCCATACCTAACGCTATGGCAGCTTCAACAATCCAGTTGGCCGCCATCGATATGTGCCCCAGGAGTTTTCCTTTAAAGCTATAATCCGTGACAATCCCAAGCTCTGCATTCATTTCCTCAGGTTTTGCGATATCATGCAATATGATGCCGGCTTTAATGTAATCCTTATTTAAAAATGGCCTTTGCTTTGCTACAAATTCACCGAGCTCCAGCATGCGGCATATGTGATAGGCCAACCCGGCGTAATAAGCGTGATGCATGGCTTTAGCCGCTGGATAATGCATCAGCTTTTCTTCTACTTTGCTTACACAAAACTGAACAACATTTCGAATTTCACTATCCTCAATACTTGCTACCGTTTGGTTAATGATATGTATCAAATCTTCTGGCCGGATCGGTGCTGACCTAACGAAATCAGTTAACGAACATCCGTCATCATCTTTGACCTTCCGAATACGAACTACCTTTAGCTGTGGCTTTTCTCGGTACAATTGGACAATTCCCTGAACCTTGACCAACATCATGGGGAAGTAGGTTTCTTTATCAACAGAAGAAACCTCCCAAAGCTTTGCAGGAATCTCCCCGCTCTGATCAGCAAGTACCAGATCAAAATAATCTTTTGAAGGAGATGTGCTGGTTTGCTTTAGATCCGCTCTTTTTAGCAGATAAAACCCGATGATTTCGTCGCCTTCTGCGAATGTTCTAATCAATGTCATGGAGTAGGTCTCTCCTTTCTCGTATATTAACCACTTATTACACATTACAACGGCCGCAATATGGCTGCAACCTTAAAAGATTTAGACCTGAGATAAGCTGCATCACACCCTCTTGCAACAATCTCTTTTCTAATTCAGTGGAGTCGAGTTAAAACTTAATATTCAAACGTTGTTCGTCTTACGGCAGGCTTTATTGGCACTAATCTTAGTGACATTGGGAACGTTGTTTGAAACTAATCTGCTTTGGATTTCGTATAAGCTTTTATAAAAAAGTAACAGCAGCAAGGATGATGACGAAAGTTTGTTACTACTATAGAGATTAGTTTAAATGACAAAACATATCGAGAGGTGCTTTATGAACAAAGAATTAGTATTCCGCATCGTCCCTTCCTTGGCTGTAGTGATGGCTTGTGTCCTATTATGGAAAGAAACAATAACCCCTACTGCATACTTTATACTTATCAGTCCATTCGTGCTCCTTTACGTTTGGGGCAGGATTAAACGATAAGCCTCGCCACGTGTGTGAACTTGTAAGAACTAATTTAACCCTTCCTTCTTTCTTTTATATGCGATATGATAACCCCTTAAATTAACAGAATGTTCAAAATAACATTAAAATCTTACATACATTTCCTTACAAAATATCCTATAATGTGATTAACTAGTGATTGAGGGAGCGAATTCAAAGTGTCAGAATCATCTTTAATGGAATTAATTGAAGGGTTACGTGAACAAATGATTCAATTAGCATTAGAAAAAGAAACTATGCTAGATAGTGAAGTCATAGCAATTAGTCAACAATTGGATGTTTATCTTCTTCGATGGCAGCGATTAGTAAACAAAAAAACTTCAAAACCGATTGGTATAAGCAAATCATCTGCTTAACCTCTATTTCGCTTTATTGATCACTGCTCGTTATTCTTCCTTACTTAAATGCGATCAGCCCCACTGGTTTATTCTCTTCGCTTTTACATATACTTTCCTTTATCTTTTTCTAAGAGATATTACAGGGACCCTGCCCCCATTCAACATGTCCACTTACGTGAACCGATAATAACCCATTAATTTCAAGGTGTCAGTTAGATGAAGCAGCGTCCATATGTAATTTCCAACCGAACGTCGATTTGCTCATTAAGTCGGTGGATCCGTTCAATACTGCTCGTTGCGATTTTATATTTGTTATATAATTTACGATTTTGATGCGGGGTCACTGCTTTAGAAGTTTTATCCGCATACATCCTCTATCCTAACCCCTCCATCAATAAATTGAATGATTCCATGTGCTCTAGACCTCAGCATTCAGATGCATCTCCACACATAAAAATAGTAAAATTGGAAACCGTAATACATGAATTTCCACCAGTGGTCTGATGAAAGGAGCAATAGGTCATGAATAACAAAGAAAGCACTGACCAAAAACAAGACATCAACAGTAATATCACAAAAAATGCCCAATCTATGAATAAGTCCGGGATTGACTATATCTGGGGAAGCGATCAAGATGAATTGGTCGAAAATCAGGATAAAGGGGAGTAATCCTCATTAAGATGGGATTTAAGGCAGTCAGGCAAAAATACCCGACTGCCTTTTTGATTTTTATACAGCTTTCCTTCCCCGTAATAAACAGAGGGCAGTGGAAATGGCCCCCTCCTAGATGATTCTATCTATAATGGTGGTCAGACTTAATGCTCCTGAATGGTCTGAGCAATTGCTGCCAGCCGTCCAATGCCTTCCCGCTATCTTCTTCCTCTCGTTTTCGTATATCTCATGCTGCCTAACCCTATTGCGTTTGCCCCTCCTCATCCAAACCTCCTTTCTTATTGAACATTTGTTTGTTTTTCCTTTTATCCCGGCGGAGTTCAGTTTCGATGTAGGAGACTTATGTCTGCATTGTGTGTTCTTGCATCTTTGGAATTCCGCCATGCTTCGTCATCGCCGCATCGTTCTACTCCTTCCTCCAACCCGTGATTACTCACCGATGTTCCTCCACGTCTTTTGAAAAATCGCTCCCAGACATCTGACAAGCATCATCATATTATAGTTGTGGCCTCTTCGTTTTCGAGCTATGATGAAATCAACACACACCATGGGAGATGGTAATATGTCAATCCGCAAATCGTTTTTGAGCGTGTCCATCGGATTACTTATCGCTGTTTTAGCCATCGGATTATTGCCATTTTTGATAGTATTAAGCTTTTCTGAAATTGGCATGTTTTCTGAACTAAGTGCAACCCCATTGCTGCTGAAGCGTTTATACAAGAATGACACTCAGAAAGTAAAAGTGAAATCATCTAGATAGATAACTCAGATGTAAATTGGTGAGAAAGAGCAAACCGCTTCTTTTTTTCGCCGAAATAACAACCTCATACTATGTTTTTGAATGTTCACGAGCTTCCATCCTCATATGCCGCCGCTCACTTCCGTTGCCGAAAGGAGAGCGGCGATTTCCTGATACCCTGCCCGAATCGTTTTATGTAAGCTCACTACCTTTATACGGGTGTCGCCAGCAGTTCGCTAAGATGCTGATCCAGTTGATTCCAATACGCCTCCTCCGTGCCGAACAATCCGAAGTGTCCGCACAGGCTGCTGATGACCCGCAGCTCGCTGCCGGGTATAAGCTTCTGCTCGTCCTCGCAATCCTTCGGCGGAAAGAACATATCCGTGTCGATGGGCAGGACGAACACCTTCGCTTTAATTCGGCCGAGAGCTGCCTTCAAATCGCCTCCCGTATTTCGGCTAACATCCCCCCGTTGCCATTTCCACGCCATGGTGAGCAAAGCATTAGGATCCATGACCCTGAAGGTCGGGTGCATGAAGTCCTGCATGAACGCATCCAACGACTCGACTCCGAACAGCCTCCACCCTTCCCGCTTGTAAAACTCGGTACATAAACCCATTACCGCCCAAATGTCGGCGTGCCGCCTGAGTCCGTCAACTACCTCTGTAACGGAGCGATAGCTGCCGTTATTCCAGCCCGGATCAGATGTAATCGCTTCCATGAGTGTCGCGGTAAATAAGAAATCATGATGGGTATTCTTGGCTGTGCCTGCGATCGGAGCCGCCCGCTTGACCATATCGGGGTAGCGCACCGCCCATTCGTACGTTTGCTGAGCTCCCATAGACCCACCGACAACAAGAGCCAGCTCCTGTAGGCCGAACTTCTGTGTCACCAGTTGGTGCTGGGCACGGATATCATCGCCGATGCGAACCTTCGGAAAACTGGCCATTCCATACGGCTCGGGCATATTGTGAGGTGAACTGGAAAGGCCGTTGCCGATTTGATTGATTAGGATGATGAAGTACCGGTCCGTATTAAGCGCCCGGTTCGGCCCGATATAGCTTTCCATGATTTTGGTGGTTCCGGAAAACCATGTAGGGATCAAAATGGCATTATTCTTCTGCACATTCAGCTCGCCGAAGGTCACGTAAGCCAGCTTGCAATCTGGGATGACGCCACCCTCTTCCAACGCGAAATCACCTAAAGAATACATCTCATAAGGACCATGATTTTCTTGCGAATAGTATGGAACCTCGATCACGGAAAAAACCTCCTTTTAAAAGATGTCTGAATATTATCAAATTTTAGATAAAACGTCTAGTGTACTGTCTGATCAGATTGATACAATATGGATATGAATTTCTTCTCAATTATCTCAACTGACATCGCATAATTATATTCTGTACAGGGTGACTTCAATAGAGCAAATATTGAGCAATTTGAACTTAACACCTATTAACCGGACGGCACAATTGTCGACGATGCCCTCTCTCATAAACTGAACCATTTCATCGCGCTCCCCCGTTCATATCCCCCAATTGGGGGATTGTAATAAAGATTTGCTACGTATAGAATGCAGATAATAACACTGAAGCGCACAACGATCTGAAAGGATGAACGGCATGAATGGCGTGACCTTAACCCATTTGAAATCATTGAATTCTATAACCATATCTGTCGATGCATCCCGTAAATATATCGTTAAAGTATCCGGGTTAAAATTTGACGGCTCTGAACAATCCGGCTTATTAGATATTTGGGATTCTTTAAAAGAAGCGATGATCTGCGCCAAAGGAATCGCAAAAATGTTCAAGCTGCATTACAGGTTTATACTCGTTGAATTTTTTTCGGCGGAACCCGCATATGAGGTGCTTTAGATTCCACATCGATTTTTCACAATCTCCGTCCTACCTCTGTAACCTTGCGCATCAACCAGGGGTTTACGCTAAAATAAGTATTTGTATAAAAAGAGAAAAGAAATGATTGAGCGTTATTCAGGACCTCGTCGAGAGACGGGGTCCTGAATGGTTTTATAGCCGCCGGATCATAAGAAAAAGAACCCCTTTCGGAGTTCTTTTCAACGGTGAATTGAATTTGGTACTGCTGCATTGAACCCTGCGAAAGCTTGGTTTTTTACCTGTCCCACACTTCTGCAGTACGGATACTACATTAACGTGCTGAAGGCACATCCCCTCACTATCTATTTAGATTCAATAACACCTTCCCCGGTATTTCTCGTTAGATCGCCCAACGGAACCACACCTCTCTTTTCACCGTTATAGCTAGCATTAGCTTACGGTTTATCTTTTATGCATGTCCTGTTCGGCACCCCCTAAAAAATTAAATTGATTCCATTTATAAAAAAAAATGATATACAAAATATCCCAAACAGCTATTCCAAAGAAAATTTAATGGTACAATGTAACTAGTTCTAAAGGTCTAATATCGACACAATATGACAAGGGTGATTACAACTTGAAATCCAACATCTATAAAGAATTGCGAAGCACACAGCAAAGCGAAGAAGTTCGCTTATATTATCTTATGCAAGAAATTAAAGAGATCCTCAATGAGAAGAGAAACAAGACCGTACTGGAAAAAGTCATTCATTGGGCATCAAACCGTAAGCCGCGAATCAAGCCCGTCGTTTGGAAAAACAATAGCCCGTCACAAGCCGGCGATAAGCCGTAATTTATAAAATGAAGGAGCGCCCCATTTTTATGGGAAGCGCTCCTTCGTTACAGCTCTTATTCCTCCATAGCGGCTTCAAACGCATGGGATACTTTTTCGAATTCCTCGTCACTTTCAATCATAGAAAGCTCATCGTTTTCGTCCACACGCAAGAAAAAGATATCAACTTCCTCTTCCCCTCTATTTTCATCTTCAAGCTCGTCCAGGTAAGCAACAGCTATGTAATGCCGGGAATCGATATCAAGCGAGCCCAGCACCTCGACTTCCTGCTCGACTTCTTCTTCGTCTACAAGGGTAAATACTTCGCCAACTTCAATTGCCATTTGTATATTCCTCCTTCGGTTGTAGGTTCTATCTTAACCTATTTTGCCGCGATTGTACAAAGGATCTGCATCCTGCGGAATCGCTTGAATACAAAGAAAGGATTCCGTACAACATACAAAGGATAAAAATCCCTGAAAGGACGAGACATCCAATGGAAAATAAAAAGGACTATTTAAACGAGACATCCAACACCGCTGCCGGAATCAATACACCTCCCGATCAGCAGGACACAGCCGCAACCGATTTGTTGAATGATTTCGTTGAACAGACGATGGATAATATCCAGCATACGTTCGATGGCGAATCCAATGAAAATAAGCAGTCCTAAAATACGTTATTTCTCGTACAGCTCGAGTGGAAGGGCATCCGGGTCGGAAAAGAAAGTGAACCGCTTTCCCGTGGTTTCGTCGATACGGATAGGCTCGACAACAACACCCTGAGCTTTCAGCTTTTGGACCGCCGCTTCGATATCATTCACCTCAAAAGCCAAATGCCTCAGCCCCTGCGCTTCCGGGTAGCTGGGTCTTGGCGGAGCGCCCGGAAAAGAGAACAATTCAATCTGATGATCCTCTCCGACCAGCAGGTCCAGCTTATAGGAATTCCGCTCTGCCCGGTACGTTTCGCGGAGCAACGGAAGGCCGAGCACCTTCGTATAAAAGAATTTGGACTTCTCGTAGTCGGAGCAAATGATCGCGGCGTGATGTATTTTATTGATGTTCAGCATGATGGATGGACAAACCTCCTGTTTAGCTCTTCGGGATCCAAGCGACCGCCCGAACCGGTGAGCCGGAGCCGCCTTTAATCTTGAGAGGAAACTCGATAAAGAAGGATTATCCGGCAATCCGGTCCAATCCCTTCAGATTTTCAAAAATCGTAATGCCGTTTCCAAGAAGCTCATCATGGGCCGGATGGTTCCCTGAGGCTGAGCTGTCAATGGCCAGCGTATCGCATCCGACCGCTTTTATGTTTTTGGATACCAGGTAGGCGGCATATCCTCTTCCAGCACATGAGACAGATCAATCATCTCCATGCTTTGAACGGCTTGAAGCAGAGTTCGAGCGTGACTCATCGTTGATCTTCCTCACAGGTTATGACCCATCCAAACATACAACATCATCAATCCAAATAACAGCACGCAGAAGTTTACAAGCACGAACAAATAACGCCAAAGCGGCGAATGGTGAAATTCGAAAGGCGTTTTGAAGACGCCATCGCCTACAATCAAAAACATGAGCAGCAGCGTATGTATGATCGTGTGCCCCACCACTTCCATGAAGCCGAATACGGCTGTCGTCGTGATAAACACGAGCGTGACGACGATCGAAATAAACCGATGCAAGATGCCTACAATGAAGGTCCAGGCCAGCCCCAGCTCGATAAATGCGCTGATCAGCACAAAATCCTCCATACCAAAGCCGAACGTTGGAATCCCGAACCTGTGAATAATGTCGTAGGACTTTTCAGGCATCGTTATTTTTTCCAATCCCAGCCAGGCAAGCGATAAGCCCGTAAACAAATACAGCACCGGCGTCGCCGTCGGCTTCCACCTTGTCCCCGCTACGAACAGGTAATATATGATTCCGATATAGAACATATAATCCAACGCGTGAAACAGCCCGTATTCCAGCAGCGCATACCCGTATAACAAAGCCAGAGCGGCGCCGCTTAGGGGAAGCCATCTTTGATGCAGAAGGCCGGCTAAGGCCAGCACGACGATGCCTTTGATCCACAAAGCATCCGCTGCAAATTCCGGAGCCAGAAAAGATGAATAGACGAGCTGCATCAGCAGTCCGGCCCCCAGCCCGATCCGCAAAATGTTCGGAACGTACGGCTTCCATGTGTCCAATACTCCGTGTATCCGCCGGATAAAACCGACCCGTTCCAGGGAGTCGTTGAGCAGGGCCGACACAAGCAGCCCGGCAAGCGTTACCCCCAACCAAAATAAAAACGACGGCGTTAGCACCTCCAACGTGGGGATCGGCAGCGTTCGGTCCTCTTTGGTAAACCATTTGACGTGTGTATACGCGATATTCCCACTTATCACATCCAGCATCGTTTGATCTCCCCTAACCTATTCCTTCCATTGGGAGTATAGACCATCCCATGGATAGAGCAGAAATGGCATCTCAGGCTTTTCCCGCTCATGTTCAGTACCTTCTTACCCCAAAATCGGGTATCAGAAAATTTTACCTGAAAATCTCTCTTGAAATGCGAATGTTTGTTCGCTATTCTATGTATGATAAGAACATACGTTCCATGAGTGAGGGTGAACAGCATATGCTGAATTCCGTTTCAACTTCCAAACAGAGCAAGCGCACCATCATGCTGGCGGACTGCCAATCGTTTTATGCCAGTGTAGAAAAAGCGGATTACCCGGAATACAAAAATAAGCCCGTGGCTGTAGCGGGAGATCCCGCACGCCGGTCCGGAATCATCCTGGCTGCTTGTCCGATAGCCAAAAGCTATGGCGTAACTACAGCCGAACGGCTTGGCGAAGCACTGAACAAATGCCCGGATCTGGTAGTGATACGTCCCCGCATGCAGCATTATATCGACGTTTCACTGATGATTACACAAATCTATGAAGAGTATACGGACCTTGTTGAAGTATTTAGTATCGACGAGCAGTTTTTGGACGTTTCGGCAAGCCTGTCTATTTTTGGCGACCCTGCAGCGATTGCCCAATCGATTCAACAGAAGGTCCTGAGTCAAACCGGAGTATGGGTACGAATCGGGATCAGCTCCAACAAAATACTGGCTAAAATCGCAACCGATATATGGGCTAAAAAAAATCAGAGCGGCGTGTTTACCTTACCCGCTTCCGATGTAGAGGGGCTGCTGTGGCCCGAGCCCGTAAATAAGATGTTCGGAGTCGGATCCCGTATGACGGCTCACTTTACCCGCCTTGGAATGCATACCATTGGCGATATCGCAAGAACGCCGCTTCCGCGCCTTAAAGATAAATTTCGTGCCTACTTTGGCAAACAGTCGGACATCCATGCTGAAGTGATGTGGCGAACGGCGAACGGCCTGGATGAAAGTCCGGTTACCCCCAAAACCTTTGATACGCAGCCCAAATCCGTCGGTCACATGATGACTTTGCCTAGAGATTACACCGATACGACAGAGGTCGATACGATCCTGCTCGAGCTTACGGAGGAGGTCTGCCGCGACTGCCGGCGCAAAGGATATATGGGCTCCGTAGTGACGGTCAGCTGCATGTGCAGCCCTTACGAGGCACCGACCGGATTTTCCCGTCAGATGAAGCTGCCGGACCCTACGAATCATACGAATACGGTATTCCAGGCCGTGAAGGAGCTTTTTTATCGCTTTTGGGACCATATGCCGGTACGCCGCCTCGGCGTCACCTTAAGCCGGCTGACCAACGATCAGCATTATCAGCTTACCTTATTTGAGAATCAGGAGAAGAACAGATCTTTAGAGAAAGTAACCGACGGTATAAAAAACCGGTATGGGAGTTCAGCCATTGTACGGGCTTCTTCGCTGACGGCAGCCGGTCAGGCTATGGAGAGATCATTGAAAATCGGAGGACACTATAAATGAAAGACAACAAGCTCACACCCGGCAAAAACATCCTCTGGGAATCCTCGCGCATGATGCTGCCTGAGCATAAGGAGCAATTGCTCCGGCACCGACGCGAGCTGGGCAGGCACGAGAAGCCAACACTTGACGAGCAGCGCTTGGAGGAGCTTGGACAGACGCTCGGTACGGCGCTCCAGGAAGATGCAGCGCTGCGCCTGACCCTATTTGATCACGGTGAACGCACATCGATCGACTGTACGATTGTGCAGGTGGACCTGCACCTGCGACGGATCAAGGTGCGCTGCAGTGAAGGCTCCGCATGGGTGAGGCTTGCAGACGTGATCGGCACAGAGCTGCTGTAAGGCGGGCCCCGTCTTCCCGCAGCAGGAGCATTCGCTCGCTTCCTATCCCGCGCTTTCATAAGAAAAGGACTGCAAAGCGAGGAATGCTCCTAACCGCTGGCCTCACCGCTTCAATCCCGGCATCATCGGACTTTATCCGTCAGAAGCCGGCGTTGGCCGTATCCGTCCCTTGATCCGCAAGGTTTTCGCTATTTGCCGCACCGGCGTTGCCATATACCGTAGTGCTTTCGCAGCGGGCGGTAGCGAGCCGGATGGCCGCCGAGGAGCAGCTGAACAGCGTATTACCTGACACCAGGTTGCTGCGGCTGCGGGCTCCGCTTCCTTCACCTGCGGTGTTCAGCAGGATGCCGGTTTGCACACGCCGGACGTCGTTGCCTGTCACGGCATTGCCGTCGCTGTTCAGCAGGACAATGCCTTCCGGCGTGCCATCAACCTTATTTCCGGAAATGAGATTACCCGCCGGACGCTCCAGCTCTGCCGCCCCCACTCCTTCGAGCCTAATGCCCGTAAGCGCCGCCCGGGAAATCACATTGTGCTGAATCAGATTGTCCGTACTGTAGTTGCGCAGCAGGACCCCGTGGGTACAGCTCGTCTCATTCTTGCCCAACCCGGCGCCGGAAACCGTGTTTCCTTCAATCCGGTTATGTGAGCAGGGCTTCAGTCTTGACGATACGATGACGAAGGCGTCCTTGCATTTTTCCGCCGTGTTACCGGCTATGGTCGAATAGGAGCACCCTGCCGATAGATAGATGCAGGTTTTGGGAAGCTGAGCAAAATGGTTTTCCGTAAACCGGAGTCTTTCCCCGGATTCAGCTACGATACCGTATCCCTCATTGTCATTCTCTGCTGTAAGCAGAGCCGAGAACAAGCAGCCGCTCACTGTGACATGCCTGCAGTCCGTCAGCTGTATACCGTTGATAATCCTGGTGAAAGAGCAGTTGCGGATCTGAACATGCTCACTATCTTTGAGCTCCAACGCGCGTTCCGGTTTATTAAAGCCTTCCTGATACAAATTGCCGGTGCCCTCAAAGCCCAGATTGACCACCTCGGCATGCTTAACCCCGCTGCCAACCACCATCGCCAGGTAGGGCTGCATGGCCTTGAGCACCGATGCTTGATTGGAATCGCCAAGCAGCCTGACCTTGGGATAAAGCACAAGACTCGTTTTCAAATAATAGGTGCCTGGAGGGAAATAGACGGTCCCCCCGCCTACGGCCCTGGAAGCGGCATTCATGGCGGATTGGATGGCAAGCGTATCGTCCAAGTCGGCTCGCAGGCCGCCGCTCGCCCCGTAATCCTTCACATTAAACCACGCCGGCGTTACCTCACGCTGAACGCCCGGCAGTGCATTGGCAGACGCCGTACCCCAGCCGGAACCCGCCGCCAGCATCATTCCCGCCGTGGCTGAACCGACTGTGGCGAGCAGTTGGCGCCGCGTCAACGATTTGCTGTCTTGCTCCGGCTTTTCCGAATGTGACATCCTCTCTCCCCCTATGACAAAAACTAGCAATCTATTCAAAATTATAACTTTTGCACCGCAGCTTGACAACGTCTCCTTCTTTCAAGCCATAGAAAAAAGAACACGTCCCGCCTCAGCGGAACATGCTCCACAACTTAATCAAATGAAACGTATTGTTCGGATCAATTTTTTGGGAAATGACGAAATTGACCAAATGCTCCGTCTGCTGCTCCGTTACCTTCTCGCCCAGCGTCTTGGTCAGCATCCCGACAAAACGGCGTACCTTCACCCGGTCCTGCAAATCGTACTTGTTCACGCCCTTCAAAATCATCTTGACGCGTTCCTTCGTTTCCGGGTTTTTCATCTTTAGCTTGATCCTCTCCACCTGCGCGGGATCAAAACCGTACTTTGTATAGCTCATTGAGCTGCACCTCCGCATTACGTAAGTAGAGTGGACTTCCATCCCACACAGTAAGTCTATGACGGAGGGCTTGGCCATGTGTACCTATTTTATTATGCGTTCATTACCACACCTGAATGACATCCGCTTCATCAACCGCTTCATATACGGATACGACCCTGAAGCCCTCTTCCACCCAACCCGTCGAGGGGACTTCATGCCTTAAGGCCACCACCACACGGATTCCGTTGTTTCTTAATTTAAGAGCATGATCCCGGCCATGATCGGCATATCCAAGAATGGCCACCGTTTTTCCTTTAAAATACGAAAGATCGACATCTTGTGTTCCTTTACCCGTCAATGGATTCCGCCTCCTCTAATTCCACGGATCGACAGAGCAATGGATCGCTCCCGGCAAGCCTTGCCCCCCAACCGTTTTGAGCGCCAAGTCCACCTGATCTAAACCGAATGTATGCGTGCAAAGCTCATGAAGCGGAAAGTTACCGGAGGCCATAAACCGGATAGCCTGTTCCACCGCGCCGTAGCTGTGACCCCGAACACCCTTTAGGGCCACATATTTGGATACCAGGACATCGCTCACGAAGTTAGGGATCTCTGTATTTTTCTTGCCGGCTACGATCACCGTGCCCCGTTTTTTCACGACATCGATTCCTGCAGTCACCGTTGAGGGGCCTCCGGAAGCCACATCGATGACGACATCGACCATTTTCCCTGTCGTGATCTCTTGGATTCTTTCCTTTAAATCCTCGGCGGCGACATCAATCGTAGCATCGGCGCCGAAACGCCTGGCAATGCCAAAGCGTTCTTTGTCCGCCGTAAGTCCGCTGACGATCACCAAGTCCGCACCGGCCTGCTTGGCAGCGAGGACACAAGCCAGGCCTTGCTGTCCGGGACCCTGAATAAGAACGGTTTTGCCTATGCCTGCTCCCCCTTCATTCACCGCCCATTCGATTCCGTTGCCTAAAGGAAGGGCAAGTGCGGCCACTTCGGCCGGAATCTGCTCGGGAACCCTGTGAAAAACCGAATTCGGGTGAAGATAAAGATACTTGCTGTACCCTCCCCATAATGACGGTTCGATGGTGGTCTTCGTCGAGCCATAGCGTATGCCGCCCATCCATTTGTCCGTAAAATCGCATAAGCGAAACTCCCCTGTTCTGCATCGGTCGCAATAACCGCAGGGCAAATATTCCTCAAGAGCGACCCGGTCGCCTTCCTTTAAACCCCACCGTTTTTCTGCAATTTTGCCGATTTTGGCAATTCGTCCCACGACCTCATGCCCAAGAATCCGGGGGCCCTCATCCTTTTTATAATCCGGCCAATCGCTTCCGCATATGCCGGATAACTCCACTTTGAGCAGACCTGCATCAGGCGGAATATCCGGCAGTTGAAATTCCCGTATTTCCGTCGCTAGCGCTCCAGTCTGAACCGCGGCAGTCGCTGTTTCCAAAGGCATCCGTCTCCCTTCCAAACAATATTAAACCGCATCCGATTGCTGAACAGATTCTACATCAATATAATCGCCCGGCTGTGTCATCAGTTTGTCTTTGGCGCCGATTTGAAAGGCCACTCCCTCCGGCAGTACAAGCGACACCGAACGGACGTGATGGGATTTGGGATCGAGAGCGGGCGGCTCCACTCCCTTCCGAAGGTTTTTCACTGCCTGCAGCATAATTCTTCGGGCGGCAATAATCGCCGCATCGCTGGTACCCAACCTTTCCACACTGCGGTCGGCAATCGCACCTTGTGTTTCCTGTACCGCGCTGTCCTGCGCGCCTATTCCTTTGATGCCAGTGAATGATTTGCCGGAAGCCTGCAGCTCACGGTCAATCAGATACTCGTTATCCTTATTCTGTACCGGTCTTAACGTACCCGGGATCAGCTCCATATGAATGCCACGGCCCTGCTTTAAAATATCCCTTTCTTCCTCCGTCAGAGCCCGAAGAGGGTTCCAGTTAATGTTCCAGGTATACACATGCTCGTCATCCATCGGAACCCAAGCATGTGCACCGCGGGGAGCATGCTCAAAAGGCGGAATCATCGTGTAGAACGGCATCAAAAATTGGGTGATTCTCCAATACAGATGTCCGGGATCGGCATTGCGCTTGGCCCCGACCATCATCCCGTAATCCGATTTTTCGATTTCAAATTTCGGAGCGGTATCCTGGGTTAAATAGGATGGAGCCGAGCTTTTATCATATGCTTTCGTCCCCATAAACCCTTGGCCGCCCGAGTTTCGATGAAGGAAAGAGATGTGACTCGAATCCAATCCCCCTTCAATCGCTTGGAAATAATTGCACTCCTGTATTCTTCTTGTCGTATACCGGTGGCTGTCGGGCACCAATGCCCATTCCAATTCCGGCAGCTCCGGCATCAGCTCGGGCGGTCCCATATAGGTCCATACGATACCGCCCCGCTCCCGGCACGGATAAGAGGTCATCTTAACTTTATCCTTAAAGCTGCTTTCCGGTGGCTCGGAAGGCATATCTACACACTGTCCGCTGGTATCGAACTTCCAACCGTGATAAACGCAGCGTATGCCGCACTCTTCATTCCTTCCATAGTACAAAGAGACCTTGCGGTGCGGGCAAAATTCATCGATCAGACCGACATTTCCGTTCGTATCCCTAAACGCCAGCAGCTGCTCCCCGAGCAGCTTCACCCTGACCGGTGTACAATCGGGACGGGGGAGCTCATCGGAAATCATGGCCGGTATCCAATACCTGCGCAATAGCTCCCCTGCCGGTGTGCCCGGCCCGGTTCTGGTCAACAATTCATTCTCTTCGCGCGATAACATGTGTGTTCCCTCCTATATGTCATGATTTTACTATCAGCCTGTAGTCGTCATTTGGGATAACTCAAGACTGAAATGGTTTAAAAAGGTGTTGATCATCAGTTCCATCAAAGGGTAAAATTCTTTCTTCTCCATATAAATCATGGAGGAATACTGATTGATCACTTCCAGCTCCTTGACCTTGAG
Source organism: Paenibacillus sp. F024 (assembly GCF_057814255.1). Taxonomy (NCBI): domain Bacteria; kingdom Bacillati; phylum Bacillota; class Bacilli; order Caryophanales; family Paenibacillaceae; genus Paenibacillus; species Paenibacillus sp. F024. The sequence goes on from NZ_JBVASZ010000001.1 coordinate 385,233, forward strand.
CTTCACAAGCCGCCCCAGCGACAGATCACGCTTCACGCTGATGTGCGGAAACATACCGACGCAGCATGCGGAGGCATGAACCATCTCTTTGGCCGCCTCAATCTGATTCAGCTGCATCGCTACATTAGGGGACGCATCGTGTTGGGCGAAAAGCTTCTTGATTTTCTTCCATACGTCCGAATTTTGTTCATAGGTGACAAGCGGCATTTCCACCAGCTCTTGTATGGATACTTTTCCTTGTTTAACAAGAGGATGGTTAGGCCCGCATACCAGCTCGAAATCGTGAAGGCATAAATTCACCTGCTTAATTTGCTTCTTCTTCACGTCCGATGAGACCATTCCCAAATCGACCTGGTTTTGCATCAGCATTTCCGTGATATGGGAAGTGTTCCCCGTCACCACCTGAAATTCGATTTGAGGATGCTTTTGCCACAGCTTAGCCAATATTTCCGGAAGAAGGTACAGCGAACAGGTGGCCGTTGCACCGATAATAATTTTCCCTTGCAATTCGTCGTTGAGGCTTTTCAGCTTCTCTTCCGCCGCCTTCTCAATCTCAAGCATTTGTAGTGCGAAAGAGAAAAACGCTTCGCCTTCCTTGCTCAATTGGATGCCCCTGTGCTGCCGGATAAACAACGATTTGCCAAGCTCCGATTCGAGCGCCTGTATTCTTGCCGTAACAGAAGGCTGGCTTAGATGAAGAATTTGAGCCGCCTTCGCAAAGCTTAATTCCCTGGCAATGAGCACAAACGTTTGAACATTTCTTAAATCCAAGTCATGGTCCACCCCCTGCTCATCATAAACGCTTACAATGAGATTCTAATTTGATAAAAACGAATTGTGAAATCGATATTTTCTAATCAAAGGAGATCGATTCCTATGCTTCATTAAACCAAGGCAGGCGGATTTTCCAACGATTTCTTCGAATTTTTGCCTCTGTTACCCCATTGCCACGCCAAAACGATAATCGCGATGACTAGTCCAAGGGCAATCAGATACAAATTCGGTGAAATGAACAATAAGCCGGAAGCGGCCATGAGAATTCTTTGGACCGGGCTCATATTCGTAAGCGCGAAGCCGCAGGTGCCGCAGGTCAGCAGCGTACAGCCGATAATAGCCGTTAAGGTAGCCCAAATGATCTCCATAGGCGTTCCGTTTAACATCAATCCCGGGCTTAACACGAAGGCAAAAGGAACCAGATAAGCCGCTATCCCGATTCTCATCGCTACCCAGCCGGTTTCCCATATTTTGCTGCCGCTGATGCCGCAGGCCACAAAAACCGACAGCGCCACCGGCGGTGTAATGAAAGACGCCAGGCCCCAATACACAACAAACAGATGGGCCGCCATGATCGGAACTCCCATGTCGATAAGAGCGGGTGCCATGAGCGTGGCCAAAATAATGTAAGACGGTATGGAGTCCAGCGCGGTGCCGATGATCAAGCATGCAACGCCTACAAACAGCAGTGTGAGCAGCAGACTCCCGCCGGAAATATCGAGCGTGAAGCCGGAGAATTTAATGCCGAGCCCGCTAAGCTCAAGAGCGCCGACCATAATCCCGATCGCGCCGGTAATGGCTGCAATGCCTACCCAGCTTTTAATAGCGCTTTGAAAGGACATTTTTATTTTGGCCAGGTTGATCCAACAGCTCCGGTCTTTAGCAAAATAACTGCTGATGATTAAGAACGGCAGGGAATAAATACAGGCCATCTCAGGGTCGTAATGCTCGAAAAGAAGAAAATAAGTCAAGGCAACCATAGGGATTAAATAAAACCATCCGCTTTTAAACACGGCCCAAAAATGAGGAAGCTCACTTCGGGACATCGGTTGAATCCCATCCTTATGCGCCTGAAAATGCACGGAAATGAACAGGATCAAAAAATACAGGGCTGCCGGAATCGCCGCTGCAAGCGCCACTTCCGCATAGGGAACGCCTATCCATTCGGCCATCACGAACGCGATCGCGCCCATAACCGGCGGGAGAATTTGACCGCCCGTGGAGGCTGTAGCTTCTACCGCAGCGGCAAATTTAGGGCTGTAGCCTACTTTTTTCATCATCGGGATCGTAAAGATGCCGATGGTCGCTGCATTCCCGGAGGGAGAACCGGAGATCATGCCAAACAATGCGCTGGAAACCACTGCGGCTTTGGCAGGGCCGCCCCGTGACCTGCCGGTGATGGCTAAAGCCAAATCAATAAACCATTTCCCCGCTCCGGAAAGCTGCAGCAAGGATCCGAATATCATAAAGATAAAGATGATATTCGCCGCGACGCCTAACGGCAGACCAAAGATCCCGCTGGTGCCTATATAAGAACTGAATAACAATCGGTCCATGGAATATCCCTGTCCGTTCAAAATGCCGGGCAGATAGCTTTGAAACAAGGTAGCGAAGACGAAAAACAGAATAATGATCGGAAAAGACCATCCGCTCATACGGCGGGAAGCTTCCAATAATGGCACAGACAGCAATAGAGCGAGAACCATGCCCTTCGTATCGAGAAATCCGTACATGCTGTACCTTAAACCTTCATCATAAAAGAAAACGATAAACCCTGCGCCCAGTAAAGCCGATGCCATCAGAATGTAATCGTACCACGGCACTTTATCCGGCTTGCCGGAATCGTTTTTTTCAATGATCTCCTCACCCTGTACCTCTTTGGCACGGAACAATATAAAGATGACGACCAGAGCGCTGGCCAAACTGATGGAGCGATGCATTTGAGCGGGAATAAAGATATCGAACCAGGACAAAAATCTCCCTGCGACGATAATGTGATACAATGCGATGATGACAGACAACCAACCCAAGATTGTGCTTCTTTTCATTCCGCAAGCCCCTCTCAACAAACTGGAGTGAAAACGGGTTTACTTTTTCTCCAAGCTTTTTTGGAGTTCATCCATTTTTGAGTCCCATTTCCCAATCTCTTTGTAGTATTTCACGGCACCCGGATGAAATGGAAGACTCGGTGCTTTCAGGGAGTTTTCCACCGTCCATTCCGCCGCTTCCTTATGCACCTTTTTGAACTCCACCACATTTCCGAGTATCGCCTTTGTGATTTCATATACGGTCTGTTCGGACATTTTGCCGCTTGCTACAAGGTTGGCATTAAAGGCAAAAGCATTAATATCCTTGTCCTGGTTTTTGTACGTGTTTGCCGGAATAACCGTAGTAAATATCGATTTCGGCAAATGGGCCAGCATGGCGGTCTGCTTATCCTTGTCGATGTTGAGGAACTCCACTTTCCCTTCCTGTAATAACTGCATCAGGTCCGCTGCTCCCAAGCCCGCGGGCAGGATGGCCGCATCCACGCTTCCCAGGTTCAAGGCTTCTACCGCTTCTTTCGTTTCCGCCGTCGAAATGATCTTTACCTTATCTTTAGGGATGTGATAAGCATCGAATAGGGCATTGGCGACCAGCTCGATTTCAGGTAAAGCCGGGCGCTTGGCGATGATCGATTTGCCTGCCAAATCCTCCGGTTTTTTGATTCCCGATTTTTTCGTCACTACAATTTGTCTGAGCGATTTCTGTCCCTGAGCCAATAACTGCAAATCCACGTGCTTATTAAACGGCGCCTCGCCGTAATAACCTTTTGAAGCGGAGTAAGCCGTAAGCATCGCAATATCCACCTTCCCCGCATCGATGGCAAACACATTCGGATCCGAGCCGCCTACCGGCTCAACCGTTGCATTCATATTCGTATGTTTTTTGATCAGCTCGCTCATCCCGACGGACAGGACGTAAAATGGACTGCCGGAGCTCGATGTTCCGATTCTAACGGAGGTGGCGCCGCCTTCTTTATTCCCTTCCGCTTTAGCTCCCGGTGTTCGGTTATCAGATGAAGGTTGAGAACTGTTACCGCACGCTGCCACCAGTAAAACAAGCAATAAAAAAATGAGTGAAAAACAAACCATTTTTTTTACCAACTCAACCAGCTCCTTTTATTGTCGTACCAAACGTTCTTCCTTGCCTCAGAATTTGGACCACTAAAACCGGACCACCTCCATTTCAAAATAAAGGCGCGCTTGAAATCGCTTTCAGTATAGATTGATTTTTTCATTCTGTGAAATCGTTTTTTTCTATTGACACCGAAATGAAAAATAGAAAAAATCTAATTGTCTCATTGGTTCTGTCTATCTTAATACCTGATTGTAAACCCGCTTGAAGGGCTGTTGTATAGGGGCATTTCATATAGAGGAATGCAGCGGCAAAATGATTTCCATCGAAGGGCTTAATCTTAGACACAGGTTTTCATATCCAGCCAAATACGTTAATATAGATTATGTCGAATATTATCGTATAAAGGCGGAAAGAAATGAACAACGGCGGAGTTACAAATGAAGAGTTTTCTTTACTGCTGTCCAAGGATGTTAGAGATGCGTCGATATCTGTTGAAAATCATTCCAGTACTTTTATTCCCCGAGCCAAGCGGCAAAGACGAAGAAAAAAACGGTTGTTTTTTTCTCTATCGCGAAACGGTAAGGTCTAAAGCATTCATCCACGAAAAAAAGCATCCCAGCAGGCCTATATCTGCTAAGATGCTTTTTGATTTATCAGTCCATCATTTCATTATCGAAAATGTGCTCGCGCTGCAAATATTCCCGAAGCGGCGCATAGCTAGCCCCGGTCCAAAAGTCGGGACGCCGCACCAGTTCGGCCGCGTCATCACGGGCCTGCTCCATGATTTCAAAGTCCGTCACCATATCCGCAACCCGAAAATCAGGGACGCCGCTTTGCTTGGTGCCGAAGAAATCTCCGGGACCGCGCAGCTCCAAATCCCGCCGCGCGATTTCGAAACCGTCGTTCGTCTCCGTCATCACCTTCATCCGTTCTTTTCCCACTTCATTCTTAGGATCAGCGATGAGCACGCAAAAGGATTGGTGCTCACCGCGACCGACGCGGCCCCGAAGCTGGTGTAGCTGCGAAAGCCCGAACCGGTCGGCATCATATACTACCATCAGCGTGGAGTTAGGCACATCAACGCCAACCTCAATAACGGTCGTAGATACAAGTACCTGCACCCTCCCCGCGCTGAACTCCCGCATCACCTCATCCTTCTCGCCAGGCGTCATCCGGCCATGGAGCAAACCGACTTTGTATTCGGGAAAAGCGAACTGAAGCTGAGCATGCACATCGATGGCATTTTGCACATCGAGCTTCTCGGATTCTTCAATCAAAGGGCAAATAACATAGGCCTGCCGGCCGGCGGCGACCTCGCGGCGGATGAAGCCGAGCACCCGCTCCAGCATATCATGTCCTACCGCATACGTCTTGATCGGCTTGCGCCCCTTCGGCAGCTCTCTGAGTGTAGATACATCCATATCCCCGAAAGCGGTGATGGCCAATGTGCGCGGAATCGGGGTTGCCGTCATCGTCAGCACATCGGGATTTAACCCCTTTCGGCGCAAAACGCTTCGCTGCTGCACGCCGAAGCGGTGCTGCTCGTCCGTCACCACAAGCCCCAAATTCCGGAAGAATACGTCTTCTTGAATGAGCGCATGGGTACCGACCACGATATCGGTCAATCCCATTTGCAAGGAGGCCAGCACCTCCCGCCGCTGCTTGCCCGTCAAGCTGCCGGTGAGCAAGGCCGTTTGAATGCCATAGGGCTCGAACAAGCGGTCAAGCGAACGCTTATGCTGTTCCGCCAATATTTCCGTCGGCGCCATAAGCGCCCCTTGATAGCCTGCCTTCACAACGGCGAACAAGGAGGCCGCCGCCACTACGGTTTTACCGGCCCCGACATCGCCCTGCAGCAGCCGGTTCATGGCATAATTTTGCTGCAGGTCATGAAGAATTTCAGCCAACACGTTTTTTTGCGACTCCGTCAATGTAAATGGCAGGCCGCGAACAAAGCTGCGTACACCAGGCAAATCGATGGGATGTGCGACCCCGTCCGCCCGTTCATGATGAAGCGCGCGGTAAGCCTGCATCTTGAGCTGGAACAAAAACAGCTCCTCATAGACCATTCGGCGTCTGGCCCGTTGGCCTTGCTCCATCGATCCGGGCAAATGCAGCAAGGTCACCGCCTGCTTCCTCGGGAGAAGGTCGTATTTGCGCAGCAGCTCGGCCGGAAGCACCTCCGGGATCATCTCACTGAACTGCAGAAGCGCTTGTTTCATCGTTTGGCGAAACCACTTCTGCGTGATCGATCCGGCCACCGAATAAACCGGCTGCAGCGTACCGATCTGAGAGGTGCCGCGACCCGGAAATTCGACCTCCGTTACGGTTAGCTGCAGCCGTTTTTGATCCCATTTGCCTGTCAGCACAATGTCGCTGCCCGCGATAAGCTTATCCTTTAAAAAATGCCGGTTAAACCAAACGGCCGTGATGAACAATCCGTCGATAACGATTTTGCAGCTCATACGGGATTTGATCCGTCCGTACATTTGAACCTGGGGAACCCCTACCAATGTTCCCTGCACCGTAATTTTGTCGCCATCCTTCACCTGCGTCAAATCCCGAAGCGTGTAATCCTCGTAGCGGAAAGGATAATAATCAAGGAGCTCCCCGACGCTCGAAATACCGAGCGCCAGCAGCTCCTCAGGCTTCTTGCCTTTGACGCCGGACACCTTCGTGACCGGAAGCGAATATAAACCAACCGTCATATCAGACAGGTACCGCAAATGCCGCTACAGTTCCAGGCCCGACATGGGTGCCGATCACGGGGCCAATGTGTGTGTAATGCACACTCTCAATCGTAAAATGCTGAGCAATGAACGACTTAAGCTCTTCCGCCGTTTCTCTTCCCGTCGTATACGCGAGAATCAAATGGATCGGCTGACCTCCCAAATCCTGCTGAAGCAGCTCGACGATCCGATTCATGGCTTTCTTTTGCCCCCGTACTTTATCTACGGAGTATACGTCCCCTTCCGGCGCAACGGACAGGATCGGCTTAATGTTCAGCAGCGATCCGAACAGCGCAGCCGCTTTGCCGATACGTCCGCCTTTGTGCAGGTATTCCAGCGTATCGACTAAAAAATACAGCCGCTGCGTTTGGCGCAGCTTCGCAATCAGCGCGAGTATTTCTTCTTTGCCTTTTCCCTGCCTGGCCGCTTCGGCGGCCGCCACGACAAGCAGTCCGTTGCCATAGGAAGCTGAACGGCTGTCCACCACTTCAATATCCGCTTCGCCTTCGACCATGGATTTGGCCAATACCGCCGACTGGTAAGTCCCGCTCAACTTCGAGGACAAATGAATCGAAATGATTGGACCGTCCCCTTCCCCGGCAAGCTTTTGATACAGCTCCTGAAATTCCACAGGAGACGGCTGGGAGGTGGTCGGAATATCGTTTGACTCGGTCAGCCTGGCATAAAACTGCTCCGGCCCGATATCTACGCCATCCCGCAGCACCTCTTGACCGAACAGCACCTTCAGCGGCACCATAGCGATGCCTAGCTTTTCCCGCAGTTGGGCCGGTATGTCCGCCGTGCTGTCCGTTACAATTCGAACTTGACTCAAAAAGCTCCCCCCATCCTTCATCAAATCACTTTTCAACTCTATCTATTCCGCAGAAATGATGTAGTAGTACAACGGCTGTCCTCCGTCGTGCACTTCCACTTCCACATCGGCGTACGTATGTGCTATATAGGCTGCAAGCTGTTCCGTCTGTTCCGGCTGAGCATCCGCACCCGCGTACAGCGTGACGATTTCGGCACCGCCTTCGACAAGACTGTCAATGAGCTTCCGGCAGGAAGCAAGAATGTCCGGCTCTGAGGAAACGATGCGGCCATTATGTATGCCGATATAATCCCCCTGCTTGATATCCATCCCATCCATCTGTGTATCGCGAACCGCATAGGTCACTTGTCCCGCCTGAACATGCTGCAGCGCCTGCTGCATTTCCTCGGCATTCTCCTCCGGCGCGGCATCCTCCTGAAAAGCGATGACGGCTGCAATCCCTTGAGGAATGGATTTGCTCGGGATTACGATGACCTGCTTGTCTTCCACGAGCTCTACCGCTTGCTGCGCTGCAAGAATAATGTTGGAGTTGTTTGGCAGAACAAAGACCGTCTTGGCGCCGACCCCGGCTACCGCACGCACGATATCCTCCGTACTCGGATTCATGGTTTGTCCGCCATGGAGTACCCGGTCAACACCGAGACTTGTAAAGATACCGGAAATGCCTTCTCCCGCAGATACGGCTACAAATCCGTAGCGTTTAAGCTCTTGTGCGCCTTCCGCCTGTAAAGCGGCATCCTTAGAATCCGCAGAAGCACGCCCTGCTCTCCCCGTTTGCGCTCCATACAGCTGCTCCGCTTCCTCCATTAGAATATGCGTATGCTGATCACGCATATTCTCAATCTTGATGCGGCTCAAGTCTCCGTAGTTCTGCGCCAGATTCATCACGCTGCCCGGATATTCCGCGTGAATGTGTACCTTTACAAGGTCGTCGTCGGCTACAACCAGAAGAGAGTCTCCGAACGCGGACAGCTCTTCGCGAAAACGATGCTCGTCGAACGTCCGGCTAGCCTCCTTGTCAGGGTTTAACGTCACCATGAATTCGGTACAGTATCCGAATTCGATGTCCTCCGTCGCCAGCTTCGACTGAGCGCTGTGAAGATCTCTATGCGTGTTTTCGGCCGTATCGGGTACGAGGGCATTGGTTTCCAACATCTCATCCAGCGGCTGTAGGGCCCCAAAAGCGGTATAGGGCATATCCGCAGGCTCTTCATCAGTCAGCTCGGACGCCAATGCAGACATGAACCCCTCATAAATGAGAACAAGGCCTTGGCCTCCGGAGTCTACTACACCGACCTGCTTCAGCACGGGAAGCAGGTCTTGCGTTTTCGCAAGAGCCTCCCGCGATTTTTCGAGCAGCTCCTCCATGACGATGCGGATATCCGGCTGCCGATCCGCCGTTTTCACGGCTTGCTTCGCCGATTCCCTCGCCACGGTTAGGATCGTGCCTTCCACCGGCTTGACCACCGCTTTGTAAGCCATGTCAACACCATTCTGGAACGCTGCGGCAAACTGCTTCGCATTGACCGACTCCAAATCCGACACAGCCTTCGCAAAGCCGCGGAACAGCTGCGATAGAATGACACCTGAGTTACCGCGTGCGCCCATCAGCAGCCCCTTGGCCAGTACTTCTCCCGCTTTGCCGATATGCTCCGAAGGCCTGCGGCGCAGTTCCTCCACTCCGGACGTCAACGTCAGGTTCATATTCGTCCCTGTGTCACCATCCGGCACCGGAAAAACATTCAATGCATTGACCCGGTCTACGTTTGACTTCAATGCATTGGCACCGGCCTCTACCATCCGGATAAAGTCTTGTCCGTTAATTTGAATTAAGCGCTTACCCAAAAAGACCAATCTCCTTCCCTGCTAACACCCTGTCGGCGTCTCCGTATATCTGTTCGGCGACAACTGCTGTCTATCAGTCTTATTGCGCGATCCGCACGCCTTGAACGAAAATATTGACGCGATCCACTTGAAGTCCTGCAACATCGCTCAGCATGTACTTCACTTTGGTCTGAACGTTGTGGGCTACGACCGAAATTTTCGTGCCGTAGCTGACTACGATATATAAATCAATGGTCAGCACACCCTGCTCATCACGATGAACCTCCACACCCCGGCTCAAATTTTCCCGACGCAGCAGCTCGGCGATTCCGTCCTTGAATTGGTTGCGCGAAGCCATCCCCACGAGTCCATAACAATCCAAAGCAGCTGACCCCGCGAGCACAGCAATCACCTCATCTGTTATGTATACTTTGCCATATTGTGTGTCGAGTTCGATAGCCATCTCCCTAACAGCTCCTTTAATCTAGATTAGGATGGACTATGTTCCATTGTACTATAATCATCAGAAGAAATAAACAAACTTGACCAAAGCGGAAGAAAAACCACGCTCTCTCGTTGACGGCGTTTATTCTGCTGTGATATGATATTCAAGTGTGTTTTGGAAGCGTGTATGCTTTAAGGAGGTGTAACAATGTCCCGCAAATGTTTTATTACTGGTAAAGGTCCGGGTACCGGCAACCACGTGTCCCATGCGAACAACAAGTCTAAACGTACTTGGGGCGTGAACGTTCAAAAAGTTCGCATTCTGGTCGACGGCAAGCCTAAGCGTGTTTGGGTAAGCACAAAGGCGTTGAAATCCGGCAAAGTTACTCGCGTGTAATCTGCTTCGCAGACAAAAAGCACCTGTTTCAGGTGCTTTTTTTAGTGCTTCAGAAGATAGATCTCCGGCGGCTCTATACATGTTTTTGAATCACCATTACCCATTCCTCGTCCCTAGAAGGACGGGACAGCCGTTTATCCCTGGTTTGCTGCGCAGCATACAGCAAACTCATAAGTACAAGCGCTCAACCCTTCAGTTTTTACTAAAAGTATTAAGTACGGCCTTTACAAATCCACCCAAAAACTTCGGAAGCTTAATCGTATAAAATTTCATTCAGCACCCTCCTCCCGGTAAATCAGCCTCGCCTAACCAGTATATTACTGCTTCCGTCAAAACGTGCCTGACGATCCTTTTTACGAAAAAACAAAAAGGCTACAAAAGTAAGCCCTACTTTTGTAACCATGTTATGCCCCGCCCGTTCAAAATATGCTGTTTTTGCTTATGCCGTCTGCTGCTGTACGTTAAACAGATACACCGCATAAAATACATAAAAGATAAAATAAAAATAAGATTGCAGTCAATACCAAAGCCAATCTCGTATGCAGGGTCTCATATCTCTTAAACAACTGAATTCCTGCATAAACGGCGCCGAGCGAGAAAACGTACTTCAGCAGATCCTGGATGCTCGAGAATAAGAAGAGCAGTGCTGCCGTAAGCATGCCGGGACCGATGAGTTTAAGCATTCGCAGGTTTAAGCCAGCCCGCGTATCGCACGTATCGCATCCGCACGGTTAGGTTGATTGAACACCGCACTGCCGGCCACCAGCACATTAGCTCCGGCTTCAACCGCAAGCTTGGCCGTGTGCTCGTTGATTCCGCCGTCCACCTCGATATCCACGTCATGGAGTCCCCTCTCATTCAGCATTTCCCGAAGCCTGGTAATCTTGGGCAGCATACCGGCGATGAAATTCTGTCCTCCAAAACCCGGATTCACCGTCATGAGAAGCACCAGATCGAGCTTGTCGTCCATAACGTGCTCCAAGGCGCTTAGCGGAGTAGCCGGATTCAGCACGACTCCGGCCTTTACCCCATGCTCCTTAATCAAATGAAGCGTCCCGTGAAGATGAACGCAAGCCTCCGCATGTACCGAGATCAGATCTGCACCCGCCTTGGCGAACGCAGGAATATAGCGGTCCGGCTGTTCAATCATCAAATGCACGTCGAGCGGAAGCCTTGTCTTCGGCCGGATAGCCTCCACTACCAGCGGGCCGATCGTTATGTTCGGAACAAAATGCCCGTCCATCACATCCACATGAATCCAGTCCGCTCCTCCGCGTTCCACATCGGCAATCTCTTGGCCAAGCATCGAAAAGTCGGCGGATAAAATGGAAGGAGCAATCCGCAGCATGTCAGTACCTCCTTTTTTTATCCCGGATCTCCCCCAGGAATTGCAAATAATTCTCGTAGCGCGTGGCCGCGATAAGCCCGGCATTTGCGGCTTCCTGTACCTTACAGCCCGGCTCGTGGAGATGAAGACATCCGCGGAAACGGCAGTTTTCGGCATAAGGTGCAAATTCACGGAAGCAGTCGCTAAGCCCCTCCGCATCCACCTGCAGAAAATCCAGTTGGCTAAAACCGGGCGTATCTGCCACAATCCCTCCGTTTTGAAGGCGAATCAGCTCGACATGCCGGGTAGTATGCTTTCCCCGGCCGAGCTTCATGCTGATTTGATTCGTTTCCAGCTGCAGCCCCGGAACCATGGCATTGAGCAGCGATGACTTGCCTACGCCGGACTGTCCGGCGAACACGCTGATCCGGCCGGAGAGCTGATCCATGACCTGATCAACGCCGATGGCTTCCTTGGCGCTCGTGACCAGGATCGTATAACCGATCGTTTCGTACAGCTCGATCACCGGCTGCAGGCTTAATGGAATTCCTTGCTCTTGAGCATCGGAGAGCAGGTCGTGCTTGGTCAAGCAGATCAGCGTATCCAGACCGGCGCTTTCCGTATGTACGAGAAACTTGTCCAGCAGAGGAAGATTGAGCGCAGGCTCATCGACGGAAAATACCAAAACGACGAGGTCTACGTTTGCAATCGGCGGACGGATAAGCTCGGAGGAACGGGGCAGTATTTCATCCACCGTTCCCTCCCCGTTCTCCGTCAGCTGGTAGATCACGCGATCTCCTACAAGAGGTGAGATGCCCCGTTTCTTAAAAATACCCCGCGCCCGGCATTGAATCGATTCCGTGCTTTGCGAATCTTCCGGCAGCACATAATAATAACCGCTTAACGCCTTAACGATAAATCCCGCTGGCATTATGAATGTCGTCCCCCTGTACTTGAGGTTCCTCCGGCCGGTCCGGCCGGTGCATGGCTTGGTGCTTGATTGGCCCCGCTCCCGGTGCTACCGGAGCCGCGAGGCCCAGGCGCGCTCGCCGGAGCTTCCTGACCAACGCCTGTCCCCGGTATCGCGCCGTTTTTTTGCGCCAAATAATCCTGATACGTGACGGTAATCACATCGGCAATATTGTTGTCAACCTTCACCTGAATAACCGCATTCTTTTCCGGAGAAACGACAAGACCGACCTCCAGCGTTTCCGTCTTGACCACATTGTTCAGTGTCTGGTACTCATAATTGTCATATTGGGCGTCGCTTAATATGATTTTGACCGTGGAAGGCTTTCCTTCGCCCGCAGGCTTGATCGGCACATGCACCGACATCGGCCCGGCCTCCTCAGGAAAACCCGAGCTGACGATCAGCTTGATTTCCGAACCCGGGGATACCTCATCACCCGGTTCATAAGGAAACTGCTTGATTACGCGGCCTTTGGTTTGCTTATAGCTCGCCTCGTAACTGATATCTCCGCTGGCCAGCTTCAAATTGTTGACCATGATCATATTCTGCGCTTCTTTTTCCGTTTTTCCGATCAGATTCGGCATTTTGAACGTTTCCGGGCCTTTGCTTACGACCAGCTTGACCGTCACGTTTGACGGATCAGTAAACTCCCCGCCGGGCGGCGGAGTCTGGGTCATTACCGTATCCATCTCCTCGTCCATATACTGCTGGTCGATTGAAATATTTTCCGGTTTAATCCCCAGCTGAGTAAGCCGTTCTTTGGCATCGCTCAGCTTCAATTTAACGACCTCCGGCATCTTTTGCTTTGCCGGACCTTCACTGACATACAAGGTAATCCTGTATCCGGGCTTGACCTTCATGCCTGAAGGATTTTGTCTGACAACCACATCTTTTGGAACATCCGGAGATTCCAAATACTCCACCAGCGCTTCAAGCTGCCTGCTCGCAAGCTCCTGCTTCGCCTGATCCAGAGGCAGATTGACGACGTCGGGTATATCCACTTCGGAGGGAACCGCGATCATTTCCTTTACATAACCTACCGAATACCACATTATGCCGAGCATCGCCGTCAGGATGATAAACCAAACTACCGGCTTTCCCCAGCTTTTCTTCTTTTTTCCTTTTATCGATCGCTCCTCTTCCTCATCGGACTCTTCTTCATCGTTCATCACGGCATACTGCCCGGGACGCAGGGCCGGCATAACCCGTGTCCGTTCTTCATCCAGCTCATCCTCGTCCAGGAAGCTCGCCTTCGGCTCACCCCGCCGGTGCGGAAGCAGACATGATCCCAAATCATTCATCATTTCTTTAGCCGAACGGTACCGTTCCGAAGTGCTTTTACGCATAGCTCTCAAAATAATGTTCTCCACACTTTGCGGAATGAGAGGGTTCACCTTACGAGGCTCCTCTACATCCTCCTGCAGGTGCTTCAGCGCCACACTAATCGGACTTTCCCCAAGAAACGGCAGGCGCCCCGTCAGCATTTGATACATCACGATCCCCAAGGAATAAAGATCGGACTGCTCTCCTGTCGGCGTTCCTTTGGCATGCTCCGGCGAAAAATAATGCACCGAACCGACAACAGAGCCGGTTTGTGTAATGGTGGAGGAGGTGACGGCGCGGGCAATCCCGAAATCCGTAACTTTGACACGGCCGTTCTTTCCGATTAGAATGTTGTGAGGTTTGATGTCGCGGTGAATGATTTGATTATGATGCGCATGATCCAGCGCATCACAAATTTGACCCGCGATATGAACGGCTTCCTCTACCTGCAAGGGGGCTTTTTCTTTGATCAGCTCATTAAGCGTCGTGCCTTCGATGTATTCCATAACGATATAATGTACATCTTCCTCTTGGCCGACGTCATAGATGCTGACCACGTTGGGGTGTGATAATGAGGCTGCGGCCTGCGCTTCACGTCGAAATCTCTGGATGAATTCTTCGTCATGCACATATTGCTGGCGCAATATTTTTACAGCAACATGCCGATGCAATAATATATCTAGTCCTTTGTAAACAATAGCCATACCGCCGCCGCCGACGCGCCCCAGAATCTCATAACGTCCTCCCAGCTGCCTACCGATCATGATGTGCTCACCCCGCTTCCCCAACATTATCGTTTGCCGGATCCGCAACGTTGGCAAGCAGCACCACCGTGATATTGTCGTCGCCGCCGGCATCCAACGCTTCCTGTACCAACTGCTGAACCTTGCTCTTAAGCTCCCCTTCGCCCGACACGGTTTGGAGCAGCTTGTCCTTATCCACCAAGCTGCTCAACCCGTCGCTGCATAGAAGGAGCAGATCGCCCGGCTGCCATAAGATTTCCTGCACATCCACCTCAGTGGTCGGCTCCGTACCGAGCGCTCGGGTCAGCACATTTCGGCGCGGGTGATGGTTCGCATCTTCCCGGCTGATCTGTCCGCTGCGGACCAGCTCATTGACAAGAGAGTGATCCTCGGTAAGCTGCTCGATGTGTTCACCGCGAATGAGGTAAGCCCGGCTGTCGCCGATATGTGCTACAACCGCACAGTCGTCTTTGGCCAAAACCGTGACGACCGTCGTTCCCATGCCGTGATAATTCTCCCGTTGAGAAGCGAATTCAAAAATCTTATCATTGGCCAATTCAATAACCGTTCGCAGCTGACGCTGGCGTTCTTCCCCCGAAATGTTAGGGTCCATGGGCTGCAGCCCGTCTTGGATCAATTCCACCGCCATCGTGCTTGCGATATCTCCGGCTTGATGGCCGCCCATCCCGTCCGCTACAATGGCAAGAGTCCAGCCGTGCAAGTCCTCTTGTACGACCGCACGGTCCTCATTTACCATCCGTACCCGGCCAATATCGGATTGATAGGCCAATCTCAGCATCGTTTGTCTCACCTCGCACCCGACTCCAAATGCTTCGCACGCAGCTGTCCGCAGGCTGCAGCAATGTCGCTGCCCTGCTCCCGGCGAATCGTAGCATTGATTTTGTTTTTCTCCAGAATGCGTTGGAATGTAAATATGTCATTACGCGGCGTACGCACATAATTGCGCTCCGAGACAAAATTGACCGGAATTAAATTGACGTGCGCCATAGGGAACTTCTTCAGCACCTGCGCAAGCTCCTCCGCATGCTCGGGCTGGTCATTGACCCCGCCCATCAGCGCATATTCGAACGTAATGCGCCGGCCGGTTTTGGCCACGTAATATTGGCACGCCTCGATCAAATCCGCAAACGGATAACGGCGGTTGACAGGCATCAGCTTGGACCGCAGGGCATCGTTGGGAGCATGAATAGAGATCGCAAGATTGATTTGCGTATCTTCATCGGCAAAGCGGTAAATGTTCGGCACAATCCCGCTTGTGGATACCGTTATATGTCTTTGCCCGATATTCAGGCCCTTAGGATGAATCATGACGTTTAGAAATTTCATCATCGCATCGTAGTTCTCGAACGGTTCCCCGATCCCCATGATTACGATGCTGCTGACCCGCTCTTGCGTCGCGTCAAGCAGCTGCTGGGCTTTAACCACCTGTGCGATAATTTCGCCGGGGGTTAAATTCCGCTTTAAGCCGGTCAGCGTCGAAGCGCAGAACGTACACCCGATCCGGCAGCCCACCTGTGTCGTCACACATACGCTGTTGCCGTAGTTATGCTTCATAATTACGGTTTCGATCGCATTCTTGTCATTAAGCTCAAACAAAAATTTGACGGTCCCGTCCTGCGACTTGTAATTGGCCACCTCAGTCAGCGTGACAAAATCAAACTGCTGCTGGAGCTTATCTCTTAAGGCCTTCGGCAGGTTCGTCATTTCTTCGAAGCTTGATACTCTTTTCACATACAGCCAGTCGAAGATTTGACCGGCTCTAAAGCCGGCTTCGCCGATGGACTTGACCCACTCCTGCCAATCCTCAAGAGTATAGTCATATACATACGGCTTCATTTCCTGAGCCTTGGTTTCTTCTTGATTCATGATATTTATCACAACCCGTTTTTTCTATAGTGAAGGCCTTCTGGGCAGACTTGCCGAAAAGGCCACATTTAGTTTACCACACTTTAAATTTTTATGCTCGTTTGCGGAGTCTGGAGATAAAAAAGCCGTCCGAGCCGAAATCATACGGCATGATTTGTACCGAGGCTTGACCGGCCGGCAGGACGAGCCTGCCGGTTTGCCCTTGCGCCGGCGCGTCCGGCTCAAACTCCGGATGCCGCTCAAGGAAGGTTCGGACCATATCCTCATTCTCCGCTTTTTCCACCGTGCAGGTGCTGTATACCAGCACTCCGCCCGGCTTAAGCAAGGAATGGACCGACTCCAGCAGCTCCCGCTGAATCTCGCATACGGTCTTAAACTCGCTTTCCTGCTTGCTCCACTTCATATCCGGCTTGCGGCGGATCACGCCCAAGCCCGAGCACGGAGCGTCAAGCAGAATACGGTCGAAGCTTTCGGACGGGAATTGCTCGGTAAGCTTGCGCGCATCGGCCCTAACCGTACGGATGGACTTGAGCCCGAGACGATCCGCCTGTTCGCGGATCAGCTGCTCCTTATGCTCGTGAACGTCGCAGGCGATGATTTCTCCGCTGT
The DNA here is from genome assembly GCF_057814255.1 of Paenibacillus sp. F024. NCBI lineage: Bacteria > Bacillati > Bacillota > Bacilli > Caryophanales > Paenibacillaceae > Paenibacillus > Paenibacillus sp. F024. The sequence goes on from NZ_JBVASZ010000001.1 coordinate 402,212, forward strand.
CCTGCATCTTCTCCGCCAGATGCGTCGTCTTCCCGCCGGGCGCCGCGCAGCAGTCCAGCACCCGCTCGCCCGGCTGCGGGTCGACCCATTCCGCGACGAGCATCGAGCTCTCATCCTGGATGGTGAACAGGCCTTCCGCGTATTCCGGCGTCAAGGCCATGTTCCCGCCGCCTCGTACGACCACTCCGGCGGGGGCCACCTCCGAGGACTCCGCTTCGAGCCCTCCTTGACGAAGCCGCTCGGCCAATTCGGCTGGAGCGAGCCGGAGCCGGTTCGCACGGATGCTCACGCGCGGCGGCTGATTGTTCGCCTCGCAGATCCGCTCCGCAGCCTGCTCGCCGAACTGCCGGATCCATCTGCGCACCATCCACTCCGGGTGCGAGGTGCTCAAGGCAATCCGCCGATCGGCCGGGAGTCCGTCGGGCAGGACCAGCTCGGCTCTGCCGCGGAGCACGCTGCGCAGCACACCGTTGACCATGCCTGAGATGCCTTGATGCCCTCTTCGCTTTGCCAATTGCACCGCTTCGTTCACTACGGCATGCTCCGGAATCCGGTCTAAATAATAAAGCTGGTAGAAGCTCAGCCGAAGCAGACTTCTCACCCAAGGCTGCAGCTTGGCGAGTCCCCCTTTAACGAACTTCTCCAGAAAATAATCGATCGTTCCCTGACGCTGAATCGTGCCATAGACGATTTCCGTGGCCAATCCCGCATCCGGCCTGTCGAGCTTATATTGCTGCAGCGTCCGGTTCAGCAGCAGGTTGCTGTAAGAACGATCTTGTTCGATGCGCAGCAGCACGTCCAGCGCCGCTTCACGGGCCGAACCCTTCATCCCTTCGCGCGGCCCGCCTTTGCCGCCATGGCGCTGCTGCGGCCGCTGTGCCGCTGGCCCTTTAGACAATCCCCGCTTGCCGGAACCGGAACCCGTGTTGTTTCGTTCGCTCACTCGATTCTAAGCCCCCGTTTCCTATATCCCCAGCACCGTACCGGGATTTAGCTGCCCGCCGCGTGCGAATGCCGCGGCATCCATTGCCTTTTTGCCGGCGGGCTGCAGCTCGGTAATGCGAAGCACGCCTTGTCCGGCAGCTACCGCAATCCCCCGCTCGCCCGCTTCCAGCACGGTGCCCGGAAGCGTGCCGTCCGGGGCGGATTCAGCGGCGTCCGGCTTGGCGCAGGTCCATATTTTGAGCACATCGCCGTTGTACAGCGTGAACGCCCCCGGCCGCGGATGAAGCGCACGCACCAGGTTCCAGATCTGCACCGCAGGCTTGCTCCAATCGATTCGCTCCTGCTCCCGGCTGATATTCGGAGAATACACCGCTTCGTCATCGTTTTGAGGCACCGCCTGAACCCGGCCGGCAAGCAAATCCGGCAGCGTATCTTTTAACAGCTTGGCGCCGGCAATGCTTAACTTATCAAACATCGTTCCTGTTGTATCCTCATCCCCGATCGGCACTTCGATCTTGCTGATCATATCGCCGGTATCGAGCCCTTCGGCCATGAACATGATCGTAACCCCCGTTACGGGATCCCCGTTCATGACCGCGTAATGAATCGGCGCTCCGCCGCGATATTTGGGAAGCAGCGAGGCATGAATGTTAATGCAGCCGAGACGCGGCAGATCAAGCACCGCCTTCGGCAAAATTTGCCCGTAGGCGGCCGTGACGATCAATTCCGGCTGAAGCGCCGAAAGAGCTGCGACCGATTCGGGGCTGCGCAGCCGTTCCGGCTGAAGCACGGGAAGTCCATGCTTTTGCGCTTCCGCCTTGACCGGTGTCGGGGTCAGTACACGCTTGCGGCCGACCGGACGGTCCGGCTGCGTAACCACCGCTGCGATTTCCACATCGTCATATTCAAGCAGGGCTTGCAAAGAAGGTACGGCGAACTCCGGCGTACCCATGAAAATCACTCTCATGCTTCACCACGATCCTGCGGCTCGTTTTTATACATCTTTTCAGCCAAATCGGTGTAAAGCACTCCGTTCAAATGATCGACTTCATGCTCAATGCAGCGTGCCAGAAGATCCGTACCTTCAATAACAATTTCCTCGCCGTCCCGGTTTAAGCCCTTCACCTTTACCCGATGTGCGCGTTTAACGTCGCCCGTTAAGCCGGGAATGCTCAGGCAGCCCTCCGGTCCGAACTGCTCTCCTTCCCGCTCGATGATCTCAGGGTTAATCAGCTCGATCAGTCCGTGCTCATCTCCGACATCCATTACAATGACCCGCTTAAGTATCCCGATTTGCGGAGCCGCCAGCCCTACGCCTTCAGCGTCATACATGGTATCGGCCATATCCTTCAGCAGCTTGTGGATATTCGGCGTTATTTTCGGAACGGGCTTGCTTTTTTCCCGCAGCACCGGATCCGGATCTTTCACGATGATTCTAATTGCCATACGAACAAACACCATCCTTCTAATAATAAACCGCATGCGTCATCTATGTATATTCCGGTCTCCTTGGACCGGTTTACATCAAAATTTGCGGATCCACGTCGATAGACACCGTCAGCTTCCGCTGCTTGACCGCGTCGTCGAGCACTGCGACTGCCTGCTGCACCAGCCCTGCAATGTCTACCTCTCCCCGATATTTTATCATGCATTGAAACCGATATCTATCTTTGATCCGCGAAATCGGCGAAGCCACAGGACCAAGAACCTCAAGCTCCATCCCATTAGCCTGAATACCGCTTGCAAGCTCCTTCAGCCTGACAGCGACCGCTTCACCCGAACGGATCAAAAGCTGCACCTGTTCATGCGACAGCGTAATCAGCACCAGCCGGTGAAACGGCGGGTAATTATGCAGCTTGCGCATCAGCATTTCCTTGCGCATAAAGCCCTGATAATCATGCTTGCTTGCGCTGAGAATGCTGTAATGCTCAGGGGTATACGTTTGGACGAACACCTCGCCAGGCAGCTCATGCCGGCCTGCTCTGCCCGCGACCTGCGTCAGCAGCTGAAACGTTCTTTCGGCCGCCCGAAAATCGGGCAGGTTGAGCACCGAATCGGCAGCCAGCGCGCCAACGAGCGTCACATGCGGAAAATCGAGACCTTTAGCCACCATTTGCGTACCGAGCAGCAGATCCGCCTGCCGGTTTTTGAACATCGTAAGCCACTTTTCGTGGGATCCCTTTTCCGTCGTCGTATCCACATCCATGCGGATGACCCGAATACCGGGAAAAAGCTTGGAAAGCTCCTCCTCCACACGCTGCGTTCCCGTGCCGAAATGACGGATATGCTCGCTCCCGCAATCCGGACACGCCGTCAGCTCGCGCTCGGCATAGCCGCAATAATGGCAGCGGATGGCCCGAGAGCTCTGGTGATACGTCAGCGAGATGTCGCAGTGCGGGCAATCGGCCACATAACCGCAGGTGCGGCACATGACGAAGGTCGCGTAGCCCCGACGGTTCAGCAGCAAAACCGTTTGTTCTTTCTTGTGTAACCGTTCTTCTATCGCTTTATACAGGGCACGGCTGAACATCGAACGGTTACCGTTCTTCAGTTCCTCCCGCATATCGACGATATGCACGCGCGGCAGCGGCCGGCCTTCCACGCGGGAGGGCATGGACAACAGCTCGAACATCGGACGGTCCGGGGTTGCAGATAAAGCGGCCTCGCGGCTTGTCCGGTACATGCTCTCCAGCGAAGGTGTGGCCGATCCCAAAACGACGGCCGCCCCATGCTCGAATGCTCTGACGACAGCAACATCGCGGGCATGATACTTCGGGCTTTCTTCCTGCTTATAGGTCGATTCATGTTCTTCATCAATGATAATCAGTCCGATTTTCGTAAAAGGGGCAAAGATGGCCGAGCGGGCTCCGATCACTACACTGACTTCCCGCCGTACGATTTTGCGCCACTCGTCGTATCGTTCTCCGTGAGACAGCCGACTGTGAAGCACAGCCACCCGGTTGCCGAAGCGCCCTTTGAAACGCTCCACCATTTGCGGTGTCAGCGAAATCTCGGGAACGAGAACGATCGCCTCACGCCCCTGATTCAAGCAGGTTTGAATCGATTGCAAATAGACTTCCGTCTTGCCGCTTCCCGTTACCCCGTTAAGCAGGAACACCCGCTGCTCTCCGGACAGCACCGCATCCTCAATACTATCAAACACTTCCTGCTGCTCCGGAGTGAGCGGCAGCGGCGAAGTCGGACGGAAGGTCCGCGAGGCGTACGGATCGCGCTGCACCTCGACCTCCTCGAGCCTCACACAGCCCCGTTCGGCCAAGCCTTTGACTGCTGCGGCTGTAATATGCAGCTTCGTCAGCAGCTCCGTCAGCTTGATCGGCTCAGGGTGCTTCTCCAGATACTCCAGCACCTGCTTTTGCTTGGCGGCTCTTGCGGGAAGCTCTTCCTGCCATGCCGCAAGCTGCTCCGGGTTTTCCGGCGGGAAAACCGTCAGTGCTTTTTTCGCCGTCATCCGGTCCTTCACCATCTGGACCTCCGTCAGAACCCCGTCCTCCAGCAGCTGCTTAACAAGCAAGGTATCCTCGGAAAATTTCTCCAGCAGCGTTTCCAGCCGGACCGATTCCTGCTTGCGAACATAGTTTAAAATCTCTTCCTGCCCGGGTACCGGCAAATTCAGAACGTTCCCGCGCTCATCCCGGCGGCCTCCCGACTCGTCGATCCTCACATGACGTTCATATTTCGCTTTTAATGCGCCGGGAATCATGGCCTGCAGCGCAGTGATTTCGTGGCACATATACGTCCGGCTGATCCAGCGGGCAAGCTTGACCAATTCAGGCGTAAGGGGCGGGGTCAAATCCAAAATCTGCGCAACCGGCTTCAGCTTGGCCGGGTCCAGCTCGGTGTCCTCATGCAGCTCCACCACAAACCCTTGCACCGTACGCGGGCCAAACGGCACGCCAACCCTGCAGCCTACGGCCATGAGGTCCTTCATCGCTTCCGGAACCACATAATCGAAGGCGCGGTTGGTCGGTTTGGCCGGAACGTCGACAATTACTTTGGCGTACATTCTTCGGTTGTGTCCCCCTTCGTCAGACGGTCTGCCACGAAAGCGAGCAGCCTGGCCGCCACTTCCCTTTTCTCCATCAACGGCAGCCTGAGCACGAGTCCGTTCGCATCATAAACGTTCACCACATTCGTATCGGTGCCGAATCCGGCCCCGGGTACCGTGACGTCATTGGCGACAATCAGGTCGCAGCGCTTGCGCTTCAGCTTATCTATAGCATATGCTTCAACGTTGTGCGTTTCCGCCGCAAAGCCGACAACCAGCTGGGACGCTTTCTTTCGTTCGCCGACCGCTTGCAGGATATCCGGATTTTTGACCAGCTTAATTGTCATTTCCGACTCCGTCTTCTTGATCTTCTGCGGCGCTTGCTCTGCCGGGCGATAATCGGATACGGCCGCTGCCTTTATAATGACGTCCTGCTCGGCCAATGCAGCAAGTACCGCATCCATCATTTCGAGAGTGGATTCCGTACGGATCACCTCTACCCCGTTAGGAACGGAAGCTGTTGCTTTACCTGTGACTAAAGTGACCACCGCTCCCATTCTTGCAGCCTGCTCGGCAATGGCATACCCCATCTTGCCGGAGGAATCATTAGTCAAATAGCGTACCGGGTCAATCCGCTCCACCGTCGCTCCGGCGGTAACCAGCACACGTTTTCCGGCCAGCGGCTTCTTCTCGTTAAAAAAGCCTTCAATGGCGGTCAGAATCTCTTCCGGCTCGGCAAGCCGCCCTTTGCCGACATAACCGCAGGCCAGCTGCCCTGTTCCCGGTTCGATAAACCGAACGCCGCGGTCGGCCAGCGTTTGCAGGTTCGCCTGCACCGCAGGATGAGCGAGCATGTGCACGTTCATGGCAGGGCAAACAAAAATAGGAGCCGTCGTCGCAAGCAGCGTAGTGGAGAGCATATCATCCGCAAGCCCCAACGCCAGCTTTCCGATCACATTGGCGGTTGCCGGGGCGATAACGATCAGATCCGCCCGGTCGGCAAGATCAATATGCGATACGACCGACGGATCCTTCTCGTCAAAAGTATCCGTGTAGACGGCATGGCGGGATAACGTTTGAAACGTTAGCGGAGCAACGAATTTGGCCGCCGACTCCGTCATGATGACTCTCACCTCGGCCCCGGCTTGTACCAGCTTGCTGCACAGCGCCGCCGCCTTGAACGCGGCGATTCCTCCGCTTACGCCAAGCACGATTGTTTTTCCGTTCAGCATCCGGTTTCCTCCCCTTCTGGTTTTCATAGCGAAAAAAATAACAACCGCGAGGGTTGTTGTTTTATTTTATGGATTCTTTGTTTTGCAGCTTTTCATACGAGATATGCTCTTCGTAAATTTCCTCAAGCGCCAAGCCTACATGCTTATGCGATTTCTTTTGCCGAACTTCGGTTTTCGCTCCGTCACGCAGCATCCGCGCCCGTTTGGAGGCGGCTACCACTAACGAATATTTGCTGTCTACCTTGTCCAAAAGTCTGTCAATCGAAGGATATAACATCTTATTTTTTCACCTCGGCCATCCAGTGTTCTATTTTCGAAACCATACGATCCTTGCGGCAGTGCTCCGCCGTGAGGATACTGCGAATCCGGGAACAAGCCAGATCCACTTGATCATTGACAATCGCGTAGTCGTAATGTTCAATCAAAGCGATCTCATCCATAGCTACGGACATACGGCTGCGGATGGTGTCCTCCGATTCGGTTCCCCGTCCTACGATTCGGTTCTCCAGCTCATTAAGTGACGGGGGGAGCAGGAAAATAAAAACGCCCTCTGGAAATTTCTGCTTTACTTTAAGCGCACCCTGCACCTCAATTTCCAGAATGATGTCTTTGCCGCTGTTCAATGTATCTTCTACAAATTTACGCGGTGTTCCATAGTAATTGCCTACGTATTCCGCCCACTCCAGCATTTGATCCTGTTCGATCATCTGCTGAAATTGTTCCCTCGTCTTAAAAAAATAATTGACTCCGTCCACTTCACCTGATCGGGGATGCCGGGTCGTTGCCGACACGGAATACACGATGTCCGGAGCGCAGCCTCGGAGCTCCTTGCATACCGTTCCTTTCCCAACCCCGGAGGGTCCTGAAAGTACGATTAATATGCCTTTTTCTACAGGGCCGTAACCCAAATTACTCGTCATGATCATCGTCCTTATTGGAAAGTCGATGCGCTACCGTTTCCGGCTGAACCGCCGACAAAATGACATGGTCACTGTCCGTAATAATAACGGCACGGGTACGGCGGCCATATGTGGCATCAATCAGCATATGGCGGTCACGCGCTTCCTGAATGATCCGTTTAATCGGAGCGGATTCAGGACTTACAATGGAAATGATTCGATTAGCGGAAACGATGTTTCCGAAACCGATGTTGATAAGTTTGATCGCCATCTATAGGTTCCCCCTGGTTCTTTCTTTTGAAATCAGGCGTTGTTTGCAACAGGAAGCCGTTACAAAGCAACAGGCTCTTTATTAAGCCGCTGACCAGCCAACACCATTTCAAAAGAAAGAATGATATGACTAATAAGGCAAATTATTCGATATTTTGGATTTGCTCCCGCATCTTCTCCAGCTCCGCTTTCATCTCCACCACAATGGAGGAAAGCAGGGCATAGTTGGCTTTGGAACCGATCGTATTGATTTCCCGATTCATTTCCTGGACGAGGAAATCCAGCTTGCGGCCCACCGGTTCGGCGGTAACAAGCAGCTTCTTGAATTGGCCAAAATGGCTCTGCAGCCGGGTCAATTCCTCATCGATCGCGGCACGATCCGCGAACATGGCCACTTCCATCGCAATCCGGCTCTCGTCTGCAGGCAGCTGCTCCAGCAGCTCCTGAATCCGGTTTTTGAGCTTCTCGGCATATTCCTTCACGATGATCGGAGCCAGCTGCACGGCTTGCAGCCTATAGCTTTCCATGGTTTCGATGCGCTGCTCCAAATCTTTAAGGAGTGCCTCCCCTTCACGCTCACGCATCGTCACAAGCTCCTTGGCCGCCTTATCCGCACAAGAGAAGATTTCGGACTCAAGCACCTCATCCTTAAGCTCCGGCTTGTCCTGAAGCAAGACCATACCGGGTATGGACAGCAGATCGCGAAGCGATAGCTCCTCTGATAGTGACAGCTTCTCTCGCAGCTGCTCGGCAGCTTGCCGGTAACCCATAGCCATTGCCCAGTCTACTTCAACGGCCTGCGGAGCTTTGCCGTCACGTTCAATCGTAACGAAGGCATCCACACGACCTCGCTTAACCCGTGAAAGCACCGCACGCTTCACCGCATCTTCGTACCGTGCCCATTCCCTGGGCATTCTTACAACGACCTCGCAGTACCGATGGTTGACCGATTTCATGTCGATCTGTAAGCGAAATCCCGCGAGGCTGCGGGCGGATTGGCCGAAGCCGGTCATGCTGGTAATCATGGTTTTCACATCCATTACCCTATTTTAATTCATTTTTCCAGAGGGTACAAGTGGAAATCGCGCCTTCGATTTCTGCCACACGTATTCAGTCAATTCAACCGTCATCTCATAAGCAAGAAACGGCGTCATTAAATATATCCCGTTAAAATGGCTCAAAGCGACATCCAGCAGCTCCTTGGCGATTTGCACGCCCATAGCCCGGCCTTCCTCGCCCTTGAGACCGTTCATGCGCTGACGCACCTCGTCGGACAGTTGAATCCCCGGCACCTCGTTGTGTAAATATTCCGCATTGCCTCCGCTGGCCAACGGCATGATGCCCAGGAAAATCGGCACGCTCAGATGCTTGGTGGCCTCGCTGATTTTCTCGATCAGCTCGGCGTTATAGACCGGCTGGGTCATGATATAATCGGCGCCGGACTCAATCTTGCGTTCCAGCCGCTGTACCGCTTTATCCAAATATTTGACGTTTGGATTAAACGCAGCTCCGACAATGAAGTTCGCTTTTTTCTTCAGAGGCTTGCCGGAGAAAGCCACTCCTTCATTCAACTGCTTGATCATGCGGATGATTTCAAACGAAGTCAAATCATATACGGAACTCGAACCCGGCAGGTCCCCGAATTTCGCCGGGTCGCCCGTTACTGCAAGCACGTGATCAATGCCCAGCGCATGCAGTCCCATCATATGCGACTGCGTTCCGATCATATTCCGGTCGCGGCAGGCGATATGAATGAGCGGCCGAATGCCTACTCGCTCTTGCACGAGACTGCCGAGCGCCAGGTTGCTCATCCGTGTGACGGCAAGCGAGTTGTCCGCCATCGTGAGCGCATCCGCTCCGACTTTCTTGAGCGCGGCTGCCCCCTGCATAAATTTCTCGATGTCCAAATCCCGCGGCGGATCCAGCTCTACGATCACCGTAGGCCGCTCCTTCACCAGATCAACGATCGTAGGCTCCGGCTGAACCGGCGGTGAGTCGGGCGCCTGAGCCTGCTGCGCGATCCGTTCCACCCGGGGTTCCCTGACATCTTCGGAGAGCTTCCGAACCGCTTCCGGATCCGGAGCGTAATCTCTTAGCGAAGCCGCTATTGCAGCGATGTGCTCGGGCGTCGTTCCGCAGCAGCCTCCGATAATCCGTGCACCGAGGTCGGCAAACTTTCGCGCTGTTTCCCCGAAATAAGACGGTGTCGCAGCAAACGTATAACGTCCGTCCACGTAATCGGCGATCCCCGCATTCGGGAAGATCGAAAACGGCGGGGCAGACTCCATCCCGGCGACGCGCTCCAGCGAGCGCATCAGCCCGTTCGGGCCGCTGCGGCAGTTGAAGCCGACCACATCCGCTCCTGCAGCCACAAGCCGCCCAAACGCTTCGTCCAGCGGAATGCCGTCATGTGTCGAACCTGTCCCTTCCGTCGCAAACTGGCAGATGACAGGCAGGCTGCTGACCTTTCGAATCAGCTTCACTGCCATTAACAGCTCCTCCAGATCGTAGAACGACTCCAGCAGCAGCCCGTCCACCGGCGTATCCGCCAGCACTTCAATTTGCTGCTTCAAATCTTCCTTGACCTTGGCCGTACGCACATTTTTGCGTTTGCCTGCACGGATCGAGCCGATCGCACCCACTACATAAGCATCGCTGCCGACCGAGCGCTTGGCCAAATCGACGCCCGCACGGTTGATGGCCTCCACTTCCTGCTCCAGCCCGTATTTGGACAGCTTTTCACGGTTGGCCGAGAAGGTGTTCGTCTCGATCAGTCTTGCGCCGGCCTCGTAATATCTGCGGTGGACATCCATTATGACATCCGGCTTTAGCAAATTTAATTCCTCATATGAAATGCCGACAGGAAAGCCCATTTGGTACAGGTATGTCCCCATAGCCCCGTCCCCGACGAGCAGCCGCTGCCGGAGCGCTTCTCTCAAATCCGCTTTCATCACGGCGTCCCCTCTTCCCATCATATACGTTAAAGCGTTCCTTTAAACACCGTTTCCGCAGGTCCTGTCATATAAACATGATTATCCGCCTCGCTCCACTCGATCAGCAGATCCCCGCCTTTGAGCGACACGGTCGCCTTGCGGTCCATCAAACCGTTCAACACGCCGGCCACCAGCGTGGCGCATGCTCCCGTCCCGCAAGCAAGCGTCGGTCCCGCACCGCGCTCCCACACGCGCATTTCGGCATAGTCCCGGCTGTGCACCGTTGCGAACTCCACATTGATGCGGCGGGGGAAGTACGGATGGTGCTCCAGTTTAGGGCCCCACTTGTAAAGATCCACCTGCAGCGCATCTTCCGTAAAAATAACGCAGTGCGGGTTCCCCATCGATACGGCGGTAAAGCGAAACTCCTGTCCGTCCACAGAGACCGGATACGAAATGACGCGGTCTTCATCGATGAAGGTAGGAACTGCAAGCCCCCCAAGCACAGGAGCCCCCATATCGACGCGAACCGCCGCAACTATTCCGTCCGTCACGGAAAGCTGCACGGCCTGCGGTCCGGCGCCGATGGTTTCAATGGTAAGCTCGGTTGCCGCTTTGTCCACCATTCCGTGATCATAAATATATTTGGCGGCGCAGCGGATGGCGTTGCCGCACTGCTCCGCCTCCGAGCCGTCCGAATTGATAATTCGCATCATATAATCAGCCTTCTGCGAAGGCAGCAAATACACGAGGCCGTCCGCTCCGATTCCGAAGTGGCGGTCACACAAACGAACCGCCAGCTCAGCTGCATCCTGAGGCAGTTGGTCGTATCCGGCAAGCACGATAAAATCATTTCCTAATCCTTGCATTTTCGTGAAATTCATCGACTGCACTCCTGTTTGAGCATTTTTCTCATACTATATCGCAATTTCGCAGGAATGCATACCCGCTGACGCAAAATTTTATACCAATCCGTGAAAAAAAGCAAACAAAAGAACTCCGTCTCATTAAAGCCGGAGTCCTTTCGTTTCTATTATCTTGCCGCGGGTCTGATCGGCTTCGGCCCGCCTCCATAGGTGATGCGCCTGCGCTTGGAGGAACCGCTCATCACGCTGCCAATGCCCATCAGGAAGGTTGGGATACCGGCAAATACAAGCACAAGAAGCCAATCGAGCCCTCCGAGCGGCACGGTCTTGAAAATCGGCTGAAGCTGCTCCACGTACAGTACGGGCAGCATCAGCAGCAGTGAAGAAACGACAGCCAGCACAAGCCAGACATTCTGCAGCGGATTGCGGTGGAAGATCGAGCGCGAGCTTCGGCAGTCGAACACATGAATCAGCTGCGCCATGACGAGCGTAACGAACGCAACCGTCTGCGCTTTAACGAGCGCATCCGGGCTGTCTCCACCCTGCTTGAGCGAAATGTAGAAAGCCGCCAGCGTGCACAGGCCGATGAGAATTCCGCGGCTGATAATTTTCCAGCCGAGACGGCGGGCAAAAATGTTCTCCTTGGCCGGACGCGGCTTCTGCTGCATGAGATCCTTCTCCGCCTGATCGACGCCAAGCGCCATCGCCGGCAGACCGTCCGTCACCAGATTGACCCATAAGATCTGAATCGGCACCAGCGGCAGCGGCAGCCCGCACATCATGGCCAGAAACATCGTCATAATTTCTCCGACATTGGAAGCAAGCAAATACCGGATAAATTTGCGGATATTTTCATAAATTCCGCGGCCTTCTTCAATCGCGGATACGATGGTGGCGAAATTGTCGTCGCTGAGCACAAGCGCAGATGCTTCTTTGGATACATCGGTACCGGTGATGCCCATCGCAATGCCGATATCGGCCGCCTTGATGGCCGGAGCGTCGTTTACGCCGTCTCCGGTCATCGCTACGGTATGCCCCCGGCGCTGAAGCGATTTGACAATCCTCAGCTTGTGCTCCGGAGATACGCGGGCGTACACATACACATCATTCACCCGTTTGTCCAGCTCGTCGTCGGTCATCGCGGAAAGCTGGCGGCCATTCAACGCCAGCCCGTCCTGCGGAAGAATGCCCAGCTGCTTGGCAATGGCCTCCGCCGTGGTTTGATGGTCCCCGGTGATCATTACAGTCTTGATCCCTGCACGACGGCATTTGACGATCGCTTCCCTTACCTCGCGCCGGGGAGGGTCAATCATCCCGGTCAAGCCTACAAAAACAAGCTGATATTCCAATTCCGTTTCCTGAAGCTCCCGTTCCGCCGGCTTCAGATCCCGATAAGCAAGCCCCAGCACGCGCAGCGCGTTTTGGGCCATGTCCTCATTGGCCGAGAGCACCTTCTGCTTTAATGTGGGAGTAAACGGAATGACTTTATCATCCCACAATACATAGGAGCACTGCTGCACCAGTACGTCAGGCGCCCCCTTCGTGCACACCATCCGCCCCCCTTGGTGCTCTACGACAACCGACATCCGTTTCCTCTCGGAATCAAAGGGCAGCTCATTGACCCGGCGGTACAGCCCTTCTAATGAGAGCTGCGTAATTCCCGCTTTCGCCCCCAGGACAACCAGCGCTCCTTCCGTCGGGTCTCCTTTAATATTCCAGGCGCGGGGCAGTTCATCCTCCGTTTTTTTCCTCTTGTTGTCACTTTGTTCTTCTTGCAGCGAAGCATTGTTGCAAAGCACGGATATCTGGAGTAACCGGCGAAGCATTTGGTTTTTCCCCATATCCGCTTGCTCTCCGCTCTTTAGAATTTCCCCGCGGGGATCGTAGCCGTCACCGGTGACCTCCAGCCAGTGGCCTCCAACCCATATGTGGGTGACAGCCATTTTGTTCTGTGTCAAAGTTCCCGTTTTGTCGGAGCAGATCACCGATGCGCAGCCAAGCGTTTCCACCGACGGCAGCTTGCGTACGATCGCTTTGCGCTGAATCATCCGCTGCACCCCGAGAGCCAGAGCGATCGTTACGATGGCCGGCAATCCTTCCGGTATCGCGGCAACCGCGAGGCTGACTCCGGCCAAAAACATCCCGTACGGTTCCTGCCCGTGCAGGATGCCCGCTACGACAACCATCACCGTCAATGCCAAAGCGACGATGATGAGAATTTTACCGAGCTGCTCCAAACGATGCTGCAGCGGCGTCTCCATCGCATCCGTGTTTTGAATGAGATCCGCGATCTTGCCCATTTCCGTGTCCATGCCGGTACGGATCACAACCCCTTTAGCCGAGCCTCTGGTCAGCAGGGTTCCCATAAAACCCAGATTGCGCTGGTCTCCGAGCGTTACGCCCTCTCCCTGAATCGCCTCGGTATGCTTGGCTACCGGAACGGACTCCCCCGTGAGCGCCGACTCCTCCGCATACGTGCTGTACACCTCAAGAAACCGGATATCGGCCGGAATGCGGTCGCCGCTTTCCAGCACCACAATATCGCCCGGAACCAGCTCTCGGGCCGGCAGCTGCTCCAGCTTTCCTGCTCTGATCACCTTGGCATGAGGGGCGGAAAGCTCCTTAAGCGCACGCAGCGAACGCTCTGCGCGAAACTCCTGTACAAACCCCAATATGCCGTTCATAATGATGATCGCGATAATCGTAATGGCATCCAAATATTCTCCGAGCAGGCCGGATATCATTGTCGCTCCTACGAGCACCAGCACCATGAAATCTTTAAACTGGTTCAAAAATAGCGTAAGCGGCGAAATGCCTTGTCCGTCCGCCAGCTCGTTTTTGCCGTGAACGGAAAGCCGCTTGTCCGCTTCTTCCGCCGTCAGTCCTTTTGAAGGCTCCGACCCCGACGAATGCAGCGTTTCCTCGGCCGTCATTTGATACCACTGCTTCTGATTCATCTGCTCTTTCCCTCCCAAAAAGGTCGTCTAGGCTAAATGTATTCAGACAAGCTGCAAAATAGCACGTTTTCCTTTGAAGAGAAAATGTGGCATGATAAAGGGTAGCACTCAAAATGCAGATATCATTTTTCGCACGATTGGAGTTGTCCCTAACATGTCATTAGACGGTCTTGTGGTACACGGTCTCTCTCGCGAGCTGCAAAGCTGCGTCATGGGCCGAATCAATAAAATACAAATGCCTACCGATAACGATATTATTATGCAAATCCGCGCTCCGGGACGCACCGTGAAGCTGCTTCTGTCGGCCAATCCGACTTACCCGCGCGTCCATTTGACAGAACATAGCTATATGAACCCGCTGGAAGCGCCCATGTTCTGCATGCTCCTGCGCAAGCACTGCGAGGGAGGCATCATCGAATCCATCGAACAGCCCGGGTTGGACCGGATTCTGCATTTGCGCATCCGCCAGCGCGATGAGCTTGGCGACCTGAACGTCAAAATGGTCATCGTGGAAATCATGGGACGCCACAGCAACATCATTTTGATGGACCCGGCCACCGGCGTGATTCTGGACGGAATTCATCACGTCACGCCGGCTATCAGCAGCTACCGCGTGGTGATGCCGGGCAGCACCTACATCGCTCCGCCCGAGCAGCACAAGACATTGCCGTTCGGCCTGAACAAAGAGCGATTTATGGCTCTGATGACAGAGAGCGCCGAAACAGCCCCGACGGAGGAAACAGCCTCCCGCCGCTTCTGGGAGCAGACGCTGGTGCAGCGCCTAAGCGGCTTTAGCCCGCTGACCGCCCGTGAGCTCGTCTATCGCGCTTTGGGAGAAAGCCCCGCCGTTATGCCTCCGGCCGATATGGCCGGGAAATTATGGGAGCCTTTGAGCTTGCTCACCGATCAGATTCGCAGCGGAGTACTCCAGCCTGTTATTGTAGAGCAGGAGCAAACGGGGAAAGCCTTCTTTTCCGTCACCGCTCTCACCCACATTTCCGGGGAGGTTCGCCCTTACGAGACGGTCAGCGCCTGTTTGGAAGCTTATTATGGAGAGAAGGCGGAACGGGATACCGTCAAACAAAGAGTGTCCGATCTGCTCAGACTCCTTTCTAATGAAAGAAGCAAGAATGTCAAAAAGCTGGAAAAGCTTGAGGAAACGCTGAATGAAGCGCGCGATGCCGATAAGTTTCGCATACTCGGAGAGCTGCTTACCGCGTCGATGCACCTGATCTCCAAAGGCGAGCGGCAAATCGAGGTCATCAATTATTATGATGAAGAACAGCGCCCGATTACGATCGAGCTCGATCCTCTGCTGACCGCCTCGGAAAACGCACAGCGCTATTTCAAAAAATATACGAAAAGCAAAAACAGCCTGATCGCCGTAAAGGAACAAATGGCGCAAGCACACGAGGAAATCGGTTATTTGGACAATCTGATCCAGCAGCTGTCGAGCGCCGGGCTAGCCGATATCGAGGAGATTCGGGAGGAGCTCACCGAACAAGGCTACCTTCGCGGCCGAGGAAAGAAAGGACGTAAAAAAAAGCCGAATCAAAAGCCGCTGCTTTCCTGCTATACCTCCAGCGAAGGCATACCGATATACGTCGGCAAGAATAACACCCAGAACGAATACTTGACCAACCGTCTCGCTCACTCAGGGGATACATGGCTGCATACCAAAGATATTCCAGGCTCCCACGTCGTCATCCGCAGTGCCGAATATGGGGAAGCTACATTGCATGAAGCCGCCCGGCTGGCCGCTTATTACAGCCAGGCCAAGGAATCGAGCCAGGTGCCTGTCGATTACACGATGATCAGGCATGTACGCAAGCCCAATGGTGCCAAACCGGGGTTCGTCATTTACGATCATCAGAAAACGTTGTTCGTTACGCCTGACGCGGAGGCCATAAAGCAAATGGCGGTTACAGTAAAGTAAGTGTTTAATAAATATGCGGCCGATCAAAATGAGGCTGCAAATGCAGAAGAAGCCCGGAATATGTTCCGGGCTTCTTCTGCATTTGCTTTTTTGAATGCGGTCAATGGGAATATCGGCGGCTTAACCCCGCCGCCGGATCTTCGCTTTGCGAATCCTCATGGCCGCAATCCCCTCCGCTCGAACAATCGGTCCACCACTTCCGCACCGATTCGGCGGGCCCCGACGGGAGCATGAAACACAACGCCCCCGCGCTCGCCGTGATAATCGGACCCCGCTGTGATGAGCAGACCGTGCTTTGCGGCCAATGCCGCATAATGCTTCTCCAGTTCCGGCGCATGATCGGAATGGTAGGCCTCCAATCCGATCATGCCGGCTTTGGCAAGCTGCGGAATCAAATCATCCTGATCATACAGCCCCGGATGAGCAAGCACGGGAGCGCCTCCCGCCTCTATAATCCAGCGAACGGCGTCAAACGGCGTTATCCGCGGCGGATTGACATAGGCTGCCGCTCCTTTGGCCAAGTAACGGTTGAAAGCGTCTGTCATGGATTCGGCCGCTCCGAGACGTACGAGCGCGTCTGCGATATGTGGTCTTCCGATCGTATCTCCCTCTTTTTTCGAAGCCTGTACCGACTTTAGGACGTCCTCCATCGTAATGGAAATGCCAAGCTCCTGCAGGCGGGCGACAATCATTTCATTTCGTCGGTCCCGAACCTGTCTCAGCTCGGCTAATCTGGACAAGAACAGCTGATCCTTCTCATCAATCCAATAGCCAAGCACATGAATGTCCTGCCCGTTATAC
Source organism: Paenibacillus sp. F024 (assembly GCF_057814255.1). Lineage (NCBI taxonomy): Bacteria > Bacillati > Bacillota > Bacilli > Caryophanales > Paenibacillaceae > Paenibacillus > Paenibacillus sp. F024. The sequence goes on from NZ_JBVASZ010000001.1 coordinate 419,057, forward strand.
ACGGTGCTGATTTCCACTCCGGGGACAACGGCTATACCATATTCCAATCCGGCCTCTTGAGCCTCGGCCAACCCTCCCACCGTATCATGATCCGTTATGGCAATCGCGCCTAAGCCTGCTTCCACCGCTAACCTGACGTTGTCCGATGGTGAGCCGGTGCCGTCGGATGCCAGCGTATGCGTATGCAAATCAGCGTAAAACATCATAATTAGCAGCCCCCTCATCCCGCATAAAAGCGGCTGATATTTTTATATCAAGGTCATGGCATGTTTCCCGTTTGACCCGTGCCGGTCTTCTATAACCATTGGCTCAAATCACGTTCTCTCAAGAACGTCAAGAACGTAACTGCCGATATAGGAAGCAGTGTGGAGCTCAAATAAATCGCATAGAAGCTCCGTTCAAAGGAAATTCCTTCGACATCCTTTACTTTGAGCACCCCAAGAGCCGCCTCGTGCTTTACTGAAGACTGGGATAAGATGGAGATCCCAAGGCCTGCTTCCACTGCCGATTTCACCGCTCCTGTACTGCCAAGCTCCATCACGATTTTGAGCCTGGATACGTCGCAGCCCGCTCGTTCCAGCTCCTCTTCCATCACCTTTCGCGTACCCGAGCCCTGCTCCCGGAGCACAAAGGAATACTTCAGCATTTCTTCCAGCGTAATTCGTTCCCGCTCCGCCAGAGGATGATTTCTGGGCACGATCAGCTTCAGCTCGTCACTTAGCACCGCCTCCGTATGCACATCGGGATGCTTGACTTCAGCCTCGACCAAACCGAAGGTTAATTGATGGTTCAAGACTTCCTCAAGAATTTGCTTCGTATTGTTGACTTTCATACTCACCGATATATTCGGGTATTCTGCGCTAAACGGCCCGAGCAGCCGAGGCAAAATATATTCTCCTACCGTCAAGCTAGCGCCTAAATGAAGTCTTCCCTCCAGCATATGCGTGAACTTGGACATGCCGATATCCGTTTCCTTCATCAGTTCAATGCTGCGCGAAGCAAACGGAAGCAGCGTTCGACCCGCCTCTGTCAATTCAACCCGTTTGGTCGAACGTATGAACAATTTCGTTCCAAAATAATCCTCAAGCGACTGCACCTGCATCGTCACTGCCGGTTGAGTCATATGCAGCGCCTGGGCGGCATGAGAAAAACTACCCTTCTCCGCAACCGTATAAAAAATATGAAGCTGGTGAAAATTAAGCGCCATGGTCGCATCCTCCGCCTACTCGTCCCTTTCATCAAAAGCAGCCCCCTGACGAAAGGTGAACCTCCGGTTCAAATGTATCCTTCAAACTATTATAACAAAAAACAAAAGGGGATGCCGAAATATCGGCATCCCCTCAGAGTGACGAGAAAGCCTACCTTTTTGGATGAGCTACTCGGTTAAAATGAATTGCCTTGCTAAAAATAAAGATCGCTCTCCTCATTTAGCCTGTTTATCCAGGTGGAGAGCGATCTTTTTCATGTTCTGTACCGCTGCGGTCATTAACGCTTGTTCGGTTACATTTCGCAACCCCCGCAAACGGCAATAGCGAAACCCATGGAGCTGTTTAGCGTCCGCGAAGCTTCGCTCAATTGTTTCTTTTCTCTTTTTGTACAGATACTTGCCCGACTTACTTAAACGGTTCTCGCGCACCCATTCCTTGCTATCTTCCCAAACATGTCGAGTAATGATCTTCTTGTGGTTTTGGGAACGGGTGCATTTGGAGAGGAAGGGACAGGTTTTGCAAACCTCCGGGTTCGATGCGTACTGTCTGTAACCTTCTCGATTCGTTGTTTTGTACGTCAGCTGCTGGTGATTGGGGCACATGTAAGAGTCCGTATCGGGATGGTATTTAAATTCCCATTTATGAAATAAACCCTGTGTTGGATGAAAGCGGCGATGAGCAATAACGGCGAAGATATTTCTATCGTGCAACCTCTTGCAGATAGGATTGGTTAAATAACCCGAATCCAAAGCTACGGCTTCGACATTAAAGCCAAAACGCTTTACTTGTCGGTCTAGTCGTTCAACGTAAGGTAAGGAATCATGGACATTGCCTGCAGTAACATGTACATCCGTGATGATGTTGTATTTCATATCGACGGTACGATGATCTAAATAATAAAATCCTTCAGGCTTTCCTTCTCTGACCATATAGCCACTCTCTGGATCCGTCTTGCTCACTTTAATTTCCTTTTGTTCAATCACTTCCTCTCTTGGTTTTAGAGCTTTTTTCCATGATTCTTGCGATCGCCCTCCACCGCGGCGTTTAGTTCATCTATGTAGTCTTTCGCGTTTTGCAGTACATGTTGTTTCGTGAATTTGTGTTTATTGGCGTTGGCTTTAATATGCGTGGAGTCTGAAACGAGCACCCGACCTCCAACCATTCGATGTTGAACGGCTTGAAGGACGATTTCATCGAACACCTCTTGGAAGATTGCTGTATCCTTGAAGCGTTTACGTCGATTCCAACTAATGGTTGTGTGATCTGGAACGCGGTCTGTCAGTCCAAGTCCAAGAAACCAGCGATACGCGACATTGGTTTGAATCTCCTGTTCTAAACGCCGCTCCGAACGAATGCCGTAAAAGTAGCCCAGAAAGATCATCTTAAAGAGGACAACAGGATCTATGGCTGGTCTCCCGTTATCTTCGCAGTATAGAGGCTTTACTTTTTCTCGAATGAACTCAAAGCTGATGTATTTATCGACCTTGCGAAGCATGTGATCTTGAGGAACGAGATCTTCGATGGATACAAACTCATATGCATTTTGTTTACCGTTATTGGAACGAAGCATATTTTCACCGTCCAGTTCATGTATTACCTATATTATACAACATTAACGCGGTGTCGTGTTAAACATTTTTGGCATGAAGAAAGCTGTCGAGACTTTCTCGACAGCCTGAGGGGATGCCGAAATATCGGCATCCCCTCACGATTCGCGTAAGCTTGTCTTTCGATTACCTTCGCTTTCGGCTATTTTTAATTAATGTCATCCGCCGGGAATGACGAAGCCATGAATAATAAGTGCGCAGGTCACGAAGCTCCACATTCTCAGACATTCTTCCAAGAAATGTGATTACAACCATTTTATACAATGGAACACAGCTCGCTTGCTCTTGTTCGACGGGAATAAATTCCGCCACCATGACCAAATCCTCGTCGATAAGAAAAACATCCTGTTCATTCTTATAATAAGTTCGAATACATTTTGTTTTCAGTTTATTCCATAGAAAAGCAGTAATATCATCCTGAAAATCGGTCTTTCCGCTTTCGATGCGGTCGGTCCAGCGGCTGCGGGCATGATGAGTGACGACGATATCTGCGATCGTTTTGCCTCCCAGCTGCCATTCCTTCCAATCGTTACAAGCCTTATGGCTGTCGATTCCCCTCACTGCCCTGACCCTCTTTTCTGAATAGTATATCTATTTGCCAATATTCAGTCGTACAACTTTAATTGTGCATGATTCATTTAACATAATCAAATTAAGAAATCTTTAGGAAATGAATCAAAAAAAATACGCCGAACAGAGCTGCTGCTCCGGGCGTATGGTATATAACATGTGCAGACGAATTTTTTTGCGGTTATAAAGTGTAGAATCTTGTTTTATCAGGAATATTACTGCTATACTCGGTTTTGATTTCATTGCGGTACGACCGTTCGACTTTTTTAACGAAGGGAAGCTTTTGCAGCTGCTTTACCGTTTCGTCCAATCGGTTAGAATATACGTACATGGCGGCATAATGAAGCTTTTTGGAGATATAATGCACGCTGCCGTATTTCTCCAAATGCTTGCCAGCCGCTTTCAAATCGCTAACCCATACGATAATTCCGCTGCGTTCGCTAAACATGACTCTTAACCCTCTTTCTTGAACCCATACTGCTGTTATGGATCATAATTCTAATGTAATGAAAGGATGGATGCGTCAATGCAATCCTTTGACCCTGATTTTCTAGTGGAGGTAACCCGCGGCAGCTTAACGGAAAGCAAGCATCGCGGTCATATTGCCGTGGTGGACAACAAAGGCAAGCTGATTGCTTTCGCCGGAAGCCCCCGGCATTACGGATATATGCGTTCAACCGCCAAGCTGCTTCAAGCCATACCGCTTCTGGAAGCACGCACCGACGAACGATTCGGGCTGACCGAAGCCGAAACGGCTTTGTGCTGCGCTTCGCACGGCGGCGAGCCGGAGCATACAACTGCGGTGCAATCGATTCTTCATAAGCTCGGACTGACTGAAAGCGCTCTAGCATGCGGCCGGCAAGAACCGCTATATAAACCTGCAGCCGATGAACTGAAGCATGAGGCATGCTTGCCGTCACAGCTGCACAACACTTGCTCCGGCAAGCATGCCGGTATGCTGGTCTTAGCAAAGAGCATGAATGTGTCTATAGAACAGTATACCCATTTGGAGCATCCTGTCCAACAAAAAATGCTGAACGTCATCTCAAGCATGTGCGGCGTTCCAGAAGAGCTTATCGGCATTGGTACCGATGGCTGCGGCGTGCCCGTATTCGCAGTACCGTTATCCTCGCTTGCCTATGCTTACGCCCGGCTGGGCGCACCTGAAGACCTTCCCGCGCAGCGAGCCGAGGCGTGCCGTAAGATCATCCATGCCATCGGAAAATATCCTTATTATGTAGCGGGCACCCACCGGTTCGACACCCGGCTGGCCGAGGTGACGCAAGGCCGCGTCATCGGCAAGATGGGTGCCGAAGGGGTGTATGCCCTAACGGTTCCGGACCGGGGAATCGGTCTGGCTATCAAGATGGAGGACGGCTCTGAACGCGCCCTCTACCCTGCAGCAGCCGAAGCTTTAGTTCAGCTCGGAGCTCTGACTCCGGAAGAGGCCGTTCAGCTTGCCGACTTTCATCACCCCAAGGTCATCAACCGTCGAGGGGAGATTGTCGGCTCCATTCGTCCGTCATTTCAGCTTCGGCAACCTGTTGATGATTGAGTTTTCTCCTGTCGGATTAACCGCATTTGCCGCTGCAGCTTCCGCCGGCAGAGCAGCCGCCGCCTGCAGCCAGCGGGTCATTGGAAGGAACCTTGATCGTATCGGAAACAGAGCTTGCTACCATCTGCGATATTTCGTAAAGCATTTCGTCCAGCCGATTCTCCGCTTCCTTGAAGCGGCGGACCGGCTCCAAAGCATCCAGCTGCGCTTGAACCTTCTGTACTTGCTCCAGCGCTTCGTGGTAGTTGGGATGGTAATGTCCGAAGCGTTCGCATTCCGCAAATCGCTCCTTTTGTTTGGCAAACTCTCTGGTCAGCCTGCTGACTTCCTCATTCTCTTCTACAAGCCGCTTCCAATATAAATAATCCGCAGTTTCCGCGGAAAGCTTGATCATATCAGCCAATTCATAGGCTCCGAGCAGGATTGCAGACATATCGATCGTCTGAGACTCCATGACTGCCATAAGCAGCACCGCCTTTCTTCGTGTTCGACCTTGGTGGCCTACTATCTATCATATCACATCCGGCGGCGGTATGCCGATTTAATATTTATCATTGATTCCCGGCAAAATCAGCTTCATTTCATCCCATTCGTCGGCAAGCCACCGGACCTCCGATCCTTGAGGAAGCCTATCCCCCCTCTGTCCTACCCCCGTCATACACCAGGTTCCGCGGGTATCCTGTACCTTTCGCGGAGCAACCCGGTAATCGGTGCCATTCCTGCGCACCTGCAGCAGCGTCTTCAGCTCAATCGCTTTTTCCACCATTTCTTTACGGGTCGATACATGATAGCTCCTATAATCCCTCAGCCACATCGGAGGAATGTCCTTGAGGTCGGGGTACAAATCGGACGGCTCGGGCACCCGTGATTCCAACTGAAAATAATGAGCTGAAATTCTGGCATAAATCAGCCCTCTCTCCATTACCGACAGGTCGGCATCCGCCTCGTCTTCCCGCCCATTGACATCCGTCAGCTTCGGGTAAGATTTGCCGCGAACAGAACCATCCTTCGCATTGGGTATAAGAGGCATTCCCGGCATGTAACCCGCTTTTTCCAATACTGCCGCAAGGGGCTTCAGGTCGCCGGCAGCAATAATAAAATCCTTGGCTCCGACGGCTTCTTGAAAATAGGGCACAGCACCAGGCAGTTTGGCTACCGCTGCAGCGGTTTCTTCATCGTTACAACGAAGCAGCAGCGTGTTGGCGAAAGCCATCCTGCCAAATGGTCTGGCCCATTCTTCTATGGCCGAGCGAATATGATCGGGCACTCCGTAAAACGCATGCGATTCCAGAAACTCCGCCATCTCTTCAGCCGACCTCCCATTTTCCAAGGCACGACGAACGCTGGCTTTGGACAATTTATAGACGCTGACCTGATCGACTGCTATCGGGTCGGCCATACAGCACAATTCCCAGCAAACCGCATCGGCCACATCCGGCGGCACAATGATGTCGAAGTCCGGCTGCACCATAAATCGCCCGGCTTCCTCCAATTCCAGCGGTACATGGTGAGGCCATGACAGCTGTACGCGCCAACGATAATACACCTTCCCGCTTACGGACTCCGCGCCTCTTTCAACCCAGCCCATGGCAGCCAGAGGGTCCAACCATTCCTGCTGAAGCCGATAAAGCCTTTGCTCTATCTTCTCACGGTCAGCCGCTGCCGGCAGCAGGCCCTGTCTTTCAAGCGCTATCAGAAGACCAAACGCGGATATCCATTCCCCCGGAGCCGCCCTTTCAAGAATGATAACCGCGTGCTGCATCCAGGCCTCCGCCGGAAGTGTCAGACGCTTCCAAAGGCCGTAGAGCTTGAGATTTTGTTCGTTGGCAGACCGGTTCAACCAGCTTTTGAGCGCTTTGGGTCGAAGCCTCAATGCTTCTCCGTCCGGTACGATGAATTGGAGACGCAGAAGGATATCAAGCATGATCGCCGCTTTCACCGGATAAGCGTCGCAGTACGCATATTTTATCGAAAGCCCCTGCAGCAGTGTTTGATTCAACGGGATAAGCTCAAGCCATTTTTGCAGTTGTTTTTTGTGCAGGGTTCCGTTTTGGGTCAGCTTCAGCTCCTCCTGTGCCGCAAACACAAGCGACTGAAAAATCCCCCTGCGAATATCGCTTGGAATGACCTCAATCGGTTCAATACCGGAAAGAGCGGTAGTTTCCGAAGGAATAGGGTAAAGCCCAGGGTGCATGATCTGCTGCCAAAGCACCAGACTATCCTCAGGAAGCAGATAAACCAGCTCACCCCACGATTTGCGGAAAGCAAAAACGAGGCCTTTACGCAGCAGTCCGGCCAATCCGGCTTTGATCTCGGCGCCGGAGAGCACGACCCCTGCTGATTTTTCCAGCTTAGCTGCGTCAAAAAGCTCGGAGCCGATGTCCCGCACAATCGCTTCCAGCACCGTCCTTTCGTTCAAGCCCATCCGGTTATATACCGTTTCCATCACAACCGGATCGGCCCAAATTTCCTCCAGACCGGATCCTTGCCCAAGCCATGGAGCGTATACCGCTTCCGCTTGCATCCGGCTCCACAGCTCCCGGGGCATCCGGGCGATAATTTCCGAATAATTCATTTCAAGCTCGCCTCCTTCCGGTTGTCGGTCCTTTCAATTCCATATTTGTATCCCTGCTCGATGAGGAATAACTGCCGGTTCATGGCAAACTCCTGCTCCTTGGTATTCTCACTGACCAGCGTATAAAAATACGCCTTGTTGCGACCCGATTTAGGCCGCAGAATGCGTCCAAGCCGCTGAGCCTCTTCCTGTCGGGAACCAAAGCTCCCCGATACCTGTATGGCGACGGCGGCATCCGGCAAATCTACGGCAAAGTTGGCTACTTTGGAAACGATTAACGCCTTCAGCCCGCCGCTCCTAAAGGCGTTATACAATATTTCCCGTTGGTTGTGACTCAGCTCGCCGCTGATCAAAGGTATCCCTGTTCGGGCATTCAATTCATGGAGCTGCTCCAGATACTGGCCAATGATCAGGATTTGTTCTCCTTCATGCTTGCGCAGCAGCGCCTCCACCAGCGCATGCTTGGCCGAATTGACGCTTGCGCATTTCATTTTTTGCCTGACGTCCGCCGTACGGTACGCTTCCATTTCTGCCGGAGGCATAGGGACGCGCAGCTCGATGCACTCCACCGAAGCGATCCACCCCTTCGTTTCGAGTTCCTTCCACGGCATCTCGTACCTTTTGGGCCCTACCAATGAAAACACGTCTTCTTCCCGGCCGTCTTCTCGGATTAACGTAGCCGTCAAGCCTAAGCGTCGTGTCGCTTGAATGTCTGCGGTCACGCGAAACACAGGCGCGGGCAGCAGATGAACCTCATCATAGACAATCAGACCCCAGTCCCGTTTGTTAAACAAATCCATATGGGTAAAAAGCGCGTCCTTCGATTTACGGTAGGTCAAAATCTGATACGTTGCGATCGTAATGGGTCGAACCTCTTTTTGCTGTCCGGTATATTCTCCGACCATTTCTTCCGTAACATCGGTTTTCTCCAGTATTTCTCTTTTCCACTGTTGTACGGATGTACTGTTGGATGTCAATATGAGGGTAGCACAGTTCAGCCGGCCCATAGCCGCAATGCCGATGACGGTTTTCCCGGCCCCGCACGGCAGCACCAGTACGCCGCTTCCCCCCTGCGCGCTGCCCTCACGGTAGAATGACTCCACGGCAGACTGCTGATAATCCCGCAGTTCAAAGGCATGGCCTGCGCTGGTTCTCGTCCTAAGACGGATCGGCAGCCGTTCGCCTTGACTGTAACCCGCCAAGTCCTCTACCGGATAGCCCATCTTTACCAGCTCCTGCTTGAGCAGACCCCGGTGCAGCGACGAGAACCGCAGCGTTCTTGAATCCAACTGACACAGCCCGTAGGATTGCAGTGATTTATAGGAAACCATCTCTTTTATGACATCGACATCATCGGAGATTAAAAGCAGATCTTCTCCCAGGCGCTCCATTCGAACGAGACCGTAACGCTGCACAAACCTGCGGATATCCTGCTTTACCGATACAGGAATACCGAATTTGGACCACTGCTCCAAAAAAGCTATGATTTCTTCCGCCGACATTCCCGCTGCCGCTGCATTCCATATGGATAACGATGACATTCGGTAGGTATGCAGATTCTCCGGCGACTTCACAAGGTCGGCGAATGGGGCCAAGCCCTTCCGCACATCATCAAAAGCCGGGTGCCGGGCTTCCAGCAAAATACTGAAATCGCTCTGAACGACAAGCGGCCGATCTGTAAAAAATGGCATACTGATCCCTCCAAGCTTTGACAGATACTGTTATTATGTTGGATTGGCGCCGGATTTAAACATGTAAACCCAAAGTGAAAAAAGACACCCGAAAAAACAAGTGGAAGAAAATAATGCAAAAAAACGGAGCTGAAGGGATGCTTCCTCTTCTTCAGCTCCGTACACAGGTGTAAATAAAAAACGTTCTTCCGATTGAATACCTCGGAAGAACGAAAAAAAATCAATGTAGGGCTTGCTGCTCGGAAATGTGGCTCAATGCTTCGCCTGCTTCGTCTTCATAATGGCTGCGGACAGCAAGGTCGCCGATCGATACGATTCCGACCAGGTTCCCATTCTCGACAACAGGCAGTCGGCGAATCTGTTCATTCGCCATGATCTTGGCCGCTTCATCCACTGTCGTTTCCGGAGTTACGGATACGACAGTGTTGCTCATCACTTCTTTAATGGCGGCAGAGCCCTCCCTTTTCTCGGCCAGTCCGCGGATAACGATGTCCCGGTCGGTCAGAACGCCGATCAGCTTTTTTCCGTCAACGACAGGAATAAAGCCCGTATCTTCCTGTTTCATCTTTACCGCAGCCTCATACACGTTATCCTTTAATGTTACTGTAGAGCAGTCGGTTGTCATGATCTCGCGAAGTGTTCTCGAATTCAAGGGAAATCCCTCCTGAAAGGAACTGGCAGCCTAAACGTTTGCCCTGCCGGGGCATTCCCAAGCTGCTGCAGCATTAGATTTTCCCTTTTCCCCGCTTCCCATTCGCCACTGGACTGCCACTTACCGGGAATGCTCCGACATATAATCCTCCACCATGGCTATAAACAGCTTTGCGGCGTTCGTCATTGCCGTTTCATCAATATCGAACCTGGGATGATGATGCGGGTAAACGACGCCGCGCTCCCGATTGCCCGCTCCGACAAACATGAAGCATCCCGGCACCTGCTCCAGATAATAGGCATAATCTTCGCCCGCCATAATCAGCGGCGCCGTCTTCGCTCCCGCCTCTCCCAAAGCCGCCTTCGCCGCCCGATAAAACCGCTCCTCTTCTTCCGCGTGATTCACGACAGGAGGATAACCAAGCTTATAGTCTATTGTATAATCGGCGCCCTGCATGAAGCAGGTTTGGCGAACGATATTTTCCAGCCTTGCCTTCACATCCATTCGTAAAGAAGCGTTAAACGTACGCACCGTTCCCTTTAATACGGCGGTTTCAGCAATGACGTTAAAATTGGTTCCGCTATGTATCGATCCGACGGAGACAACGCACGGCTCGGTCGGATCCGTATTCCGGCTGACAATGGATTGCAAATTGACGACCAGCTGAGAAGCCACAAAGACGCTGTCCACCGTTTCGTGGGGCAGACCTCCGTGGCCGCCTTTGCCTTTGATCTCAATGGTAAATTCATCGGCCGCCGCCATCATGGGACCTGCCTTGCAATACGCAGCGCCTACCTCGAACGGTGTCCATAAGTGAACGCCATAGATAACGTCCACGCCTTGAAGCGCCCCGTCCTCGATCATGCCGAGCGCCCCGCCCGGAGTAACCTCCTCTGCGGGCTGAAACAAAAAGACGATGTTTCCGCGCAGCTGTTCTCTATGTTGACTCAACGTTTTGGCTGCACCGAGCAAGGTCGCCGTATGGGCATCATGACCGCAAGCATGCATCACACCTGGTACGCTTGAGGCGTATTCGCAAGCCTTCTCGTCATGTATGGGAAGGGCATCAATATCCGCCCTGAGCGCAATGGTCGGCCCGGCTTCCCCGCCTTGCAATCTGGCTGTGACACCGTGTCCGCCCACTCCTGTTCGCACCTCAAGCCCCCATTCCTGAAGCAGCTTTGCGATGTAGGCAGCGGTTTCCGATTCTTGAAACGACAGCTCCGGATGCCGGTGCAAATATCTGCGCCAAGCGATCATTTCGGGAACTATCGTTTCCAGCGTTTTGAATATCGTCATCTATAGTACCCCCTTCGCCCTTTGCATCGTTATCATCGTTGCAGCGATCCATTCGATTCAATCCTATTTTATCAAATCCAAAGAGCGGTTTCATCCATGTGTCACAAGAAATTCAAACTTTACAGCCTCGCTTTAGGGGGCATATGCATTAGGCTTGCACAAGTAAGGGAAACATACTATCATGAATAAAGGATAATTAGCTGAGTTGTACATATTTAGGAGGGCTTGCAGTGATTATTGAAAACAATGGATTAAAAGGATTAAAAAGCGACCTCGCACATTTGGACGAGTCTATGGAGCAGCTCGGTTTCGTGCGCTGGCAGTGGGAGTATAACCGCGCTACATACGATCTAAAGCTTGAAGATAAAGCTACGCAAAGCGATTATTTCCTGCGCATCAATACCCGGGTTGAATCCGGCAAGCTGGAATCCCCTTATGCCATTCTTTATGTCGAAGAAGTCTATATCGGAAAAGCTACTTTCCCGCATGGCTTGGACTATCAATCTCCTATTCCTGACGCCATCATGAAAGCGGTCAACGGAAAATTGGCGGAGTTGAAAGTAAAGCTGACCCAATAACAGGGGAATCAAGCTTATGACTCCACCGAGACGAGGAACGCCCGATTTTCTGCTGCTGTTCTTGACGTTTTCGCTCGTGTGTTTCGGATTGGCATTCGTATTTAGCGCCGGGATGGCATACAGGTCAAGCGAGCCATGGTACTTGGCCATTCGACAGGCATTCGCCATCGGTATGGGAACGGTTGCCATGTTCTTTTGCATGAACGTAGACTACCGCAAGTTCCAAAAGTGGGTTGTCCCGTTTTTGGCCATTACCGTTTTCCTGCTGCTGTTGGTGCCGATCATAGCTCCGGAAACAAACGGCGCACAAAGCTGGATTTATATCGGCAGTTTCGGGCTTCAGCCGACTGAATTTGCCAAATTGGCGGTCATTTTGTATTTAGCCGCCATTATCAGCAAAAAAGGGGATCGGATCCGTGACTTCAAACGAGGACTGGCTCCTCCCCTCGTCGTCGTTGGCTTCATATCTGGGCTGATTATGCTTCAGCCGGATCTAGGCTCAACGATGATTCTTGTTCTGTCTGCCTTGCTGGTCATCATCGTGGGCGGAGCCAATCTAAAGCATATTTTTTATCTTGGCGGGGGCGCTGCCGGATTATTATCCATCGTCATCGCGCTTTATTTTATTAAAACCGGAGGCGACAGCTACCGTATCGCCCGCTTCACCGCTTTTCTTGATCCCTGGTCGGATCCGCTGGACACTGGGCATCAGCTCATTCAATCGCTTTATGCGTTCGGTCACGGGGGCCTGACAGGAGCCGGCTTTGGACAAAGCATACAGAAGCTTCATTATTTGCCTGAAGCGCACAACGATTTTATTTTTTCCATTATCGGAGAAGAGCTTGGATTTATCGGAACTTCGATTTTCCTGCTCGTTTACTTGGCTTTTTTGCTCAGAGGACTTATCGTTGCTCTTCGCTGCAAGGAAACCTTCGGCACCTTGGTGGGCGTGGGGATCGTCGGACTGATCGGAATTCAGGCGTTTATCAATATCGGGGGAGTAACCAATACGATTCCGATGACGGGGGTAACGCTTCCGCTCATCAGCTATGGCGGTACATCCATGCTGATGACCTTGATGAGCCTCGGCATTTTGCTAAGCATCTCCAGAGAGCATAACAAACCCGAAAAAGACCGTGAAACAACGAAAAAGAGAGCCTGAAACCAGGCTCTCTTTTGTTATTTGACTCGATTCTGGGGATCTTCCACGGTAACCGTCTCTTCCTCACGGAAGGCTACCCCTTCTACCTTCACATTGACCTCAACAACGGATAAACCCGTCATATTTTCTACCGCTTCCCGGACGTTTTCTTGCAAATCACGGCATACTTCCTGAATCCGGCTTCCATAGTTGACAATCACTCTCAAATCGATTGCCGCTTCCACTTGACCCACTTCAACAGATACGCCCTTTTGCACGTTCTTTCCGCTCAAGCGTTTGGCCAATCCTTCCGAAATGCCTCCCGACATGGCGGCGATCCCCGGAGTTTCGAGTGCGGCTAATCCTGCAATCGTAGCCACAACGTCATCTGAAATACGGATAAGACCTGTTTGAATGTCTTCGCTCAAGAGGATCACTCCTTCAAGGGTTATAGCTCTATTGTAATAACTTCCAACATGGAAAGCAACTGTACCGTATCAGATTGCTTGGACTCCATTGAACCTCAAGTCCATTTTATATCGCTTTGACCATGCCGCCGTCTACATAGAAGACAGAGCCGGTCATGTAGCTGTTGCGCGGCGATAATAAGTAGGCAGCCATTGAGGCAAGCTCCTCCGGCTCACCGTAACGTCCCAGCGGAATGTCCTTGGTCATGCTTTCCTGAATTTCATCCACCGTTTTCCCCTGCCGTGAAGCATTGACGGTATCCAGCTCGATAAGCCGGTCGGTCATAATGCGTCCCGGACACACGGTATTTAAGAGGATGCCGTCCGGACCCCATTCGATAGAGAGCGTCTTCATTAAACCGATGATTCCTGTTCGCAGAGTGTTGGATAGCACCAGTCCGGGAATCGGTATCTTTACAGAGGATGACGCAATCGTTACAATCCGTCCCCCCTGTTCCTTCATTAATGGATGAAATCCTTTCATCAAACGAACGACGCTCATCAGATTGAGCTGAATGGCATGAAGCCAAGCCTCTTCATCCAGCGACAAGAAAGTGCCGCTCGGAGGGCCTCCTGCGTTGCATACCAGCGCATCCACCTGACCAAACCGATCCTGAGCTTGCTGTACAAGCCAGGAAATTTGTTCAGGACTGCTCAAATCGACACCCATACCGGCAACTTCTACTCCATATTTCTGCCCAAGCAGTGCAGCGACATCACACACGGCCTGTTCATCCCTGCTGCACAGCAGCAAGCTGGCACCTTCCGCCGCCAGCTGTTCGGCTACCGCCCGTCCCAATCCTTTACTGGAAGCGGTAACAACCGCTTTTTTCCCTTTCAGTCGCAAATCCATTCGAATACTCTCCTTTTGCCTATGATGGGATATTGAAGAATAGGTTTTGTTCCATTCAGGTATACTTTACCACATGGGGTGATAATGATGAAACGCCGCGTTTTTGCCATTTGTCTAATTTTGAGCTTCGCACTTAGCGCTGCGGCGCATTATGTTGGAGCTCCTAGCTTCAACGCCACGCTGCAGTTTTTGATTTCGGCCGGCGCGATCGTATTTGTCGCCGGATTTCTCGGCAAAGCGACCGAAAGCGTGGCGCAGTACGCAGGAGACCGGCTGGGCGGATTCCTCAACGCCACTTTTGGTAATGCGGCGGAGCTGATCATCGCCATATTTCTGGTGAAGGATGGATTATTCAATATCGTAAAAGCGAGCATCACCGGATCGATCATCGGGAATATGCTTCTCGTGCTTGGACTTAGTGTGCTGATCGGCGGTTTGAAATACAAGGAACAGCATTTTAATGTCAAGCTTGCCGGGCACAACGCTTCGCTGATGCTGCTGGCGGTCATTGCATTGTTCATTCCTGCCGCATTCACCCGAAGCCTGACGACAACAGAAACGCAAACCTTAAGCATCATCGTCTCCGTTATTTTGATCGTTGCCTATTTGCTGTGGTTGTTCTTTTCCATGATCACACATAAGAACGAGCTGTCTGACGAAGCTTTGGAGCATGGAGAAGCGCTATGGTCCAAAAGAACTTCCGTCTTGTTTCTGCTGCTGGCCACAACGATGGTGGCTTTCGAGAGTGAGTGGCTGGTGAGCACGCTTGAGCCCTTCAGCCATCAATACGGTCTGTCCGAGCTGTTCGTCGGGGCCTTTCTGATCGCTATTGTAGGCAACGCGGCGGAGCACAGCGCGGCGATCATCATGGCACGCAAAAATAAAATGGGCGCTGCGGTAGAAATTGCGATCGGCAGCAGTCTGCAAATCTCGCTCTTCGTCGCGCCCGTGCTTGTCCTTGTGTCACTGTGGTTCGGCAGCCCCATGAATATCGTGTTTACCGCCTATGAGCTATTGGCGATCGGCGTAGCTGCGTTCATCGCCTCATCGATCTCCAGAGACGGCACCACCACTTGGTATGAAGGTATTCTGCTTCTGGTTGTTTATCTTATTCTCGGCATTGCTTTCTACTTGGTGTAAAGGTCTTAAACCAAAATAAAGAGCAACCTTCAGACGAAGGTTACTCTTTATTTTGGTTCATGGCTTCGTAGAGCTCGGCCAAGTTGCGTTCGAGCTTCACCAGAATATGCTTACCGGCCGCTTCGTTGATGAGCTCCGCCCGAATAGCGAAGTCGATTTCTCTGGACAGCCCGTAAATTTGCGTATCTAACACCTCTTCATAGAGAGGACATTTGCGTGTAGTCAAATTCTCCATTTGCACTTCTATCAGCTTCTCAATCTTGTCCGCATCCTCCTGAAGCAGATTCAGCGCTCTCTGCGACAAGCTGAGCAGCACATCCGATGACATGAAGCTTCCCCCCTGTAATACGCCATGAAGCGAAACTCGGCTGATCGTCTCCAAATTCGTTTCGCCCTCCCGGTTCTCCCGAAATGACGTGAATGTTAGCATCCACGCTCCAATAATTCAATTTTAGTCGAAAATGCCGGAATACACAAGTCATAGACGAAGAAAAGGCATTTTCGCCGTGCGAAAATGCCTCCCTTCGTTTCGTACCGCTTCTATTCTTAGTCCTGAATGCTGTTGATCTTCAGACCGTGCTTTTCAAACACCTCAGCCATGGCCTTCTTTGCTTCTTCCGCATCGGGACCATGGACGTGAAGGTCATAATTGCCGGTTGTCAGTAAGGTGGTGAACAAGCCCAGAATGCTTTTTACATCGATATACTTATTATCATACTGCAAAACGATCGAGGATCTGAATTTATTGGCGGTTTGGGAAATCTCCACGATTGCCGCATTGTTTGCGTTAGGCATTACAATCCCTCCAAGTAATAATACGTTGTTGTAGCCTATAATACATGGGAAGAGAATATCATGCAACTACATTTTTAAGCCCCGTTATTTTAATTGATCGGGGTTTAAGCCCATCAGTTCCGGAATGACAAACCGTCCGTCTTTGCGGATCAAACGGTCGTCAAAATAGACTTCTCCTCCCCCGTACTCAGGCCGTTGAATCAGCACCAAATCCCAGTGAACGGAGGAACGGTTCCCGTTATCCGCCTGCTCGTAGGCCTGCCCCGGCGTGAAATGAAGGCTGCCGTCGATTTTCTCGTCGAACAGCGTATCTTTCATCGGGTGTAAAATATAAGGGTTAAAGCCCAGGCTGAATTCTCCGATATACCTTGCGCCTTCGTCCGTATCCAGCACTTCCAGAAGACGTCCGGTATCATTCGCCGAAGCCTCTACGATTTTCCCGTGTTCGAATCGGAACATCATATTCTCGAACGTGACACCGGAGTAAACGGAAGGTGTATTATAGGCTATGACACCGTTTACCGAATCCCGTACCGGAGCCGTATACAGCTCCCCATCCGGTATGTTGCGGCGGCCGCAGCATTTGACCGAACCGATTCCTCGAATCGAGAAAGAAATATCCGTAGCGCCCGGTCCTACAATGCGGACACGATCGGTATTATTCATCAGCTGCTGCAGCGGCTCCATCGCATCGGCCATTCGGGAATAATCCAAATTGCAAACGTCAAAATAAAAATGCTCAAAATTTTCGGTGCTCATGCCGGCCAATTGAGCCATGGAAGCGTTCGGATAGCGCAGCACCACCCAACGCGTCCGTTTCACCCGCTGCTCCAAGTGAACCTTTTTGCGATAAATTTGATTGTACAGCCTCATCTTCGCGTCCGGCACATCGGAAAGCTCATTTACATTATCACCCGACCGAATGGCGACATAGCAATTCATATCCTTCATACGCTGTAGATCCATATTGGCCCAATGCTCCATCTGTTCTTCCGTGGCCGAACGGAGTACAGCCCCACGAATGGCGTTATCTACCAGCTCCACATACGGATATCCCCCTCTGGCATGGACCTCCTCCACCAAACACTTCACGATTTCCCGCTCGGAACCGACCATTTCGATCAGCACCTTTTCTCCCGCTTGAACATCCAGGGAGTAGTTTACGATATTATGAGCTAACTGCTGCAATCGCGGATCCCGCATAAACCTCTCTCCTTTTCCACGAGCTTACATGCCGCTCCCGTTTTTTGCCCACTTATTTTTGAAACGGTTGCCGATTCCAAGCATAACAACGAACACGGCGAGCAGGATCAGCAGCCTTCCCTTATATCGGGTAAAATGCAGAAGATCATGCCCGATCATCGATTCGAGCATGATCATCGGCGCCTTGCCGATAAGAGTCCCTACAATGAAGTCCCGCCCCTTGACCTCCATCACCGCGGCGCCGTAATTAATAGCGAAGGAAGGGAGCACCGGTATCAGCCGGCTGAAGGCAATAAACAGCATGCCGCGCCGTTTCAGCTGTTTGTTGAACTTATCGATATTTTTGATTTTCTCCAGCTTTTTTTGAACCCAGGTGCGTCCATAATGTCTGGCGGCATAGAAAGCGACGATCGCGCCGAGACAGGCGCACAAATAATTCACGGCCATCCCGCCCCATAACCCGAACAGCAGCACATTCACCCCGGCTACAATAACAAATGGAACAAACGGAAAAATTGTCTGCAATACAACGAGCAGCGCTCCCGCGAGATGACCGACGAAACCAAACGAATTCAGAACTTCCGACATATGCTCGACATTCCAGTGACCCATGCTCTAACCTCCCACTAACAGCTTTCCCTATTGTATCAAAAAAAGAAGGGAATCTCGAAGGGATTGTGACTTGACACAGCCCTGTTTTATCCTATAAAATTAGTTGTCGAGAATAAGCATGTCACAAGGGATTTTCCCGAGCATGCTTATCGTGGAAGCTTGTGTCACCCTCTGTTAGATTTTGTTGCCGACGGGACCGCGGCTGGGTCTTTTCCCTTCGGATGCCACATGGGCATGGAAACAAAGTCGGGCACACGCTTCACCCGTTATAAGAATCAACCTATTTTATTTTATTTACAAAGGAGCTCTCTAATCCATGTCACGTTACACTGGTCCTAAATTTAAGTTAAGCCGCCGTCTCGGCATCTCCTTGAGCGGTACCGGCAAAGAATTGAAACGTCCTTTCCCTCCAGGTCAGCACGGCCCTGGACAACGCAAGAAAATGTCCGGTTACGGCTTGCAGCTGCAGGAGAAACAAAAGCTGCGTCACATGTACGGTTTGAACGAGAAGCAATTCCGCAACCTGTTTGACAAAGCTACGAAAATGCAAGGGATCTCCGGTGAGAACTTCATGTTCTTGCTCGAAAGCCGTTTAGACAACCTGGTTTATCGTCTGGGTCTGTCCAACTCCCGCGCAGGCGCTCGTCAGCTCGTTGCTCACGGTCACGTAACTGTGAACGGCAAAAAAGTAGATATCGCTTCTTACCTCGTAACTCCTGGCGACGTGATCGGCCTTCGTGAAAGAAGCCGCAACCTGTCCGCCGTTAAAGAAGCTTTGGCTAACCGCAACTATCTGCCGGCTTACCTTGAGTATAACGAAGCTGCAGTGGAAGGCAAATATGTTCGCCTCCCTGAGCGTTCCGAGCTTGCTCAAGAGATCGATGAAAAGCAAATCGTCGAGTTCTACAGCCGTTAATCTTAACCATACGAAAAAAACCTTGGTTCTTCTTCCCGAAGAACCAAGGTTTTTTGGTTTTAACCGAGCTTGATTCTGGCGAATTTACGCTTTCCTACCTGTACGATTTCGCCGCCCTCAGGCGTCAGTTCCTCGTTGGGGTCAACGATCTTCTGTTCATTCACCTTCACTGCGCCCTGCTGTACGCTCCTTCTCGCTTCGCTGTTGGAGCTTTGCAGCCCTAATGTGACCAGCAGCTTGGCGATACGGATTTTCCCATCTTCAAGCGCATCGGAAGAAAGCAGCACCTCTTCGATATCATCCGGCAGCGCACGCTGCTGAAATACGGTTACAAAATGCTGTTGAGCCTCATTTGCCGCCTGCTCCCCATGATACATCCGGACGAACGTATGAGCCAGACGCATTTTGGCGTCACGCGGATGTACAGTCCCCTGCGTAATCCCGTCACGCAGCTGCAGCAGCTCTTCATTTGAGATATCCGTGGCCAACTCATAATATTTGAGCATCAGCTCATCCGGAACAGACATCGCTTTCCCGTAAATTTCGTTCGGTTCTTCATCGATGCCGATATAATTGCCAAGGCTCTTGCTCATCTTCTGTACCCCGTCAAGGCCTTCAAGAAGCGGGTTCATGATGGCCACCTGGGTCGGAACGCCGTATTCCTTCTGCAGCGTGCGGCCCATCAGCAAATTGAATTTCTGATCGGTTCCGCCAAGCTCGATATCGCTTTTCAGTGCAACCGAATCATAGCCCTGCATGAGCGGATAGAAGAACTCGTGAATATGAATCGGCAAACCTCCGGCATAGCGCTTGGAGAAATCGTCCCTCTCAAGCATCCGCGCTACCGTTACTTTGGCCGACAGCTGAACAACATCAGCAAACGTGAGCGGTCCGAGCCATTCGGAGTTATAAAACAGCTGCGTTTTTTGCGGATCGAGAATTTTGTAGATTTGCTTCTGGTACGTCAAAGCGTTGTGCTTCACGTCCTCTTCTGTCAACTGCTTGCGTGTTTCCGATTTACCTGTAGGATCTCCGATACGGCCCGTAAAGTCGCCGATAATAAGCTGGACCTGATGCCCAAGCTCTTGAAATTGGCGAAGCTTATGCAGCACAACCGTATGCCCAACGTGAATGTCCGGAGCGGACGGATCCAGTCCGAGCTTTACCTTAAGCGGCTTTCCCGAAGCAACAGAATCGATGACTTTTTGCTTTAATTCATCCTCCGGTACGATCTCAATGACGCCGCGCCGAATCGTTTCCAGCTGGCGATTCACTTCTTCCCGCTGCTCGGAAGTTAATTTCTCCCATTTTGTCATTTACTTTATTCCTCCCAAATGATGAAAAATACAAAAAACCTTCTCATCCTCAAGGGACGAGAAGGTCGATCTCGCGGTACCACCCTAATTAAAGCCCAAAAGACGAAACCCTGTAGTGCATCAATTCGCAGCTGACAAGGCACAGCCAATCTCGGCTTTCACTTCAGCGGGATAACGGGCGTTGCCCGATCGGAAGCTACCGGCTGACCCCGTATATCGGATATCGAGCGTTCCCTTCCGCTGCTCCGGACGGTAATTCGGTTTAAGGTCAAGTACCGGTTTCCACCCTCCACCGGCTCTCTGAAAGCTTGTCTCCTTATCCTACTGGTGTCCTTCTACGCATTTGGATCTGATGCAATTAAACCTAGTTATACCACACGATTGCGATCGGTGTCAAACGCTTCACACCAGCCTATTTGATTAACTGAGTATAAGCTAAACGTCATGAATCCGTCATCCTAAAGAGTCTTACTGTCCCTACCCGGCTTGACTCTATATGCTATAATGTTTAAGTAATGTTTTCCAAATCAGGAGGAAACCGCAGTTATGGAGAAGGAACAGAAGCCTCAAAACTATAAAGAAGTCCTGCAGTCCATCGGAAAATATACGCTGCTTTCACTCAAATGGGTGTTTATCGTTGGAATTATAGCCGGATTTATCGGAGGTGGGGCGGCGTTCGGATACGTATCCGCTTTAGTCAAGGACGATCCCGTCCGCAGTAAGGAATCCATGATTACCCAAATGCAGGACGACGCACAAACCGGATTCGTCTACTTCCGCGATAATACGGTGATCGGCCAGATCCGTACCGAGGAAGACCGACAGCTGGCCAACTTAAACGAAATTCCCCAGCTGGTGATCGATGCGGTATTCGCCATTGAGGATAACCATTTTTATGAGCACAATGGCGTTGACGTAAAAGGCACGATACGTGCCGTCGTCCAAAAAGTGTTGAATCAGGACGTTCAAACCGGGGGCAGCACCATTACCCAGCAGCTGGCCAGACGCGTCTACCTGTCGTTGGACAAAGCCGACAGCCGGAAGGCGAAGGAGATTCTGCTTGCGATGCGGATGGAACGCGTCATGTCCAAGGACGAAATTCTTCTCGCTTATTTGAACAAAATTCCTTACGGCAACGGTTCTTCAGGCTACAATGTTTATGGCATTAAAGCGGCTGCGAAAGGGATTTTTAATATTGAGGATTTAAGCAGGCTAAATGTTGCCCAGGCCGCTTTTCTGGCCGGTCTTCCCCAGCAGCCGAGCAACTATTCCACCTTCAACAGCAGCGGGGTGTTTGACGGAGCTGCCTTCAAACGCGCGGTACAGCGCCAGCATCTGGTGCTTCGCCGCATGCTGGAGGAAGGCAAAATCAACGACCGGCAGTATCAAGAGGCGCTTGCGTTCGATTTGCAGGGCTCTCTAGCCCCAAGGGTAAAGAAAGCATACTCTACCTATCCTTATTTGATGATCGAAGTGGAAAAAGAAGCTGCAAAAGCGCTGATGAAAGCGGAACACCCTGATCTGGATCAAAAAGTAAAGCCAGATGATTATAATGAAGAACTCAAAAACATCCAAACGCAGCTAAGCCGCGGCGGATACCATATCTACACGACGATCGATAAGGATATTTACGACTCGATGCGTGACATTGCCCAGAATCCGAAAAATTTCTCGCCGGATGATAAGGTCAAAGGAATGGAGCAAATCGGAGCCGTTATGATGGAAAGCAAGACCGGTGCGATTCTTGGAATGATGGAGGGCAGAGATTTCTTTAAAGAGCAGTTGAATCACGCTACTCAGGCCTACCGTCAGCCTGGATCCACGATGAAGCCGATCGCCGCCTACTTGCCTGCAATGGAAAAAGGCCTTCAGCCCGCATCGGTCATCGATGACTCTCCGGTGATCCTCCGGGACGGAACCCGGGGCTATCATATCCCGGAAAACTGGGATAACAAATACCACGGTCTGATTACCGCCAGAAGAGCTTTGGATCAGTCGTACAACATTCCGGCGATCAAGCTGTTTTTGGATGTCGTCGGTATCAAGGAAGCCTGGGAATTTGCCGCTAAGATGGGGATTAAATCGATTACGGAAGCCGATTATGTTGCCCAAACCGGTGTCATCGGCGGTTTAAAATATGGTGTAACCGTCAAGGAATTAACCAATGCTTATGCAACCATCGGCAATTATGGAGTTTTTAACGAAGCGTATATGATCCAAAAAATTACGGACTCCAATGGCAAGGTCATCTTTGAGCACCAGGTAAATCCTTCAAACGTCTTTTCCGAACAAACGGCCTATCTTATGACGGATATGATGCGTACGGTGATCACTTCGGGAACGGCGACCGATCTAATGAAGAAATTCAATCATTACGGCAAAGTACCGATCGTAGGGAAAACAGGCTCTACACAGGACGATGCCGATGCGTGGTTTATGGGGTATACTCCGGATATTACGTTAGGGGTGTGGGCCGGTTATGAGCTTCCGATCCATAAGCTGAGCAAACAGACCGGCGGGACGAACCGTGCCAAAAACATTTGGGCCGCCACAATGGACATGGCGATCGACAAGCGTCCGGAGCTGTTCCCTACCAAGACGTTTGCTCGTCCGGAAAATATTGTACAAATGACCGTATCCAGCTTGTCAGGCAAGCTTCCAAGCGAAGCGACCATAAAGGCAGGCAAACAGGTAACGGATTTGTTTAACAAGAAATTCCTGCCGACCGAAGAAGATAATGTACTCGTAACACTCCCGATTATCACCTATAACGGAATCAATTATATTGCTCATAACGAGACCCCGGCCGACTTCGTCCAGGAGAAAACCGTGATCCGGCGTGAAAAACCGCTTAATGAGCTGTTTGCAGAGCTTGAAAGTGTGATCGGCAAGCTCCCGGCAAACCGGAAAAGAAGCTTGAGCTTCTATCGACCGGCCGACTACGATACGGACGCGCCGTCAAAGCCCGATCCCAGAACAGATGACGGGAACCCTCCCGCAGCGCCTACAACCGTGGTATCCACCCGTTCAGGGGAGACAAGCGTCATTACGTTCCAGGCCAGCGGAAGCGCGGATACCGTCGGTTATCGCCTCTATCGTTCTTCAAACGGCGAAACGTTCCAAAGGGTCAACGGCAAGGTGGTCATGGCAGGGTCTGAAACAAAGTTTACCGACACGGCATCCGGTGGCGGCGTTTACGGATATTACGTCACAGCCGTAGATGTAGCCGGCAAAGAATCCGCTCCGAGCCAATCGGCTTATACGGACGGATCTTTAGGAAAGCCTGTCTCGCCTTCTAGTGAAGAGAATCAAGGGCAGCCCAACGGTTCGGGAACGGACTCCGGTTCCGGACATGGGGAACAGCCTGCCCAGGCTCCCTCCGCTCCATCAGGTGTAAGCGTGAAGTCCAGCGGCGGAGGGATTGAGATGCAGTGGAAAGCCAATCCCGGCAAAGATCATGTGAAGCAGTACACGGTTTACCACAGCGACAAGGAAAATGGCAGCTATACCAAAATCGGTACGGTAACCGGTGCAACGCAATTCCGCTATTATGCGGTTTCTTATGAGGGCTATTACCGGGTCTCGGCAACCAATGATTTAGGAGAATCGCAGCATTCCGCACCTGTAAAATTTAAAAAATAAACACTTTGCTGCACAGCGAACAACCCCGGTCAACGCAGACCGGGGTTGTTCGTGCAGCTTGGTTTTCTGTTAGTCTTCAATCGTAGAGAGGTCGCCTGTTGGCAAATTAAGCTCCCAGGCTTTGAGCACGCGGCGCATGATCTTACCGCTGCGCGTTTTCGGCAGCTTATCTTTGAATTCAATTTCACGCGGAGCCGCGTGTGCGGACAGCCCAACCTTAACGAATTGTGCAATATCGGCCTTCAGCTCTTCAGATGGAGTGTAGCCTTCCCGCAGCGCAATGAACGCTTTAATAATTTCTCCGCGCATCGGATCCGGCTTGCCTATAACGCCCGCTTCGGCTACCGCCGGATGCTCAATCAGCTTGCTTTCCACTTCAAACGGGCCCACACGCTCTCCAGCTGTATTGATGACATCGTCAATCCGGCCTTGGAACCAGAAATATCCATCCTCATCCATATATGCGGAGTCTCCGGAGATATACCAACCCGGGATACGGAAATACTCCTCGTATTTGGCTGGATTTTTCCAAATTTTACGCATCATCGACGGCCAAGGCGTCTTCACGGCCAGATTCCCCATACGATATGGCGGCAGTATGTTCCCCGCATCGTCGATAATCGCCGCTTCAACCCCGGGCACGGGTTTGCCCATCGAACCCGGACGGATTGTCATGCACGGGTAGTTACAGATCAAGTGACCGCCGGTTTCGGTCATCCACCACGTATCATGGATTCGCTGGCCGTATACCTTCAGGCCCCAACGTACGACCTCAGGATTCAAAGGCTCCCCGACGCTAAGCACGTGGCGAAGCGAGGACAAATCAAACTGCTTTACAACCAGATCCCCCGCTCCCATCAGCATGCGGAATGCCGTCGGTGCGCTGTACCATACGGTGACTTTATATTTCTCTATCGTCTTGTACCAGTCCTGCGGACTGAATCTTCCTCCACGGATCACATTGGTTGCACCGTTAAGCCATGGCGCAAAAATACCGTAGGATGTGCCTGTAACCCAACCGGGATCGGCGGTACACCAGTAAACATCCTGCTCCTGCAGATCAAGCACGACCCGACCGGTGTAATAATGGTGCAGCATCGCATTATGAACATGAAATACGCCTTTCGGTTTGCCTGTAGAACCGGATGTATAATGGATAAGAAGTCCATCCTCGCGGTCAACCCATTCCAGCTCAAGCTCCTCTGAAGCGGAAGCCATTTCTTTATGAAAATCAACTTGGCCTTCGGCAAGCGTAATATCCTGCCCTACTAAAATGATGTGCTTCAAATGCGGAAGATCGGCTGCAGGAACCCGTGAGAGCAGCGCAGGCGTCGTGATGATGGCAACGGCTTCACTGTCCTCCAAACGATCCTTGACAGCGGTTTCCATGAACGCTTCAAAAAGCGGTCCGACTACGGCACCGATTTTGATCGATCCCAGCAGTGCGAAATACAGCTCCGGCGTACGCGGCATGAAAATAAATACACGGTCGCCTTTTCCGATTCCAAGCTTGCGAAGCACGTTTCCAAAGCGATTGGACTGCAGCTTCATATCGAGGAAAGTATATTTCTCGTCTCTTCGGTCATCGCTGTAATACAGTGCGACCTTGTCTCTGCGAGTCGAATCGGCATGGCGGTCAATCGCCTCATGGGCCATGTTGACTTTCCCCGTATCACGCCAGGTGAATGTTTTTTCGATTGCTTCCCAGTTGAATGCGGCACGCTCTTCTTCATAATTTTTCATGTTAGATGATGTTGATACGGGTGCAATGCTTTCTACATTTGCGTGGTCCACTCCACATACCTCCCAGATCCCTCTTGCCTCATTTGATTTAAAACGCTTTCATGGAGCTCAATGTTATTATACCATATCCCTTTTTATTCGACCAAATTTTTGTTATGCTACATAGTGAAAGTTCTGGAAGGGAGTCGATTTACGCAAATGGAGCATATTAAAATCGTTCATTCCCTGGTTATCCCGTATCAGAACACCGATCTGGTTGTAGAGGGCCCCATACCTCCCGAACGGCTGCGCACATACTTCCTGCACCCGGATCTGGACGCATTTCGCAGGCCGGCAGATCAGATGGCAGCTTTGGTGGAAATTTCAGAACTGCCTGAAGGAAGGATTATAGCGGCGCGAATTTCCGATCAAATCGTAGGCTATGTCACCTTCCATTATCCGGATGAGCTGGAGCGCTGGTCCGAAGGCGGGATGGATGATCTGATTGAGCTTGGAGCCATCGAGGTAGCTAACGATTTTCGCGGTATCGGACTGGGGAAAAAGCTGATCCGGCTGGCATTCGAAGGCGAGCAGTTGGAGAATGTCATCACGTTTACTACCGAATATTATTGGCATTGGGATTTGGAAACCACCGGGCTCACCGTCTGGCAGTATCGCGATATGATGGAGAAGCTGATGAAAAGCGTCGACATGGTCTGGTATGCCACCGACGACCCGGAGATTTGCTCCCATCCCGCAAACTGCTTGATGGTACGCATCGGCAAAAACGTACCGCTGTCCTCTGTCGAAAAATTCGACCGTGTTCGTTTCCGGCAGCGGTTTATGTACTGATGGAGGCGCGAGAAGTCATGAATGCGAAAGCTTTGTTCATATACGATGAGAATGAGACTTCATACCGTTTCAATGATACCCATCCGTTTAATCAGAAAAGATTAATGCTGACCGTAGATCTGCTGCGAAAAGCGGGGGCTCTCCCCCCCGAATCCGTCATATCCCCTGTTAAAGCGGAACAAACACAGCTTTATCAGGTGCATTCCAAGGAGTATGTCGAAGCCGTGACCGCTCTTAGTCATCCGGCGCCCGAACCGAAATGGCTTCAGCAAGCTGAAAAATACGGACTCGATACGGAGGACACCCCCTTCTTCCCCGATATGAACGACATTACCTTAGGCCTGGTCGGCGGTTCGATTCGGGCTGTGGACGCTGTCATGAACGGGGAAGCGGAGCATGCGCTGCATCTAGGCGGAGGACTGCATCACGCCATGCCGAGCAAAGGCGCAGGCTTCTGTGTTTATAACGATGCGGCGGTTGCCATTGCCCATGCTAAAAGCGCTTACGGACTTCGCGTCTTATATGTTGATACGGATGTTCATCACGGTGACGGTGTGCAGTGGAGCTTCTATACGGACCCTACCGTATGCACCTTTTCCATCCATGAAACGGGAAAATATTTGTTTCCGGGAACCGGTGCGGTGAATGAACGCGGAGAAGATTCCGGGTTCGGAACAGCTATTAATGTGCCATTGGAACCCTACACCGAAGATGAATCCTGGATGGAATGCTTCAAAGAAGTGCTCGGCAAAGTCGCAGAACAGTTCAAGCCTGATTTAATTGTAACGCAGCATGGCTGCGATGCACACGCCTTCGATCCGTTAGCGCACATGCACTGCAGCATGGAAATTTACCGGGCGATGCCGCGCTTCATTCACCAGCTGGCACATCAGCATTGCGGAGGCCGTTGGGTAGCGCTCGGCGGAGGCGGGTATGACATTTGGCGGGTTGTTCCACGGGCCTGGAGCCTGCTTTGGCTTGAGATGAGCGAACACGCGATTATCGGGGAGCTCGAGAAAGACCCGAGACTGACGCTGCCACCATCATGGCTTAAGGAATGGCAGCCCTACAGCAGTGAAGCGCTTCCAACGACTTGGCTTGATCCTATTGATACCTGGGAGCCGATGCCGCGCCGTAACGAAATCACAAAAAAAAATAGACACATCAAAGAGCTTGCCATGATGTATTTGCCCAAATAAATGCTCAGAATATAAGCATCAGAGCACAGCCTTTCGATCAAGAAAAAGCCCGCCGACCTGTTATTACAGGTCCAAGCGGGCTTTGCTTTAAAATTCGATTTTCGATTCCAGGAAAGCTTTCAATTCGCTGATCGGCATCCGCGTCTGCTCCATGGTATCGCGATCGCGAACCGTCACCTGACCGTCCTGCTCGGAATCAAAGTCATAGGTGATACAATAAGGGGTTCCGATCTCATCATGACGGCGGTACCTCTTGCCGATCGATCCGGCTTCGTCATAGTCCACCAGGAAATGCTTGGCCAGGTCGGCAAATACTTTATGAGCCCCTTCCGAAAGCTTCTTGGAAAGAGGGAAAATCGCCGCTTTGTAAGGAGCCAACGCCGGATGCAAATGCAGCACCGTACGGCTGTCATCCCCTTCAAGCTTTTGCTCCTCATAAGCGTTGATCAGGAAGGCAAGCGTTACACGGTCCGCTCCGAGTGAAGGCTCGATACAGTAAGGAATATAACGCTCGTTCGTTTCTTGCTCGATATAATGGAAATCCTCGCCGGAATGCTCCATATGCTGCTTCAAATCATAGTCGGTGCGGTCAGCGATACCCCAAAGCTCGCCCCATCCGAACGGGAATTTATATTCGATGTCGGTTGTCCCGTTGCTGTAATGCGACAGTTCATCCTCGGAGTGGTCGCGCAGACGAATGCTGTTCTCCGACATGCCCAAAGACAGAAGCCAGTCGCGGCAGTAAGCACGCCAATACTCAAACCACTGAAGATCCTCACCCGGCTTGCAGAAAAATTCCAGCTCCATCTGTTCGAATTCACGGGTCCGGAATGTAAAATTGCCCGGCGTGATTTCATTTCGGAAGCTTTTGCCGATCTGGCCGATCCCGAACGGAAGCTTCTTGCGCATCGTCCGCTGTACATTCTTGAAGTTGACGAATATGCCCTGAGCGGTCTCCGGACGCAAATACACGACATTAGAGCTCGACTCCGTCACGCCCTGGAACGTTTTGAACATCAGATTGAATTGGCGGATTTCCGTATAATCCATAGCGCCGCAATCCGGGCAAACGATGTGATGCTCGGCAATCAGCTTTTCCATATCGGCAAAGGATAAACCGTCCACGATCATTTCGATCCCTTTTTCCGACAGCGCATTCTCAATCAGCTTGTCTGCACGGTGACGTACCTTGCACTTTTTGCAGTCGATCATCGGGTCGTTAAAATTGCCGACGTGACCCGAAGCGACCCAAGCCTGGGGATTCATCAAAATAGCCGCATCCAAGCCTACGTTATATGGCGACTCCTGAATGAATTTTTTCCACCATGCCCGTTTGATGTTGTTTTTGAGCTCCACTCCCAGCGGGCCGTAATCCCAAGTGTTCGCGAGGCCTCCGTAAATTTCGGAGCCCGGAAAAATAAAACCTCTGTGCTTTGCCAGAGCGACAATTTGATCCATTGTTACAGAAGACATGATAGAACTACTCTCCTTATCTCTATTAAGCCGCTGCTGCGGTCTTTTATTGCAGCCGCTTAAGTATTTGATCTACGATACGGTAGGAATTCTCCGAAGCCTGAACGGTAAATTCCGCAAAATTCACATGCGCCGAGCCATCCGCTTTATCAGACATGGAGCGAATGATGACAAAAGGAACGCCGTTCATGGAGCAAGCTTGAGCTACAGCCGCGCCTTCCATCTCCGTGCATGCCCCCCCAAGCTCCGAGTACAGCTGTGCCACCGTTTCACGGCTTGCAATAAACTGGTCTCCGGAAAGCACCCGGCCTTCCTTTACCCGGCCTCCGAATAACTCGCCGCTTGCTTCTACAGCGAGTTTACGCAATCGCTCGTCAGCAACAAACAGCGATGTCTCTTCATAAGGTATCGTTCCCCGAGGGAACCCGAGAGCCGTTACGTCCATATCGTGCTGCAGGCATTCTGTCGAAACAACGATATCCCCTACATTGAGCTCAGGGTCTACCGCCCCGGCAACGCCTGTAAACACGATGGCGTCTACCCCGTATGTATCAATCAGGATTTGCGTCGTTACGGCGGCATTCACTTTACCCACACCGGATTTGCAAAGCACGATCGGTCTGCCATGAAACTGTCCTTCGTAGAACACCACACCCGCTTTTACCGATTCGCGTACTTGATCCATATGATCGTGGAAAAGCTCAATTTCTTCCTTCATTGCCCCGATGACGCCAATTTTTGAATAGGCCAACCCCCGAATCCTCCTTTACAAAAAGAAGTGGCTCACGTTTAGCGTGAAGCCACCGAGTTTCTATGAATGATATCGTGCGGCAGAATAACCTGCGTCAGCTCCGAAGCATCCTTTGTTTCCTTGTTCATCAGCTTGGTTAAAAGTCGCATCGCCACGGCGCCGATATCATACATCGGTTGAGCTACCGTTGTCAGCTGCGGTCGAACCATGGATGCCATTCGAATATTATCCACACTGATGACGGATACATCTTCCGGCACCTTCAGACCGGTATCCTGCAGCGCATGAATAGCTCCGATCGCCATTTCGTCCGTTGCCGCAAAAATAGCCGTAGGACGCTCGTCCAACTCCAAGAAATACTTCGTGACCTCAAGTCCGGATTCGTAACGGTAATTACCGATGCGGACATAATCCTCGCGAACAGGGATCCCGGCCTCTTCCAGCGCCTTCTTATAGCCTTGGTAACGCGCATACCCGTTCGTCGGATCCTGCAGTGTGCCGGAGATCATCGCGATATTGCGGTGTCCATTCTGCAGGAGCACCTGCACCGCATCGTAAGCCGCTTTCTCATGATCGATATCGACCGACGGTATAGCATGCTGCTCATCTCCTGTAGCGCAAAGCACCACCGGAACCGAAGACGTCTTAAACGCCTGGATGTGCTCTTCCGTAATGGCGCCACCCATAAAGAGCAGCCCGTCCACCTGCTTCTCAAGAAGCGTATTGATTACACGGATTTCCTTATCCTTCTTCTTGTCGGCATTACAAAGAATAATATTGTAGTGATACATATTAGCGATGTCTTCGATGCCTCTTGCAACCTCTGAGAAAATCGAATTCGAAATGTCGGGAATGACCACGCCGACGGTTGTCGTCTTCTTACTGGCCAAGCCTCTCGCCACCGCATTCGGACGATAGCCTAAGCGTTCAATGGCCTCGAAAACTTTCTTCCGTGTTTGCGGCTTCACGTTGGGATTGTTGTTAACTACCCGGGAAACGGTCGCCATGGAAACGCCCGCTTCTCTTGCTACATCATAAATTGTCACAGTCACGGCCATTCTCTCCAATGTTTAAAAAGTATAATGCGATCATGTCATTTAGCCTTATCATACGACAAAATGCCTGATTTCGCAACGAATATAGGCTTAGTCCTATGATCATAGTATCAAATTACGTCAAAAAAGCCAACTGCGGAGCAGCGGCTTTCAGAAATCGTATACCGTAACAGCATGTTTGGCGATTTGAGACAGGCGTTTTCGAATATTATCCACCCATTTCTCATCGTTAAGAGACTGAGCAAGAAGGAGCAAGTCCAGCAGCTCGTTAATCCGCTCCTGAATAATCCCTTCCACCGGATCATCGATCCGCTGCTTCTCCGTTGCTTTGACCATCAGGTGGGCGACTTCACTTACCTCTTCAAATTGCAGCTGCTGCTTCTCAGGCATGCTGCCAAGCGTTCCGATTAATCCGGTCAGCTCCGGCTTCACCTCGGAATACACTTCACTGCGCTTGCAGGATTCGCAAGAGAAAATGGGGACGTTTTCGATTTCAACCCTGTTTTGGTAAATGACGGTGCGAAGCCGGATACCCATGTGTTCACCGCATTTGCACTCCTTTTGCAACAATACCACTCCTTTTGGCGACAGCCAAACCTTTTCTATAGGTACAATTATTCTACCTAGGCTCCACATTTCCTTCCGAAAGGAGACTAGTAATATTTAGCACCGGAAAGTCGGCTGTACCAACGCCGGACAGGAGGGATATACAGCAGAAGCATGGCCAGCGCGGCACCGATGGCGTCATTGCGAAGATCCATCAGATCGGGTGTCCTTCCCGGGACGAAGGATTGGTGGTACTCATCCGTCACACCGTAAATAACGCAGAGCAGTACAACCACAAGCTTAATCCCAAGGCTCAACCGCTTGGGGCGCAGCGCCCATAAATAAGTCCAAGCCAAAATAAAGTAGGCTGCGAAATGTCCCCAATCGAAGCCTTCCATCATCGGAATCCAGCGGCGGATGATATCCAGCCAGCCGCCCATATCCTCCCCTGTCCGGGAGGATAAATAAAAAATGACTGCCATCCACAGCAGGGGAGGCAGCCAGCGAAGGAACACATTCATGACGTTTTGGCTCCTGACTTCTCTCTACTTACCGAAGCTTTACTTGCGGATATACCCGGCCAATACGTCGACGAACGTCTTCGTAAATGCAGGAAGATCCGGCGGTCTGCGGCCGGAGACGATATTCCGGTCCACGACGACCTCTTGGTCTACCCAAATCGCTCCGGCGTTCTCCAAGTCATCCTTAATCCCCGGAGTTGAGGTCATGGTATATCCTTTACAAATCTTAGCGGACGCCAATACCCAACCGCCGTGACAAATATGGGCGATCGGCTTCTCGGCTGCATGAAATGCTTTGGTGAGCCGAAGTACGGATTCATAACGGCGCAGCTTATCGGGAGCCCAGCCTCCAGGTACATACAAGCCGATGTAGTCCTCGGAGCGAACTTCATCCAAAGCACGGTCTGTTGTCAGCGGAACCCCGTACTTTCCGTGATATACCGTATCGGCTTTGGGCCCGGCGAGGTGTACCACCGCTCCGGCTTCCCTCAGCCGCATGACCGGGTACCACATCTCCAAATCTTCAAATTCCTCATCTACAAAAGCGAGCACTTGATGGCCTTTTAATTCCATTATCATTTTCCTTCCATCAGTTTATGGATTGTCTAGCGGAATCGGCAAGCAGGTTATAAATAGCCGCTCGCCGGCCGACGCGGCTTTGTTTCATCCGCCAAATCGGTCTCCAGATAACGTCCGAGCACCTCGATCACAGCGGAGCTGGCCTTACAATGGGATAATTCGTCCCATATGCCCTCGGCATCACTGTACTTGCTTTGCAGCAAGCTGTTTTTGACCTTCAATATCGCTTGGACCGACATGCTTAATTCCACGATGCCAAGCGACAGCCAGATCGGCAGGGCGCGAATATCTCCGGCGAGCTCGCCGCAGACGCTGACATGCGTACCAAACCGCTTGGCGTTATCCACAATAAGCTTCAGCATGCGGAGCACCGCGGGGTGATAAGGATCGTACAAATGCGCCACCTGTTCATTCATCCGGTCAACGGCCAGTACGTATTGCACCAGATCGTTCGTGCCGATACTGAAAAAATCAACCTCTTGAGCCAGCAGGTCGGAGATCATGACCGATGCCGGCAGCTCAATCATGATGCCAACCTTTATCTCTTCGCTGAAGGGCACCTTCGCCTCTCTCAGCTCCTGTTTGGCTTCTTCCAGCAATTCATTTGCGCGGTGAAGCTCTTCCAGGCTGCTGATCATCGGGTACATGATTTTGACGCTGCCATAGTGACTGGCTCGAAGAATCGCCCTCAGCTGCGTTTTGAACAAATCGGTCCGGTCCAGCATGACCCGAATTGCGCGGTAGCCAAGCGATGGATTTTCCTCTTCAGGCAGCTCCAAATAATCCAGGTGCTTGTCTCCGCCGACATCGAGCGTCCGGATGACGACCGGCTTGCCTTTAAGACGTTCGGCCACCTCACGGTAAACGACAAACTGCTCCTCTTCTTGCGGGAAGCTGCTGCGGTCCATGTACAAAAACTCCGTACGGAACAGGCCTACGCCCGAAGCCCCGTTGCGGATCACCAAATCCAGCTCCTTGACCGAGCTGATGTTGGCTGCAAGTT
This sequence comes from Paenibacillus sp. F024, assembly GCF_057814255.1. NCBI lineage: Bacteria > Bacillati > Bacillota > Bacilli > Caryophanales > Paenibacillaceae > Paenibacillus > Paenibacillus sp. F024. Next base: position 452,578 of record NZ_JBVASZ010000001.1, read on the forward strand.
TCATATGCCAGCCGTCTTCGGTCCGTGAAGGCAAATATGCCAATTTCTGCAGCTGCTCCTGGACAGCCTTCCAGGATTGCTTGCGCGCTTCGTACTGCTGAATAATGTCTTCCTCCGGGTTGACGTAAACGATCCCTTCATCTCCGTCGATGATGAGATAATCGCCGTTTTGAACCGGTGCTTGCAGCTTCCCTTCCAGCCCGAGTACATAAGGGACGCTCATCGCTCGGGCCATAATAGCCACATGCGACGTTTTGCCCCCCATCATCGTCACAATCCCCATCGTCTGATTCACATCAAGATGAACCATTTGCGAAGGAATCAGCTCTTTGGCAACCAAAATATACGGCTGATCCTTTGGCGGCAGCGTTTCTTCGAGCGCCCCAAGCAAATGCTTAAGCAGCCGGTTTCCGACATCCTTGATATCGAGCGCGCGCTCCTTCATGTAATGATCGTCCAGCAGGTCGAACATATTGACAAATTTATCGATCGCTTCCTTGACCGCTACCTCCGCGGCCTTGTACTGGCGCTGCATGATCCCCTGAACTTCGCTCATAAAGATAGGATCTTCAAGGATCGCCAGATGAGCGTCGAAAATTTGAGTCTGCTCCTCGCCAAGCACACTGACGAACTCCTGCTTAATCTGCTCGATCTCCACTTTGGAGTGATGAATTCCGTCGTATAACCGCTCGAATTCATAAGCTAGATCCGCAACGTCGATCAGTTTGTCGGGAAAGTCCCATTCCCAAGTCGGGATGACAAATGCTTTGCCCATGGCAATACCGGATGATGCTCCGATCCCCTCAATCAAATGCGTTCCCTCCCTCTGTGACGGCATCCTTGAGTACGACCGACATAACGGACGCCTGCCCCTTTTTCACCGCTTTGTAAGGTGCGAAGCTCCATGACTTGACCTTATCCACGTTGGTGATCAGCATTGGCGTCGCCAGCGACTTGCAATTCTTTTTCACTTTGTTCAAGTTGAAACGAACCAGCAGCTGCCCTTGCTCCACTTGATCTCCTTCTTTAACGTAGCAGTTAAAATATTTCCCTTGAAGCTGCGACGTATCGATCCCGATATGCAGCAGCACCTGCAGTCCTTGCTGCGTTTCGATACCTATCGCATGAAGCGAAGGATAAACATGGATGATCCTGCCGCCCACAGGGGATACAAGCTCCCCCTTCTCAGGAAGAAAAGCCACTCCGTCGCCTACGATCTTCCCTGAAAAAATTTGATCCGGTACTTCTTCCAGCGGAATCATACGTCCCTGCATGGGAGAACTGAACAGAACCTGCTCTATGTCCCTTCGCAGCGCTTTATTAATCTCCTCGCGGATCAGCTCGGAATACGTTCCGAAAACCACCTGCACGTTACCCCCGCCTAAGCGGATGACTCCGGCCGCTCCCAGATGCTTAAGCGCCGCGGTATCCATCTGACGATCGTTGACGAGGGTCAACCGAAGGCGGGTAATGCAAGCTTCAATATTCTTGATATTGTTCTTGCCGCCCAGGGCCTGCAGAATCAGCGGAGAACGGTAAGGAATATCTCCCGCCCACTCTTCCAGCTGCGAGCCTTCCTCACGGCCGGGTGTAGGGATTCGGAACCGGCGAATCGCCCAACGAAACAAGACGTAATACACAATTCCAAAGGCCAGACCGATCGGGATGAGGAGCCAGCCGTTTTTCGCCAGGTGCAGATTGATCAAAAAGTCGATCGCACCTGCGGCGTAGGAGAACCCATGGTGGATGTCCAAAGCAACGGCGATCCACATTGCAAAACCGGACAAAATGGCATGTACAATAAACAAATACGGCGCGACGAACAAAAATGCGAACTCGATCGGCTCCGTCACACCGGTTAAAAAGCAGGCAAACGCCGCCGTTAAAAAGGTAGCTCGTATTTTGGGCTTCAAGTCTTCACGCGCTTCATGAATAATGGCCAGTGCAATGGCGGGCAGCGCAAACATCATGATCGGGTATAACCCGGCCATATAAAATCCCGCTTCGGGATCTCCGGCAAAAAAACGGGGTAAATCACCGAACACCGGCTGACCGTTGGCATCGTAAGCACCCAACTGAAACCAGAAAAAATTATTAAATACATGATGAAGACCAGAGGGCACAAGCAGCCTGTGGATAATCCCGTACAAGAAAGTCCCGAAACCGCCAAGCCCCAAGATGACATTGGTCAGCGCCTGCATGCCCGATTCCAAAGCCGGACCGATCTGAATCATAACTACGATCAAGACAAAAATGGCCAGACCCATAAGCAGCGGCACCATACGCGGACCGCCGAAAAATTGAATATATTCGGGAAGCTGAATATGCTTCACCCGATGATAAATCACCGCCGCAAGCAATCCGATCAAGATCCCGCCCGGAACCCCAAGCTGAAACGACTCGCCCAAAAAATGCTTCAGCGATTCACTAAACATATAGTGCCCAATCAAGGCCGACATTCCCGCGATGCCTGCACTCTCCGTCAAGCCTAAAGCAACGCCTACGGCAAAGATCAGCGGCAAATAAGTAAAGATCGTCGTCCCGGCCATCGTTAAAATTTCCCCGATTTGAGGCAATTGCATTTGTTCCCAAGGCAGTGATCCGAGACGCAGCAAAATGGCTGCGACGGGAAGCGTTATCGTAGGCAGCATCAATGATCGTCCAAGCTGCTGCAAGTTTCCCATCCAATTCAAAACAAGCCGTTCCCCCTTTCCTATTAAGATGGTAAGCCTTGGACACTTTTTTGTCAAACCATGAAATGACGCCGCGGCATGAAAAAAGACGGACTTAAATGTCCGTCTCCGTCAGGCTTTCCTTGCATTACATTTGGTATCTGTTCATGCCGCTGGCCGCGCTCATTCCGAATTGACTTTGAGCCGGCTGTGTGGAGTCTGCGCGTAAATAGGCGTCATGGCCTTGCTGATCTCCACGGTAGTTCGCTGTGTGATACGACTGCGGGTTTTGATATTGACCGTACTGCTGATTGGCGGCGCCGAATTGTTGGCTCATTCCACTCATTCCCGAGTAGGAGGAGCTGAGTTGGCTGCCCATTTGGCTTGTTCCCATTCCCATTTGGCTCGCGCCGATGCCGTATTGGCTTTGAGCTGGCTGTGTGGAATCCGCACGCAGGTAGGCATCGTGACCAGGCTGGTTGCCGCGGTAGTTCGCCGTGTGGAAAGATTGCGGATTTTGATATTGGCCGTAGGACGGATTGGAAGCGCCGAATGGTTGGCTCATTCCGCTCATTCCCGAGTAGGAAGAGCTGAATTGGCTGCCCATTTGGCTCGCGCCGATGCCGTATTGGCTTTGAGCCGGTTGTGTGGAGTCCGCCCGCAGATAGGCATCGTGACCAGGCTGGTTGCCGCGGTAATTCGCCGTATGGTACGATCCGGCAGATTGCATGGATCCATAAGACGGGTTTATACCGGAGGAGAACTGCTGGTTATTCATCCCTTGGCTCAAGGATTGGTTATACTGGGATTGCACATAGCCTACCGGTTGGTATTTGGTTGCATACCCGCGGTATTGAGAGCTGGTATTCGCTCCCATTTGATTTTGAAAGCTGCTTTGGTAGCCCTGTTGGTTATACATGAAAATCCTCCTTGAATTGAATTAAGAAGTCTTCCGGTTCCGGCACGTATTCGTCCGTTCTATTCCGAAAGCTTTTCTTATTTTCTTCAAGGAGGATTTTTTTTATAACTTATGGGATCTTTTTTTAAAAAGGATCAGCGTATGCCAAGCACGTCTTGCTTCAACTGTTGAGCAGCAAGGCGCGGATCACGGCTTTGAACAATGGCGGATACGACGGCTACGCCGTCCGCACCGGCCTCAACTACGGAAGCGGCTTGTCCGTGTCCGATTCCCCCGATGCCGACCATAGGAATCCGGCTCCAGCGCTGCTTGATTTGGCTGATAAGTCCGGTACCGATCGGTTCGCCGGCATCACCTTTGGTCAGCGTGGAGTAAACAGCTCCGACACCCAGATAATCTGCGCCGTTGTACACAGCCCATTCCGCTTCCTCCATCGTGCCGGCGGAAATCCCGATGATGGCATCTTTGCCCATCAGCTTGCGGGCCTCTATCCCGGGGAGATCGTCCTGGCCTACATGAACCCCGTCGGCTTCCAGCAGCAGGGCAACGTCTACCCTATCGTTAACGAGAAAGGGAACGCCGAACTCCCGGCATAATTGCCGAATCGGCCGGGCCTCCGCCATAACCCGGGATAGCGGCGCTTTTTTCTCCCGAAGCTGCAGCATCGTAATCCCGCCTTCCAGCGCGGCCTTCGCCGTTTCAAGAGCGGTTCTTCCTTCATAAGCATCCAGACCCATAACCAAATAAACGGCTAAACGATGTTGTAGGTTTTCCCGAAACAACTTACTTCCCTCCAGGCAGCAGAATGGAGTCCTCCACCTTAATGCAGCGGTCCATAATGACTTCAAGACCGCCGGCTTTGGCAATTTCCGCTGTTTCTTCATGGTAAACGCCCAGCTGCAGCCATAACACCTTGGCTCCGATACGTACGGCCTCCTCGGCCACAGGAACCGTCTGATCGCTTCTCCGGAAAACATTCACGATATCGACCGGTTCCGGGATATCCGTCAGCGCGCTGTAGCAGGTTTCGCCCAGGATCGTGCCTCTGACCATCGGATTTACCGGAATAATGCGGTAGCCTTTCTTTTGCATGGCTTCGGACACCATATAAGACTCCCTATCAGGCTTATCCGACAATCCAACCACAGCAATGTTCTTCGCATTCACCAAAATTTCTTTAATGGCCTCGCGGGACGGATTCTGAAATGGCATACCGTTCACTCCTTATCTTCCCTAGATTATTTTGTATAGCTGAGCGCCTGGCTGCCCATGGCTTCCCAGGTGGCCAAAAAACGCTCTTTTTCAATTTTGTGCTTGCCTTTTCCCGACAGCGGGTCATTCACATAAACATAATGCTCATCAAAGCCCACAAGCAATACGGCATGCTCCATAAAGGTGGTTTGAATCGGACCCAGCGGTGAATCCCACACCACCCACTTGCTCGGTACTTGGTAATCAATGGTCGTCCACACGACAGAAGGAATGCCTCGAACCAGCTGATCCTCAAGCTTGGAAAACGGCTCTCTTGTCATATCGACAGCCGTAGGCACGTAAGCCTTCAGCAGATCGTACAAAGCCGCATGATAAATGCCGAAGCCTTTGCCCGCTCCGGTTACCTCGCCGACAAAACCTAGGTTGGGGTTGCCCCAATAAGCAATAGAGCCGTCTTCGTTGTAACGGATCGGGGTCTCGTCCCGCTTCATCTCTTGAACAAGCTCCATCTTCGATTTGTTCACACCGTAATACTGAAGCAGCATCGTCAGGCTTGTGACCTCGCAGCCGGAAGGAAGCTCCGGAAGCTGTCGGACAATGGGCGCGTCCAGCGTGACGCTCTGGGGTCGGGGCTCCGCCGGCTTCTCCGCAGCGGCACTGGCGCTATTCCCGCCCGGATCCGGACTTTCCTGCGCCGTTTGGTTGGCTTGGATAACGGAGCCGCTTAACGCCGGTTCATCCAACCATGACTGTCCGGTGATTTTGGCGTACAGCAGTATGCCAAATACGCCGCTTGAGAACAGCAGTCCTGCAATCAGAAAGAAACCTAAGGTAACTTGGATTCCTTTCCACAAGATGGTCATCGTTTAACACCGCCTAGCCGCAAACGGATTTATTCCAGGCTTAATTAATCCTGTACAAGCTCGATGTTCGCACCCAGAGATAGCAAGTGATCAAAATATTGCGGGTACGACTTGGCCACATGATGCGCATCGTTAATGATGAGGCCTTTGTCCGAACGCAGTCCTGCGACCGTCAGCGCCATAATGACGCGGTGATCGTAATGAGCATTAATTTCCACGCCTCCGGGAATTCCTTGCGGACGACCATGGACAATGATTTCGCTTTGTCTTTCTTCTACATCCGCGCCCGCCTTGCGAAGCTCCGTAACGAAGTCGGTGATCCGGTCGCATTCCTTGTAGCGAAGATTTTCGACATTGTAAAACCGGGAAGTGCCTTCGGCAAACAATGATGCCGCAACCATAGCCAGAACGGCATCGGTAAAGTGGTCCCCGTCAAACTCGCCGGCCTTCAGCTTTTGGTTGCCGCGCACGCGAACTACATCATTCTCATGAATCAAGTCCACGCCCATCGCCCGCAGCACGTCCACTACGGCCCGCTCCCCCTGCCTGCTCTCTTCGGAAAGACGAAGCACCGTGACATCCGAATGGGTCACGCTGGCAGCAGCCAAGATGGCAGCCGAGCCCGGATAATCTCCTTGAACTACATATTTTTGCGGTAAGTACTGCTGTCTTCCGGGAATTTTGTAATGCATCAAATCCTCGGATGCCTCGATCTTGATACCGGCCTGCGCAATCACCTCAAGCGTCTGGCCTACAATGACCTTCGACTTTAAGTCGTGAAGTACCGTAATTTCGCTGTCTTCCTCCAGCAGCGGCGTCGTGAACAAAAGCGAGCTTAAAAACTGCGAGCTCACGTTGCCGGAAACCGTGATCTTTCCGCCGCGCGGCTGTCCGCCGCGGATCGTAATCGGGAGCTTTCCTTCCCGATGCTCTACCTGAACACCCATTTGCTGGAGAGAATCGATCAAATCGTCATGAGGTCTTTTTCCGAGGGACTCCGGATAAGTATTCACAAATGTCACTTCCGGGCAAAATGCGGCCACGGACATCAAAAACCGCAGTACGGCCCCCGCGTTGCCCACATTCAATTCCTTCACATGCTTTGGATGGCGTCCGAAGCCGCGAATCGTCATTTTCTCGTCATCTTCTTCAATTACCGCTCCCAAATCGCGGATGCAGCGGCGCATTGCATCGCTGTCTTCGCTGTGAGCCGGGTAATATACGGTGCTCGTTCCATCCGCCAGTGCACCGATCAACAAATAGCGGGTGGTGTAATTTTTGGATGACAGCGCGTTAATGGTTCCTTCCAGGCGCGGCGTCGGTTTAACAATTGCTTTCATCGTAAGTATCTCTCCTTAAATTATGTATCCTAAATAAACAAAAACGATGCCCAGCATATAAGTGAGACCCATATACATCCACGCCGAAAGCTTGCGCCCCTGCGACAGCAGTCCGTTTGACTCCAGCTTGAACGTGGAAAATGTAGTGAATGCCCCCATAAACCCGCTTCCAAGCAATGCCATGGTCCGAGCATCCGCTCCTCGGCCCCAAAGCCAACCGAGTAAAAAAGAGCCCAGCACATTCACCGAAAGCGTGCCGTAAGGAATGGTGGCGGGAAACCGCTTGGAGATCCATCCGTTCATCCAATACCGGCTGACTGCTCCAGCAAAGCCTCCGGCTCCTACCAAAATTATGTTCATTAATGTATTCGACATCACTCGGAGGTTCCCCTTTTCACAAACAGGGCATTGGAACGCTTGCCCAGCTGAATACACAGCAGTCCGCCCCATAAGCTGATCAAAAAATATCCCGCAGCAATGGCATAATGGCCATGCTCCAGCAAGTCAAAAAGCTCCCAGCTTAGCGTAGAAAATGTCGTGAACGATCCGATCAAGCCCGTCGTCACGGCAGCTCTAAGACGGGGATAACGGCCCAGCTTAGACGAATAAGCGAATCGCCCCAAGAGTAAACAGCCGGCAAGATTGCACAACAGCGTCCCCCAAGGGAGCGGGGAATTCGCCCCATGATTTAAGGCAAGGGACATCCCGTAGCGGGCTAAGGCTCCGATCATACCCGCCAGACCTATGTATACTGCTGTCATTCCCGATATCCCTCCAAGACCGGCATTACATGGTTTGACACGGCTTCCTTTTTTTCATTATGATGAACTCATTCAGCCACACGGCTATCATTTCAAGGAGGACTTTTCCATGCAAACGATCACTCCCGCAGAAATCAAACAAAGAATCGAGAACGGCGAGCAGCTTCATATCATCGATGTCCGTGAACCGGAAGAAATCGCACTCGGCATGATTCCGGGCGCGAAGTCGATTCCTTTAATGCAAATTCCCGACCGGCTTGCGGAAATTCCGCAGGATGGAGAAACGATTCTAGTCTGCCGCAGCGGCAACCGGAGCAGCAGGGCCTATGAATACCTGGAAGCCCAAGGCTTTAAAGGACTTAAAAACATGACCGGAGGGATGCTGGAGTGGGAAGCGCTCTAAGCGTTCCCTGCTGCGCCGCATACGATCTCAACGATGCGGTCCACCGGTACGCCATCCGTATCCACCTTTAAATCGGCAAAGTCGTAAGCGTGCTTCCTGCTTTCCACAATGTGATTTACCCGTTCTTCTAAGTTCCCCTGAAGAAGCGGACGGTTTTGGTCCTCTCTGACACGCTCGATAATCGTCTCCACCGATGCACAGAGAGCAACGACAAAGCCGTTCTCCTTCATGGCAAGCCGGTTCTGCTCAAGCAGTACCGCTCCGCCGCCCGTAGAGATGACCTGTCCGCTTTGCTTCAATACATTACTTATGGTTTCGCTTTCCGCTTTCCGAAATGCCTCTTCGCCCAGCTCGGCAAACATTTCGCTGATGCTCATGCCTTGACTTCTTACGATCTCCGAATCCGTGTCGACATAAGTCCAGCCCAATTTGGCGGAAAGTGCCTGGCCTACCGTAGACTTTCCCGTTCCCATCAACCCGACCAGCACGATATTGCGGTTCATTCCCATGCTACACCTCTGGCAATTGTCTTTAAACTTACCCTATCATATCATAGCTTGTCCTAACGTGAATAGAAAGTTTAGTGAACACATATGATGGTTGTGAATAAATACCAGCTTAAACAGTCAAGCTGATAATGTTCCATAGATCTGAAAGGAGATCGCTTTATATGATACCCGACGCCCTCCCGAAACCGAAAGTTCCCGCCCCCCTTGCAGCGGATCTGAAGCTCCGGCAAATCTTGGACTCTTCCAAGCCGCTTTGCAAAGAAGATATTGTTTGGATGCTCGAATTTATTAAAAAAAAGGTGGCCGAGGAAGATCCCAATGTAAAGGATCTTTCCCAGCCACGGCTGCTTCAAAACTTTCGCTATTTTGCCGAAATCGCTTTGATGCTGATTCAACGGCGCAACGGATTCGATCAGGATGCCGACCGGCTGAAGCTTTGGCTGGCCGAGGCCTCTTACGGATTGCATCCGTTAAGAACCGACACGTTCCGGCAAGCCTCTCCATATGACGAGAAGGCTTAGTTTTCCATCCATTGGTAATGGAAGGTTCCTTCTTTATCCACGCGCTTAAACGTGTGCGCTCCGAAATAGTCACGCTGCGCTTGCAGCAGATTGGCCGGCAGACGCTCCGTCCGATAGCTGTCGTAATAAGCGAGCGCCGAAGCAAAGGCCGGAACCGGAATGCCGCGGGTAACGGCAGCCGATACGACAGTTCTCCATGCATCCTGATAGTTATCCACGATGCCCTTGAAATACTCGTCAAGCAGAAGGTTTTTAAGCTCCGGATTGCGGTCATACGCATCTTTGATATTTTGGAGAAAGCGGGCGCGGATAATGCAGCCGCCGCGGAAAATCATCGCGATGTTGCCGTATTCCAGATCCCAGCCGTATTCTTCGCTGGCCGCTCTCATTTGAGCGAAGCCCTGGGCATAGGAGCAAATTTTGCTCGCATACAGCGCTTTGCGTACGGCTTCGATGAAGGCTTTGCGGTCGCCGTCGAATGCAGCCGGTTTTGGACCGCCAAGCACTTTGCTTGCGGCCACTCTCTCTTCTTTCATTGCGGAAAGGAAGCGGGAGAAAACCGATTCGGTGATGATCGAAAGCGGCACGCCGAGATCAAGCGCGCTCTGGCTGGTCCATTTGCCGGTACCCTTCTGGCCGGCCGAATCGAGAATGACATCCACCATCGGTTTACCCGTTTCGTCATCATATTTGGTGAAAATGTCCGTCGTAATCTCGATCAGATAGCTGTCCAATTCACCTTTGTTCCAGTCGGCGAAAATTTCATGAAGCTCCTGTGTGTTAACTCCCAGAACGTCCTTCAGCAGCTGATAAGCTTCGCAAATCAACTGCATATCTCCATATTCAATTCCGTTGTGGACCATTTTAACATAATGGCCGGCACCGTCCGGACCGATGTATGTGCAGCAAGGATCCCCGTTTACTTTAGCGGAAATAGCTGTCAGAATCGGAGCCACCAGCTCGTAGGCATCCTTTTGACCGCCTGGCATAATCGCGGGTCCTTTCAAAGCGCCTTCTTCGCCGCCCGATACGCCGGTTCCGATAAAACGGAGGCCGTGAGCTTGCAATTCCTTGTTCCGGCGCTGCGTATCCGGGAAGAACGCGTTGCCGCCGTCAATGATGATATCCCCTTGTTCCAGATGGGGAACCAGTTGATTAATCGTATCGTCAGTCGCATGGCCTGCCTGAACCATGATCAAAATTTTACGCGGTTTCTCAAGCGAAGCGACGAATTCCTCGATGCTGTATGTACCGACCAATTGCTTGCCTGGCGATTCGGACAAAAGCGCATCGGTTTTCTCGCGGGACCGGTTATACACGGAAACGCTGAACCCTCTGCTTTCGATATTCAAAGCCAAATTTTTGCCCATGACTGCAAGCCCGATAACGCCTACCTGTTGTTTAGACATAAGTGACTCTCATCCTTCCTATCTTTATTTATTTATTGACGATTTCAAAAAGCATAGCGGCACGATCTTTAGATCGTCATCGCCCCGAAGCCCCCGTCCACTCGAAGAAGAGCGCCTGTTACAAAGCTGGACGCCTTCTCCGAAGCCAGATACACGGCAGCCCCCTGAAGCTCCTCCGCATTGCCGAACCGGTTCATCGGCGTATGCCTCATGATCGAATCCACCCGATCCTGGGACAGGATTTTGCGATTCTGCTCGGCCGGGAAGAAGCCCGGAATAATGGCATTCACGCGTACGCGCGCCGGAGCGAATTCGCGGGCCAAAAACTTCGTCACGTTGTTGACCGCCGCCTTCGAAGCCGAGTAAGTGAACACGCGGGAAAGCGGAGGCTCGGATGAAACCGAGGAGATATTGATGATGCTGCCTCCTTCACCTTTTTCAACCATATGCTTCCCAAAAATTTGACACGCCAACACTACACTCTTAAGATTTACTTCCATGATTGAATCCCATTCATCCATCTGCAGCTCGAAAAACGGCGTCGCGCTATTCTTTCCGGGACAGTTCATCAGCACGTCGCAGCGGCCTGTCCAAGCAAGAACCTGAGACAATACATGCTGCAAATCGTTCGCGCTTGTCGCATCGGCAGAGAAGCATCCGGCATTGCCTCCTGCTTCTTCTACACGCTTAGCTACTTCTTCGGATTTCTCCAGGTTGCGTCCTACAATCGCCACATCCGCGCCGTGACCGCCCAAGGCTACCGCCATGGCCCCGCCCAGCGTGCTGTTTCCTCCGATAATGACTGCCGTTTTTCCTGTAAGATCGAATAAGTTCATGGCCATGGTCTTTTCCTCCTAGGATTGCGTGTGTTTCAGTTGGAAAGCAGCAATGGCATCAAACTCGTCCTTCAACTGATGGTACACACGATTATAAATTTTTGTCAACTGTTGATATGTTTCATGGTTCTGCTCACTGGCATGGAGCGACTGCTCCACCTGCATCCAATCGTGTACGCTGGAGAAGTCATCGATCTCTCCAAGCGCCAGCATTCCCAATTGGGCCGCCCCGAGGCCGGAGCTTTCAATGGTATTCGGAACGGCGACGGGTGTACCCAGCACGTCGGCCATCATTTGCAGCCAGAAAGGCGACCTTGCAAACCCGCCCGAAGCGCGTATTTCCTTGGTCGGACCGGCAAGCTCCTCCAGCGCCGTCACGACGGAGTGAATCCGATACATAACCCCTTCGAGCACGGAACGAATCATATGTTTCTTTTGATGATATAAGGATAATCCGAAAAAGACCCCGCGGGCATTTGCATTCCAGTACGGCGCACGTTCTCCGGACAGCAGCGGAAGGAAGATCAATCCGTCCGAGCCCGGGGACACTTCACGCGCCAGCTCGGTTAAGTAATCGTACGGGTCCATTCCGCGGCGCCGGCCTTCTTCCGCTTCCGCCGTGGCCAATTGGTCGCGGACCCACCGGAACATGATGCCGCCGTTGTTGATCGCCCCTCCCACAACCCAGAAGTCCTCTTTTAAGGCGTAACAGAACAGCCGGCCTTGCGGATCCGTCACCGGCTCACGCATGACGCCTCTTACAGCGCCGCTTGTTCCTATGGTCACGGCATACACTCCCTGTTCCAAGGCTCCTACGCCAAGGTTCGCCAGAACGCCGTCGGAAGCCCCGACAACAAAAGGGGTATCTGCCGCGAGTCCCAGCGAAACGGCAGCATCCGTGCTTAGACCCTGCAAAAAGTGGGTTGTCGACACCGGATCGGACAGCTGTTCACGCCGAACACCGCAAGCCGCAAGCGCTTCTTCATCCCACTTCAGCTTGCGTAAATTGAACAACCCTGTAGCACTCGCTATGGAATAATCAATGACCAGCTTGCCGAACAGCTTGGCAAATACATATTCTTTAATCCCGATAAATTTGTACGCCTGCTCAAACAGATCCGGCCGGTGGTCGCGGATCCACATCAGCTTAAGCAGCGGGGACATCGGATGAATCGGGGTTCCCGTTTTACGGTATATTTCAAGTCCGTTGTGTTCTTCCTTCAGCACCTTCACATATTCGGCGCTGCGGTTATCCGCCCAAGTGATACAGCGGGTAAGCGGCTGCAGCTCCTTATCCACCGCAATCAGGCTGTGCATCGCCGAGCTGAAGGATACACAGAGCACTTGACCCGGCAGAATGGCGGCTTTGCTGACTACCGTCCGGATGGCTGTGAGCACCGCTTGGAAGATTTCATTGGGATCCTGCTCAGCCATATCCGGCTTGGGCGTGAACAAAGGATATTCGACGGAGTGAGAAGCAAGCACTCTGCCGCTCCGGTCAATCACAAGCGTTTTGGTGCTGGTGGTACCGATATCGGCTGAAATGATATAAGGCTTTTGTACGGACGAACCCATCATTTATATCAAGTTCCCTTCATTGTTGAATGACAAGTCGTATGGCTCGGTTAAAATTTCGATGTCCGGATGCAGTTTGGCTTCCTCCAGCAAATTCACGGAAATCTCGATTTCACCCAAGTGCAGCGTATCCTGAATCCGCACCAGGCGGCATCGGGTGTAATCCAAAATATTGCACGTTTTGACCGCGGCTTTGATGGCATAATAATCGTTTTCGAGCGTGGTCGCAATCTTAGTCGGTGCACAGACGGTAGACGTGAGGCCATTCGCATAAGTAGCAACCAGGTCCATCTTATCCACCAAACGTTGGGTTGTGAAATCGGCCGTTCCCACTCCATTTGCGTTACCTTTCGTCTCCGGCGTTGTATCGAGGACAACCATTTTGGATACTTCCGGACCGCCATGCGCATAAGGCGTAGGATAACGGCCGGTCACGTTCGGATCCATGCCGTCGCCGCTGATATTTTTCCCGATAAAATCAATGACCAGCACATCGATTTGATCAAACAAGATTTTAGGCAGCCTTGCTTTGGCGATCTCCAGCAGTTCCATCTCGCGCGCTTCGATTTGCTCCGCAGGCAGAACCTCTACGATACATGTTTCGTCATAGGCGTTTTCAACCAGCGCAATTCCGAATACGATGGGAAGCTTGTCCAGCATGAGCCGCGCCATAGCAGGGACGTTCTCCGCCATATATTTAAAACCCAGCTGATGGCACGCTTCCGCCCCCTTTTGTTTACCGAGCCCGATAGAAATCATTTTCATAATTCCGCTTTCGATAGGCCCGCGGAAGGCGGTATGCGGTTTCACACGGTTAATGACGATAATCGCGTCCGCTTCCGAAGCGTATTTGTCCACATAAACCGGCAGACCGTTTGAAAGCTGGTCAATCTTTACCACTTCCATGGACGATCGGATCGGCGCGCCCATCGCTTCCTCGGTTACGCCGAGATGATGGAGCACCTCCTTCTGTCCCTCGGCCGTCGCTCCTCCGTGGCTTCCCATGCACGGTACAATAAAAGGGTGCGCTCCTGCCTGTTTAATCGCTTCGATTGTCGTTTTGGTCAACGCAGCGATATTGGCCACGCCCCGGCTGCCTACGGCCACGGCAACCTGCTGCCCCGGCTTGATCCGGTCAATCCCGCCCGGCTTTCCCAGCTCCTTGGCCAGCTCTTCAACCGGATTCTCCAGTTTATCCCCATTAAATTTCTGGCGGATCTTAACGACTTGGGGAATTGGAATGTCTTGAAGCAGTTCCCTTAATATGCTCATTGCCTTATTGGCCTCCTGTGATGGTTTTGACGGAATCCCGAATGACGAGCTCCGTATGGAAATAGACGGTCTTATTTTCCAATTGCTTGCTCTCGATAAAAGAGAGCAGCTTTTCCGCCCCGGCCCGGCTCATCTCTTCGATCGGTCTGCGGACGGTCGTTAAAGCAGGTGTCATAAAAGCGGAAAACAAATGATCGTCGAAACCGACGACCGACAGATCATCCGGCACCGTAAGCCTTCGTTCGGTCACGGCTTTCACGGCACCGAGCGCCATATCGTCGTTGCAGCAAAATACAGCCGTGGGACGCTCGGACAGATCCAGCAGCCGGTTCATCGCGGCATAGCCGCTTTCCAGATCGTAATTTCCCTTGACGGATAAGTCTTCTGAAATCTTTACGTTATATTTCTTCAGCGCTTCAAGATAACCATCCCGCCGGGATTGGGTAGATTTGAAGCCTTCCTTGCCTTCAATGATTGCAATTCTGCGGTGCCCCTGCTCAATAAGATGCTCCGTCATCCGAAAGGCTCCGCTCTGATCGTCCGGAACAAAATTCATGACCTGAACATGCTCGATTTCTCGGTTTAATACAACAAGCGGTATGCCTTTATCCGCCGCGTGCTCAATGAACGGCTGGTCGCTTGCGCTTTGACTCATTACAAGAATGCCGTCAAAGCTTTTCCGGTTCACCTGATGAAAGCTTTTGTAGTCGTCAATCCCGCGAACGATCAAATTATATTCATCTTTAATGATGTCATTCACGCCTTTGATCGCCTCGTACAAAAAACCTGCGGAAGTCCCTGTATGCAGAGTTGAAAAAAACAGCCCCAGGTTGTATGATCGATCCAGCACCAGGCTGCGGGCGCTGTAATTGGGAGTGTACTGCAAGCTTCCCGCAATCGCTTTGATCCGTTCCTTCGTTTCCGGGTTAATCAGCGGACTATCGTTCAGTGCCCGGGAAACGGTTGTGTGCGATACGCCGGCCAGCTTGGCGATGTCTTTGATTGTGACGCTGCTCATATTCAAAACCACCTCATCTTGTATCATAACATAGATTTGCACACGTTAACAATGCTATTTTTGCAGCTTGTTTTCAGTTCAAGAGCCTCTGTTTCCGGTGCTTTTCGGCGCATGTCGGCCACACGTGATTTAGGGATAACATACGAAACGGCCTGCGCGGATACACAGGCCGTTTCACATTTCGTATTCACATTTCAAGCAGTAGCATTTCATGCCTTAGCTCCTTCAGTCTTTCTTTACAAGCCTCTGCCGTTTCGAGGTCTCCGGCCTGCATCGCTTCGTACAGCACGGCCAGTTCGTAATCGAGCTCGAGCCTCAGTACCGGAATGCGCTCATCCGGACGTCTCGAACGAAACGCCTGCATCATTTCTTCCACTGTTATCACAGGTTCTTTTTGGAATAGCACTTTATGCTCCACCCCCGAGATTTCGACCATACGAATAATTTCACCGAACATGATGTTTTCGATCAAAATTTGCCGGTCTTTGAACCGTTTGACAACAGCATGCCCCCGTGTGTCTCCAATCATTTTTTCCATGAGCTCTGCCAGCTTCTCGTCCTTAAAGGAATAATTACCGACAATCTTATACAGTTCGCCTATCCGTTGGAATTTTAATTTCACCAGCTTACGGCCGGTCCGGATGGAAACGATAAACTGTTGATCACTTTCATTCCAATACAAGGAGTATCCTTCTTGTATAAGTGTTTTGATGAAGTTACGGATTAGCCGACGATCAAATCGTAACTCAAGGTTGCAATATTCTACTTCATGACTTTTACTCACGGCAATCCCTCCTCAGGTAGAATAGCAAGATCAAAGCTTTGTCACTTGCGTTGAACACTGCTGCGACAGGCTGCGTTTATGACAACGACGACTAGCGAGTGCAAAATGCTATCTTTGATAGAATTTTCTGACTATTCTGTTTCTTACTTCTATCTTATTATGAATCATATGTTTTAGCAACTTGGATTATTGTCTTTTTTTTACGAAATCCGAACCTATTTTTTGAATGGCCTGGCTGAAGACGGCCAAGCCCATGGCTGGAGGGCAATCCAAGCGAAAAGCCGATGCCGGTCCAATAGCAAAGCGCGTGTGCAAAAAAATCGCCCGGGTACTGTTTCCCAGGCGATACGATGAGGCGCAATTTACATTTCGGCACTCGATAAGCGGTCCTAAACACCATACGCGGTTATTTCTCAAACGAGAAACTTAGGGATTTTCCCGTTTTACCGCTTCGGACTCCAGATCCGTCTTCGTGTAAATATTCACGGTATAGCTTGTATTCAGCCAGTCGCTGTTTTTGGTCACCTTAAGCCGGTCTTTCCAATAGCGCTCGAACACATAGCCGTTTTGCGCACGCACATTTTCCAGATAGTAATAATCGTACATATCTTCTTCCCCTGCAACTTTATCGATGATGATCGGCTTTTTAGTCGTGTAGATGTTGTCGTAATTGTTGATGAGCGTGTTTGCAACATGACTCCGGAGCATTTTCAGCTTCTCGGGATGAAGCTCCCCGTTAATGACGTAGGATGTGTAATCGGCAGAATACACCTCTTCAGGGGTTTGGCGCAGCCTTTTTTTCAATTCGCTCTCGCTAATGAACAAAGAGCCGGTCAAGCGTTCCTTCGCCTTATTAAGACCGTTCGTGTCCACCCCCATGCGCTTGACGTCCGACTCCCGGTAGTATGGGGCGAAGTTGGTTGAACTATTGTTGTATGTGATCAGCATCGGGTATTCCGCCCCGAGATATTTCAGTGTGATGGAATAGGGATTATAGAGCTCGATCGATTCATAATTCGGATTCGGAATCTCCGTCGGCTGCTCCGGATTAATGCGGCTGTTAATATAGATGGTCTTCGTCTCGCCTCTCCACAAGATATTCGCCCCCATCAAGCGTCCCAGCTCAGCTAACGGCAAATAGCTTTTGTCCTCATAAATAAGCGGAGGGCCAGACAATTGGACGGGCTTGCCGTCGAGCACCAGCTGAAAATCCGGACGCAAATACGCCTCCACCTTCTGCAGCACGTCTTGTGCATATACCCCTGCGGTAAAGGTACTCCCAAGTAAAGCGGTCATCCAAAAAACGCGTTTGATCCGATTCATTGTCATTCAAACCTTTCTTTTAGGAAGGAAAATTATGGACACAATATACAATATTTCGACATATATTGAACGAAATCCTGCAAAATTTGTAGTTGACAAGACTTTTAATTCAAATAAAATTAGTGGGTAATGATTGTTTTCACATCAAGGAGAGTGACCCCGTTGATTGAAATTAAGGATGTCAGCAAAACGTTTCATCAGCGTACCGGCGGCACCTTCACGGCCATAGACAACGTATCGCTTACGATCAACAAAGGCGAATTCGTTTCTCTGCTCGGACCTTCCGGCTGCGGCAAATCGACTCTGCTGAATCTTGTGGCAGGGCTAGAGCAAGCCGAACAAGGATCGATCACCGTGAATGGGAAGCCATGCAGTACTCCCGGTCCCGACCGTGTCGTCGTATTTCAGGAGCATGCGCTGTTCCCATGGCTGACTGTTCTCGATAACGTAGCCTTCGGATTAAAACAGAAAGGCATCGGTAAAAAAGAGCGTGAAGCGATGGCCATGGAGCAGATTAAAGCGGTGCACCTCAGCAAGTTCGCCGACCGCTATCCTCACGAGCTGTCCGGCGGAATGAAGCAAAGGGCGGCTATTGCCCGCGCGCTGGCCATGGACCCGGAAATTTTACTGATGGACGAGCCTTTTGCAGCGCTGGACGAGCAGACCAGACTAATTTTGCATAAAGAATTAGAGGAAATCTGGATGCGCACGCGCAAGACGATTCTATTTATTACGCATAATATCCGGGAAGCCGTTGTCCTCTCGGACCGTGTACTCGTCATGTCGACCCGCCCGGGTACGATCAAGAAGGAGTTCGCCGTGAAGGCGGCCCGCCCCCGGGATACCTCCGATTCCGTCTTGCACCACGTGGAAGCCAGCATTATGGAAGCGCTGGCCGATGAGCTGGAAAAAGTGGTAAAGGAGGAGATGGGCGATGAGTACAGCATTAAGAAGAAGCCTCTTTCTGATTCTTCTGCTGATAGCGTGGGAAGCGGGATATAGAATTTTCGACTGGGGCTGGAAGTTTCCTTCCGTGCTTCAAACCTTCCAGGCTTTCTATGACGGATTGGTTCACGGTCAGCTGCTGGAAGCCACCTATCAAAGTATGAAGAGACTTTTGATGGCCTTCATTCTCGCGATTGTGGTAGGTACCGCGCTCGGCTTTTTGTTCGCACGCTATCGTTTTATTGACGACACCATTGGCTTTCTAGTCGTTGCGTTGCAGACAATACCAAGTATCGCCTGGCTCCCGTTTGCGATTATCTGGTTTGGGATGAGCGATTTTGCCGTTATCTTCATCACTACGCTCGGGGCCACTTGGACGATGGCTATGGCGAGCCGGACCGGGATTAAAAACATCCCGACCATTTACATTAAGGCGGCACAAACGATGGGCACCGGAAACGGGCTGAAGATGTTCTATCAGGTGATGGTTCCCGCCGCATTCCCGCATATGATGACCGGCGTGCGCGTGGCCTGGGCATTCGCTTGGCGGGCGCTGGTTGCCGGCGAGCTGATCGCCAAAGGCGTAGGCCTCGGCCAATTGCTGCAGGACGGACGAAACCTGGCGGATACGGCGCTGATGCTTTGTATCGTAATGATCATCGCTGTCCTAGGAACACTATCCGACCACTTTTGCTTCAAACGCCTGGAGGATAAACTGTTGGTACGTTACGGCTTGGTCAGCACCAAAAAATAAGGATCTCATAACCGGCATACAACAAAGGAGAGAAACTACAGATGAAGAAAAAATCGGCACTACTCGCTTTAGCGCTGTCCGGCGTGCTGGCACTAACGGCATGCGGCGGTAAAACAGAAGCACCTAATAATGCCGGCGGCGATGCTGCGGCGGCGAAGACGGTTCGCCTTGGCATTTTCAAGAATGTGACGCATGCACCAGGATATGTAGCTCTGGAGCAAGGCTTGTTCCAAAAGCATTGGGGAGATAACGTCAAAATCGAGGTTCAAGCCTTCGACAACGGCTCCGACTTCTCCACCGCTTTGGCAACCGATCAAATCGACCTTGGCTTCGTAGGTCCAGGTCCTGCCACAAACCAATATGTTAAAAGCAAAAACTTCCGCATTATCTCCGGCTCCAATAACGGAGGCGCCGTACTGGTAGCAGGTAAGGATTCAGGGATCAACAGCGTGAAAGACCTGGTCGGAAAGACTATTGCCATTCCAACCAAGGGCAGCACGAACGAAATTTCGCTGCGCCTGCTGCTCGAGCAGAACAACCTGAAAGTCACGACGGATACAACCGGCGTTCAAATTATTGCCCGCGCTCCGGCAGACACGCTCATCGCCATGCGTCAAAAGGAAATCGAAGCTACGCTGATTCCTGAGCCGTGGGGAACGCAAATGGAGCAGGAAGGCATCGGTAAGGTCATTGTGCCTTGGGACCAAATTCCTCCGAACAACGGGAATTATCCGCTCACCCTTCTCGTTGCGAGCGATAAATTCCTGAAGGAAAACCGCGAAATGGCAAAGCAGGCGATCAAAGCCAACGCTGAAGCGATCGAATTTATTAAAAGCAACCCCGACAAATCCTATGAACTGATCAATAACCGATTGAAGGAGCTCAGCGGGAAAGGAATGGACGTCAACCTGATCAAGGCGGCGCTCTCCCACCTGAATCTGACGACAGACGTGAGCAAGGACGCGATTGAAGAAATGGCACGCGTCTCCATCGATGCCGGCTACATCAAAGATGTGAAAAAGGAAGAGCTCAACTTGAGCGATTTCCTCGATCTTTCATTATTGGATGAAGTAAAGCAAGGGAAGTAAAATGAAAGGGACCTGCACGGCGCGCAGGTCCCTCATTTTTTGCACTATATGCTAATAAGCCCTAGCTTCATTTGGCACACAGCGGCAAATCCCTTTCCGAAACCCGCCCCACCTCATCATCTCATGAGCATCCCCCCGTTGATTTCGATTGTCTCTCCCGTCACATAGGAAGCCAGATCAGAAACGAGATACAGCACGGCGCCAGCGACATCCTCAGGTGTTCCCTCACGCTTTAGCGGGATACCGCTCACTGTGGCCTTACGCGCTTCGTCCGTGGTAAAGGTAGCATGAAACATCGTATTTCCGATAAACCCGGGAGAAACATTATTGACTGTAATTCCACTGTAGGCCACTTCTTTTGCCAAGCCTTTGGAATAGGTCATGATTGCTGCTTTGCTTGCCGCATACAGGCTTGCCCCGGGTCCGCCGCCGTTATGCGCGGCAACGGATGTCATGTTGATAATCCGTCCCGCTCCCTTCGCTTTCATACCGGCAAGAACCCGTTTACACATGAATACCGTACTCTTCAGATTTACATTCATGATTTTCTCGTAAAGCTCTTCGGTCATCTCGGCATTATCCAACCGCTGCACCAAGTGACCTGTGTTATTAACCAATATGTCAATCGTTCCTCCAAACGCCCGTTCGACCTCGTTTACCAAGCGATCGATATGCTCTTGATCGGTTACATCCGCCTGAACCAGCACCGCTTCTCCCCCGGCAGCCCGAATGGCACCCGCCGTTTCCTCTCCCTGGTCTACATTGCGCAAGCAGTTAACGCCCACCTTCGCGCCGTTTTTGGCTAATGCAATGGCAATGGCGCGGCCAATCCCTGCATTAGAGCCTGTGACCAAAGCTATTTTCCCTGTCAAGTCAATATTCATAATTATTTCCTCCCAAGTTTATGTGCGACGCTCCTCTCCTTAATTAAACTGCAAATTCCACTTCCTGTAAATTATTTCTGATTCAAGGATAACCCCCACGGCTGGAAGTCCGTGAGAAGTGGGGGATGACTGTTGTGAATGTCGATTACCGTCGAACATTGCTGTCATTTCGTGGTCTTCTATCCTTTATTGTGTTATATTGTTTGAAGAAAAAGGAAGCATGGAGGGAAGCTGCATGACAACGTTCAAAGGTTTTAAGCAAGAGGATTTTGATACGTTTACCATTGATGGACTGGAAGCAAGGATGAAGGCCATTCAAACCCGTATCCAGCCCAAATTTCAAGCGCTCAGCGAGGATATGTTACAATCTCTTTCCGTCCGCTCCGGACAGGAGATGTTCCTACATATTGCAAAGCATGCCCGCAGGAAAGTGAATCCGCCTGTAGACACCTGGATGGCTATTGCCAATAATAAACGCGGCTATAAACAGCATCCGCATTTTCAGATCGGACTGTTCGACGACCGGGTTTTCATCTGGCTTGCATTCATCTACGAGCTTCCGAACAAAAAGGATATTGCGGAGAAGTTTTTGAAGCAGGCCTCCGAGATCAAACGGCGTTTACCGGACGATATGATGCTGTCGTTCGATCACATGAAAAAGGATGCGCTGAAGCTGTCCGATATGGATGAAGACCAGTGGAAGCAGGGGCTTGAGCGGTTTCGCGATGTGAAAAAGGCGGAGCTGCTGATCGGACGCAATTTGATGAAAGACGACCCTGTATTGCAAAACGGGGAGAAGTTCGTGGAGCTCACCAACGAAACCTTTGATCAATTACTGCCCTTATACCAATTATCGCTGGGAATGAAAATTTAATTTTATCCTAAGCTTGCTTTAAAGTAGGGTTAATCTTGCCTGCATATCCTAAAGTTGGTGAAAACCAATATCGACTTAAGGAAGGTGCATCGCATGAAGCAGACCTATGCCAAAAAAATGATCGTCTCCTCTCTGGCGCTTGCCCTGCTGCTCGGCGGCGGAGCGCTGTACGGCACGAAGCAATTCGTTCATGCCGAGTCATCGCCGGATGCGGCCGTTTCGCAGCAAAGCACTGCGGATAAACCGGCGGAAGGCAAGGAATGGGCTAACAAAGGCGTTAAATCCTACGGATTGCATGGCAAATCAATGCCGATCTTCGAGGAAGCCGCTGCTATTTTGGGCATGGATAAGGAAACGCTAAAGCAGTCGCTGAAGGACAAGACGCTGGTTCAGCTCGCCGCGGAGAAACAAATCAGTGAAGCCGATCTGATCGCCAAGCTTCAAGCCGAGCGGACGAAGAAAATCGACGAAGCCGCAGCCTCAGGCAAGCTGACCGCGGACAAAGCGGAGAAGCTGAAGCAAAATATGGGAGAACACCTGAAATTCATGGTGAACCATAAGATGAATGGCGAAGGAAAGAAACGAATGAGCGGAGCCAAGCATCAGATGATGATGCCAGCCAAGGACAAGCTGGCCGGCATTCTCGGCATCTCGGAGGACGAGTTGAAGGCGCAGCTGCAGGCGGGTAAATCGTTGACGGAGATTGCTCAAAGCAAGGGTATGACTAAAGATCAGCTCATCGGTAAAATTAAAGACGAAATGACGCCGTGGATCGAGAAAATGGTCGACCGCAAGCATGCTTCCGAAGACTAGAAGACAGAATAAACATAGCTGTTCAACAACATTCAAGGCGGGGGTTTCCCCCGTCTTTTGTTGTGCCTCATTCAAGCCTGCACCAGAACCTTACCTGAAAGGAAATGATCCTGTATGCACATACGCGGCGACCGAATCGAGATTCGAATTCTGACACTGCTCGATGCTGAGCAGCTGCACCGTTACCGGCTGGAGAACAAAGCATTCCTGCAGCCGTTCGAGCCGCTTCAGCCGGAGGAATACTATACGTTTGAGGGTGTACGGGACTCCATCATTCAAATGAAGGACGAACAAAAGCGCGGAAACAGCTATGCCTTCGGGATTTTTCTGACGGATGAATTGATCGGACGAATCCGTCTGTCGTCCATCGCTCGCGGTCCTTGGCAGAACGCAAATCTCGGCTACGCGATGTCGGAGAAGCACAACGGGCAAGGCTACATGACCGAAGCGGTCAGACTAGCTTTGGGATTCGCTTTCCTGGAGGCGGGACTGCACCGGGCTCAAGCGGCGGTCATGCCGCGGAATCTCGCCTCTCTTAGGGTCGCGGAAAAAACCGGGCTGCGCTTGGAAGGCTTGGCACAGCGCTATTTAAACATCAATGGCGTGTGGGAGGATCATGCGATCTACGCCATCACCGCTGAAGAATGGAAGTAGTGCGCCTGAATACGCGGACAACAAATAAGCTGCCGCAGCGAAAAATTCGATAGCGGCAGCTTATTGGTTCGGTTAAAGAGGCTGGCTTGATGCCCGGCTCCCGATCCGGTCCAATACCATGAAGCGGTACAGCAAATAGAGGGCGCCTACGGACAGCACGGCACCGGTAAGGAACGGCAAGCTGTTGCTGTAATCATAGATGCCGGCTCCCAGCAGCGGACCTAAGATGCGTCCCAGACTATCCATCGACGAGCTCAAGCCGGACGCTACGCCCTGTCCAACCGGGGTCTTCTGCGTAATAAGCGAAGTGACGCACGGACGTATCAGCGCATTGCCTGCGGCAAAAACGCTCAAATAGATCGATGCTGTAAGCAGGTTCGACGAGAATAAAATGAGTATGAAGCCCAGCGCCGAAAGCACAAGGCCGATACCGACAACACGGGCCTCTTGTCCTTTTTTGATGAGGCGCCTTACGACACCGCCTTGAATCAATGCCCCAACAATGCCGCTGACCGCAAACATAATCCCAAGCTGTGCCGGCGTTGCGCCGATCTGATCCCTCTGGAACAAAAGCAGCGTCGCTTCAAGTCCAGCGAGCGAAAAAGATACGAAAAACGACAGCACATACAAATACTTGAGCGGTCCTACAAACGCGCTCCAACGCGAAGCTTTGGCTTCCTGCGGTTTACGCCGCTTCTCCTCTGTCAACGATTCCGGCAGCCTGAAGTAAGCGAACAAGAAGGTACAAAAGGCAAGCGCGGAGGCCACAAAGAACGGTACTTGAAGCCCCCAATGACTGAGTATGCCGCCGATCGCAGGTCCGAAAATAAATCCCAAACCGATCGACATGCCCACAAGGCCCATTCCTTTAGTCCGCTCCTCATCCGATGTGATATCGGCAACATAGGCAACGGCACAAGCGGTGGCCGCTCCGGAAAACAGCCCCCCTAATATGCGCGAAACGTACATAAGCCAAAGGCTTTCCAAGGCAAGACCAAAAAGAAGGAAGCTGATGCTGAATCCGAGTGCGCCGATGATAATGAGCGGACGCCGCCCGATCCGATCGGACAGCCCTCCCCACACCGGAGACATCAGGAAAGACGCCAGTGAGTAAACCGAGAGCAGCATACCCAAATGAAAATTTTCCGCTCCCGATCCTGTCACCGCGTCGGGAAGTACCGGGATGATGATGCCGAAGCCGATAAAAATCGTCATCAGCAGCACCATGATGATGGCCAGCTGTTTATTCATGTGGTAATGGGTTCCTCCCGATTGCGTTAATTTTCTTTTCTTTATCGTACCACATCTTTTTTGCCGATGGAAACGAACCCGTACAAGATTAACAAAATAGACAAACCCCCGATTAATTTACTTGCAAAATTATCAAACTATCAAGGATGTGACGCAATTTGTCGAGATAAATTTTGATTTACTTGCAAAAACCGCTTGCATCCTTGTCGCATTTTGCTATACTCATTTTGTTTGCTTATTTTGGCTTTATTATGATAAATCGATCAAGAAGGGAAGGGATGAGCCGTGGATCAAACGAAAACTCCCTTGTTTACCGCACTGAAGGAGCATGCCGGACGTAATCCGGTGCAGTTTCACATTCCAGGACATAAGAAAGGGGTCGGGATGGACCCGGAATTCCGAGAGTTTATCGGTGATAACGCGCTGTCCATCGACCTGATTAATATAGCTCCACTCGACGATCTGCATCAGCCCACCGGTGTCATTGAAGAGTCGCAGAAGCTCGCTGCTGAAGCTTTTGGTGCCGATCATACCTTCTTTTCCGTACAGGGGACAAGCGGTGCGATCATGACCATGATCTTAACCGTTTGCTCGGAGGGTGACAAAATCATCGTCCCGCGCAATGTGCACAAATCGATTTTGGCAGCTATTATTTTCGCCGGGGCCAAGCCTGTCTTCCTTAAACCGGTACGGGACGAATCCCTGGGTATCGACCACGGCGTAACGACCAAGTCGGTACGCCGTGCGCTCGAAATTCATCCGGATGCCAAGGCCGTGCTGATCATCAATCCGACCTATTACGGCGTCTGCGCCAATCTGAAGGAAATCGTGGACATCGTTCACAGCTATAATATTCCGGTGCTGGTGGATGAAGCACATGGCGTGCTGATCCATTTCAACGACAAGCTGCCGATGTCGGCCATGCAGGCAGGCGCGGATATGGCGGCCACGAGCGTTCACAAGCTCGGCGGCTCGATGACGCAAAGCTCCGTGCTTAACATCCGCGAGGGCCGTGTCAACGTCATGCGCGCCAAGACGATTATCAGTATGCTCACGACGACCTCCACCTCGTACATTTTGCTGGGCTCTCTCGACTGCGCAAGACGCTATCTGGCTCTGAACGGCAAGGAGCTTGCCGACCGCGCGCTTGAGCTGGCTTCCTACGCAAGAGAGGAAATCAATCGTATTCCGGGGCTTTATTGCTTTGGAGAAGAAATATTAGGCAAGGAAGCAACCTACGATTACGATCCGACAAAGGTCAGCATCCACGTGCGTCATCTGGGCATTACCGGGTACGATGCGGAAAATTGGCTGCGGGAGCAGTACAATATCGAAGTCGAGCTTAGCGATATGTATAACATTTTGTGCCTGGTTACGCCTGGAGATACGCGTGAGAACATCGACATTCTTCTCACCGCGCTGCGCAGACTCTCCCAGGAAAACTACTCGATCCGCCAAGCGAATGAGCTGGTGATCAAAATACCGAAAATTCCGCAGCTTACCTTGTCTCCGCGCGACGCCTTCTACGGGGATACCGAAATTATTCCGTTCAAGGAATCGGCCGATCGCATTATCGCGGAATTCATTTACGTGTATCCGCCGGGCATTCCGATTCTGCTGCCGGGTGAAGTCATCTCCCAAGATCTGATCGACTACATTACGGAGCATATTGAAGTAGGCCTGCCTGTAAAGGGACCCGAAGACCGCAGCATTGAAAAAGTCAAAGTCATTGTAGAAACGCCGGCGATTTTTTAACCGCGTGATATACAGCAAGGCCAGCCCGATCGGGCTGGCCTTGCTGTATTTACAAGCTTCCTTGTTTAATTTGCTCCTCCAGCCAGGCAATGACATCGGCGACCGCATGCTCGTTATGATGCTTGCAGGAACGCACGGCAGCCTGCAGCAGCTCCGGATGGGCGTTGGCAACGGCGATACCTATACCGGCCCGACGGATCATCTCCAGATCGTTCAAATGATCCCCCATAGCGATACAGCGCTCGATCGGAATACCAACATGCATGCAGAGCTGCTCCAGCGCATGGCCCTTGGTCGCCCCTTGCGGCAGCATCTCCAAATACTTATCGTCCGAGCGTACCCAGACGATCTCCGCATTCCCCGTTAGCTCGAACACGGCCGCGGCAACTTCATCCAGCCGGGCCGGTTCCCAGGCAAATAATATTTTGACCCAAGGCTCAGCCAGCTCATCGGTTACCTGAAGCGTCTGAAGGGCAAAGCCCTCAATCCGCCGGTGCCGCTCCGTGGTTTCGTTGTCCCGCAGAGTATAAGGCTCATTCCCATCCTTGACGTATAGCTCAACACCCAGCTCCGGAAACCGTTCCATGACCCGCTCCAGCACACTCCTGCAGGAAGCAGGCAGCGTTTTTACCCATAGCGTTTCTTCACGATCGTAATTATAAATGACAGCTCCGTTGCTTAAAATCACCGGCGCGTTTACCGGCAGCCGATTCGCATACCGCCTGACGGAAGACGCTATACGCCCCGTAGCCAGAGTAAACCGTCCGCCATGCTCCGTAAACCGTTTTATAGCGGCAAGATTGTCCGGGCTAATGTCCTTTACGCTGTTGAGCAATGTTCCGTCCATATCCGTAACCAGCAAAACATTGCTGAAGAATTGGCTTTGGTTCATCGTTAACCTCTTTTCTGCCTGTCCGCTCAGCTGTCCGCAAAAGCCTTAAGCAAGTATTGTATTTGGTTTTTCTTAATGCTATGATGGTCATGTTGCTTGACACAAGAAAACCTTTCCAGTCCATTATATAGGCAGGTGCATTCATCATGGCGCAAAGCGCTTATATTAAGTTCGTCGAAGGGTCCGCCGTTTCCTCGTTAACGCTGGATGAACTGAAGAATCAGCTTGTGCATTACCGGGACCAGCTGACACTCACAGGCCGTCAGCTCGAATGGGAATACGATGATGCCGGGTTTCCATACACGCTGGAAACCAAGCCCGAAGCAGAGGGCCAATGGTTTTATTTAAAGGGAAAAAAACCGCTCTACAAATATATTGTCATGGGTGTCGGATCCCAAACGCAGGCCGATACAGAGCGCCATTACGTACAGGTCGTCCTGCCGGATGATAGTACACATGGAGATAAAGCAAAGGGCAATGAGTTTTGCAAATATTTAGCGAAGCTGTGGAAAGCCGAACTCCATTTATTTAACGGGCGTATCATGTACTTCAATCCGCGAAAATAGGTCTTCACTGCTCCCGCCGATAGGAGCCGCTCATTTCGATGCTGCAGCTAACAAAAGGCAACACAAGATTCGTCCTCTTACTTACATATCCGTGTTCAAACGAAGAACCCTTCTTGAGTACAAGAAGGGTTCTTCGTTTGGGAGGTTATGGCTGCTGACCTTGCTGTTCTTCGATAATCTCGTTGTATATCTGTACAACGCGATCCCACTCTTCCTCATCTTCGATACTGGCCAGGAAGGCTTCTCCGTCCTCTTCTTCAATACGGAAAATCACGCCGTCGGCCTCTACGTCATTCCGGTCGAGAAGCACGGCATAGGCCTGATCACTTGCTTCAAAGGTGTACACCATAACCATCTCATGCTCAACGCCGTCTTGATCGGTTACTATAAAAATATCATCTTCATGATCATGGTCGCAGGAAGCGTCATGAATGTGTTCGCTCATGGAAAAAACCTCGTTTCGTCGTATAAGTAATGGTCCCCCCGTATCGTAACACGCTTATGGAGCCCAAGTCAATGAACGGAAAACCGCTGTCAAGGTCTCTCTGACCTTGAGCAGCCGGGCGTTTCGCGCAGGCCTATGCTCTCCAACGGCCGCATATTACGAAAGTTCTCCTTAACATACAGAAAAAGGACAGCGATAAACGCTATCCTTATCCGATATCAATCTCCAGAGACGATCAATTTCTCCGAGACAACGGTATAATTGCCCGTTTCGCTGTCTTTAATGGAGAACTTCACTACATATTTGCCGGATTCGTCAAACGAAACGTTAAACGGCCACGGATACCAGAAGCTTTCCCTTTGACCGCCGACGACCTTCTCATGAGCCGCCACTTCCTCACCGCTAGGCGATAGGATGGAAATCTTAAAGGAGTGGATCGGTATGGTCAGGCTGTCCACTTGGGCAAATACCGCAAAATCCAACCGGTCGCCCTTTTTGACTCCGCCAAACGGCTGACTGATGGAATAATCGTCATTCACTTTCTTCGCTACAAACATATGTACGTTCGGTTTGTAGATGGATACTGTCTTCGAGGCATCGTCCCATTTCACCAGAGCTTGCAGAGATTCGGAAAGGGCTCGAACGGGAAGCACGGTGCTACCTTTAATAATAAAAGCGGGCGTTTCACCGTCATTGAACGGCCTTTCCGCATTGTTAATCAGCACTTTTGTTTTGACATAGCCTTCAAATTCGCCCCACATGGAACTGGCGTAGACCCCCGTCGTCCCGAACAGGGAAAGCGACAGCATCAGCGTCAGTAATCGCGGCACCCTCATTTCAAGCAACCTCCATCGTGTTCTTGGTTTGTTATCTTATACTCCGATGGCTCGCAAGAGTTGCGGTGTTTTGTGAGAAAAGCACATTTTTTTTTGGAATTCACCTATATCTAGTTATTCATAAGGGATTTCACTTATCATTCATACAAAATATGCCAATAATTAGGCGGACGCCACCGTCGAATGATCATTTGTCTTTTTGCCGAACCGTGGCGTTTCCTGCGCTTGCCCGGGAAATTCTCCGGTCTTCTCTCTATTGTGCAAGGCTTACTCCGTTGCCCCGAGCATCTCCTTTAGTTTCTCCTCGCACTTGCCCCTGAGCACGAACGGCATGATGGAACAATGAAATTCATAGCCCTGAAACACATACATGACGTGATAATTCCGTTCCGGAGTGATTTCTTCCAACACGATGCGGCAGCCGCTCTTGCGCAGCCGCTGCTTTATACCGACATGTTCCCTCTCCACCCGTATCGATAGCCGTTCGAACAAATCATTCCAAATCCGCGACAGCTTCATCGCTTCGGCATGTCTGCGGTCCAATTCCAGCGCTTTAAGCAGATGCAAAGTCACTATATATTGATGAACCCAAGGTTCTACCGTACTATTCCGCATGTTTAACCACCCGAAACCTTTAGTTTTCCCCTCATTATACAGAACACATGTTCGTTTTTCAACCGTTTTATCCCTCTGCATGAAGGCCAAAATCTGACAACCCGAGCTTGAATGTTTCATGAGAACCATGGTAGATTAAATAAAGATTCGGCTTGTAAGCCAATGGCGAGTGGAGGGTCGCGAGTGAGCCTGCAAATTCAAATGATCGGTACGGGAAGCGCATTTGCCAAAACCTTTTACAACAACAATGCATTGATCTATACGGAAGGCTTCACATTATTAGTAGACTGCGGAATTACCGCTCCAAGAGCGTTATACGAACTCGGAATCCCGCTCGATCGGATCGATGCGGTGCT
Organism: Paenibacillus sp. F024; assembly: GCF_057814255.1. Taxonomy (NCBI): domain Bacteria; kingdom Bacillati; phylum Bacillota; class Bacilli; order Caryophanales; family Paenibacillaceae; genus Paenibacillus; species Paenibacillus sp. F024. The sequence continues at coordinate 482,723 of NZ_JBVASZ010000001.1, forward strand.
CATCTCTCATGTCCATGCGGATCATGTAGGCGGGCTTGAAGAACTTGCTTTTCAATATATGTATGTGTTCAAACGCAAAATCAAACTGCTGGTTCCGGCTTCGTTGGAAACCGTCCTGTGGGAACATACGCTTCGGGGAGGGCTTGAGAATAAGGCGGAAGGCCTGACCGGTCTGAACGATTATTTCAACGTGCTTCCTTTGGCGGAACGAACGCCGGCTTCCCTCCATCCGGGATTGACCGTAGAGCTTCTTCCGACCGATCATATTCCCGGTAAGGCGAGCTACTCGCTGCTGCTCAACGGCAAGGTATTTTACAGCGCAGACATGAAGTTTAGCGCGCCGCTTCTGCTTAAGCTGCATGAGCAAGGCTGTGAAGTCTTTCTGCATGACTGCCAATTGTTCTGTCCCGGAGCCGTGCACGCTTGTCTTGACGAGCTGCTGACCTTGCCCGAGAAAGTGCAGGAAAAGATTCTGCTTATGCACTACGGTGACAACATGTCTGAATTTATCGGCAAAACGGGACGCATGACCTTCATGGAACAATTCAAAACGTATTCCTTGCCGTCGTAAGCCTAATCGCTCCGCACTTCCGGCCACATCTTACGTACGGAATATATTTCAAAACCTGACCTGCAAGGGTCAGGTTTTGGTTATAAATGTGATCCTGTCAAAACCTTTCGGAGACAACCTTGGCTTGGGTAAACTGAAGCAGGTAATCTCGTCCGCCCGCTTTCGAGTCCGTTCCCGACATGTTGAAGCCTCCAAATGGATGGACTCCCACCAGCGCTCCCGTACATTTGCGGTTGAAATACAGATTGCCGACATGAAACTCGGTACGGGCCCGCTCCAGGTGTGCCCTATTCCTCGTAATGACCGCCCCGGTCAACCCATACTCCGTATCATTGGCCAGCTCAAGCGCTTGGTCGAACGAAGCCGCTTTGATGAATGCAACCACCGGCCCGAAAATTTCCTCCTGCGCGATCCGCGCTCTGGAATCCACATCGGCAATTACGGTCGGCTCGATATAATACCCCTTGGCGTTGCCCGCTCCGCCCCCGCACACTACCCGGCCTTCCGTGCTACCGATCTCCAGATATTCGAGAATTTTGAGGTGAGCCTTGGCATCGATGACCGGGCCCACATCGACCTCAGGATCGGAGGGATCGCCTACGCGCAGACGGCTTGCGCGATCCACCACCCTGCGAAGCACCTCATCATACACACTCTCATGCACGATGGCACGGGAGCAGGCAGAGCACTTTTGTCCGGCAAACCCGAAGGCCGATGCGGTAATGGCCTCCGCAGCCAGCTCCAGATCGCTGTCGCTGTCGACAATGATCGCGTCCTTGCCGCCCATTTCGGCGATGACCCGCTTGATCCAACGTTGACCCGGTGCGGTCCTGGCAGCCAGCTCATTGATCCGCAGCCCGACCTCACGGGATCCCGTGAAGCTGATAAAGCGGGTCAGCGGATGCTCCACCAGGTAATCTCCCACCTCCTGGCCGGAACCCGGCAGATAGTTGACCACACCATCCGGCAGGCCGGCCGTTTGAAGCAGCTCTACAAACTTGGCGGCCACAACCGGAGTGGCGCTGGCCGGCTTGAGCACTACCGTGTTGCCCGCCGCCACGGCCGCCGACGTCATGCCCGCCATGATGGCTAGCGGAAAATTCCATGGAGGAATGACGACACCGACACCAAGAGGAATATAGGTAAGCTCGTTGTCCTCGCCCGGAATGCTCGTAAGCGGCTGACGTTCACCAAAACGCTCCGTTTCCCGGCCGTAAAACTCGAGAAAATCAATCGCCTCTGCGGTATCCGCATCCGCCTCCCCCCAGCTCTTCCCCGCTTCCAGCACCATCCAGGCGGAGAACTCCGCTTTGCGGCGGCGCAGCAGTGCCGCGGTCTTGTATAAATAGCGTGCCCGTGCCGCTGGAGGCACCGCTTTCCATGAGGCAAACGCATGCGCCGCGCTGCGGATCGCCTGATCCGCCAGCGCCCGGTCCGCTTGGCATACGGTTCCGATCACCCGCGTCGGATCGGCAGGACTGACGGATACTGCCTTACGGTCCGTGAGCAGCCTCTGACCGCCGATCAGCAGCCCGTATTCATGTCCAAGCTGCGATTCGACTCTCTCCAACGCAGCTGCGTACGCAGCCCTGTTCCCCGTCAAAGTAAAATCCGTGAATGGCTCGTTACGAAAAGGCTCAACCATCCTCATCCCTCCTATGCATATTACCATGCTATGAAAAATCTCTATCTTCATTTCAAGTCTCATTTCGGGGGCTTGCAGAATAAAATGGATTAGCACGACAACCAGCGTCGCCGGCTTGACACTCCCAAAGCACAACGCTGCCGTACCTCTGCTACATATGTATGCCGCCGCGCCGCGCACAAGAAGCAAATCGGAAAGAGGGTGTTCGCGTTTGGATATCGGTACCAAACTTTTCCGTTCCGCTCTGCTTACACTCGCCGGAAACCAAGCCGTCGAGAAGATGGCTCAACGGTACGGAATGAAGCTCGGGGCAGGCCGGTTCGTCGCGGGAGAAACCGCTGATGAAGCGCTGCTGCAAATTCATCGTTTGAATGACATGGGAATCGCCGCCACCCTGGACGTGCTTGGCGAGGGGATTCGCGATTTAACCGAAGCAGACCGGTTTAAGAGGGAATATATTACGCTGCTTGAAAGGATTCACCGCGAGGCATTGGATTCTAACGTCTCCTTGAAGCCGACCCAGATGGGCTTGGCTTTGGATCCGGCGGCAAGCTACATCCATATCCGGGACATCGTCGAGAAGGCTCAACAGCTCGCAAGCTTCGTCCGGATCGATATGGAAAATTCGCCGTATACCGATGATACCCTTGCCATGGTGCACCGACTTCATGCCGAGGGCTTAACCTGCGTCGGCACCGTCATACAAGCCTACTTATACCGGAGTAGGGACGACGTTCGGCAGCTGACAAAAGCGAAGGTGAACCTGCGGCTGGTCAAAGGCGCCTATCGCGAGCCGGGCCATCTCGCTTACCGGAGCGTGAGCGATGTGAACGCCAACATGAAGCAGTTGATTCAGGTTCGTCTGGATGCCGGCGTCTACACCGCTGTAGCGACCCACGATGAACAAATCATCGCCTGGACAAAAGCATACGCGAAGAGAAATGCCATTCCGAAAAGCCGCTATGAATTTCAAATGCTGTACGGAGTGCGAATGCCGCTGCAGGAGCGACTTGCCCGGGAGGGCTACAAGGTGCGCTGCTACGTACCTTATGGACGGATGTGGTATCCGTATTTCGTCCGGCGCCTGGCCGAACGTCCGGCCAATCTGTGGTTTGTGCTGAAAAATTGGCGGGACCGCCCGCCGGCACCGCATCAGAAGGCAGAGGAGGAATAGGACGATGACAAGCAAACCGGTTATATCTATCCTGCAGGTGCCGTTCGATTTGGGTGCCGGGCGCAAAGGCGTAAGGAAAGGGCCGGCTGCCATCCTTCAGGCCGGCCTGGAGAGGAAGCTGCGGCAGCTGGGCCGCACCTTCGAGCTTGTAGATCCGGTCTCTGCCCCATCAGCCGCCAAGCCGGACAGCAGCGTCTTCACGCCTCATGCGGCGATCAGACACCTGGATGAAGTTGTGGAGGTGAATCAGGCTCTCGCTTTACAAATGAAGGCCGTACTGGATCGCGGATGCTTCCCGCTTGTGCTCGGCGGAGACCACAGCATCGCCATCGGCACGCTGGCCGGACTCGCGCAGCATTATGGGAGCGTCGGCGTGATCTGGTTTGACGCCCATTCGGATTTGAATACGCCGGACACCAGTCCCTCCGGCAACATTCACGGCATGTCCCTTGCGGTGTCGCTTGGCAAAGGACATGAACGGCTGACGCGGCTCGGCGGTTTTCTCCCGAAAATATTGCCGCAGCATACGGTCATTGTCGGTGCCAGACAGCTTGACCCGGGAGAAAAAGAGCTTATCCGCACTGAAGGCATAACTTGCTTTACCATGCATGATGTCGACCGCATGGGAATCGCAAAGGTGATGGAAGAAGCGATACGTATAGCAAGCACGGGTACAGACGGCCTGCATGTCAGCTTTGACATCGACAGCCTCGATCCGTTGGAGGCGCCAGGCACAGGAACGCCGGTTAAAGGCGGCTTTAGCTATCGCGAAGCGCATTTGGCGCTGGAGCTGCTGTATGAAGCCGGTGTTGTAGTCTCGGCGGAGATGGTAGAGGTCAATCCGGCAATGGAACGCGATAACCAAACGGCAAGGCTGGCGGCGGAGCTGATTCTCTCTCTGCTGGGGCAGCGTATTTTATAGGAGGCGGCACCATGAAACCGACATCGGAAGATATCATTCAACGCACGAACCGGTATGGGGCGCGGAATTACCAGCCGCTTCCCGTAGTGATATCCAAAGCGGAGGGGGTGTGGGTTTATGACCCGGAGGGACGGAGATATCTTGATATGCTCAGTGCCTACTCGGCGCTCAATCAGGGGCACCGCCATCCCCGGATCATTCGTGCTCTGAAGGATCAAGCGGACTCCGTTACCTTAACCTCGCGTGCGTTTCACAATGACCGGCTGGGCGAGTTCTATGAACGGTTGTCGGAATATACCGGCAAACCGGTGATCCTGCCGATGAATACCGGTGCCGAAGCCGTGGAAACGGCGATCAAAGCGGCCCGCCGCTGGGCTTACACGCATAAAAACATCAGCGAAAATCTGGCGGAAATCATCGTCTGCGAAGGAAATTTCCATGGCCGAACGATAACCGTGACCTCCTGCTCCTCGAACGCGGAGTACAAACGCGGCTTCGGGCCCTTCACCCCCGGATTTACCGTGATACCTTACGGGGATGCGGAGGCCTTGGAACGCGCCATCTCCCCGAAAACGGCCGCCTTCCTTGTAGAGCCGATTCAGGGAGAGGCAGGGATCGTGCTCCCTCCGGCAGGTTACTTGAGGCAGGCTGCAGCCATTTGTAAGCGGCAGCAAGTGCTGCTGCTCGCTGACGAAATTCAGACGGGCTTCGGAAGAACAGGCTTCCGCTTCGCCTGCGATGCGGAGGCCGTGGAGCCCGATGTCTATATCCTCGGCAAGGCACTGGGAGGAGGCGTCCTTCCCATCTCCGCCGTGGCGGCGGACCGCGAGGTGCTGGAGGTGTTCGAGCCAGGTTCCCACGGTTCGACCTTCGGAGGCAATCCGCTCGCCTGTGCTGTGGCGTCAGCCGCCCTGCAGGTCGTGCAGGATGAGAAGCTGGCCGAACGCTCTTTGGAGCTCGGAGAGTATTTTATCGGCCTTCTTCGCAAGCTTGCCCATCCGCTGATCCGCGACATTCGCGGGCGCGGACTGTTCATCGGCGTGGAGCTGGCCGAACCGGCCAGAGCCCATTGCGAGAAGCTTCAAAGCAAGGGGGTATTGTGCAAGGAGACCCACGACAACGTTATTCGTTTGGCCCCCCCGCTGACCATCGCCAAATCCGAGCTGGATTGGGCCTACAGCCGCATTGCTGAGGTCCTCGGGTGAGGGCAGGCATCATTCGCCTCCATTCTGAGCATGCTACGAATAAGGAGGCGATCAACGATGGATCATCCTAAACGGCATGTCGTTGCCGTGCGCAAGAACGGCGACGGAGATATCGTGGATTTAAAGCTGTCATCCGGCGAAGTCGTGGATTACTTGGAGGCTCAACAGCTTGCCAAAGACGGCCAGCTGGAGAATGTCAATGTGTTTCGCGGCCGGGGCGGGGATGAGCATTTGCGTTCCAATGCGGACGGCGACCCGACCAATAATCTCGATAATCTTCCCGGGTTTTGATGTAACCTGTAATCTAAGCCGGTACGGTCATCCGTCCGGCTTAGATCATACTTATGGCCATACGCAGAAAATACAAACGATAACGAAAGATGCAATAAACAGCCGGCACCTAAAAAAAGATGGCAAACCAGCAGGAATTACTTTACAGATACAGAATCCATATATTATCATTCGATTTCGTCGGGAGTTGGAGTTTCATTATGAACGGTAGCCTAATCTTCCTCATCTATGCTGGTTTTATCTGTGCTTCCTCCCTATATTTCCAGCAAACCGAAAGCCCTCTATTGCTGATCTGCATAACATTGGCCTATATGTTATCCCATACAGCCCGCAAAATCATTCTCATTCCTCATGCCGTTCAACTGGCACTTTTGATTGCGCTTCATGTCGTCAGCGCCACCCATTGGATCCTGCCCCTATATTTGCTGCACATGGGCATCATCTTTTATAAGGTACCTTCTTTTATATCGGCATTAACCTATAATTTAGCAATGATGCTGGCCTTTTCTTTTGCTGTAATGACTTACAACACCATAACCTTATATTTAGTAGTTGATCTTGCTTTCACAATGGGAAGCTGTTTGCTTATCGCTTATCTGTTCCGAAAATATATGTACGCTAGCGAGCAGCAAAAGCAATTGCTGACAAACGAAAAAAAACACCTGAGCACCCATGATTCACTTACAGGTCTATACAACTTTCAGGAGTTCCACCGGCAGATGGGGATCTTCGTAGAACAAAAAGAAAGCAGCATTCTTGTATTGATTGATTGCAAAAATTTAAAGTCGCTGAATACAACAAACGGTTTTCAGGGTGTCAACCAAATTTTAAAGCAAGCCGCAGAGCTGCTTCGTATCATGTTTCCCGACGCTTCCCTGATTGCCCGTTACGGTGGCGATGAGTTTGCCATAGTAGTTGAGGCGAACGACCCGAAGAAAACAATAAACACGACGACACAGCTGCTCGCATTCGAATTTCCCAAGCTGACCGGCATCGAAATCAACTTCGGTATAGCATGCTATCCTGAGGATGGTCGGAACAAGGACGATCTGATTCTCGTAGCGGAACATAACTTGTATATGATGAAGCGGGAAAGTTGGCTGAAGCGTGAGGAGCATATGCTTCGATCCGAAAAGCTTCGCGTCGTTGGCGAGCTGGCTTCCGGCATGGCGCACGAAATTCGAAATCCGTTGACGACAGTCAAGGGATTTTTGCAGCTGTCCAGAGCGGGGAACTATAATATCGAGCCTTGGTATGATCTGATTATGGACGAAATTAACCGGATGAGCATGCTGACCGCCGAATTTTTGCAATTTTCGAAGCCGCATGTCACCCAGTTTAAAATTCAAACGATTGAAGCCTGCATAAACCGTGTTATTTCATTGCTTGATTCGGAGGTTACACGACTAGGCCATCAAATCCATTTTAAGGATGAGGGCTATGGAGTAAGTATGTTTATGGATCAAGACAAGATGCTGCAGCTGCTGCTTAACTTGGTTAAAAACGCTCTAGAGGCTATGCCTGATCAAGGAATAGTATATATTCACCTTTATTTGCAGCAGAACAATCATGCCGTTATTGAAGTTGCCGATACTGGTAAAGGCATTCCGGAATCGGAGCTCGATCAAATTTTCATCCCGTTTTACACGACCAAGGAATCCGGAACCGGACTTGGGCTATCGATCTGCCACAAGATCGTACAAGACCATGAAGGGACGATCGAGGTGGAAAGCGTACCGAATTTGGGCACCAAATTCACCCTTACACTGCCGACGGTTACTGCGGCGGAAGCTGCTGAAAGAAAGATCAAATCACACCGGACAAGGATTTACGTATGAGATGAAGCCCTGCCTTCTCCATCAGCCCTGTCCCTTCACGCTCCGTGGCATAACTTAGCCAACCCACCAGGATACCAAGGACCGCTCCGCCCAGCACTTCCTCGGGAAGATGTCCCAGCCGTTCCTCAAGGTCTTCTTCCCGCTGCTGGTATAATGCATAAAAAGAATGCTGCTCCGTCAGCTTGACTACGGTTTCCTCCAAACGATTCACTACCATGGCAATAAGTCCTGCTTGACGACGTATACCCATCGCATCATACATCACAATCAGACTAAACAGCGACGCCAGTGCGAACGAAATGGAGGACCCGCCCTTTTTCAAACCGATGTAAGCAGCTAATGCAGCGGCTCCGGCGGAGTGAGAGCTTGGCATACCTCCTGTGCGGAAAAGGTCTGCCCATGTCCAATGCCCCTTCTCCCGGATTTTTCCCGGTATTTTCAGCGCCTGAGCCGTACCTATAGCTGCAATGGACGTCCATAACGCCCGGTTCATAGCCATCACCTCAAGCTTAGCATCTAGAGGTTTGGTGGTTTCTATACCTCGTGACCGTGAATTTTTCTTAACTATCTCCGGTGAACGGCATGGTTAGGAAAGACGGGTCAGCATAGAGATCGGAAAGCTGGCATCGGGTTCTTGCCCCAATTTTCCCCAAGCCATAATCCCATTGATATAATGAACCTCAAACGGCAACTGTACCCCTTCCACTTTATATAAGCCAGGGGGGAAATCGGTCGGTTTAAGCGTATATGCCTTTGCCGCAAAATACTTGCGCTCAACTACTGAGCGCTGACTCGGAAACTCTGCCCGCTGCATCTCTTCTTGAAGCAGCCTCATTTCCGCTTGAAGCTCTTCCGGCGTCATTTGACTATACAGCTTTTTCATAGTGTACGGACTCCCTTAATATGCATATTTAAACTCCATATCGTTCACTTGATCATGGCAATCTGCGTTTTCTTTACAAAACATTCACATAAAACGACGGAATTCGCCTATATGGCGAAACATTCATGTCAAAATAACCATATGCGATGTCAGCATTTGTTACAAATTCCTCATCGATTTTTGGTATGAATCCTGTATAATAAAAATATACCATTTGAAGAAAGGGAGGAATTATAACAAATGACAACGGAATTACATTTTCATAATCGTAAGATACCGGTAAGCTTCATTTCAAGCGATCAAAAGGCGATTCCTCAACTACTCAACGTATTAGAGCGCAAGACAACCCACTCTTCTTTGACCGGCACACCCTCGTTGAACGATATTGATCGAATAGAAATTATAGGCAACAGCGCGTTTTTGCATAATACAAAAGAAAAGAACAGCATTGAACTGCCGCTCTATTGAGGAGCGGTTATTTTGTTGCCGATGCCGCTTGCTACGAACAAACCCCTTACGGTATAGTAAAAGATAATTAAGGTATGTATACACTTTGTAAAGGACTGTCGCGATATGCGTAGCGATAACAAACGAAACTTTTTTCGCTTAACGTTCCAGCATCCGTTGTGTGCCGAATTGAAAATGATCGATTACAATGAAATCCTGCCCGAATCCAGAATGATCAAAGCCGCGCTGCTTGACCTGAGCGCCGGCGGAGCCCGTTTCTATACCTCAGCTCCGCTGCCGGAAGACGACAGCCTTCTCATTGAGCTGAAATTTACCGCCATGGGCAGAGAATTCAAACCGATCGGCATCATTGTTCGTTCCATGGCTTCAAATGAAAACCAATATGAATACAGCGTTCAATTTTCATTGAATGAGTCGGATACCGCCTCCCTGACCGGCGTATTGAACCAAATGTCCGTAAAGCTTCGGAAAAACCCAATCCTAGTCGGATGCAGCTTTTGTACAGAAGAAGATCTGCTTGAATGCAAGCTCTTATGAACGGGGACGGCCTGACAATCCGGCAACAAGGTACACCTTGCCTGTTTCCGTATGCCATACCCAGCTTCGAAACAGAAGCTGTTCAGGCCGGAGCCGATCATGAAGGTCCTTCAATCCGATAACCGCTGATTCCATCCCGTATTTGCCAAACGCTTCGAACAGAAAGCTTACCCGCTCCCGATCTCCCCGAGGCTGGCTTAATTCCTCGACAATCCACGTCTTGTCCTCATCCAGCAAAATCATATCCGTCCACGCCGCTACTCTTCCATCCGGTTTCACCAGCGATAGAAGCAGCCCGTTATAGTCGGTCATCAAGCTGTTGCGCAAGTAACCGAGCGCCTCGGCCATCTGACGGATGTCCTGCTCGCCATACCGCTGCATATGACTGTATAGCTGCGTCAGCGCATCAATGTAAAACAACTGGGTATGGACGCCCGAGGAAACGACAAGCGAGAAGGTTTTATTTAAATGAGGCAATACTTCGTAACGCCGCACCTCGAATGCACAATCCCGAAGGTACCCCGCAATCTCCGAACCGGAAGCCCCGTTTATGAGCAGCTCCTCAAACTTTTCGTAAAACGAGATGTGATCCAAGCACGTATAATCGACCCTGGTGAGCGATTTTAGCCGGCTTAACGCAAGCCCCCCCGTTTCTTGCAGCCATTCTTCCAGCATGTTGTCTTCCGTATCAAGCACGGTCACCTGTTGGAAATAACTAGCCAAGCCCGGCAGATCCACATCGCCGTGATTGCCTGCTCCAAGCACCGCGACCTTCTCAGGCTTAGCAAGCAGTTGAACGGACTCCCGGATCAAGCTCCGCACATGAAACCGATGGGTTCCCCACTCCTGCTCGCCCCAATCCAGAGCTCCAACGCCCTCTCCCTGCCCTTGCGTATCCTCGAACCGCATCCGCATCATTCCGGGAAAATCTCTCATGACAACCCCTCTTTCTAAAGCTTGTCTTCTGTTGTCATTATAGCATAAGCCTTGTCTGAAACCCATGGCATACCGGTGAAACAATAAGTCCTAACTGCCGATTTACAATCGACACGTTTCCTTGCTAATATTATAAAACAGCAAAGAAAAACGATATCCGTCAGAACGGGGTGAGTGGGGATGTTTTCCAATCTCGAAAAAGAAGCTTTATACAAAATTATTTATACCCGAAGGGATGTACGCACATTTCTTTCCGATCCGATACCCGATGAATTGGTCATGAAGCTGCTGCTTGCAGCGCATCACGGTCCTTCCGTAGGATTTATGCAGCCCTGGAATTTTATTTTGGTATCTTCCAAAGAGGTGAAAGAGCAATTAGCCTGGGCTGCGGATAAAGAAAGACGCGCATTAGCCATCCACTACGAAGAGAACCGACAAGACCGATTTTTGAGTCTCAAAATCGAAGGAATTAAGGAAGCTCCTCTGACCATCTGCATTACGTGCGATCCCACACGCGGCGGTTCACACGTACTTGGGCGCAATTCCATTCCCGAAACCGATATCATGTCAACGGCTTGCGCCATTCAAAATATGTGGCTGGCCGCTTGCGCCGAAGGTTTGGCCATGGGCTGGGTCAGCTTTTATAAAAAGAATGACGTCCGCGACATCCTGGACATTCCGCCTCATATCGATCCCATCGCATTGATTTCGATTGGATATACGGATGAATATCCGTCCATGCCTATATTAGAATCCGCCAATTGGGAGAAAAGAAGATCTCTACAGGATCTTATCTTTAATGAAGCTTGGGGAAAGCAAATAAATACCCACACCTAACGGCTTTAAAAAACTAGAAAAGCAGGCGAATGAACAAGCGGTATCCCCTTCAGCTACGTATACTGTGGCAAACATGAAAGGAGTGATATCCAATGACTCATAAAGGAATCTGCTGCCCGCCTGCAGACCCCATCGTCACAAGACCTACTCAAATCGTTAGGGATTTTTATCATCCGCAGCTTGTGCAGGTGATACACCCCATTGAAGTGATTAATCGCCATCACTGCGTCCCCGTTTATAACCATGTTTACACTTATGTCGAGAGAAATGTGGGACCTCTTGCGGGACCTGCTGCCGCTCCTGCAGCTCTTTCACCTTACGCCCATTATGGAGCGGCGGTTGCCAGCGCAAAAAGACGCAAAAAATAACCCGATCGATTCCATGAATATATCTCCAGCAGCTATTTGCTGGAGATTTTTGCATTAAAAAAGAGCCTTTCGGCTCCAAAACCATTAATACGTATTATATATATTTTCACATTCGCCCCCTGTCGGTTCATAAAAGCAATGCTTCTTGTAGCGGCCGACAAAAGGCTGATTATACCATGTCGGAGGACAGTCTCCCGGCGGTCTGAAATACCACAAGCTGAATTTTCCCGGCCAGAGCCTTTCTCCGTTAACGGACCTGCGGGCCAAGCGTTTTTCCCGATCCCTGGCTTTTTGATAAAAATATCCGTGAATTACAGCTTCAAACGCATGAGGTTGATATATCATTTGCGGAATGGTGCGAATCCCTTTAAAATCGGAGCAATTCGCACGGATACGATTAATCCCTACATTACCGACAAGCAGCATGCCCTGCTCGCCTTCTCCTTCCGCCTCGGCGCGAAGCAGCCTTGCGAGGAGCGTAATATCTTGGTCCCTAGCTTTAACAACAGCCATCAGGTTCACCTCTTCACTGTGTTATAACCTTAGAATATTGTGAAATGAACCAATAGGTGACTATCATTATTTATTCATTCGTTTATTGACCCGTTTGGTTATTCGTGGTAATTTATACATGACCGTAAACACGGGCAAGGCCCCTTGAGGAAGCACCTCAGGGGCTTTGCTTATTTCGTATTTTATTTAAGGAGGAGCTTGATTTGAAAAAGTGGTCCGGAATATCAGCCATGGTGTTAGCAGCTGCGATTATGATTTCAGGATGCGGCCAGCTGCAGGCCGCCTCTACTCCTTCCGCACCAGTAGAGAACCCTATGGTATCCACCGCAAAAGTAACCGCGGTTGTCGATGGAGATACAATCAAGGTCGAGTTAGCGGGCAAAGAAGAAACGGTCCGGATGATTTTAGTCGATACACCTGAAACCGTCCATCCGAACAAACCCAAACAGCCGTTCGGACCCGAAGCCTCCGCCCTCACCAAAAAAACGCTGGAAGGCAAGGAGGTCAAGCTCCAACGCGATGTTTCCCAACGTGACCGGTACGGACGTATTCTGGCCTACGTCTATGTGGACGATCAAATGTTCAATGAAATCCTTCTCGAAAAAGGATTAGCCAGAGTCTCCGTCTTCCCTCCGGATGTCAAATATGTGGATCGCTTCAGGGAGATCCAAAAAAAGGCCCAAGAGGCCAAGCTGGGCATCTGGAGCATCGAAGACTATGCCACGGATAAAGGCTATGATGACAGCAAGGCCCAGGTTCCGGCCGAACCTCAGCCATCCCGCAATGAGGAGGTCTACTACGCCAAATGCGCAGATGTCCGTGCCGCCGGAACAGCACCTCTTCACCGCGGGGACCCCGGATACCGCGGCGGGTTGGACAAAGATGGCGACGGGATCGCATGTGAATAACGAACTGAACACGCAGGTATGAAATTTTGGGGTTCTTGCAGTTAAAAATGTAACCTTTTTAAGGCGGCATACGATCGTCTATTTGGTCATTCGAAACGATTGAACCCTTGAATGCAAAAAAATCCCCGCCACGTCGATGGCTGCGACAGCGGGGATTTAAGAAATATATATAAAAGATGGGGTACGTTATTCATTATGGCCGGTAATCATGAAAAGAATCTTTAAAATAGATGAAAAAAACATTAAAATTGGATTTCAACCAAGGATGGCTTCCTGAGAAAACCGTGGCGTGTCCAATGCTGAAATTTCACTTTGGCCTTGATCACAGGATGAATATAAACAAATTGGTGGTCCTCGCCTGTAATCAGCTGTCGACTGACATCATAAAACTCCTTCTTCTGGAAAGGTGCTATACCGGATTGAATTATCCCCGCCGGACGCTTTCGCCCACAGGCTTCAACCTGTGCCAACCAGCCGAGGCCCTCCTTTTGATATCCTGTAATCCACACATCCTCGTATTGATAATTCATAATCTTCAGCCAGTCATGAGAACGCCTGGCGACGTACGGACTGTCTTTTTTCTTGGCAATCATCCCCTGCATGGATTGTTCAACCAACAAACGATAAAGCTCCTCGCCTTTCTCTTCGACTTGAGGTATAAGTCGAAAGTGCTCATTGACCCCCATTACCGACTCAAGGATAGACCTTCTCTTCATTAATGGAAGCTTTCGTAAGTCACGGCCTTTGAAATGAAGAATATCCCAGACCACAAAATGTACCGGACGCTGCTTGGCGAAGGATTGGATTCTCTCCCGCTTTGTCAGCTGCAGCCGCTGTGCGACAAGCTCAAAATCCGAAGCTCCCGTATCCGGATCGGTACAACAGACCTCTCCGTCAAGAATAACGTCTCCATCCACAGGAACATCATAAAGCTCGGGATACTGGCGTGTACATTCCTTTTGGTTTTTTGTGAACAGCCTTATTTCCGCTCCTCTTTTGATCAAGAGCAACCGATGCCCATCCATCTTCGGTTCAAAGATATAGGCCGAATCTGAGAAGGGGGTATCATGGGACTCAAGGAGCATAGGATGAATCAACATATGCATCACCTGAGTCCATTTTAACATGAGGGATTCATTGAATTAAGCAGGGAAATGAAGGAGAAATCCCACAGGAAAAAGGACCCCTTACGGAGTCCTTTCCAACGGTGAACATTTGGTATTTTGCCTTGAATCTTTCCATTAGCTCGGGTTTCAGACCTCATTCACATCTTGCAGTACGTGTACTACAGCAACGTGTCTTTGGCACACACCTCCGCTTCTATCTTGATTCAACAACAACTTCCACGGTATTGCTCGTTAGATAGACCAACGGAACCACACCTCTCTTGTCACCGTTAATAGTATGATGTCCAAATCGTCGAGCTTTATGCAATTTTTTTATATTTATTTCCGCGGCCACGACCGAAGCCTCCATCGTGTTGCTTTCTCATGCTCCAAAATAGGCCTGCAGTTTTTCTTTAATCAGCCTCATGCCTTCCTTAACCGCTCTCTGAATAAGCAAATTGGTTTTGTGCGCTTCATAGTCCTCCTGCTCATATTGGACCCTGATCTCCGCATGGTCATTCTTGATCAGGCCGATAATGACCGATACCACTTCCCCGTTCTTATCCGGCCCGCCCCGGTGTTTATGCACGCCGCGGTCCTCCCCATCTATTACGGATTCCCATGCCAGAACATCTATGCTGCATTTGTAATCATAATCCGGATGCTCGGAATAGGATTTGATGGTATCGGCCAGCTTCACCTCCATCCAGGTTTTCATCCTGTCCCCCTTCAGCCATTTATCAAGCTAACATAGTTAAGCAACACGCTTGGCAAACAAAAAACGATGTTTCCAGTATGTATTAAAATCCGTTAACGTAACCCCCGGATCGCCGTAGGTATGAATGATTTGTCCGTTGCCCGCATAGATCCCCGCCGCTGGTCGACGGATACGCTGTGTCCAATCTGCGCTTGAGAACCTGAAGACCTCGGAAGCTTGATTCCGAAGTGGTCATATACATCCTGTACGAAGGAAGAGCAGTCGAACGTATGCGTACTTTCGTAAGGTCCTGCGGCTTGAGATAGTAAGGGCTTGCATACTTAACATACCGGCATCCATTATAACACAATCCTTACTAACCTGCTGAACTGGCTAGGCAAACAAGGCCTTCATTCTTTTTTGCCCGCCCACTTTATTTTACACTAGTATTTGGTTAAACTAGAACTAAATGGGCTAAGGGGGTTATCGCGTTGTCATTAAAAGGAATCCGTGTAGTCGTTGTCGGAGGCACTTCCGGTATTGGCTTGTCCACAGCAAAAGCATTTCTTGACGAATCCGCTCAGGTGATTATCGCCAGCCGGTCGGCTGCCAAGCTTACCGAGGCGAAACAAGCACTAGGGGGCGGTATCGAAGCATATGAGCTCGATTTTCGCAGCGATGAGAAGACCGCCGAATTTTTCAGCAAGGTTGGGCATTTCGACCACCTGGCCATCACTGCGGGAGAAGCCGCGATGGGTCCTTTTAAAGACCTGCCCGTATCCGCTGCAAAAGAAGCGTTCGACAGCAAGTTCTGGGGACAATATATGACCGCCAGAGCGGCGATCCCTTACTTGAATCCCGGCGGCTCCATCACGCTCACCTCCGGGTTATACGGAAGACGGCCTCCGCAAGGCGCCTCAACCTTAGCAGCAATCAACTCGGCGGTCGAAGGCTTGGTGCGCGGACTTGCGGTAGACTTGGCTCCCATCAGGGTAAACGTGGTTTCACCAGGTATTGTGGATACCCCGATCTACGCCGGAATGCCGGAAGAGCAGCGTCAGTCCATGTTCTCGGCCATTGGAAGGCAATTGCCCGTTGGGCGTATCGCACAGCCCGAAGACATCGCCCAGTCCTACGTCTACTTGGCGAAAAACGGCTTTACGACAGGTACTGTCGTTCTGATCGACGGGGGAGGCCACCTAGTGTAGCTTATAGCATATAGCAGAAGGGCCGCCAGCCTATACGTTCAAGGTAAGCGGTCCTTCTTTTCATTTTTATTTGGCAAACTTGGCTTTGATTTGATCAATCCATTCTTTGGCGCCGGGCACTCTGGCTTCGCATCCGTTCCCTAATATGCTAGAGGAAGCAGCGCATGAGCTCAGCAAAATGCTACGAATCAAAATCACGATGAAAGCATGTGTCAAAACGGCAGATAAAAAGAAAAAAAAGCCCTTGCTACACAAGGACTTTTCGGTATGACCTGTAGTGGGCTCGAACCACTGACCCCCACCCTGTCAAGATGGTGCTCTCCCAGCTGAGCTAACAAGTCATGATCGTATTAACTTTTATGGTAATTATAATACCAATCTCCATAATAAAAGTCAAGAATTTTATTCAAAAAGAACGCTTCACCTACCCCATACTTGCCTCTTCATTCATCATTTTCGAATTCTAAAAAAAACTTTAGAAATTATTTAGAAAAAATGTGTCTTTTAACACATTTTTGGGCATATAATATGTCTATAATTGTCACACGGGCTCGAAAGGAGGTCCATTATGTACTATTGCATTGCTTGTAATAAAGTGCATCCTCCCTTATCAACGAAGAATGAAGTTATTTTTAAGACCGGCTTCCATTATATAAATTCTACGATGTATAGCGCCGGAATATGCAAAGCTGCTGCCATACCGAAAGAACTGCAAAAAACAGCAACTGCCTAAACCCGACATGTCATTCGTTGACGGGAGTCTTCCCGTCTTTTTTTCTGTTAGCCCTCCATATACGCAAGGTCAATACAATAGTTAAGAAAATGATCCCCGCGAACAATACAATACCTGTAGATACATATAACCAGTCGGCAAGGGTTCTCTGCGGATCCTCACCTGCACATGCGCAAGCCAACGACCCATTTACATCGAACATCCCTAACCATAGCAAGGGCAGTAAAAACAGGAACACTTTACCCATATGTCTTTTTTGTCACCTCATCTCTTGAATCGCTATCCGGCTTCTACACATTAGACGACAGAAGTCTAACGAATGTTCCGTATGCAAAAGAAGGTGTTTTTCACCATCCCTTTTAGTGTAAAATAAGCTTATACCGTTTATAGGAGGCGATTCCTATGAAAATTATGATTTCTGCATCCGAAGCAATGGAAAAGGGAGTATGGATTGAACTGCTCAAGCTTTTCGGCAGAGATAAGGATGAGGATTTCTTGCCTAATGAGGAATTCATCTTAACAGAAGAACAAGCGGTGCAGTTGAAGCTGATTACAACTTAAGGAGCGGCAGATATGGATTCGATTCCCAAGCTTTTAATCTGGGGCGGAGTGGCCATGATCGTCATCGGACTTCTGTGGTCCGTGGGCGGAAAATTTCTGAATCTCGGGCGGCTTCCCGGCGACATTGTCGTGGAGAAGGAGAATGTAAAATTTTATTTCCCGATTGTAACATGTATTGTGATTAGTGTCGTCTTATCGCTCGGTATGGCTTTGATCCGCTGGTTTACAAAATAAGGCATCCTGCAACGGATGCCTTGTTTTTTCATAAAGACATGCTATTTCCGCTTCCCTCTCCTTGAACTCCAATCGATGGAGATATCCTTCGGTTCCGTAATGTTGATGTTTTCATTGCGTACCATCTGCGATAGGTCAGCGATCGTTTGATCGAGTAGTTCACCCTTGTGCTTGGAAAACATCCGGCGTCTTTCTTTAAGCAAAATTTCCAATATCAGTTTTTTTTGACTCTTGCTGAACAGCATAACCACAATCACCCGCAGCACTAATTATTTTTTCTCATAAGCCAAGCACGGCTTTCCTGAAGACCGCTTTACCAATGCCGAAGGCAGGTCGCTCGTCTTGAATCCATAAAGTCGGCAGCCCCTGGGAAAGCTCGGGTCCCATGTTACATAGAAATGCTTGCACATAAAGCAATTGACTCTCTCTTGACCGGCAGAATTACCGTTCTTCATGCGTCAGCTCGACCGAGTGGTTTGAAAAAATTCGATCCATTCTCCATCCGGTCCGTAGAAGAAGAAATACCTGGAGCCGTTGGGCAGCGTCGTAATTTCTTGATCAATGAGCTTCACGTCCATCTTGCCAATACGAGCCCATTCCCCTTCGATATCATCCACTGTGAATGCAATGTGATGGACCTTGCCTTCTTGCGGTAGTCCGTCGTTATAGCCTTGAATCAGCTCCAGCTCCGTTTCATCTGCCTGTCCGAAGCCGAGGAAAGCAAGCTTGATCACACCGTTCGAATGATCGAGCGTATCTTTCAGCTCCAATCCTACTACCTCTTTATAAAATCGTACCGATGTATCGATGTCCTTCACCATCACACCTACATGCTCTATTTTTTTTCGTGCCACTGCCCGTACACTCCTTTCTCGATCCACTCTATTCCATTGTATTATATCATAAATCAAAATTGGGCTGGAGCCTTGGGGCATTTGACCCGTAGGCGAATATAGTATGGATGTAAGCGAGACTGACTTTGATTTCGAAAAGGAGTGACTGAGATTGGATCGGGACTACGTATTGAGAACGGTTATGCCGGCAGTGAACCACAGCTTGTACGAGGCACCTAAAACTTCGGTGCATCACGCCATATACGAGGCTGCGGCCATCAGCTATTTAATGGGATGCGGATACGATTTCCATACGGCTAAATGTATTGTTGAATCCTGGGAGGTGGGGGAAGCGTTCCCTCCTTACCAAACCCATACGATGTACCCTGCTTACTATCCTCACTTATTCTAAGGTGTCACTAACCAAAGAGACCCCGGCCAGGGGTCTCTAATTTTACTTCGGCGGCAAACCTCTGAGCAGCTGCCGGATATGCTTGATTCGGGACTCCGCACGCGTCGAGGTAACCGATCCGATCTGGACTGACGAGGAAGTGGAAACAGCCAATACTTCCACATGCTGAACCTGGATAAACGGTGAAGCTTGATATGTGGACATACAAACTTCACTCGTTTGTTTCGGGACTGGTATTGGAATGGTAAATAACGGGTATGCGCGGAGGTTGCCTTCCTTCCCGTAATAAACCGGAATTTCCCGTTGAACCGCTAAAGCGAGAGTTACCGGAGAGAAATCTCCTACATCCCCGACATTGAAGATGGAAGCGTAACCGACATTGTGAATCATGACTTGGTGGACTACCGACGTCCGAACCGGAAGCGCCATGCTTATTCCTCGAAAGGCAGCGGCTCGATCGGTCCGATAATCAGCGACTCCGGCGGGGTATCGAACACGCTGGACAAATAGATGACCTGCGTATCGCCAATGAGTAAGACGGACGAACTGGCCACACCAGTGATCTTCACACTTCCGACGTTCAGCTCCTTATTTACCACCTTGAGCATCATCTCCACCGCCTCCTTCTTGATTCATCTTCATTACATATTGCTCCATAGCCAAACGGATATCTCCAATGACTTTGTCCGTGATGATCTGCTCCTGCTCCTGTGTAACGACCGCCTGCTTCGGGTCCATCATCGAATCCAAATAATACTCAACCCTTTGTGCCGCCTGCCCTTTTAAATCCCCGATGACAAATTCCGAAAAATCCGGACCCAGCTCCACCCCATACGTCGCTTCGAGATCGGCAAGCTCTTCCGGACCGGATTGCTGCAAGTAATCATAGACCTGATTCTGGATACGGGCAAAGGATTCCGATCTGGCTGTATTGGTTCTGATGACTTGACCGCCTACCGTTGCATCATCCAATGATTGGGCGCCAAGACCGGCGGGAGACAAACCTACGTTTAATGTGCCTTGCAGCGTCTCCACTTTTAATTGGTCGAAATTATACTCGATTCTCTCGATCGTAACGCCGCGCTGCTTTTTGAGCGATTCCAGTTCCCTAGTTATAAGCTCAATTCGTCCCTCCAAATAACGAATGCGTTCCGTCTGCCACCTTAAATATTCGTTCAGCTGATGGAAGTATGATTCAGGGTAGGATGAATTCATCAAATATTCCTCCGTTTAGCGGGAAGGTGTAGGAAGCGGCACGAAAGGTACGGCAGACGGAACGGCAATCGTTTCCCCCAAGGTAGGAGCCGGTCCGGTGAAGCCTCCCGTATTGTACAAATTGGCTAAAGAGCGAATGGACCCGGCTGTTCCGATCTGCACTACGGAAGAATTCGTCACTGCGCCGATTTTGAGCTGGTGGATGATAATATTCTGATGAATGGTTAACGGCATAGAATTAAATAACACCTGCCTTATCCGCTGAGGCAATGTTGGAATCAGCCACGTCATTATCATAGGTATTGGTCGTACTGATTACGTTGTAAGTTCTTACACTATCCCCCGTATTAAAAGAACCCGCCCCTGCATAAGTTTTGGCTATCGTCTTGGGAGCCAATTGGATGGCGTCGCCGATGTGGACTACGGAGCCTGTGCCTACAGTCAATATCTTGATTGCACCCACGATAGCCGGCATGGCAGCAACACCTTACCCGTTATGGATTTGCTACATTATATGTTCAAACCACAGAAAGTATGTGTTTTGCCGCCTTATCCGGGGTTATGCATTGCGTTTCACGTTCATATACTAAAGCAGTAAGGAGTGGATGAATCATGGACGGAAATAAAAACAATAATAACTTCTTCGATATGAATTGGAAAAATTTTGAGCGTTTTTTTGGAGGGAAGCTGCCTTTTGCAGGGCCATTGAACCTGGGCAAAGATAATGAACCGATGGCATGGGTAGAAAACTATGTAAAGAATGTTATGAAGCAAGCGCTGCCAAACATGGACTCCCCCTCGCTCGATCATCATTTTCATTCCGAGGTCTTCGACACCCACAACAATGTCATCGTCAAAATTCATGTCCCGGAAAAAGCACAAGCGCGCAAGCTGAGGGTGATGTTAAACGTGAGCCAAATCCGCCTGGAAGGATTGCCCGACAACAATACACAGACGATCCGGCTGGCGAGTCTGGTCGTGCCCTCGAGCTGTAAAGCGGTTTACCGAAATGGCATTTTGCAGCTCCATATACGAAAGCAAAGCACAGAGAATCCTTATCAGGAAATCGATGTCCGGTTTATGTAACAAGGCAAACAAATCAGGCGCATCCCCCTTCCATTCGGAGCGGAAGGGATGCGCCTTGCTTAAGGCTGCATGGTTGACTGAATATGTAGCCTAATTGTTGGCTGCATTATTCGAATCGGCTACATCGGGATCGAAGGTATTCGTGAGACTGACGACCGTCAACGTAGTAGCAAAATCACCGGTATTGCTTCCTCCGGATCCTGCGTTTGCTTTGGAAGTGCTTTTAGGGGTAATTTGCAGTACGTCACCAAATACCAGTTCTCCTGAGTTGCCGGTCACTTTGATGGGCGCCAAAATAATCGCAGGCATAAAATGGTACCCCTCCTCTTTCATGTGATTATATAAGTATATGGAGTAATGGGATAAAAAAACACTCCAATTGGGAAAAATACGAATAAAGGGTTTTGCTTTGACATGTCAAAGCAAAACCCTTTATCAAATTCGTAAGAACTGCCGAAGACCGGACTCGAACCGGTACGGTAGTCACCTACCGCAGGATTTTAAGTCCTGTGCGTCTGCCAATTCCGCCACTCCGGCATGATCTTATATGGTGGGCCCTGAGGGACTCGAACCCCCGACCAATCGGTTATGAGCCGACCGCTCTAACCAACTGAGCTAAGGGCCCTGGTGCGTTTTGGTTGCGGGGGCAGGATTTGAACCTGCGGCCTTCGGGTTATGAGCCCGACGAGCTACCGGGCTGCTCCACCCCGCGTTAGTGTTTCGCTTACACTTACGATAGCGACAAAAATAAATATACACCAAACAAAACACGGAAGTCAAGCATAAAATTATACCGTGTATCTTACGCCAAATCGGCCTTTCTTAGATCGAAAAACCTCAACCTCTGAGGGACATTCATACCCGTAAATCCACCAGTCTTCTTCCATCCGTCTGGCCAAGCAGCCGGCCTGAAATTTACTATCGTACAGCTTAACCCAATAAATCCAGTTCATTGTTCTCACTCCGCTTGGTATAGATGACGATAAAGTTCTGTTCATAGCTTAACCAAAAAAAGCTCCCTTATTTATAAAGGAAGCTTCTCCAATTTATAACAGGTATCGCAGAGTACGACCTAAGACATAATTACTTAGCTGGCCTGTTTTCCGATTCGGATTTGGGGATATAAGGCACGACGTATTCTCATTTGTTTTTTTAACGTTCTTTCCCCCATGCGAATTTCTCTTGGAAAGTTACTGTTTCCACATTTTTGAATAAAAAAGTGTTACACCCCCCTCCCTCCGGTTTATATAAGAAGAAAAAGATAGAGGGAGATGAAGCAATGCTTACCTTAAAGCGATGCAGGGGTTGGATCGTTGGCTTGAGCGTAATGATCTGCCTTCTGCTTATTCCCGGGAGCCTGATGCACGCGCAAGCCGCTTGGACCGATTATCGTTTGATCGCCCACGGGCTTGGTGAAATATCTTCTGTGGCCGTCAGCAATTCACGTGAAGCTTTTATTACCAGCTACAACAAAGGCCACCGTTTATTCGAGGCCGACTTAATCCTGACGCAGGACGGTCACTTGGTAGCCCGCCATGATTGGTCCGATTATTTATCCGGCTTGTTAAAGCAACCGTTGACGAATCAACAAAAAAATCAGCCTATGACGCTTCAAGCCTTCCAAAATACGAAAATACTAGTAAAATACAAGCCTTTAACCTATAAAGATCTGGTCCTGCTGCTTAAAGAATATCCTGACGCTTACCTGCTTACCGATACGAAGGAAACCGATCCCCGGTTGATTGAGAAGCAGTTCCGGCAAATCATCGAGATAACACACTCCGTAGATCCTTCGATCATAAACCGGATTATTCCGGAGCTGTATTCACCGGAAATGATTATGCAGGTACAGCAAATCTATCCTTTCCCTACATATGTTTTTTCACTCTACTTATCCGGCCTGCCTGAACAACAGGTTGTCGATTATGTAAAGAAAAATCAGGTCAAGGTCATAGCCATGCCGCTTGAGAGAGCGAATAAAGCCTATGTACGCAGCCTTAATCAAGCGGGAGCCTTCATCTATGTACATACGACGAATGATCCGGCAGAGATTGACCAGTTCAAGCAAAGGGGTGTACACGGATTTTTCACGGACCGGCTGGACTACCGCCAAGCGGGCATATCTGCACCGGCTGCCGGAACAAAGATTGCGGCAGGCTCGGAAACACAGTCCCAGAACGTTAGCTCTCCGAATCTGCAGTCCGAACTGTTCCAACGATGGCTTTCCAAGCTGCTCGAGTTATTTGGGGTCGCTTCGGAGATAGAGAAATGAGTTTAAAAATGAAAGGCGGCCTTCAGCAGGCCGCCTTTCATTGAATCGCGAGGATTAGGATTATTGCTTGTATACGCCCACCAGACGCTTGCCTTCCGCGCCTGTTTCCGTGTTAAACACTTCGTAGATACGAACGGATAACGGATATCCGAACTGCTCGGAAGTTCCGTTGAAGCTAAAGTTATTTTCTCCGGATACGATCCGGTTCGAACCGATAAAGGAAGCCGTCGACGTGCCGAGCAAACGGTCCGCTTTATCGTAAAGCTCAAATTGCAGATGAGAGAAGCTCGGATCCACCTGGACCTGCTGCTGACGCTCGATATCAAAGAAAAACTTGGCTTTGTAGGAATGCGTGAGCGTCGCCATATTATATTGCGTACCGATCGTCCAGCTCGTCACCTTTACATCAAACGGATAAATGCTGAAATGGTTTTGCTCGTTCTCCGGCTGAAGCGTGACGTTATAGGCTGCAATCGTTGTTTTAAACGGTGCAGCGGACTGGGCGTCCAAGACCTTGAGAGCAAGTCCTTTTCCCGTTTCAGAGAATGGCACCGTATACTGGAAGCTCACCGTAATCGATGAATTCGGCAGTACCGAAGGCGTGCTGATGCTCTGCTTGCTGCCGCTGTATTGGTATCCGTCCGCACTCATAATTTCCGATTGGAAATTCGGTACGGCAATCGGACGATCGCTCTTGTTGGTTAGCTTGAATTTAGCCGTAACATTCTTGGAGCCTTCTTCTTTGTTCTCATGCATGTTCAACTCAACGACAGATACGTCCATATTCGGGTGAATCAAGGTGCTCAGGCTGTCAAATTTCATCGGCGCACCTAGAGTGTAAGCCGCATAGTTATTGATGTTACCTTGTGCCGGAAGCAATATGTTCAGGCGTCCGACGTTATAGGTAATTCTCTCCCCTTGTCCGCCTGTTCCTCCCTGAGCAAACGTTTCTGGCGTAAGCAGGTTTAAGCTGGTGAGTACGGCATCCTGATCTACAGGAATGGAATAATGGATATATTTTTTTTCTTTCGCTTCCAATGCGACGATACGTTGTTCCACCCGGTTTCCGGAGTAAATCTTGCCGTCCGTTTTGCCATCTACTATGAAGCTGGGAACAATCTCTCTTTTGTCCGCCGGATTGTAGGCCAAAAGCTGTACGACGTAGAAGCTGCCATCCTTGGTCGACTCTTTATTAATGCCCACCGGCGTATATTGAATCGGAGAAATCAGCGACGGGATAACAAAGGAGTCCGACCATTTCTTGAGGGCCGTCGGATCCGTAATCGGCGTATCGCTTCCTTTCCACGCTTCCCCTTGAATCGGTGCCGCTAAGATCAGCGTCTCCTTCTTAGGATAGACATACACGTCGACGTCCGTCCAGTTGACCTCGGTTAAGCTTACGCTATCGGTACGGTCGATGACCGTCATATAGCTTAGCTCGGTATTGGCTTTGGGTTGAATCGCTTTGGCATTGGAGGCGCTGGGCTGAAGCGTATATTGAATTCCTTCACTCGTCTTTACGCGCAGCTCATAATCCGGAACTCGGGTTACGGTATTGCCGTTGTTTTTCATCCGGATAACCACGCCCAGACGCGTTCCTTCCAGTATAGGTTCATTTAATACGCTTGTGACCTCAACATCCAAAGCCTGGGTCAATTTGTAGGTGACGGCCGCCTGCGCGCTGATGGCGGGCTCTGCAGCCTCAGCTGCAAATGCGGAGTAACCTGTACTCATGATCGAGGCGGTAATGACAACAGATGCTACGGTTTTCTTCAGCTTGTGGTTCACTTGGGTATCCTCCTGTCGGTCTACTGTCGGTTATTGGGCCAGCTGCACTTTTTCTTGGTCTTTCAATTGGTTTTGTCCGGAAACGACTAGTTGTTCGCCTTCATTGACGCCGGAGAGGACTTCCTGGAAGGTCTCGTTCACGCGTCCAAGCGTAACCTTCCGTTTCTCCACCTGATCGCCTTTGAGAATAAACACAAAGGTTTCTCCACCTTCACGCACAACACTGAGTGAAGGTACGGTTACCACCATTTGGTCGCTTTCCTCCGTGAGTAAAATTTGCGCCTTCATTCCCGGTCTCAGCTTGCGGTCGCCATTAGGAACCTCCAATTCCAGCGTATATGACTTCGATTGAGAGCTCATCACGTCGGCCAAGTAGCTTACCTTAGCTTTGGTATGATCTAATGTGCCGGGAATATAGAAGGTCAGCTCCGTCTTGCCTCTGACCAGCTTCGCCATTTCTTCTGTCAGCTCCGCTTTAATCTTGATCGGGTCAAGCTGCTGCACCTGAGCCGCACGGAACCCGCCGTTCAAATACATGCCGACCTCAATAGGAAGCTCTGTCAAGACACCGCTGACGGTGGCCTTCACTTCCATATTTTCAAGGGTTCGGTCGATCTCGCGAATGGATACACTGGAGGTTTGGACTGCTTGTTCCAGCTGAGCCAACGAATTCGTGCTTTCCAGTGTTTTCAGCTTACTGTGACTGCTTTCCAGATCCAAGCGCAGGTTCTTAAGCTGCGACTCCATTTGTTCCAGCTGGAACTTGGTCACAAGACCCATATCGTAATCGTTGCGCATCTTGTTATAATCTTTTTCCATGTCTTTTATAGACGTTTCGAGCTTCGTAATGCCGTTTTGCAGGTCCTGCTTGGAATTGGCCAGATCCTGACGGGATTTGGTTATTTGCTCTTGAGCCGAGGCCAAAGCTATTTGCGCCTTTTCCTTCTGAATCAATACATCCGTAGGATCCTGACGGAAGATAACCTCGCCTTTTTCCACCATGTCGCCGCGTTTTTTCAAAATCTCCCGAACATCGCCTCCCGCCTTGGTGACAATATCTAATTGTATGGAAGAAATGACATCTGCCACCTGTTCTATAGGCTCACTGATTATTTTCTTCTCAATCGGCTGTGCCCTTACGGTTTTCAATTGGGGTTGAGATTCCGCCGCGCTTACCGTAGATTCCGTTGATGGCTGGGACGAACAGCCCGTTAGGAGAGCTGCGCCGATCACGACAGCCCCCACAATTTTGGTACTGTGTTTCACTGAGTTGTTCAATGTCCGATTCATTTTTGCCGATTCTCCTTTTCCATTATCTATCTATACTGACCACAGGTTAGTTTAAGGTGCGACAGGCTCCGCCTTCACCGCGGCGGCCTTTTCCTTTTTCCGCTTGAACCATCGGCTAACCCGCTGCTGGGCTCCATAAACCAGCTCATACATGACAGGCACAACCACCAAAGTAAGGATGGTAGACGTTGTCAGACCCCCAATCACGACAACGGACAGCCCTTTGGATATGAGACCTCCCTCAGCTGCTCCAAAGGCCATAGGCAGCATGGCCATAATCGTAGCTCCCGCCGTCATAATGATCGGGCGGAAACGGCTTATTCCACCTTCAATCAAAGAATCGCGGATGGAATGCCCTGCCTCTACATTCTGCTGAACGCGGTCGACCAATACGATCGCATTCGTTACCACTACCCCGATCAGCATAAGGAAACCGATCAAAGACGTGATATTAATCGTTTCTCCCGTCACCAATAAGGCTACGAATCCGCCGATCGCGGCGAGCGGTAGGGAAAATAGAATGACGAACGGCGCGCTTGCATTACCAAAGGCAATAACCATGATCAGATAAACGATACCAATGGCGGCGGCCATGGCTACAACCATGTCTCTAATCGTGTTTTGAATATCGTCGCTAACCCCTTGAACCTCCGTCCGGACCCCTCCGGGAAGCTCAACCGATTTCAGCGCCTCACTTACTTTGTTACTAACTCCGCCCTTGTCCTTACTATCGATCGTTGCCGTGATTCTAACATACTGTTCCTGATTTTCGCGGGTAATGTTAGCCGGGGAATCGATTTGACGGACCTGAGCCACTTCACTTAAATAGACCGTTGAACCCTTCGGCGTTTTCAACTGAAGCTGGGCTATTTTATCCGCGGAGTCTTTAAAATCGTCATCGAGCATAATCTTCGTATTAAAAATGACGTTATCGAAACGAAGATCACCAATACTATCTTTAGACAACCAGCTTCGGATACTTTCGAGAATTTGTCCGGAAGACAAGTCGTACAAACGCGCTTTGTTTTGATCGACTCTAATTTCCAGCTCCGTCTTTTGCTCGTTTAAGCTGTCCTTGACGTCAGTCAGCTCCGGAAACTCCTTCATCTTCTCTCTGATCAAACCGGCACCGATCATCAGCTGATCAAGGTCCTCGCCTTTGAGCATATAGATAAAATCCGAGCCTCCTCCTGGAGCGCCGCCTGATGAAGTCAAGTTGCCGGTAACCTCCGAGCCGGTCGGCATCATTTCGGAGATTTTGGCTTTCATTTCTTCAATAATCTGTTTGGTATCGGTCGCATCGGATACCGCAGCCATAATTGAGGTTTTATAAGCGATGCGTTCCTCTCCGTAGTCAAAACCGACCATGGTATTCACATAGGTAAAGGCAGGCTCGTTCTTCGGATCTTTGACAGACAGAAGCATCGTCTCTACTTCTTTAGCCTTAAGATCCATGGTTTCAAAGGACGTTTCGCGCGGCATTTTCATCGAAAATTGAACTTCCCGTGCGGTTTTGCTTTCCGGCATAAACTCATATCCCATAAATGGAACCGTTCCGCCTAGCGTCAGGACAAATAAAAGGAAGGATGCAAGAATCGTTTTCTTAGGATTATCAAGGGACCAGGAAAGCACCTTTTTATAACTTGTCATAAATTTCCCGTTGTTCGGCTCCTCATGGTGTTTAAGCTTTTTATGGTTCAATACCAGCAGCTTAGCCAGCATGGGAATGACAGTCAACGCGACAACCAGCGAAGACAGCAGTGCGGCCGCGATCGTAATGGCAAACGGTCTGAACACTTCGCCTACAATCCCGCCTACAAACGCTACGGGAACAAAGACGCCGGCCGTCGCCAAAGTGGATGAGGTGATCGCAGAAGATACTTGGGACGTCGCAAGCTTAATAACCGATTCGTTGCGCTCTTGAGTCTTCACCAGCTCACTGTAGATATTCTCGATGACAACAATACTATCGTCCACTACCCGTCCTATCGCAATCGTTAGCCCGCCTAGCGTCATGATGTTCAATGTAATATCCAAAGGCACCATAATTAAGAGGGTAATTAAAATAGATAATGGAATAGAGACTAAAACAATGATGGTCATACGAATATTTCTTAAAAAGAGCAGAATCATGATCGAGGCAAAGAGCGCCCCTAAAATCCCTTTTTCCAGCATGCCGTTAATCGACTTTTTGACTTCCTTGGCCTGGTTCATGATCGGGGTGAACTTCACGTTAGGAAATTCCTTTTCCCAGTTGGCTACCAGTGCCTCGACTTTGCTCACAAATTCGACGGTATTCGCGTCTTTAGCCTTATAGAGCGTCAAGCCGATCGAAGGCTCGCCGTTTAATCTGGAAAAGAAGGTCGATTCGGAAATGGCTTCGACTTTGGCTATGTCCTTCAGCAGGACCGTATTGCCCCCCGCCGTATTGATTTTCATGTTTTCGAGAGCGTAGATCGAATTCATATCGCTCCGCACGCGAACCATTTGCGTATTGCCGTTAATATCAACGGAGCCGGCAGGGCTTGTCGTAAGAGCGGCTCTGATGCTTTGCGATACCTGCGCCGGAGTCAAGCCGTAATTAATGAGCGCATTCATATTCAATTTCATATTCAGGGTAGCTTCCTGATTGCCCACCGCATCCAAGCGATCGATTCCATCAAGTGTGCTCAAAGTAGGCTCAATGATGTCCTTATAAATCCGGTCGAGATCGGACTGATTCACACCGTTCTGCCCGCTCATAGCCAGGAAGTAGACAGGGATCGAGCTGAAGCCGAATTTGGCGACCTTGGGTTCGGAAGCGCCTTGCGGAAGGTGGACATTGGAAAGCATGCCTTCGATATCCCTCTTGGCCTCATCGGGATCCCGGCCGTTCTCCAATTCGACTTGAATGGTCGAAAAGTTGTCTGCGGAGGTCGAACTGATTTTTTTGAGTCCTTCCAAACCGACGATGGCCTTCTCCAAAGGCTTGGTTACATCCTCCATAACGTCTCGGGGAGGTGCTACATACGTCGTGCTGACAAAAACCATAGGCAGCGAGATATCCGGCATCGTTTCCTGATTAATGGTTGTTGCGGCATATCCGCCCCCTGCGAATAACATCGCGCATATGATGATGACAGCTGCGACGTTCTTCATGGAAAAATTCGCTAAATGATTCATCTCTCTACTCCTCCATAACTTGCTGACTGCTAGACGAGGTTTTTTCTGTATTCCTTTTTGATTTAAAGCCTCTTTTTTTCATTTCACAGCTGCTCCCTCAGGCGCTCCCATTCTTCCTCAATCCCTTCAAGTCGCGACATGACCAGCCGATACATCGCCGCGCTCTCGATAAAACGGCGTTTGGTGACTTTAAAAGAGGCCATCTCTTCCTCCTTCACATGATCGATTTGGGATAAAATCGCAAGCGTCTCATCGACCTGTTTGGTGATCGATTCCACTTTTTGCCGCATCGCACGCAGGGAGATCATGCTAAAATCATCGGCGATGTGGTAGTAATCCCTGCGGTCGTTGCCGGTAGGGATTTTTTGACACATACAGTGCTTCTCCAAAGCGCGTACCTGGACGCTGACGGCGGCCTTCGTCACTCCGAGCTCATCGGCCATTTCCTGCAGGCTCAAAGGCTCGGGAGCAAAAAGCAGAAGTGCAAAAATTCTCCCGACCAGAGGGCTAAAGCCATCTGTTTCAAAGGAAAGAGACAGGTAGTTGCTTGCGGCCTGTTTGAGCTCAGAAAAGCTTTGCGGCTTAGAATTCATGGTAATCTCCTCGGTTATCTATGTAATTATCGTTAAGAATGTTGTTAACGATATAAACATAAGGCATCCTGAAAAAACTGTCAATCCTTCCAAAACAAAATTAACCAAACGTTCATAATTACCCTGTTTCACCATAAATAACCGTCTCTGAACATCCGCTGCGGCTGTATCAGAGACGGCTTTGATCCTTTTTTATCCATGAGGACCGTTTATTTTATCGTTTCAAACCATTGGACCTGCTTTGATGCCAGCAGTTTTTTCTGACCCTGAAAGGAATCATAGATGTTAAGTTTGTATCCCTTCAGCAATTGGACCAGATAAATGATTTCACTGTCCGACTTCTTAACCTCAATATTCGTATGCTTACCGAGAAGAAGCTTGTCTGCAGACGTGTTTGAAGCGCCGCCTTCTGCCGCTCCTTCAAATGTGAACTCCTTGGTGAAGTCGAGTTTATCCTCATTGTCCTTGATTTCAATGACTAATTTGCGGTCTTCCATGTTCGAGACGAGCAGCAAATCCTTGGACATCTCATAATCGAACTTCAGCGTCAGCCCCGATGGGTCGATGGACGGCTTGATATTGCTGAGCGACAGCTTATAAGGGGCAAGATCGATGTCTTTAAAATGCTCCAGAACCGTTTGATTTTCCTGAGGCAGCCAGAAAGCCGCCGCATTGACGTAGGCATCCGGCGTTTTGCCGATCTCCGTGAGCTTATCCTCTGTAACCGCATCGCCGATCACCACGTGCGTACCGGAGATCGGGAACGTTTTGGGAACAATGCCTGATAGCATCAAAAGCGCCGTACCTCCCGGATTGACCTTCGTCTTGATCTCCGCAACGGCTGCCGGATAAACGGTTCCGTCTACCGTTTTGAAATGGGCCACCATCCGGGTAACGTCGGAGAAACGCTTCTCCAGGTTCTTGGCTTCGAGCATGACCGTAAACATATTCGACATATCCCCGGTATAGGTTCTGACTTCCCGGACTTTATAGCTTGCGCTTCTCCCTACACTTGTCACGCTATAAGTTTCGCCTATATTGTTATACGCAATATTCATCAGCTCCGCACGATGTACGAACTCCAGCAGATCGTCAGTCTCACCCGATCCTCCGTTTTGGGAACCGTCCCCGGAAGTTTTTTCCTGAAGTATCAGCCTCACCTCGCCAAATTCGTAGGCATAAGGGACCTTGCCGATAAATTGAAATTGCGCCGACGCTCCCGGTGCCAGACCAATCACTTTATCCGTTCGGATCAGCTTCGCCTCCACCTTTACCGCATCATCAAGCTTAAAGTACCCCGTTAAATCAGGGATCGGCAGTGATACCGGTCCGTTGTTGGCGAGCGTAAATCCGGCGGTCAGAATGTCCTGATCCTCCCAAGGCAAACGCTGGACGGTATTCAGCCGGGCCGTATAGGTTCCCTCCTTGTTCGAGAAATTGTACGCTTTGCCCGTATCCACAAGATCCGATTCCGACACCGGAGGAATCGCAAAATACGCGATCGGCAGGTTCAGCTTTACATCGGTTGCATTCTGAATGATCACAAGCTGCCAGCCCTCCAGCTTTACGGAAACGGGAACGGAGCCGGAAAGCATAATCTCTTTGTCCACTTGTGGATTAATCGTCAGATCCTTCATTCCTTTGGCATCCAACGGGTACATGTACCCTTCGCTTGTGCGAAGCAAATACTGATATCCGGGAACAACCGCGCTGCGAGCCCCGATATTTTCCATATTCAGTTCAATGGTGGGTGTGTAGTTTTTTTCATTTTTGCCTAGCAGCACTTTCTTAACCGACGTTTTGACCGGGTTGCCGGCAATCTCGATCGTATGCGCATCTCCAGCCGCCGTTACGATGCTGTAGTTTTCCGGTACGGCCACTTCGCCGATTTTGCGTTCAAAGTCGGCCTGTGAGAAATCCCATTTAATAAACTCAAAAATAAGGTCCTTCAGCTCTGTCGTTTTATTCACGCTGGTATAAAAGCTTATATCCTGGCTCGATTTGGGTGTGATCCGGTTCTTGTCTTGATCCTGCGGAAGCACGCGAACCGAGATTCGGCTGCCGGTTTTCGTTTTTAGCCGAACCCAGTAATCGATAAATAACAGGTCATTTGTCCCTGTGTTGTTGACCGTAACCGTAAATGTAACGGTTTTGCTCCCCTGCTCCGGCAGCAGCATCACATTTTTCAATTCAAAAAAGTTATTGCCGCCGATGGCAACCTTTCCCAGCACCGGTGCGCTTCCGATGGATATCGGGGCGCTGCTTGAGGGAGGCGGAGTACCGCCGTCCGCCGCAAAAGCGGGAACGGCGGAGCTGAGCATAAGTACGGTCGCCAGAAGTAGCAGGCATGCTTTCGTTCGATTGGATTTCGTTTTCATCGGCCGGTAACCTCCTTCTTGATTTCTGCTTCAATTCACAATGGATTATCCCAACGGTTTCGGCCCGGGCACATCCGGTTGGGCGTCCGGATTCTCTTTGAACTTTTGAATCATGGCGTCCCCTTCGGTCTGCCACTGCTTCAAAGCCTCGCGGACCTGAAGCCTGCCTTCCATCACCTGCTGAAGCTTCTGGTGCCCGATGGACTGCACATCATATAATCTCGGGTTTTCAAGATACAGCTTGTTGTCCTCAAAAGGCACCGGCAATAAAGTCGTGAACGCTTGCTGATTGTACTCCGCTCCGTCCTTTTTCTTTATATATTTTTGCCGGGACACGATATTGTGAGAGCTGCCGGCCTTCAGCCGTGCCCAATCCTCACCGTTAATAAACTTCAAAAACTTCCAGGCTTCCTCCGCATTTTGCGCTTTGGCGTTAATGGACATAATACCGTCCATCCCGATATAGCCCCCCATGTCCGGCGCCTCTTGATGAACCGGCAGCGTCACGACATCCCACTCGAATGCAGAAAATCCGTTGTACTGCTCAGTATTCTTCATCACATTGATGATCCGATCAAGCTCGCCATAGTTGATAATCGACATCGCCACGCGCCCCGACAGAAAATCGTCATGAAAGAACGGGTTTTCATTCTGGCCCGACATTCCGTTCATTTTGGACATATCGAGCGGTCCGGGAACAAGCTTTTCGCTGTTAATCTGCAGCATCGTTTTCCAAGCGTTCTCCCACTGAACCGAATCGACCGTCATTTTGTCGCCGCTGTCGTTGAACATTTTCAGCTGAAGAGGCGCGGTATACAGCTGTGTTGCCCAGGACATATCCCCGCCCATATTGTATGTCGAGAAGGAGAATCCGTACTTTCGGTTTTCACCCTCGCCCTTGGCCAGCCGCCGTGCCAAATCAAACGTTTGCTCCCAAGTCATTTTGTCCGTAGGATAAGGAACGCCCGCTTCGTCAAACAGCCTTTTATTGTAAATGACGGCGGAGGAGTTGAAGGTTGGCGCAAGCGCATAGATTTTACCTTCACCGACCTTTTTGATGCCCTCAATGACAGCCGGCACAATATCGTTGATATCGAATTTGTCTTTGGTGATCAACGGGTCGAGCTGCGTAAGCATATTATTGTTAATTAAATCCGGAAGCTGCTCATATCCGACCATAACGATATCCGGAGGATTGTCTCCCTGCATCGATTTCTTGAGCTTTTCGAGAGGATCCTCCGGCTTCTCCTCCCTGTTCGGCCGGCCACCGTACATATAACGATCGTCCTGCATCGGAATAATCTCAATCGTCACATTCGGATTGGCAAATTCATAAAGCTCGGTAAACCGCTGACGAAAATATTCATCATTCGCGCCATATGACGTTGTAGCAATGCGCAGCGTGCGCTCCGTGTTGTCCGTCGGATTCGGACCCGTACAAGCTGCAAGTAAAGACGTCATCATACTTGTGCTGAGCGACAGCGCCGCCGTTCTTTTGATCCATTTGTACATACTGAAAACCCCTCCGATGGAATAGTTAAAGCCGAGCTTATTTCAATTTGCACTGCAATTTAATCCAGTGAATTTGGGGGTTTGATCATGATTTTCTCCCCATCAAACTCCATGGATGCCTTGCCGTCGATTCCAAGCGCCTGCAAATACGTTCTAGGAATTTGCAGGCGACCCGCCCGGTCAAGCACCACGTACTCCTCATGGACATCATGAATCGTCCCCTTGCCTGCGGCTGCATCACCCTCCGCCTGGCCCAGGTTCGGATTCCGCTTGATGAATTCAGTACTCGTCATCCCGTCACGGATCGCAACCACCCGGTCCACCTTGCCGGCCAGCGTCATATCATGCGTTACGATCACGATGGTAACCCCAAGCTCCGTATTAAAACGGCGAAAGATGTCCATGATCATATCCGACGTCTTCGTATCGACGGAGCCGGTCGGTTCGTCGGCCAATAGAAGGGACGGACGGTTGGCCAGTGCGATCGCGATCGCTACGCGCTGCTGCTCGCCTCCGGAGAGCTGCTGCAGCTTGTTATTCAAGCGGTCCTTAAGACCCACCCATTCCAATAGCTGTTTGGCGTAATAGCGGTCAAGCTTTCCGCTCAGCATCATCGGCATCTCCACATTTTCCAGCGCGGTTAAATACGGCACCAGATTGCGGGCATTGTTCTGCCAAATAAAGCCGACGGTATTGCGTTTATACCGGACCAGCTCATCGTCTGTAATTTTGAGCAGATTCCATTCCCCCACGCGCACCCGCCCGGCCGAAGGACGGTCGAGGCCGCCGAGGATGTTCAGCAGCGTCGATTTGCCGCTCCCGCTGTTGCCGATAATCGCCATCATCTCACCTTTGTCTACGGTGAAGTTCAGTCCCTGCAGCGCAACAACTTCGATATCGTCGCTCTTATATATTTTGACGAGACCATCGCATTGAATCACCGCATCATTTCTCCTCTCCCAGCTTTACAGCCTGATGGACGCGCAGGCGTCGGATATGAAGGAACAACAATCCCGCTCCGGTCATCATCATGACCGCTACGACGACATAGAGCTGATCCATATCGCGGGCGTCAAAAATGACTCGAAACGGAGGCACCTGCGTCTTGACATTCTCCGCCGTTTGGAGAAAGGGTAAGAACAGGTAACTCGTCAATTTCCCGATGCCCAGTCCCAGCGCGATCGCCAAGCCTGCCGTAAGCATCTGCTCAAGCAGCAGCATTCCCGTCAATTGACGTCTGGATAGGCCCATCGCGCGCAATACGCCGAACTGCACCACTCGACTGGACAAATTGAAAAACCAGTACAGGATATATCCGATCAGCGAAACGAGTACTGACACGAGGAAGCCGAGGCTCAAAATACCGAACACGCCTCCGCGGGCAGGATGCCTCTTCTGCAAAATCAGCTCGTTGCGGACATCTTTAACGCTTGCAATGTCGATTTTCTTTTCGTTGAGCGCTTCAATCAGCGGAGTGACCTTGGCCCCTTCGTCCATTTTCAGCCACACCTCATAGGGCGTTACCGGCGCCTGGTCATAAATATATTCCAGATTGGCGATCATAAACGGCGTTTGCTCCGGATACTGACTCGGCCAGTAAGGAACGGTCGCCACGACGATGAATTCAACAGGCTGGCCGGATATCGTAATATTCATTAAATCTCCCGGCTTGATCTGATGCCTCTGGGCAAACGTTGTCGGAATAATGACCGCTTGCTCGTATTGTCCAAGCAAATTCAAATAATGGTTCGGATGAGTAGAAAACAAATCTTTTCGGAACCAGGCCACCTCGGCAAAATCCACGTTATCGATTCCCATCACCATGCCTTGGCCCAGCGATTTGCCGGAAACGACGACATTACTCTTGGAGAGCAGGACTCGCGCCGCATGCTGTACGCCTTCCAGCTCGCGGAACACCTCAAAGGGCGGTTCGATATAGCGCAGCACCGGCGGCGGCCCCCCCAAGCCCCCTCCGGGACTTCCCGGTTGTCCGGGTCCTCCCGGTCCCGGATTCGATCCTCCGGGATTTTGCCGATTCCCTCCCGGATTTCCCTGTCCCTGCCCTTGTCCTTGGCCGCCTCCGGGATTCGGAGCCTGCGGGAGCTCATCGGAGACCGCCTGCCAATCCGCCATCATGACCACGTCCGTCCCATAGGAATACAAAATACGGTCCGTCGAGTTCTGGTCGATCGTCCTCGCTGCCGAGGCGTTATACACCCCGAGCCCCAATGTCAGAATCAGCAGCAGCATCAACGGGTAATATGAAGCAGACGACCGCGACAGCTGTGTCAAAGTAAGGTACACCGGAACTGGGAGCACCCGCTTTCCGAGCCAATTGCCCAAGCGCAGCAGCCACGGAAAGATTCGAAGAAAGAACAATCCGAGACCGATGATCGATAACGCCGGAATGAAAAAGAGCAGCGGATGCACCTGCAGCTGATCCGTCGTCATCCCCGTCTGCGCAAACAGAAGCTGGCGCTGTCCGAACAAGTAGTACCCGTAGCCGACCAAACACAGCAGCAGCACATCAAGGAACCATTTTTGCCAGAACGGCTTCTTGTCTGAGCGCGCCAGTTGTTGTTTATAGCTGACAATTGAGGCTCTCGCGTATACCATGGCAGGCAGAACACTGGCCATCAGCGCAAGGATTACCGCAGCCGCTCCGTAAAACAGCGCCTCCCCGGACAAGCCGGCCGGTACCGCCTTGCGGTCCACGAAGGTCAGAAAGCCGCTGGAGGAACCTATGCTTTTGGCCATAAACCAGCCGAGCAGCGGACCTAGGATTAAAGCTGTCGTTCCCAGCAGAATGCCCTCCAGCAGATAGATCCATATGATTTGCCTGGTGCTGCCCCCCCGGCTTCGAATGACTGCGATCACAGTTCGCTGCCGGTCAAGCGACTGTTTGGCATTCATGACGATATAATAGAACACCATAGCAATCATGGGAGCGGCTAACGTAAATAACAAAATTTGCAGCTGCAGGCTTTGTACTTTAAATTCCTGCAGCAGCGGGATGAATGATACGTCCACACGGGTGTCCTTCAGCTTCTGATACACCGTGATGTCGAGCCGTTCCAGCTTGCGCTCCAGCGAGGAGAGCTGATTCGTTTTGATTTCCCGCAGATCAAAGGCGTAATACCAGTTAGCCAGATTAAGCGGAATTTTCTTCTTCTTTAAAAGCTCATCGTTAAAAGCCGTTTCACTCATAAAAAAAGTAGTGACAAGTCCTTCCATCCCTTGAAACCAATACGGATCGGCATCATACCTCGGCTTAAACGTGCCTGTGATTTTCACCTTCAGCGGAGTGATGCCGAGTCCCCCTGTAATCGGGTAGTTAAACACGTCGCCGACGCGCATATCTCCTCTGAACATGGCCTCCTCGTGTATGACCGCTTCGATCATGCCGCCTTGAGGCTGATCGGAGAACCAGTTCCCCTGCGTCAGCTCGACTTGCTCCTTCAAGCCGCTTTGCGCCGTCAGCGTCATCTGTCTGCGCTTGCTTGGATCCACTTTCGTCGGGTCGTCAGGAGTAAGCTGCGAGCCCCGGATGGACATGCTTCGAACGTAAGCTTGGTAAGGAAAACCAATCTCCTGCGGCAGCCCTTCTTTGATATATGCGTCCACATCGGTGAAAGCGCCGATGTCCGCCCGGTCATTGCCGGAAGCTTGATAACGGATCATGACCGAACCGGCCGACATGCCTTCGCTTTTCTCCTGCAGCGTGGAGGATACGACCCTTTTCAGCGAGCCCTCCGAATACATAGGTATGCTGGTTGTAAAGGCGACAGCCATGATGAGGCCGGCCAGCGTGCTGAGCGTAAGCCAGCGCGTGTTCCACATTTTGCGAAATAAAAAACGGAGCATGACCATCAGCGTCCCACTACTTTCTGCCCGGGGGTAAGACCTTTTACAATCTCCACATCGGTCGACGTCTGCTGGCCGATTTCCACGTCCACTTCCCGTTTGCCGCCTTGGTCATCCACGACCTGTACATAGCTGCGGCCTGCATAGGTGCGAAGCGCAGCAAGCGGAATGACGACCGCATTCTCCTTACGCTGCGTAATTACCGACACACTGAGAGGCGTGCCGCGATTCATATTCTCCGGGAACGGTTCCAATTGAACGATCATGTAGTTTTCAATCGAGTCCGGCTCTCTGCTCTGGCCGTCTCCTGGAAACCCGCCGTTTCCTCCGCTGCCATCGTTGTCCTTCGGATTCGGCAGCTGCCGCACCTTGCCTTTGTGCTGGCCGGCCGCATTAATATCTACGACGACCTCCATTCCGACAGCCACCTTCTTCAAGTCGTCTTGACTCAGCGTGGCTGCCACGGTAAGCTGCGACAAGTCGGCGATCGTCGCGACCGCATCATAGGCTTTCGCCGTATCACCCTTCTTCAGATATACGGATACGACAGTTCCGGAGAACGGGGCCGTCAGCTTCGCCCCCGCGATGGCCTTCTCCAGCTTGATCAGCTCTTCGCGCTTCAGCTCAAAATCGATCTTCGCCTGCTCCAGCTGCTCTGCGCTCATCTCGTCGGCCTTGCGCAGCGACTCGATCATAGTCAGCTCATCCTTGCGTGTCTGCAGCCGCTTTTGCTTAAGCTGACTTTCCAGCTCCGTAACGTCCAGCTCGGCAATCACTTGCCCTTGTGTCACTTGATCGCCGCTCTTA
This sequence comes from Paenibacillus sp. F024, assembly GCF_057814255.1. Classification (NCBI taxonomy): domain Bacteria; kingdom Bacillati; phylum Bacillota; class Bacilli; order Caryophanales; family Paenibacillaceae; genus Paenibacillus; species Paenibacillus sp. F024. The sequence continues at coordinate 521,570 of NZ_JBVASZ010000001.1, forward strand.
ACGGCTATATTCTTGATCCGGCGGCTGGCCTCATCGGTAAAGTACAAGTCTTCCTCCACCGTCGCCATCAGCTTGCCGGAGCCGCGCACCTTCGTTTCCAGCGTATCCGTCTTCACCACGTATTCCGGCTTCTTGGACAGCTGGGGCGGCTTGACGATAGGCACAATTTCCTCCTCTTCTTCCTTAGGAAGAAGCGAGCAGCCCGAAGAAAATACCAGCGACGCTGCGAGGCATACGAGCAAAAAAGCTTTGGCCGCTTGCTTAACCATTGATAAATTTTCCATCCACCATTTCAAATACACGGTCGGCAACCTCCATTATTGTCGGATCATGTGTAGTCATGCAGATTGTCATTCGCTCCGTACGAATGATGTCCCGGAAGACGGCCATGACCTGAGCTCCCATTTGCGAATCCAGCTCCGCCGTCGGCTCGTCGGCCAGCAGCAGACTGGGCTTATGAGCAATCGCTTTGGCAATGGCCACGCGCTGCTGCTCTCCCCCGGAGAGCTCAAAGGGCCGGTGATGCATCCGTTTGCCCAGACCTACAAGCTCCAGACAGTGCGTCACCCGCGCTTTCCATTCGGATCTTGGACGACCGGCCATCCGCAGCGACAGCTCCACATTCTCCCAAGCGGATAAAAGAGGCATTAAAGCAAATGACTGGAAAATAAATCCAATTTCAGTTTTTCTTATGTACGTCCGCCGATCATCGCTGCATTGATGAATCCAATGCTCCTTAAATCGGATCTCCCCCCGGTTAGGCAGATCCAGCCCTCCGATTAAATTCAAAAGCGTTGTCTTGCCGGAGCCGGATCTGCCCTTCAGCATGATAAGCTGCCTTGGAAACAGCTCCATGTCAATGCCCCTCAGCACACGAAGCTCCTGTCCTCCCACTGTAAAAGAACGCTCCACACCGGATACGGTGAGGATCGGTTTGCTCGTATCCAATACAGGTTCGTGCTCCCCAGGTTCGTCTATTAGGGCCTGTTCCGAAGCAGCGCTCCCGATCGCTGCCGGCGGCTGCACAACGTCAGTCTCGGAAGATCCGTCATGCACTGCTGAGGGAGCTGCAGATAGCGAATCCCCATGCTTCACGTCTTGATGTCTGCGCAGCCATCGAATCATACGGGCCCTCCTTTCATTTACGGATTGACTAATGTGTAACTGGCATCCATTTAGACGATCATGTTCAAAAAAAGGTTACAGAAATTTCATGGATTTTTAAAAAAATTTCCAGATCATGAGAAGTTCTTCTTAATCCGTTTTATGCATGCAAAAAAAAAATCCCTTAAAAGGCAGGACGTTCTTAGTCCTGTCTTTTAAGGGATTTGATCATCATGCTGCAGGGCGGTCCCGCTGCAAGCCTTCGCTTACCGCGCACGAAACCTCTGGGAATGCTCCTTCGCCTGCTCCACGGTTTTGATGCGGTTGCGCTGCCATTCCAGGAGAATTCGGTCAATATAGCGGAAATGCACCTTTCCTGCGAATACCGCTTCCTTCAGCCCGGCCAGAATAAGCTCCTCGGGATATCCGTCTTTATCCATCCAACCCGAGATCGATTCCAGCTCCATCGGAGTAAGCGGGCGTCCGAACTCTTTTTCGAAGATGGTAAAGATGTCCTTCTTCCCCGATACCCCGGCGCCGGCCTGCTTGCGCATCGATGCACGTTCCTCCAGCAGCTCTTCCAGGCGGCATTCCGCCAACCGCTCCATCAGCGGCTGCCAGTTATACTTCTCGCTGTGTACGGCAGACAAAGGATCCGTCTCCTCATCGATCCTCAGCAGCCCTTCCTTCAGCAGCTTTTGCAGAACCGCAATCACTTTTTCCTGCGGGATCGACATCCGCGACTGAATCTCCTCGAACGTCGGAAAATCCTTGTTTTCCTTTTGCTTGAAGGCCATAACGTGAAGAATCAGCATCACATCCGGCTCCTGCAGCCGAAGCTGATTGTAATACCGGAGCAGCCAATAAGGCACATCCACGTTTCCTTCCTGCCAGCCTGCGAGCAGTGCGGATGGCAGCTCCTTCAGCTCTTGATCGATACTTCTCATGCTAGCCCTTCCTTTCGGACATTAGGGGTATAACCGGTACAGCAGCCGCGGGAACGGTATCGTCTCCCGAACGTGATCAAGACCGCAAATCCACGCCACCGTGCGCTCAAGTCCCAGACCGAAGCCGGAATGAGGCACGGAACCGTATTTACGCAGGTCGAGATACCATTGATACGCTTCCTTGGGCAGATTGTGCTGATTAAACCTCTGTTCCAACAACTCCGGATCGTCGATTCTCTGGCTGCCGCCTATAATCTCCCCGTAGCCTTCCGGCGCGATCATATCCGCGCACAGCACCACCTCCGGCCGTGCCGGATCAGGCTTCATATAGAACGCTTTGATGTCTGTCGGATAATGCGTAATAAATACCGGCGTGTTATATTGCTGGGCAATCGCGGTTTCGTGGGGAGCTCCGAAATCTTCGCCCCATTGGAATTCTTGGCCGTTCTCCTGCAGAAATTTGACGGCCTCGTCGTACGTAATACGCGGAAAAGGCGCCTTGATGCCCTCCAGCTTGGATATATCGCGTTCCAGCACCTCCAGCTCCTTGCGGCAGTGCTCCAGCACGGACTGCACAATATAGGCGACAAATTGCTCCTGCACCTTAAGGTTTTCCTCATGCGTGACGAACGCCATCTCGGGCTCGATCATCCAAAACTCGATCAAGTGACGGCGCGTCTTGGATTTCTCCGCCCTAAACGTCGGCCCGAACGAATAGACCCTGCCAAGCGCCATGGCCGCAGCCTCCATATAGAGCTGGCCGCTCTGGGTCAAGAACGCATCCTCATCAAAATATTTCGTATGAAATAAGCTCGTCGTCCCTTCTGCAGAAGAAGGCGTCAGAATCGGAGGGTCCACCAGATGAAAGCCGCGTTCATCGAAAAACTGCTGAATCGCCCGGATAATTTGCGCCCGGATGACCAGAATTGCCCGCTGCCGCGGAGTACGGATCCACAGGTGGCGATGATCCATCAGAAAATCGACGCCGTGCTCCTTGGGCGTAATCGGATATTCGCTGGTCAGCTGAATGATCTCCACTCCCGTTACGGAGAGCTCGTAACCGCCCTTGCTCCGGGTGTCTTCACGAACTACGCCCGTAATGTACAGCGAGCTTTCCTGCGTCAGCTTGCCTGTATCCTCCCAAACCTTTTCATCCACTTCGTTCTTTACTACAACGCCTTGAATAAACCCGGAGCCGTCGCGCAGCTGCAAAAAGCGGATTTTTCCGCTGGAACGAATATTATGCAGCCAGCACCCGATCGTAACCGTATCATTGACGTGCTGACCCGCTTCCTGAATCATACATAAAGTGCGGCTCATGAATGGCCATCCTCCCTGCATTTCGTTATGTATCTACAATTTATGAACAGACGTTCGCTCTAGGCCTCATCTCATTATTCTACATCATTGCGGTGTAAAATCAAACGGTACGTATCCCGCGCAATGACAAGCTCCTCGTTGGTAGGGATGACCAGCGCCTTCACCCTTGAATCCGGCGTGGTGATCGCCCGTTCTCCGGATTCCATCCGTTCGTTTGCAAACCCATCCAGCTCGAGCCCGAGAAAGCTTAAATTCCGGCAAACCGCTGCGCGCAGCATTGCGGAATTTTCACCCACGCCCGCTGTAAATATGACGGCATCCAGTCCGTTCATTGCAGCGGCATATGCGCCGATGTATTTGCGCAGCCGGTATTCGTACATGTCAAACGCAAGCGCAGCGTTCCGATCCCCCTGCCCCATCGCTTCGACGATTTCCCTCATGTCGCTTCCAATGCCGGAGATCGCCATGAGACCGCTGTGACGGTTCAGCATCGAATTCACTTCCGCCAGCGTAAGCTCTTCTTTGCCCATCGTGATCGGCACGATCGCCGGATCGATGTCGCCGCTGCGGGTGCCCATCATCAATCCTTCCAGCGGCGTCATCCCCATGCTCGTATCCACCGAGCGTCCGCCCATGATGGCTGCGCAGCTGGCGCCGTTGCCGATATGACAGGTTACAAGCTTCAGCTCCTTCAGCGGCCTGCCCAGAAAAGCCGCAGCCCGTTCGCTTACATAGGCGTGAGACGTGCCGTGAAAGCCGTATCGGCGGATTTTGTGCTTTTTATAAAGCACCATCGGAATCGGGTACAAATAAGAGGTTGGCTGCATCGTCTGATGAAACGCCGTATCGAAGACAACCGCCTGCGGAATATCCGGCATATTCGCCTCTACGGCTTGGATTCCGAGAATATGCGCCGGGTTATGCAGCGGCGCCAAATCAAACAGCCGTTTAATCTCGCCTTTGACTTCCTCGTTGACCAAAACAGAGCTGGAGAACGACTCCCCTCCATGCACAACCCTATGTCCGACCGCTTCAATTTCATTGACCGACCGGAGAATGCCGTGAACCGGATGAGCCAGAATGTCCAGCACTTTGCGAATGGCCGTCGTATGCTCCAGAATTTCCCTCACTTCCCGGATTTCCTGCTTGCCGGCAGGCTCAAAGTGCAATATGGCCGATTCCATACCTATGCGTTCCACTTTGCCCTTCGCGAGTACGGTTTCGTCCTTCATGTTATATAATTGAAACTTTAACGACGAGCTGCCTGCATTAATAACAAGGATGATCACAGCCGATCACCGTCCTTATCGTAGCGAAAAAAACCTTGTCCGGTTTTCGTTCCGAGATGTCCGGCCCTCACCATTTGCTTTAACAGAACGGAAGGGCGGTATTTCACATCTCCGAATTCCCGGAACATGCGCTCCATGGAGGCAAGCACCGAATCCAGACCGAAACGGTCGGCCATCTCCAGCGGACCGTAATGGAAATCATACCCGATCCGCATGGCGTTATCAATATCCTCCGCATCGGCTACCCGCTCCGAAAGCACATGCATCGCCTCATTGATCAACACACAAATTAATCGCGTAGTGACAAAGCCCGGAGATTCATACACTTGAATTCCTCGTTTTTGAATCGTCTCTTCCACGAACCTCTTTGTGCGGACGAAGGTATCCTCGCTCGTTTTCAGCGCTCTTATAATTTCCACCAAATGGATTTTCGATACCGGGTATAGAAAATGAAGCCCGATCACCCGCTCCGGGGACTTGGTTTCCGCGGCTAGCTCCGTCAGGCTTAAGGTAGATGTGTTGCTGGCCAGAATGATGTTCGGAGGACAGATATCGTCTAGCTGCCGGAACAGCTGCTTTTTGGGCTCCAAATCCTCAGTGATCGACTCGATGACCAGATCGCACTCCATCATCCGGTGCAAATACGTTTCTTTATGTATTTTCGACAATATAATTTTCTTTTCCACGGCAGTGATCGCCCATTTTTCCAGCTGCTTATCCAGCGTCAGTTCAATTTGTTCCATGGCTTGCAGGAGCTTCTCCGGCGTGCGGTCAACCAGCACCACATCCAGCCCTTTTCCCGCAAGCATTTCAGCAATGCCCTGACCCATCGTACCCGCGCCGACAACCCCGATTTTGTTAAAAATCATGGTGCTCACCCCTTTATTCATACTACCAGAGCTAGGATAGACATCGGAAGAAGGAATAAAAAAACATTAACCATATTTTACTCGAAAGACTCAGAACGTAATCCATTATCTCAAAGGGTTTCTTAATTACTTGATGAATTAACCATTGCAAAAAAGAAAAATGCCGCAATAGGTTCACATGAACGCTATTGCGGCGGCAAAGCCGGCAGCCGGGGTATGCTTTTCTTCATGGCTTGAATCATTTGCTGTCAACGGTTGGCATGATCCATGACCTATTTAAGGATGTACGCGGTAGCGGTCGATGACCTCGGCATTCATTTCGATACCCAGGCCTGGACGGTTAGGCAATGGCACCTTGCCCTCTTTATCAATCTGAAATGGCCGAAGGATTAGTTCATCTCTCAATGCATTGGGGTTTTGATCGAACTCCAGCCAGCCTCCGTTAGGAATGGAAGCCAATAATTGCAGGTTTGCCGCCATACAAACCGCTGAAGAGAAAACATGAGGAGTGCATGGAAGATGCCAAGCCGAGGCCATGGCTGCAATTTTTCGGCACTCGGTAATCCCCCCTGACCAGATGGCATCCGGCTGTACAATTTGGACGGCTTTGCGGCTGATGAGTTCTTTAAAACCGTAGCGCGTCGTTTCCTGCTCATAACCCGCGATGGGGATAGAAGTCGCTTGGGCAATTCGGATGGATCCTTCTATATCGTCCACGGCAACAGGCTCCTCCATCCAGGCGATATCCAGCGCCTCCAGAGCCCGCGCCGCTTTTAGCGCGGTGGGGACATCCCAATTGCTGTTTGCATCAACCATCAGAGAAACATCATTTCCGATCGCGTCCCGAACGGCCTCCACTCGTTTAAGATCGGCGGATAGCGGGAGCCCTCCGACTTTGATCTTTACTCCGCGAAAGCCGGTATTCACAGCGGCTCCCGCTTCTGCCGCCAGCTCAACAGGCCCCTTGCCTTCCGAGTAAAAGCCTAGGCTTGCATAAGCTTGCATGGAATCTTGATTGGAGCCAAGCAATTGATAAAGCGGCAAGCCCGCTATCTGACCTCTAATATCCCAAAGAGCGATATCGATACCGCTAAGCGCGGCAATAACAATGCCTCTGCGGCCATGCTGTACCGTCGTCCGGTAAGCCTTTTCCCAAATCCGCTCGACAGCGTTAGGGTCCTCCCCAATCACCAATGGGGCCAGCTCCCTTTCAATGACCGTTATTGTCGATGGTAAAGGCCCCCCAAAATGGGCGGCTTCGCCGATTCCGACCAAGCCCTCATCCGTGTATACCTTCACGAGTATACAGTTTCTGCTTGCAATATAATGCTGAGAGTCCCAGATAGGTTGATCCAACGGATAGCTTAAGCCAATCGTCTCCATTTTAGTTATTTTCATCTAACACCTCATCCTGGTGAAATGCAGTTCCTTCTTGACATCGATTGTATTATCGGTTTCATCGTACAATTTTGCCAACCGCGGTCATTCTAGCAGGCTGGGTATCCATAATACGGTTTGCGGAAAAATGGTGACAACCGCAAGCGTGATAAGAAGTACAACATACCACGGCACTAGAGATCGTACCAATGTGAGAACCTCTAGCTTGGCAATCCGTGCGATAACGAATAATACCATACCAAACGGCGGGGTTAAGACGCCTATCATAAGGTTTAAAACCATGACGACACCGAAGTGTACCGGATCAATATCGAACTTTTCCAGCAATGGCAAAATGATAGGCATGAATATCGTGATGGCTGCAATGGTTTCCATAAAACAACCAACAATTAAAAGAAAAATATTGAGTAGAAGCAGTGCCATAGCCGCAGAAGTAATATATTGACTGAGCTCGGTTAAAACCATTTGCGGGATTTGGGAGCGCACTACAAGATTTCCGTATAAAGCCGCGGCCGCGATGATCAATCCGATGATGGCGGAGTCTCGAACCGTTTCCCGGAGTGCCTGATGAATGTCCTTCCAGCTTAATTCGCGGTATACAAATTTTCCTAGAACAAAGGCGTAAACAACGGCAACGACTGCCGCTTCCGTAGGTGTAAAAATACCGGCATAAATGCCTCCGATGATAATGACAGGCGTGAGCAGCGGCAAAAAAGCACCCTTTAAATGGACCGCAAATTCCCTAAATGATAGCAGCTTTCCTCTTGGAAATTTATTTTTAACAGCAAACCAGGTAACCCCTGCCATCATAAAAATTCCCATGATCATGCCGGGAATAATCCCGCCAAGAAACAGGCTCCCAACGGATACCCCCGCTACTACCCCGTAGATGACCATCGGAAGACTTGGGGGGATGATCGGCCCAATGGTTGCGGAGGTGGCGGTGAGGGCTGCGGCGAATTTCGTATCATATCCGGCATTTTTCATGGCCTTGATCTCTAACGTGCCGGTACCTACAGCATCTGCCACAGCTGTCCCTGACATCCCTGAAAACATCATCGAAGCCACTACATTGACATGCCCCAATCCCCCCGGCAAAAAGCCGACCAACGAGTCAGCAAAACGATAAATGCGTTCAGAAACGCCTCCCGTATTCATCAGACGACCGGACAAAACAAACAAAGGAATGGATAAAAGAACGAATGAATTTACACCGTTCAACATCATCTGGCTGATAACGCCATCCCTGATCTCTCCCCAGTTGATATACATCAAACCGACCGAAGTCAACCCAAGCGCAAACGCGGCGGGGACTCCCACCAAAAAAAGGGCGATCAAAACGGTTAAGAAGAAACTGAGTTGCAAGCTTCCTCACCTCTTTTCCATGTGAACGCCTTAATGATGTTACCCACAGTGTAAAAAGTCATGAGTATAGCGCCGAGGTTCATACCGATGTATAAATAAGACATCTTATACCATAGCATCGAGGCGGACGTGACTTGGCTGTTTACCGAGGTCATCTGTATGTTGCCAATGATAAAATGGATTAGAAAAAAGAGAATGCCTATCTGGATCACCACGCTTACCCATCTGCGGATAACGGAGGGCAGGCGGTTCAATAGCACATCGATGATAATGTGATTCCCTTCTTTCATAACGATGGCGCTCCCGATAAAAGTCAGATACACATACAGAAATCTTGCCATTTCTTCGGTCCATGGGGCCGGAACATGAAGGGTATACCGGAATACCACCTGCAGCGCTACGACAAGTACAAGTCCGATCAAAAAAAGGACGCATAAGTGATCTAGAAATTTTTCGAAACGTTCCATAAGCCTTGCCATAGGATTACCCTCCGGAACATGGTTATTTTGCGTACTTCATCACTTCTTCAAGTGTGGTAACGTCCCATTGACTCTTGAAATTCTGCTCTAATACAGGCTGAGCCGCTTGACGGAAAGCCTCGATATCCGGTTCAATAACCTCCATGTTTTTAGATTTTAATTCATTAAAGAATTTTTCCGTATCTTTAGCAGCTTCTTCATCGGCAAACTTCATGGCTTCTATAGCCGATTGTCTAATCACGTCCTGCTGCTCCGGTGTCAGCCCATCAAACAGCTTTTTATTGATCCATAGAAACACCGGCTCTACGACATGGGCTGTGTTGACCAGATATTTTTGCACCTCGTACAGCTTGTAGGTTGCGATCTGCTCGTATGGGCCCTCGGATGCATCAACGACTTTATTTTGCGATGCTCCGTAAAGCTCGGGCAAGGATATCGGCGTCGGTCTGGCGCCAATCTCCTTCCAGTTGGCAACCCATGATTGAACCTCAGGCAAACGCAGCTTGATATCTTTCATTTCCGCAGGAGTCCGAAATGGCTTGCTGCTGATGGTTTGACGAACCCCTCTTTTGTTCACCGCCAGGATATGCACGTTTTTTTCATCCAAAGCCGCCCTCATTTTCTTTCCCAGGTCACCTTCCAGGACGGCATCTAAGTGGGCAAAGTCTTTAAATAAATAAGGTGCGGTAATAAACATATATTTGGGCGCGAACATATCCACTCCTTGAATGCCGCCCATGACCATTTGAAGGTCCCCATTGGATAAGCTGTTAAAAATATCGCGCTCCGATCCAAGCTGTCCGTTTGGAAACACACTGACTTCAATAGAGCCATTGGAACGCTCCTTCACCAGCTCCGCAAATTTATACGTCCCTTTTACGGGAGCCGCTTTTGCGTCAAATACAGAAGCCACATCAATTTTCACTGTTTCTCCGCTTGCCGGCTGTCCGCTGCCGCCTGTGGTCTGCTGTGCCGGGGAACCGCATGCCGCTAACGCGGACAGGGTAAGGGACATCACTAGGAACGGAGCGATAAATCTTTTTGTTTTCATCATTTGAACCCTCCATTTTTTATACAAATAAAGCGCTCTCATTTCACTTGATATTTCTCAATCGTGGACCAGTTTAACCGGATACCCAGTCCTGGACCGTTCGGCGGCGCTAACCAGCCCTGATGGTCGGTTATCGGGTCCAGTATCAACTCATCTCGCAGAGGATTTTCGTCCTGGGTAAATTCAAAGTACTGAGCATTGGGAATGGAGCATGCAAAATGCAAATTGGCCGCAAGAGAAATGGCCGATGCCGAAAAATGCGGGATGCACGGCATTCCCCAAGCGCTGGCTAACGTAGCAATCTTACGGCATTCCGTTATGCCTCCGGACCAAATGACATCCGTCTGAACAATATCAACTGCACGGCGCGTAATGGTGTCTCTCATTCCGTATCGGGTATATTCCGTCTCATATCCCGCGATCGGAATATCGGTAGCCGCAGCTAATGCAGCACTGCTTTCCATATCGTCGCTGGATAACGGCTCTTCAAACCACAAGATGTCGAAGGGCTCCATCCATCGGGCCATCCGGAGAGCCGTATTGTAGTCCCAAGCATTATTCGCATCCACGGCCAGCGCAACGTCAGGTCCCAATGCTTCCTTTGCGGCACGCACCCGTTCAAGATCCTCTTGCAGAGTTTGCCCTCCTCCGATTTTCATTTTTGCGGCTTTAAAGCCCCTGCTGGCATAGCCCGCCATCTCCTGCTGAAGCTCATCAAGTCCCTTACCCTGCAAATAGTATCCTCCGCTGGCATAGGCTGCGACACGTTCACACGAGCCGCCCAGCAATCGATACAGCGGCAGGCTGGCGGATTGACCAAGGATGTCCCATAGTGCCGTATCGATACCGCTTATAGCCGAAATCACAATCCCTCTTCTCCCTGCTCTAAAGCTGTGCCTATACATTCTTTCCCACAAATATTCGATCAAAGAAGGATCCTCGCCGATAAGTACGGGTTTTAAAATTTCATCGATTAGCGCAGCCAGCGTACGTAAAGTCCCCAGAGCGAAGCATTCGCCTGTTCCGGTGATGCCCGCATCGGTGTGAACCTGTACCAGGAATACATCGCGGGGATACGTTACAGCCAAAAGCCCGTCTCGAGGGGGCCGCTTAGGCATAAAAGAAAGTGGAATATAGGTGATGTCCGTTATTTTCATACGATATACGCCTCCAATACGGAACGATCTACTTCAATACCCAATCCCGGTCTATCCGAAATTTCAATCCATCCATTATGATGCAAAACCGGGTTGCTCACCAGCTGACTTCGAAACGGATGCGATGAGCAATCGTATTCAAAAATCGGCTCTTTGGCAAATAAAGAATAATTGGCTATAGGCAATGCGGAAACCAAATGCAATGAGGCCGCTTGCCCGATGCCTGAGCCCCAAACATGGGGATTGATTTGTACGCCATAGGCATGGGCAAACGCACTGATATGCTTGCATGCGGTAAACCCGCCCACATGGCAAATATCAGGCTGGGCGATATCGATCGCTCCCTTTGCAATTAAATCCCTGAACCCGAATACCGTATATTCGCCCTCTCCTCCTGCGATAGGAGCATGTAATTTGTTTCTGATTTGCGCATAACCCGTTATATTTTCCGGAATGACCGGCTCCTCAATCCAGCGGAGGTTATAATCCTCCAGAGCCAGCCCCAATTCAATCGCTTCGGCCACACCATACGCATGATTAGAGTCAATCATCAATGTAACGTCATCGCCAACGGCATTTCGAATAGCCTGCATGACTCGAATATCGTCTTTAACTCCAAAACCCAATTTGATTTTCATGGCCGTTAAGCCCGCTTCCCTGTGGCTCTCCGCTTCTTTGGCAAGCCTTGCTTCTTCGCCCTGACCCGAAATTCTGTAAAATCCGGTGGCATAGGCCTGGATCTTTTTCCGGAAAGCCCCTCCAAGGAGCTTATAAACCGGCACGTTATGCTTCTTTCCGGCAATATCCCAAAGCGCAATATCTATCGCGCTTATCCCACCGATGACGGCTCCCTTGGTCCCATAATCACGGGTATAATTGTACATCCGGTGCCATAAGACCTCGATGTCGCCGGGATCTTCTCCGAGCAGCAGAGGCTTTAGAGCGCTTTCAATTGTGGCTGCAGCAATTTGGGAAGGCTGCAATCCCATACACAAGGCTTCGCCCCACCCGCTTATTCCTTCATCGGTCATGATCTCAACGATCGTAGCCGACCTGTGATAAACCCATCCTTGTGAAAAAGCGAAAGGCTGGTCTATTTTTGTACGTAAAGGGTATGTTTTGATATCGGTTATTTTCAAAGAGATTCCCTTCCTTCATTTTATTGTTTTTCCCTAAAAGTCGTTGACCGCCTTTGATTGTAACTGCAATCATTTAGAACCCGTTGATATCATTTTTTATAGCAATAATGTTCGATTGCTTCGTACTTCTGATGTGATCCCTCATTTTTTTCTCAGCCAGTTCAGGATCTCTCTTTTGAATAGCATAAAATATTTCCCAATGCTCTTTATTTGATAATTGCAATCTGCCCGGTATCGTCAAAGATAAGTTATGAAGCCGTTGAATGTGGTCCTTTAAGTTGGAGACCATATTCAAAATTCGCTGATTGCCGGCGACTCTTAAGATCACATCATGGATCTCATCCCCCTTTTTTATCACTCCTTTCAAAAATCCTTCATCAGCCTCTTTTAATATCGATTCCATATACTTCAAATTTTGATCGTTGATTAAGGTTGTAGCGATATGAGTACAAATACCTTCCAGAGCTTCACGAATCGTAAATATTTCCTCAATATCGATTAACGTGATTCGTTTGATATAAGCTCCCTTACGAGGAATCATTTCAACTAGACCGTCTTGCTCCAATTTTCTTAAAGCTTCACGTATCGGTGTTCTGCTTACTTTAAATTCTTCAGCAAGCGATTCTTCCGTTAAAGGCGTATTCGATGTCAATTCGCCATGAATAATTTTCTTCTTGATCACTTCATAAATGACACTAAATCTCGGAGCTCCATTCAGAGCACTTAAATTTTCTTCCATTCATTACACCTCACAAACAGCATCATTTCATCATGCAAATAAAGTATATTGGGTGGATTTCCCATTGTACTCTGATTGTATACATAATTATCTTTAAATTTAGAAAAATTATAACATTCCCCAAACTAAAAATTCAATATACAAAAATAAAATAAATTAAACTGCTATCGCTCCAGACGGCCGAAAGCGCTCATGTTGCGAAACCAGGTTTGTTACAGAGCCAAATAACAAAGCTGAGGCTCCAGGTAATAGACAGCAAAAAAGCTGTTGAGATGAAAAATCTCAACAGCTTTCTTTATGATTACATAGGTTGCTTATAAGGCTCAGTGTGCCGCCTCATAGGCAGCAATTTTGTCTTCATGCTGCAGCGTCAGGCCGATATCATCAAGCCCTTGAAGCAGGAATTGGCGGCGGTGCTCATCCAGATCGAAGGTGATGGAGAGGCCTTGGTTGTCCTTGATCGTTTTGTTTTCCAGATCCACGCTCAATTGGTAGCCTTCGTTGGCTGCCGTGCGTTGGAACAATTCCTCAACCTGCTCTTCGCTCAGCTTGATCGGCAGAATGCCGTTCTTAAAGCAGTTATTGTAGAAAATATCGGCATACGACGGCGCGATAACGACTTTAAATCCGTAATCTTGAATCGCCCATGGCGCATGCTCACGGGAAGAACCGCAGCCGAAGTTAGCGCGGGAGATCAGTACCGAAGCGCCTTGGTAGCGCGGCTGGTTCAGACTGAATTCCGGAATGACAGCGCCCTGCTCGTCAAAGCGCCATTCATAGAATAGAAATTGGCCGAAACCGGAGCGCTCGATGCGCTTCAAAAATTGCTTGGGAATAATTGCGTCGGTATCCACGTTTACGCGGTCCACCGGACCGACCAAGCCTGTATGCTGTTTGAAAGCTTCCATGTCGTTAAACTCCTCACATGAGAATATTGATCTTAAGCTTCTTGCTTCACTTTAAATTTCCAGTCGCGTACATCGGTGAAATGGCCTTCAATCGCAGCGGCTGCCGCCATTGCCGGAGATACGAGGTGCGTGCGTCCGCCGCGGCCTTGACGGCCTTCGAAGTTCCGGTTAGAGGTCGAGGCGCAGCGCTGACCCGGTTGAAGCACGTCAGGGTTCATCGCCAGACACATGCTGCAGCCCGCATCCCGCCACTCAAATCCGGCTTCGGTAAAGATTTTGTCCAGTCCCTCTTGTTCCGCTTGCGCTTTAACTCGTCCCGAACCCGGTACTACGATAGCCGTAACGTTCGAAGCCACCTTATAGCCTTGAGCCACTGCCGCAGCTGCGCGCAGGTCCTCGATCCGGCCGTTCGTACAGGAGCCGATAAATACATAATCGATAGCGATCTCCGTCATCGGCGTACCTGGAGTGAGCGCCATGTATTCCAGCGCTTTCTCAGCCGCTTTACGCTCGTTCTCTGTTGTAAAATCAGCAGGATTCGGAACGCTAGCCGTTACATTCGTACCCATACCCGGGCTTGTACCCCAGGTGACTTGAGGAATCAGGCTGTCCGCGTCGAATTCCACTACGCGATCGTACACCGCACCCTCGTCCGTAGTCAGCTGCTTCCACTTGGCAACGACTTGATCGTACGCTTCACCTTGCGGCACATAGTCGCGACCGCGCAGGTATTCAAACGTCGTCTCGTCCGGAGCGATCAGACCCGCTCTTGCTCCCGCTTCGATGGACATGTTGCAGACGGTCATACGCTCTTCCATGGACAAGCCGCGGATCGCTTCGCCTGTATATTCAATAACATAACCTGTAGCAAAGTCCGTACCATATTGAGCGATAACGCCGAGAATCAAGTCTTTTGCCGTAACGCCCGGCTTCAGCTTCCCGTTGATGCGCACTTCCAGCGTCTTCGGAGTCGCTTGCTGCAAGCATTGCGTTGCGAGCACGTGCTCCACTTCACTGGTTCCGATACCGAATGCCAACGCGCCGAACGCGCCGTGCGTGGACGTATGGCTGTCGCCGCACACGATCGTTTTGCCCGGATGCGTCAGTCCCACTTCTGGACCCATAACGTGCACAACGCCTTGATCGATGTGGTTCAGGTCAAACAGCTTCACTCCGAAATCTGCACAGTTCTTGGAAAGCGTATCGATCTGCTGCTTGGAGATCGGATCTGTGATATTGAAACGGTCTTTCGTCGGGACGTTGTGGTCCATCGTCGCGAACGTCAGATCCGGACGGCGCACTTTGCGTCCGGACATGCGAAGACCTTCGAACGCTTGCGGGGAAGTCACTTCATGAACCAAATGAAGATCAATGTAAATAATGCTTGGCTTGCCCGGTTCCGAATGAATGACATGGTTATCCCAAATTTTCTCAATAATCGTTTTTGCCATCGGTTCCACCTCAATATAATATGATGCATCCTATGCGTAATATCGTACCATTTCCATCTTCATTGATCCAAGATATAATATCTATAATATTGATAGTTTTTAATTATAAGACGTTATAAAGGAGCCGCTGTTCATGGAACTTCGCCAACTGCAATATGCGCTGCAAATCGCCATAGACAAAAACTTTTCCCGAGCCGCCGAGAAGCTGCATATCGCCCAGCCCTCGCTAAGCCAGCAGCTGTCCAAGCTGGAGAGAGAGATCGGCGTGCTCTTATTTCAACGAACCACGAACTCCGTGGAAGCTACGTATGCCGGCACCTTATTTGTTGAAAAAGCGCAAAAAATTCTCGACATGGTTGAGCAGCTCAAACAAGAAATGGAGGACATCTCCCAAATGCGCAAAGGCAGACTGGTCGTCGGCAGCCTCCCTATTACGGGCGCCCATGTGCTGCCCTTGGTGCTGCCTGCGTTTCAGGCGCGCTATCCGGAGATCGACATCGTCCTTGTTGAAGAGACGACGACCAATCTTGAGCAGCTAACTGCAAGCGGGCAGGCCGATATCAGCCTCCTGTCGCTGCCGCTGATCGACGATTCCCTTGACTATGAAGCCGTCATCGAAGAAGAAATCGTGCTTACCGTTCCGAAGACACATCCGTTAGCCCAATATCACGCCGATGGGCAGGTCAGAGCTGTTGATATAGCCCAATTGCGGGACGAACCGTTCATTACATTAAAAAAAGGACAAGGGTTCCGGCAGATTACGATCGATTTATGCCAGCAGGCAGGGTTCACTCCTAAAATCGTGTTTGAAAGCAGCAACATCGAAACCGTCCAATCCCTTGCCGCAGCTGGAATGGGCATTGCTTTCGTGCCGCTTATGGTATCCCGGGGCCGGTGGAGCGAGCCTGCGCCGGCTTTCCTGCCGCTATCGATCAGGCCGACGCGGACGCTGGTTATCGCTTATCGCAAAGGCAGATATTTATCCAAAGCCGTCACGGCTTTCATGGAGACCTTCCGCGATATCATGAGCAAGGAGAACGCAAAAAACCGGCCAGGATTCTGACCGGTTGAACCATACCGCCAAAGCTAATTTCCATTAGCCCTTTTGCATCTCGCTTTGAGGTATAAGAATAAACTCTTTATCCTTATCTTGATCCGTATCCGTAACTTCAATATTTTTACTATCAAACTCAAGGTCTTTAGTCTCTCTCGTGTTCATCATCGCAAAAAGGGAAAGAGCCCCGATGAACATCATATAGACCGCTACAGGCACCCAGGAATTGTTAAAGCCGCTCATCAGTGCAGTAGCTATCAACGGAGCCGTGCCTCCAGCCAATGCGGCTCCCAGTTGATAGCCGACAGTTACCCCCGTATATCGAACGTTTGTACTAAATATTTCAGAGAAAAGCGTCCCAAGTACAGCTGTAACCGGGGCCCACAATATCCCTAGGCCGATGATGGTCGCAATCGTTAACCATAGGGTCGAGCCCAACGAAAGGATATAAAAATATGGAAACGCATACAAAACAATGGCGATCATTCCCCAAATGAACAAAGGTTTTCGTCCCACCTTATCGGAAAAAGCCCCCATAAAAGGAATCGCGATGGTTGTAATTAGCGTTCCGATGGTGACGGCATTCAGCACCGGTGTAGCCGTAAAACCGAGGTGCCCCGTTGCATAGGAAATAATGAAGGTTGAGAAAATATAAAACGGTGCGGTTTCTCCGGCTTTCAAACCTACGGCAATGAGCACGGATTTCCAGTGGTAGCGGAACGTGTCGACAATTGGCACTTTAGCAATGTTTCCGCTCTTTTTGGCCTCCTTAAAAGCAGGGGTTTCATCAATTCCCTTACGGATCCATAGACCGAGAAGGACGAGTACAGCACTTAAAATAAACGGAACGCGCCATCCCCATGCTAAAAATTGGCTATCTGGAAGTATTGTCATAAGGGTAATGGATAATGTACCGAGAAGCATACCGATGGTAACACCCATTTGAGGCACGCTGCCAAAAAAGCCTCTTTTCCCTTTAGGCGCGTACTCGACTGCTAGAAGCAAGGCGCCGCCCCATTCTCCTCCGATTCCAAGTCCTTGTATAAGTCTCAAGGTGATAAGCAAAATCGGAGCCCATATACCAATCGTCTCGTATGTAGGAAGCAAACCGATTAAAACCGTAGCTCCACCCATTAACCCTAATGTGAGAACAAGCGTTTTCTTTCGTCCGATTTTATCCCCGATATGACTAAAGATCACGCCCCCCAGCGGGCGAATAAAAAACGGCAGGGCAAACGAAGTATAGGCAAGAAGCAAGCCTACGACAGGATCGATCGTCGGAAAAAATATTTTATTGAACACGAGCGCTGCAAGTGTTCCATAAAGAAAGTAATCATACCACTCGATGGAGCTTCCTATTAAACTGGCCACAAGAGCTTTTTTTGATGTTTTTGGTGTTTCCTGCTGTTTTTCCATGAAATAATCCCCCTTAGACTCCGCTTGATCTCGAACAGATCATGGGAGCCTATGATTTAAATTCAACTCACACGTCAAGTCCGAATGAAGTCCGGCTTGATGATTCAGCATGTTACAGATGGATATACACATTATTATCTTCAATGGAAACATCATAGCGTTCTACAGTAACTTCATAGCTCTTCGTTCTCACCTTAGGATCCACGATCATGCAGCCCGTCTTAATGTCGAACTCCCATTGGTGCCAAGGGCATCGTACAATCTCACCTTCACGTTCATACTTAAAGCTGCCCGGACCCGAAGAGGTAATTAATGATGCCCTAAGACCGGTACAAAGAGCCGCCCCCTGATGCGGGCAGGTATTGCGGATGGCATAAAATTGCCCCGCGATGTTATAAACTCCGATGCTTCGTCCATTCGCTTCAACTATTTTTTTATCCCCCTCGGGAATTTCAGATGCTTTTCCAATTAGAAAACCGGACATCACTTTGCACCTTCCTTTCCTGCTCCTCTGGCCGGCAGGCCATATAGCTCAGCTGCATTCTGATAGAAGATTTTCTCCCATAAGGAATCCTCCAGCTTGGGAAACGCTCTTACAGGCGAGTCAAAATCCCAGTGCGGGTAATCCGTGCAAAACATTAAGGTCTCATCGGCATAGACAGCATTCATCATTTGAGTAAACGTCTCGGGATTCGGTGTCGCCTCAAGCGGCTGCGAGGACACTCTCACGTTGCTGCGGAAATATTCACTCGGCTTTTTCTTCACCCATGGCGTTTGGAAGCGCAGAGCCTTCCAATCCTCGTCCAGCTTCCATAGGAACGGCGCAAGCCAGAACACGCCTGCCTCCTGAAGAACGACCTTCAAGGTCGGGAATTTTTCAAAGACGCCTTCATAGATAAAGCTGGCCAGATGCGCCGCCATCACCATCGGTCTGCTGGCCCGATACTCAGGATAATAGCTGACATAGCCGGCTCCGGTATTCGGGCCGTTAATCCCTACCCCTTCCATCAAAACATGAATCGTAAAAGGAAGATTGTGCTCAACGCACGCTTCATAAATCGGATGATAGTACCTGTGCCCGTAAGGTTTCTCAGCCCCACTGGACACGATGACTTGAACCATATCCGGGTGAGATCCGACACGATGTATCTCTTTTGCGGACTGCAGCGCATCCTGCTTAGGAATAAACACGGACCCTTTCAGCCTGCTGTCTTTGGCCAGCCAATGCTCCAATGTATATTCATTAATCGCGGTGCTGATTGCTGCGGCGTAATCGAGATCGGGCGAAGCCTGACACGAGTAATCGCTGCCGGTTAATATACCGTACTCGATTTGATAACGGTCCAGCAGCTGCTCTCTCATGAAATTCAGATCGCTTCCGGGGAAGCCTCCGCTTGGCGGCGTAGAGTCGGTCATCTGACCTACTTTAATACCTCCGTTAAGATATAAGGAGCCCGGGAGCCGCCACCCCCACAAATCGATCTGATCGCGATAAGCTCGGGGCAAGTAATTTTTAACCTCATCAAGCGGGGTATAATTATGGATGTCGACGTCAATAATACTTCTCTTCATTTTGATTTTCGTTTCCGATTCTCTAACTTCGTTGACTGCCATATCAATCCACTCCCTTAAATAATTTAACCTTTTACTATTCCTGCTAATTTCAGATGTGCACTACCACTCTGTCCTCTTCAACGGATACATGGTATACCTTTACTTTGTATCTGTCCGGGTCAACAAGCGACTCTCCTGTCTTCACATTGAATTCCCAGCCATGCCAAGGGCAAACTAGAATTTCGCCCTCCATTCCGTAGATGTATTCATGCGGTTTTGAAGTCAATGTGGTTCCCGAAAAATGGCCTTTACACAGCTCCGCCTGTTCATGAGGGCACACATTGCGAATGGCGTAATATGTCTCGCCATCGTAATAAATTCCGATGCTTCGTCCCTCGATCGTGACAATCTTGCATGTTCCCGCTTCAATCTCCCCGACTTGGGCGGCATCGTATTTCATCTGGTCAAGTCACCCTCTTCCTCTTCGGATTGGCTGTCCGTGATTCCATACAACTCGGCAGCATTCTCATAAGCGATGCGGCGACGCAGGTCTTCAGGCAGCTTATGAAGCACGAACGTTGGAGTATCGTTGTCCCAATGGGGATAATCGGTAGCAAACATCACGGTTTTTTCCGCCCGCATCATGCTGAGCATTTGGACCAGCTCCTGATTGCTCGGCTCCTCGATGGGCTGAGTCGTAAAACGGCAATGCTCAATGATATATTCGCTTGGTTTCTTTCGCAGCCACGGGACCTCGTTCCTCATCGCCCTGAAATTTTTGTCCATTCTCCACATCAGATGCGGAACCCATGCCAAGCCACCCTCAATGAAGGCAATTTTCAGGGTTGGAAAGGTTTCGAAAACCCCCTCGCAAACAATACTGTTGAGCTGAGACATATGATGGATGGCCAAAATATTGTGGCGTTCAAAATTGGTGGTCGGATAACCCGCAGCCGAAATGGGAGGATTGATACCGTCCCCTTCGCCTCCTCCGTGGAACGCGACAACCAGATTGTTGCGAACAGCCGCCTCATAGATCGGATAATATCGGCGTTGCCCGAAAGGCTCCCGCGATGAGACGGCCATAATGACCTGCACCACTCTCGGATGCGAACCGAGGCGGTCGATTTCCTTCGCCGCCAGAAGCGGATCTTGGGTTGCCACGAGAATGGAGGCCAGCCACCGGTCGTCCGTCGGAATCCATGTGTCGAGCGTATAGTCGTTGAAGGCCGTAGCTACTGCTGCTGCGTAATCCGGGTTATTATGTGCGGAGACGGTCAGCAGGCTGCCTGTAAGAATCGCTTTACTGATGTTGTAGCGGTCGAGCGCATCGGCCTTTGCGTATTCAGGGTCTGAGCCGGCAGGCAGCCCGTTGCCGGGTGATGCATCCCTGCGGGACAGCGGAATTGGTTTAAAGATCGTAATCGGCAGCGATGCTTCGGGAGCGCTCAATCGAGGCCACCAAACCCGGGGAAGATAAGGCTTTAGGTCGTCAAAGCTTTTTAAGGTTTGGTGAAAATCACAATCGATAATCCCTTGTTTAAGCGACTGCTTTGATTTAGCGTTGGAGGTAATCATACGGTTCATCCTTTCTTTTATATAAAATGGTATAGGCTAACCCAAACTGATCATCTCAATGGTCGTATTACATCCGATCTTTGTAATTTGTATTCCTTTGAAAACGGTTCTTTCCACTGCCCGTCATATAATTTAAATATCGCATAGCCGCCTCCCCGGATTTAAATTTTCTCGATAAATGCCAGCGGGCTTTCCCCGGCAAATGCCGCTTTATAGATTTGCTCTACATCGCTTTTGGATACGCGTCTGGGATTGATAGCGATATTGCCGCTTTTGAAGGTATCCTCGATCATGCGCGGAATCAGTTCTTCGTGAACTCCCATTGCTTGAAACGATTGGGGAATGCCGAGCTGATGATTTAATCTCACGACCTCCTTTACTCCCGCCACTGCGGTTTCCAATTCATTTTCCTGTCGGGAAATTCCTAACGCTTCAGCCGCCAGCGCATACCCTTGCGGATTGCCGATTAAATTAAAGGACATGACATAAGGCAATAAAACGGCATTGGCTACTCCATGCGGGACTCCGGCAAAACCGCTTACCGGGTGCGACATGGCATGAACTAATCCTAAACGGGATACGGTGAATGCGATACCTGCCAAGGTACTGGCATATAACATCCGGCTCAGATCGGTAATGTTTCCGTTCGCCGCTGCGGGCCTCAAGGATTTGCTTATAAGACGGATCGCCTCCATAGCGCACGAATCCCCATACCAATTTTGAATGTTATTCGTTAAAGCTTCGATGGCATGAGTTAATGCATCCATCCCGGTAGAAGCCACCAGATGAGAAGGAAGACTAAGCAGTAAATTCGGATCTAATACAGCCACCTTGGGGATAATGTACGACGATATAATGGGCTTCTTAAAATGATGTTCATCTGTGACCACCGTTACATTCGTTACTTCAGATCCCGTTCCGCATGTTGTCGGTACAGTAATCAAAGGCGGCAGCGGATGTTTGATTTGGTCGATTCCCGTAAAGCTCATAATGGGTTCCGAATTGGTAACCAAGATCCCGGCCGCTTTGGCCGTATCTATCGAACTTCCGCCCCCAACCGCCAATATGCCGTCGCATTGTTCGGAAATATAAAATTCCTTAGCCTGCTCCACGCACTCAATGTTAGGATCCGGCAGCACTTTATCGTATACGGCAATCTGTATGTCGTTTTCCATCAAACGTTGGGTCACTTTCTCCAGTAAACCGGACTGTATAACCCCTTTATCCGAAACAATCATTACCCTGCTGCACTTTAGTGAACGAAATTCACTACCTATGCACATGCTGCTGTCCAATCCAAATTCGATCCTTACGGGTAAATAAACAGAAGACAATAGGATCCGCTCCTTTTATATATGAGTCCGAAGATTCTTTATTTGTTCCGCTCCAACGAGCAGTGAATGTACTATAAATCCAAATTTTTCCCTTCCCGTATGGCCATAAGTGAAACAAGAGAAATGATACAGGCGGCAACAATATAGAGAGCTACAGGCACCCAAGAGTTATTGAAAGCATTAAGCAACGCAAGCGCAACCATCGGTGTCGTACCTCCGAACACGGCGGCTCCTAACTGATTCCCGACAGAAATGCCGGTATAACGTATATTTGTGCTAAAGATTTCCGAGAACATTGTACCCATCACAGCCTCCAGCGGAGCCCATATAATGCCGATTGCGATAACCGTAGCTACCGTCAACCAGAGGGCGGACTGTAGGGACAACAAATAAAAATACGGGAAAGCAAACAGCAGCATGGCAATGGTTCCACCTATGTACAGCGGCTTTCTTCCGATTTTATCCGAGAGCCTTCCCATGAGCGGAATCATAAAAATCGTTACCAGGTTGCCAATGGCCACGGCATTTAGAACCGTAAAAGTACTATAACCCAGATACCCCGTTGCGTAAGCGATTACAAAAGTCGCAAAAATATAATAGGGCGATGTTTCTACAAATTTGGCCCCTGCAGTGATTAATACCGCTTTCCAGTGATACCGGAGCGTATCTACAAGCGGCACTTTGGCGATATCCCCGCTATCTTTCGCTTCCTGGAAAACCGGCGTTTCATCAATGCCCTTACGAATCCAAAGGCCTACAACAATCAATACCGCGCTCAGGACAAAAGGCAATCTCCAGCCCCACGAAAGGAATTGTTCTTCCGGCAATTGGCTTAACAGTGAGATGGCAACGGTCCCAAGAAGCATTCCCACGGGTACTCCAAGCTGCGGGATGCTTCCATAGAACCCTCGGTTCTTTTTGTTTGAATATTCTACAGCCAATAATACAGAACCGCCCCACTCTCCACCGATCCCAAGACCTTGGCACAATCTAAGGAAGATGAGTATAATCGGAGCCCAAACCCCGATCGCATTATAGTCCGGCAATAAACCGATCAGTACGGTTGCTCCGCCCATCAGCATTAAGGTCAACATCAGCGTTTTCTTTCTTCCGATCTTGTCGCCAATGTGACTGAATACAATCCCTCCTAATGGACGAATGAAAAAGGATAGCCCAAAAGACAAATAGGCAAGCAGCAATCCTACAACGGGATCGTCACTCGGAAAAAACAGCTTATTAAAAACCAATGCGGCCATCGAACCGTAAAGAAAAAAGTCAAACCACTCGATGGAGCTTCCGACCATACTCGCGATCAATGCTCTGTTCGCTTTTTTCTTATTCAATTCCGGCTGAGGCGCCATCTGAATTTGAGCCATCGTATTCCTCCCTTAAGCAAATGATTTCTCATTATCGAAAAGCTCTCTCTTTCAGGAATGCGCTTACATAAATAATTATCTTATGAGCTATCATATGAGTTCCCTGATGAATTGTCTGATGGGTTATCTAAAGGGGTATCTGATGAATTATCTGATGGGTTACCTGGTGATTGTCTGATGAATTACAGGAAGATTATACCTTCTAAACATTTTTAATTTCTTCATGGATTGTGGTAAACTTACACTTGAGAGGTGTATCTTTTCAAATGGGAGTTTGGTCGCTTGCCATTTTTAATGAAAAGGTCCCTCTTTTTTTCATTTTCTTCGTATCATGGTGTCAGCTTGTCACCTCCACGGGAGCATATCCTAATTTACTTGATACCTTGGAAGTCGTTTCCAGAAGTTGTTCAACCAATTTTTTTTCTTTGGACATAATTCGAATCGTGGGCGCACAGATGCTGATCGCCGCCGCGATTGATCCGTTTTTGGAAAAAACAGGAGCTGATACGCATGAAATCCCGTTTTCAAAGGTTTCATACGAAAGATAGTAGCCCTGCTTCCGGATTTGTGCCAACTCTAACCTGAAAATATTAGGATCAACGGTAGTATGGGACGTATACGGTTCCAGCTTTGTCGTCGAAAGATAGTGTTCCACTTTAGCTTCATCGCTGTAAGCCAATAAAACCTTTCCAAGGGCCGTCGAATACGGCGGTGAGGTTAACGACAAGTGAAACTGCAATCGTAAAGATGAATCATTCGAAACGACTCGATCCAGCAGCACTACGACATTGGCATCCAATACTCCAAAGTGTACGAGCTCATTCGTAGATTTTGCCAATTCCACAAGTGAAGGATGGGTCACCTTGCGAATATCCAACCGCTTCTCAAATGCATATCCCAGTTCAAGACATGCCAAGCCAAGCTGATAATTTCCCGTATCGGGGTCTTGGCTTATAAATTGCTTTTCCTTTAACCCGTCCAGTATTTTTAACAAGTAACTCTTTCTGATTTTTAAAAATTCCGACATTTCAACTAAAGAAAATTCACTTTTATTCTTGAAAGCAAGCAGAATGTCTAAAGCATGAGCCACGTTACCATAGGAGCTTTTGGTTGTCTCCATTTGTTTTCACCTCCTTCTTTGGTGAACACCATTCACTAATTTGATTTTATTATTAAAAGTAAAAAAATTCAATACTTTTTAATCGGTTCCATGGATGTTTTTCCTAAACCTTCATCATCCCCCCAGAATTACCCATATATCATTTTCTTTAATCAATGATTACCCGGGAGGTGACAAAGCAGCCGGTTTTCTTCCTTTTGCCGAATTCACCGGTCTCTCCTCAATGCTTCATGAAAATTTATATCTCCATTTATCTCCATCACTTTATTAGTAAATCTGATTCACTAAAAAATAGACTTTCTACCCTGCTCTCTCCGTAAAAAATGCTGTTTGTGGTTTCATAAGGAGCTTCTGCGAGAAACGCAAAAAACCGGTCAGATTCCTGACCGGTTGAACGTCCACCCTTAATCTGTCGTATATCGGCTCAGCTTTTCCTCCATAGGGGCGTACATGACTCCTTCATGCGAACGCATCGAAAGCTCCTCTACCCAGCCGAAGGACCAATGTCCGCGCGGAACATCCGGCCAATGCTGGTGTACTTGCGTTTGGCCGTCATGCAGCGCGCCGCGATAATAAATCATGCTCAACCACTTGGCCGCCATTTGGCGTTCAACCGCACCGTCCAAATCCGCTCTTCCGTTGGAATCGCCTTCCATCAGCCTTAATGCCGCAGCCGTTGCCGCTGCATCATTCGCCCAATGACCCTGCGTATCGGTAAAGCCCGACATCATGGGAATGGAATCAATGCCGCGGACGCGAAGCATCAGCGTAACGAACTCACCTCTGGTAATCGGATGATTCGGATTGAATTGGCCGTTATTACCTGACATATAACCTGCCGCGGTGACCGCCCGGATATATCCGGAAGCCCAGTGGTCTGCTGAAACGTCGCTGTAAACCGTACCGTTTCCGTCAGTGTTCAGATCCGATACGCGGGCAATCACAGCCGCCGTTTCGGCTCTGGTCAAGAATTTTTCGGGTTGAAAGTTTCCATCCGGATATCCGTTAAATACGGGCTTGTGCAGCTCGCTTCCCAGGACTACGGTAACCGGAGCCGTTGCCGCTTGGGTTCCTCCGTCAATTCCGCCCTCGCAGGCCAGTGCGAAGGTCGCATTCTGTGGGACATCGTCCTTCACTTTTAGTTTAAAGTGTACGACATCAGCGTCATCGTCGTCGTCATCTTTACCGTCGATTTTCCACTTCAGCGTTTGCGACTTGATATCCCATTCCGCATTCTCAATGTCATCGATGTCAAGGCCATCAGGGATCTTCACCGTCAACCAGCCTTTGGACTTCTTGTCTACCTTCACGTTGTGATACAAAATATGGTACCCGATAATCCCGCCTTTCACGGCTGTTTTTTGGTCAGCGACACACTGCAGGTTAAGTCCCGCTTTTACTCTGGATTTGTAGCCCTCATCTCCTTCCCAGCCTTTGGCTGCCGCCGCTCCCCCCGGTACGATAAGCGCCGCGGACAGCACCCCGAGCATGATCCGATTCCACCGCTTCTTCAACATAAATCCTCTCCTTTTTTAAGTAACGGTTAAGCTGCTATTGTACCGGTATTACCCGGGAACCTATAGGCTGAAACGACCGAAAAAAAAGATCTATGAACCCGTGAACTATTGCTTTTTTTTGCCTGAAATCAGGCCTATGGAGGCAGGAAAAGTGATTCGGAAGCTCGTAAAACGGGTACCTTCTTTCGCTGATCGGCTCCAGCAGCGGTTCAAACTTTCATGGATTTGTAATCCTTCTGTACCTGCAGGCATTTTCGTGTTACATTAATTCTATCTGCCTTTATGATTTTAAAGCGCGGAATCTTTTGCGTTTATGGACTATTCTAGAAACCATTGGAGTGACCTTCGAATGAATCATACTTCTCAAAGCGCAGTGAGCGCTTTTCCTATTCAACCCGCGCAGCGTCTTGCAGACCTGCCCACACAGTTTTTCGCCAAGCTCGTGCGCAAAGCAAATGAGCAAACCGCTGCCGGCCATGACGTGATTAATTTGGGACAAGGCAATCCTGACCGCCCTACCCCTCCACATATCGTGAAAGTATTGCAGGAAGCCGCGGAAAACCCCGTTTATCACCGCTATCCTCCCTTTAACGGCTATTTGTTTTTAAAAGAAGCCGCAGCCAGGCGATATAAGGAGGATTACGGCGTCGAGCTCGATCCGGAGAAGGAAGTGGCGATTTTGTTCGGAGGCAAAACCGGGCTCGTCGAGATCGCCCAATGCTTGCTGAACCCTGGAGACGTATGTCTCGTACCGGATCCCGGATATCCCGATTACTGGTCCGGCGTCGCTCTTTCCGGAGCCCGTATGGCGTTCATGCCGCTGCGTGAATCGAACGCTTTTCTGCCGGACTACAACGCTCTGACTTCCGAGGAGATCAACAAAGCGAAGCTGATGTTCATCAACTATCCGAACAATCCGACAGGCGTCAACGCTCCCGCTTCCTTTTATAAGGAAACCGTAGAATTCGCCGCCAAGAACGGTATTGTGGTGGCCAGTGACTTCGCTTACGGCGCCATTGGATTTGACGGGCAGAAGCCGCTCAGCTTCCTGCAGACACCGGGAGCCAAAGAAGTGGGAGTCGAATTTTACACCTTGTCCAAAACATACAACATGGCCGGCTGGCGCGTCGGCTTCTGCCTGGGCAACGCCGAGGTCGTTCGGATGATCAATCTGATTCAGGACCATTATTACTGCAGCCTGTTTGGAGGCATCCAGGAGGCGGCGGCCGCTGCGCTGACCGGTCCTCAGGATTGCGTAGAGGAGCTTGTTTCCGTCTACCAAAGCCGAAGAGACACCCTGTTCAAAGCGCTCGACAGCATCGGCTGGAAAGCGAACCGTTCGCAAGGCTCTTTCTTTACATGGCTGCCTGTTCCCAAAGGCTATACTTCCGAATCGCTGGCGGACATGCTGCTGGAGCAGGCGAAGATCGTTGTTGCTCCGGGCGTCGGTTTTGGGGAGCACGGCGAAGGCTATGTTCGTCTGGGATTGCTCAGTACGGAGGACAGACTGCAGGAAGCCGTGAATCGCATCAAAGCGCTCCGGTTGTTCGGCTAACCCTCCCGGCAGCATAAGGAGTCCGGGTTTCCCGCCTTTACAAACCTTACCACGCATGCTATCCTTAATTGAAAAGCAAACGTTATGATGGGATTAGTAGGAAGCCCCTGCACGTCCAGAGAGTAAATTCCACCGGCTGCGAGAATTTACCGTGGAGCCTTGCCGAACCCGCCCCTGAACGGCCAACGAGGAGTTGGACGGCATACCCTGCCGTTACTGGGGATGAAGACGGATGATTTATTCATCAAGTAAGGTGGTACCGCGGAAGTAGAGGCTTTCGTCCTTAGCAGGACGGGGCCTTTTTGTATTGATATGACAATGTTAGGAAAAGAGTGATCCGGATGCAGCAAACGATTGTAGTCAAAATCGGCAGCAGCTCGCTGACCTCCGACGAAGGCGGATTGAACCGAGCCAAAATCCAGTTTTTTGCCGAGGAGCTTGCAGAGCTGCGCCGGCAAGGGCATGCCGTGCTGCTTGTTACTTCAGGAGCTGTGGCGGCGGGCTTTCGTGAAATGGACTATGCCGCCCGTCCCAAGCTGCTGCACGAGAAGCAGGCGTCCGCATCCGTCGGCCAAGCCTTGCTTATGCAGGCCTATCAAGCGGCTTTCAGCCAGCATCATATCGTGGTCGGACAAATCCTGCTGACCCGCTCCGATTTTGTAAGCCGTAAACGAATCCATAACGCTCAGATGACGATAGAGGAATTGCTGCGGCGCGGCATCCTGCCGATTATCAACGAGAATGACACCGTCTCCGTGGACGAACTCAAATTCGGCGACAATGATACCCTGTCCGCGCTGGTAGCCAACCTTGTGCGTGCCCGCAGACTGGTCATCATCACCGATACCGACGGACTGTACACCGCAGACCCGCGCAAGAACGCCGACGCCAAACGGATTGACCGCGTGTCTCAAATTGACGAGGATATCTATAAAATCGCCGGAGATTCCGGCTCCATGGTCGGAACCGGCGGCATGCGCTCCAAGATCGAGGCGGCACGGATTGCCATGCGCGGAGGCGTTCCTGTATTTGTGGGACGTGCGGCGGAGCCTGGCGATATGCTGCTCGCCGTTGACGGAAACGGCAAAGGCACTTACTTTGATACAAGCGCGCACAATCTCCCGATGAAGAAGCAGTGGCTCGGTTTTCACTCTCAGCCGCTCGGCAAGGTGATCGTGGACGAAGGCGCGGAGACGGCGCTGGTGAAGGGCGGCAAAAGCCTGCTTCCTGCAGGCGTCAAGGAAGTCATCGGCGACTTTCATCCCGGCGACGTGATTGAAGTGGCCGGACCAACGCTCCGGACGATCGGCCGCGGAGTCGTGAACTATGCTGCTTGGCAGCTTCAAGCCGTCCGGGGTCTCAGCACGGAAGAAGTGCAAAAAAGAATTGAAGTTTCCCGGATCGAGGTCATTCACCGCGACGAATGGATTACGCTCTCTACAGCGGCCAAATGAACATAGCGCTCATGGATCAATCGTATTTTTAAAGGAGATGGTAACAGTGACGAATAAGGATCAAGCTTTAACTCATAGCGAAGTAGTGCAGAAGGCAACGCTCGCTAAGCATGCCGCGCCCAAGCTGGGCTTATTGACGACGGAGCAGAAAAACAGCGCCTTGCTGCGCATGGCGGACGCGCTTGTGCAGGAAGCCGATTCCATCATTGCCGCGAATGCGGAAGATTTGCACCGCGGCCGGGAGAGCGGGATCACCACATCCCTTCTCGACAGGCTGACGCTAAACATCCAGCGCATCGAAGCCATGGCCGAAGGCTTACGGCAGGTTGTGGCGCTGCCTGACCCGATCGGAGATACTCTGGAGGAGTTCGACCGTCCGAACGGCTTGAACATCCGCAAGGTTCGGGTTCCGCTCGGCGTGATCGGCATGATCTATGAAGCCCGTCCGAACGTTACGGTCGACGCCGCGGGATTGTGCCTGAAAACCGGTAATGCGGTTGTGCTGCGCGGCGGTTCATCCGCCCTTTACACGAATAAGCGTATTGTGGAAGTCCTTCACACCGCTCTGGCTTCATCGGATATCCCTCCAGATGCCGTACAGCTGGTTATGGACCCAAGCCGTTCTTCCGTCGACGAAATGCTGAAGCTCAATGGTCTTCTGGATGTATTGATCCCCCGGGGCGGGGCCTCGCTGATTCAGAATGTAGTGAAAAACGCTACCGTACCGGTCATCGAAACCGGCGCAGGGATCTGCCATACCTTTATTGATGCAAGCGCCCAGCCGGATATGGCTCTTCAGATTGCAATCAATGCCAAGGTCCAGCGTCCTTCCGTTTGCAACGCCATGGAGACGCTGCTGGTGCACCGCCGTTTTGCGGAGCGTCATCTTGGCATGATCGGGGAGCAATTTACGCAGCAGCGGGTTGAGCTGCGCGGCGACGAGGCCGCCCGGAAGCTTGTGCCGGCAATGACAGCCGCCTCTGCAGAAGACTGGGATACGGAATACAACGATTACATCCTCAATGTGCGAATTGTCGACAGTCTCGACGAAGCGTTGGAGCATATTCGCCGCCACGGCACGATGCACTCCGAGTGTATTGTTACCGAGGATGCCGGCAACGCAGAACGCTTCCTCACGGAAGTAGATGCGGCTGCCGTCTATCACAATGCCTCCACCCGATTTACCGACGGCTTTGAATTCGGCTTCGGGGCGGAGATCGGCATCAGCACGCAGAAGCTGCATGCCCGCGGTCCGATGGGCTTGCCCGCTCTGACCTCAACGAAATTCCGCATCATCGGAAACGGACAAATCCGTGGATAAGAATGCCTTTGGCAGCTTTTATTTCCACGCAGTAAAGGAGCAACCCAGATGACCTCTTCCTTGTCTCATATGAAATTCACGTTTGTCGGTGCCGGCTCGATGGCTGAAGCGATCATTCGCGGACTGATCACCAAAGGGGACGTACACGGGGAAAATATTTTTGTCATGAACCGTTCCAACCAAGCCCGGCTCGAAGAGCTCCGCGAACGCTACGGCACCCGCTATTCCGTCAATGAATCGGAAAAAGAAGACGCCATCCGAACGGGCCACGTTGTCGTTCTGGCCTTTAAGCCCAAAGATGCCGCTGAGGGACTGACCGGCATCAAGCATCTGATCCAACCGGGACAGCTTCTTGTCTCCGTCATCGCCGGCATGACGATCGACACCATACAAGCACTGCTGGGTGGAACGCAATATTCCATCGTCAGAACCATGCCGAATACGTCGAGCACGATCGGCCTCGGGGCGACCGGCATCAGCTTTTCCTCCAACGTAACGCCGGAAAGCCGCGCGCTTGCCTCCCAAATGTTCGAATCGACAGGCATCGTATCCGTTGTCGATGAACCGCTGCTTGACATCGTTACCGGTGTTTCCGGGAGCGGCCCGGCTTATATCTATTATATGATGGAAGCGATGATCCAAGGCGGCGTTCAGGGCGGTCTTGAGCCGGAAGAAGCGCGGCGGCTGACCGTGCAAACGGTGCTAGGCGCTGCCAGCATGGTCGAAGCCACCGGGGAAGATCCGGGCGATTTGCGCCGGAAGGTCACTTCGCCTAACGGCACGACTCAGGCTGCCCTGGAGACGCTTGATCACCACGGCTTCCCGGAAGCGGTCACGAAGGCCGTGCTCCGCGCCTCTGAACGCGCCGGTGAACTGGGTACTGCGATCAGCGCATCCGTCACTTCCCAAACCAAGTAAAGTAGGTGTCATGCATTGAATATGGAAAACCATGGCTCATATTGCGTAGCAACCTATCGCTGCTACGACGAGAAAGCCGATTTTCATAAAAAAGCGGCCGGCATCGCCGTCGGATTAACCGTCGGAAGCTGGACGGACCTTCCCGAAGCCCGCAAGGCCGAGATGGAGAAGCATCTGGGCCGAGTCATCCATGTGGAAGTTCACGAGCCGGCCGACGGACAGCCCGTAGCCGAAAGATATGCCGATATCCAAATCGCTTACCCGGATATCAATTTCAGCCGCGACATCCCTGCCCTGCTCGTTACGGTATTCGGCAAGCTGTCGATGGACGGCCGAATCAAGCTGATCGATCTCTCGTTTTCCGATGCCTTCCTGTCCGCCTTTCCCGGGCCCAAATTTGGAATTCAGGGCGTCCGCGACCTGCTCGGCATTCAGGACCGGCCTCTGTTAATGAGCATTTTCAAATCGGTTATCGGCCATGATCTTCCGGCGCTGCGCGAGCAGTTCCTCCAACAGGCCTTGGGCGGCGTCGATTTGATTAAGGACGACGAAATCCTGTTCGAGAATCCGCTCTCGCCGATCGAACGGCGTGTGGAAGCCTGCATGCAGGCCGCGGCGGAAGCGCAAAAGGTCACCGGACAAAAGCTGCTTTACGCCGTCAACTTGACGGGTCCGACCTTCGGCTTGATCGGGCAAGCCAAAAAAGCCATCGATGCCGGCGCCAATGCGCTGCTCTTCAACGTCCTGGCATACGGCTTCGATGCTTTGGCTGAGCTCAGCCGCCATCCGGATATCCGCGTGCCGATTATGGCCCATCCGGCGATGGCCGGCGCGTTCTACCCGTCTCCTTATCACGGGATCGCGGCCAGCGTCCTGCTCGGCAAGCTGATGCGGCTTGCAGGAGCGGATCTCGTCTTGTTCCCCTCCCCTTACGGCTCGGTCGTTATGCCGCGGGAAGAGAACATGGCGATCAAAGAAGCGCTGCTGACGACAGACGCATCCGCATATGCCTTGTCGGCACGCGGACAAGCCCCGTTGGCTCAAAGCTTCCCCGTTCCGTCTGCGGGCATTCATCCCGGCCTCGTGCCTCTGATCCTCAAGGATTTCGGCGATCAGGTCGTGGTCAATGCCGGAGGCGGAGTACACGGCCATCCGATGGGTGCCGCCGCGGGAGGCCGCGCCTTCCGGCAAGCCATCGACGGCTGTTTGGCCGGCAGACCGCTTCGGGAATATGCGGCTGACGGGCATGCGGAGCTGCAAGCCGCGATCGACACTTGGGGGATCAAAGAATGAGCAAGAAGCGGATTATTTTTTGCGATTTCGACGGAACCATTACGGTAAATGACAACATCGTAGCGATCATGAAGCATTTTCAACCCCCGGGCTGGGATACGCTTGTGGATCAAGTCATTCATAAAAAGATATCGATTCGTGAAGGCGTAGGGCGCATGTTCGCCCTGCTCCCCGCTTCCATGCGCCGGGAAGTTGTCGATTATGCCATAAGCAACGTAACAATCCGGGACGGATTTCAGGAGCTTCTGGAATACTGCAAACGCGAGGACGTTCATTTTCTGGTGACCAGCGGCGGGATCGACTTTTTTGTTTACCCCGTTCTATCGCAGTTCCCGATCCCGCAAGAGAACATTTACTGCAACGGCAGCGACTTCAGCGGGGCGCATATCCATATTGTTTGGCCGCATGCCTGCGACGAGCATTGTACAAACGACTGTGGCATGTGCAAGACGACCATCATCCGTCAATATCCTCCGGAAGCCTATGAGCGCATTTTGATTGGTGACAGCGTCACCGATTTCGAAGGGGCCAAGCTCGCGGACGTCGTCTTTGCCCGTGCGCACTTGGTGAAGCTCTGTGAGGAGCTGGACTTACACTATTACGCTTTCGAAAATTTTTTCGATGTCATTAAGCAGCTCGAGGAGATGAAGATACGTTGAGTTTCAACGCCATTCGTTTAGAAGAGAAGCAGCAGGCGTTCGCCGAGCTGCGCGAGGTCAAGACACTCTTTGCCGAGCGGGGATGGTTCCCGGGCACAAGCGGTAATTTATCGATTCGTACGGGCGAATTCTCGCCGAATCAGTTCGCTTTTGCGATTACATCCAGCGGCAAAGATAAATCTGTGAATACTCCATCCGACTATTTGCTGGTGGACCAGAACGGCAAGCCGATCGAAGCGACCGGCCTTAAGCCGTCCGCAGAGACGCTGATCCACTGCGAAATTTACCGCGCAACCGGCTGCGGCGCCATATTCCATGTCCATACGGTATTCAATAATTTGGTTTCCGAGCTGTATGGAGAGCGCGGCAGCGTGCCTGTGGACGGCGTGGAGCTGATTAAGGCCTTTAACATTTGGGAAGAGGAAGCGCAAATCGAAATTCCCATTCTGCCCAACTATGCCGATATTCCGAGCATTGCCAAGCTTGTAGAAGGGGCCATTGTCCCTCGTATTCCCGGTATCCTGCTGCGCAAGCACGGGATTTATGCCTGGGGAGCGAACGCCTTCGAAGCAAAGCGGCATCTGGAAGCCTTCGAATTCCTGTTCGAGTATGCTTACCGCCTGGCTCTGCTCAAAAAATAACGGTCACCGCAAAAAACTCCGATTAACCGTCTCAGGGTTAACCGGAGTTTCTTCATTTATGGAACAGCCTTATTTCCCATACTCTGCAGGATTGCTTCTCCATGCTTTTAACGCCTGCAGATCCTGCTCCTGAATGCTGCCCGCCTTCAGCGCAACGTCCAGCAGCGTGGTATAATTCGTCAGCGTTTCGAAAGGTACGCCGGCTCCTTCAAAAGCATCCTTTGCTTTATCGAACTGGTAGGAGAAAATGCCGATCACGCCAAGCGCCTGTGCGCCCGCATCGTTCACGGCCAGCGCCACTTTTAGTGAGCTGCCGCCTGTAGAGATCAAATCCTCGATGACGACGGTTTTTTGACCCGGCTTGATGGCGCCTTCGATCAGATTTTCCTTGCCATGGCCTTTGGCCTTGTCGCGAACATAGACCATAGGCAAACCGAGCTTTTGGGCCACCCAAGCGGCGTGAGGAATTCCTCCGGTCGCCGCTCCTGCAATCACTTCCGCGTCCGGGAAATTTTCCCGAATCAGGGTAACAAAGCCTTCAGCGATTCGCTCCCGAATCTCAGGGTACGAAATGGTCAGCCGGTTATCGCAATAAATAGGCGACTTTAGACCCGATGTCCAGGTAAAAGGCTGATTCGGGCGAAGCGCTACGGCTCCGATATGGAGCAGATCCGAAGCAATACGCTCGGCCAGCTCCGGACTTGTACGAATGGTTTGCACGCTCATCATTCCTCTCCATGTATTCCTCATAAGGTCAAGCTTTTCACTACACTGATGCCAAGATCGCTTCCAGCGCCCCTCTAGGGTCTGCTGCGGCTGTGATCGGGCGCCCGATAACAATGTAATCCGTTCCTTGTTTAAAAGCCTCTGCAGGCGTCATTACGCGGGACTGGTCTCCGATATCCGAGCCTGCCGGGCGAATTCCGGGCGTAACGGTAATAAAGTCCGCACCGCATGTTTCTTTAATCCGAACCGCTTCCAACGGCGAAGCCACGACTCCGTTCAAGCCCGCCGTCCGGGCCAGCTTGGCATAACGCAGGACGGCATCCTCCACCGTACCCGCAATACCGATCTCCTCATTCATCACCGCAAGGCTGGTGCTCGTCAGCTGAGTCACAGCGATCACCGTCGGTTTACTGCCTCCTTGGAGCCCCTTGTCAGCCCCTTCCAACGCCGCTTCCATCATGGCCCTGCCGCCAGCCGCATGAACGTTAAACATGTCCACGCCGAGCCTTGTAATGCTTTCCGCGCCACCTTTGACGGTATTTGGAATATCGTGCATCTTCAGGTCCAAAAACACAAGGTAGCCTTGATCCTTGAGCCTTTGGACAAAGGAAGGACCAGCGCTGTAGAACAGCTGCATGCCTACCTTCATGTAGCAAGGAATGCCGGCGAGAGAGCTCGCCAATGCCTCAGCCTGCTCGGCATGAGCGTAATCGAGCGCAATCATGATTCGTTCTGCCTTATTCTTATCCAACGCCATATTCCCAGCCTCCTATAAGGAATGAAGCTATCTTTTTAAGCCCAATCAAGGGATTAGCACAGCATCCTCGCGTTAAGCGGGACACTGTGCTAATACGGATGGTGTTATACATTCGCCGGCATAGCCGTAGATTGGAAGTAGATGGACTCCAGCACGTGCAGCAGCGCACTTACCGTATCAAGCGACGTCATACAAACCACGCCGTTCTCCACTGCCTCGCGGCGAATCCGGAATCCGTCGCGCTCCGGCGTTTTGCCCTTGGTCAGCGTGTTGACCACAAAGTGCGCCTCGCCGTTGCGAATCAGGTCCAGAATGTTCGGCGAGCCTTCGCTCAGCTTGTTCACACGGGTGACCTTCAGTCCGGCGGCCTCAAGCGCCTTTGCCGTTCCGCCCGTAGCCACAATCCGATAACCGAGTCGCTCGAAGGAACGGAAGATCGCTGTTGCTTCTTCTTTATCCTTATCGGCAATCGTCGCAATAATCGCTCCCGTCGGCGGCACCTTCATGCCGGAGCCGATCAAGCCTTTGTACAAGGCTTTGGCGAATGTTTTATCGCGTCCCATAACTTCACCGGTCGATTTCATCTCCGGTCCGAGCGTCGTATCTACGCGGCGCAGCTTGGCAAAGGAGAACACCGGCACCTTTACGGACACATAGTCATCCTCCGGCCACAATCCGGTTTGATAGCCCATATCGGACAGCTTCTCGCCCATGATGACGCGAGTCGCCACGTTGGCCATCGGAATTTTCGTTATTTTACTCAAGAACGGTACGGTTCTCGAAGAGCGAGGGTTAAC
Source organism: Paenibacillus sp. F024 (assembly GCF_057814255.1). Classification (NCBI taxonomy): domain Bacteria; kingdom Bacillati; phylum Bacillota; class Bacilli; order Caryophanales; family Paenibacillaceae; genus Paenibacillus; species Paenibacillus sp. F024. The sequence continues at coordinate 557,856 of NZ_JBVASZ010000001.1, forward strand.
CTCGATCACGTAAACTTCGTTTTGATAGATAACAAACTGGATATTGACAAGTCCGACCACATTCAAGCCTCTGGCAATCTTGGTGGTGATATCGACAATTTTTTGCTTTAGCTCTTCGGAAACGGTCTGCGTTGGGTAAACCGCAATCGAGTCACCCGAGTGAACGCCCGCTCTTTCGATATGCTCCATGATGCCTGGAATCAATACGGTTTCTTTGTCGCAAATCGCGTCGACTTCCACTTCCTTACCGAGCATGTAGCGGTCGATCAGAACCGGATGCTCCGGATTGATTTTAACCGCGTAATCCATGTAGCCCAGCAGCTCTTCGTCGGAGTACACGATTTCCATCGCACGGCCGCCAAGCACGTAGGACGGGCGCACGAGCACCGGATAACCGAATTTCGAAGCCATGCCCACCGCCTGATCGACGGAGGTTACCGTACCGCCCGGAGGCTGAGCGATGTCCAGCGAGCGCAGCAGCGCCTCGAACTTTTTGCGGTCTTCTGCCGCATCGATGTTCTCCAAATCCGTACCCAGAATGCGAACGCCGGCTTTGGACAGCGGAGCTGCCAGGTTAATTGCCGTTTGACCGCCGAATTGGACGATAACGCCGATCGGCTGCTCACGCTCGATTACGTTCATGACATCTTCAAAGAACAGCGGCTCGAAATACAGACGATCAGATGTATTAAAGTCTGTCGATACGGTCTCCGGGTTGTTGTTAATGATAACCGCTTCGTAGCCTGCTTTTTGAATAGCCCAAACGGCATGCACGGTTGAGTAGTCGAACTCGATGCCTTGTCCGATCCGGATCGGACCGGAGCCCAGAACGACAACCTTTTGCTTGGTCGTTTCCTTTACTTCATCTTCCGTTTCGTATGTCGAGTAGTAGTAAGGTGTCGTGGCTTCGAATTCGGCCGCGCACGTATCTACCATTTTGTATACCGGCTTCAGATTCAGGCTCAGACGGTAAGCGCGAACGTCCGCTTCCCTCGTCAGATTCAGTCCTTGGTCCGCTTGGCTTCTAATCTCCGCGATTGCGCGATCTGTAAAGCCTTTGCGCTTGGCTTCGCGCAGAAGTTCCTCTGAAAGCTCAGGCTGCAGCAGCTCGGCTTCGAATTTGATCAGGCCTTCCAGTTTGTGCAGGAACCACCAATCCACCTTCGTAAGGTCCTGCAGCTGCTGTACGGTGTAGCCGCGGCGCAGCGCTTCTGCGATCAAGAACATACGCTCGTCGTCCGGCTTCGCCAGACGCTGGTCCAATGTCTCTTTGTCCAGCTTATCGGTATCCTTCAAGTACAGCCGGTGTACGCCGATTTCCAGAGATCGAATCGCTTTTTGGATCGATTCTTCGAACGTACGGCCGATCGCCATAACCTCGCCCGTAGCTTTCATCTGCGTACCGAGCTTCCGGTTGGCTGCCGTGAACTTGTCAAACGGCCAGCGCGGAATTTTGGATACGATATAGTCCAGCGTCGGCTCAAAGCATGCATAAGTCTGTCCCGTTACCGGGTTTACGATTTCGTCCAGCGTGTAGCCTACGGCAATTTTCGCCGCCATTTTGGCGATCGGATAGCCGGTCGCTTTGGATGCAAGCGCAGAAGAACGGCTGACACGAGGATTTACTTCGATCACATAGTATTGGTAGCTGTGCGGGTCAAGCGCAAACTGTACGTTACATCCGCCTTCGATGTTCAGGGCGCGGATGATTTTGAGCGATGCCGAACGGAGCATCTGATACTCGCGGTCGGACAGCGTTTGGCTCGGCGCAACGACGATGCTATCGCCCGTATGTACGCCAACCGGGTCGAAGTTCTCCATGTTACAAACAACGATACAGTTGTCGTTCGCATCACGCATAACTTCATATTCCACTTCTTTCATTCCTGCAATGCTTTTCTCGATCAGACATTGGTTGATCGGGCTGTAGCGGATGCCGGAGGATACCGTCTCGATAAGCTCCTCCTCGTTCGCGCAAATCCCGCCGCCTGTACCGCCGAGCGTGTAAGCCGGACGTACGATGATCGGATAACCGATCTCTTTCGCAAAATCTACGGCCTCCTGAACAGCTGTAACGATCGTGCTGTCCGGCACCGGCTGCTCCAGCTCGCGCATCAGATCGCGGAACAGGTCGCGGTCCTCCGCTTTCTCGATAGCCGTCAGCTGTGTTCCGAGCAGCTTTACGTTCTCACGCTCAAGCACACCTGCGCGTGCAAGCTCCACGGCCATGTTGAGGCCCGTTTGGCCGCCCAGTGTCGGCAGCAGGCCGTCCGGACGCTCCTGGCGAATGATCTGAGTGACAAAATCAAGCGTAATCGGTTCGATATATACTTTGTCGGCCATGTTGGTGTCCGTCATGATGGTGGCCGGGTTGCTGTTGATCAGGACAACTTCGTAGCCCTCTTCTTTCAGCGCCTGACAAGCTTGCGTACCGGCATAGTCGAACTCGGCCGCTTGTCCGATAACGATCGGCCCGGAGCCGATCACGAGGATTTTCTTGAGGTCATTATTTCTCGGCATAGTGCAGTTCTCCTTTCGATGCGGAAGCGGATTTGGCGCTGCCCGCCTGATAAGCCGCTGCGATTTGCGCCTGGCGCGGTACGGGCGGATGGTTCTTCTTATGTTCGCGGATCATTTCCAAGAAATCGTCGAACAGATAGCTCGAATCAAACGGTCCGGGTGCCGCTTCCGGATGGTATTGCACGGAGAAGACCGGGTGCTTTTTATGACGCAGGCCTTCGACCGTACGGTCATTGTTGTTGATGTGCGTCACTTCCAGATCCGTGCCGCTGATGGACTCTTCCTTTACCGTATAGCCATGGTTTTGCGAGGTGATATAGCAGCGGCCGGACTTCAAGTCCTTCACCGGATGGTTCCCGCCGCGATGTCCGAACTTGAGCTTTTCGGTATCGGCACCACCGGCCAAAGCGATCAGTTGATGGCCCAGGCAGATGCCGAAAATCGGAAACTCGCCGATCAGCTCGGAGATCATGTTGACGGCATGCGGTACGTCCTTCGGATTTCCGGGGCCGTTGGACAGCATGATGCCGTCCGGCACCAGACGGCGGATTTCATCGGCCGTCGTGTCCTGAGGCACAACAACCACATCGCAGCCACGCTTGGTCAGATCGCGCAAAATTCCGCTCTTCGAGCCGAAATCCACAAGAACGACGCGCTCTTTGGTCCCCGGTGCGCTGTAGACGCTTTTCGTAGAAACTCGGGATACCTGATCGGTCATCAGCGGCGCTGCTTTCAACTGCTCCAGCAGCTCTTCCACCCGCTTGTTCGATGTGGTCAAGAGTCCCTTCATGGCGCCATGATGGCGGATACGGCGGGTCAGCATCCGCGTATCGATACCGCTGATCCCCGGAATGCCGTATTCCTTAAGCAGACTGTCGATCGAATATTCCGCTCTCCAGTTGCTCGGGATTTCCTCATGCTCGCGGACGACAAAACCATGGACAAACGGGCGAATCGATTCGAAATCGTCCCGCGTAATGCCGTAGTTGCCGATCAGCGGATAAGTCATTGTCACGATCTGTCCGCAATAAGACGGATCGGTAAGAACCTCTTGATATCCTGTAATCCCTGTATTAAAAACGACCTCGCCTATCGATTCGTCCGTGCTTCCGAAGGCTTTACCTGTAAACAACGTACCGTCTTCCAATAACAATCTAGCCTGCATGTATAGTCAACTCCTTCATTGTGCTGTGTTCGTAAGTTACATGTAAACTTGGAAACCTTACTCCGACCAAACCACTTTGCCTTCTACCATGGTTAAGGTCGGCCAGCCTTTAAGCTTCCAACCGGTGAACGGGGTGTTGCGGCCCTTGGATTCAAATTCCGCAGGGTTAACTTCCTTCTCTGTATCCAGATCGATCAGCGTCAGGTCAGCCGTACGGCCCACCTCCAATATGCCCCAAGGCAAGCCGAACACTTCGGCCGGAAGCTTGGTCATCTTGTCCACCAGGAACTGCAGCGTCCATTCGCCTGTCGCTACAAACTTCGTATAAAGAAGCGGGAAAGCCGTCTCAAAGCCGACGATTCCAAACGGTGCCAGCTGCATGCCGCGCGCCTTCTCTTCTTCGCTGTGCGGGGCGTGGTCGGTAACCACCATGTCGATGGTGCCGTCCGCAAGACCCTCGATGCAAGCCTGCACATCGCGAGGCGTACGCAGCGGCGGGTTCATTTTCCAATTGGCATCCATGCTGTCCGGAATGTCTTCGTCGGAGAGCAGCAGATGGTGCGGACAAACCTCAGCCGTTACTTTGATGCCGATCTGCTTGGCTTGACGAATCAAGCGAACCGATTGCTCCGTGCTTACGTGGCACACGTGGTAATGAACCCCTGTCGCTTCGGCCAGCAGAATGTCGCGGCCGACATGAATGGCTTCCGATTCGTTCGGGATACCCTTCAGCCCGTGCTTTCGGGAGAACGCCCCCTCGCTCACAAACAAACCCTCGACCAGAGTGTTGTCCTCGCAGTGAGCGATGATCGGCATTCCGATCGAAGCCGCTTTGGCCATGGCGTCTTTCATCATTTGAGCGCTTTGTACCCCGACTCCGTCGTCGGTGAAGCCGATCGCGCCAGCCGCTTTCAGCGCTTCGAAATCCGTCAGCTCGCGGCCCAGCTCATTCTTAGTGATGCAGGCATAAGGCAGCACACGCACGATACCTTCGGTTTCAGCCTTGTCCAGCACATATTTTAGCGTCTCTACCGTGTCGGTTACCGGTCTGGTATTCGGCATGCAGGCAATGGTCGTGAATCCGCCCCGCGCTGCCGAGCGCGTTCCTGTCGCAATGGTTTCTTTATGCTCAAAACCCGGCTCACGCAGATGCACGTGCATATCGATCAGTCCTGGCGTCAGAAGCTTGCCTTTCGCATCGATTACAGTATGCCCTGAGGTATCGGGAGCCGTACCCGCTTCAATTATGCTCTCAATATGATTTCCTTCTACCAAAACATGCTTTGCCGCACGTTCATTATCGCCAGTCAATACTTGCGCGTTCAGAATCCAGATTCCCATCGGTACCTCCGCATCGTTTATTTTTAACTTAAAGCCCGCTCGATCACAGCCATCCGAATCGGTACGCCATGGCTCATTTGCGTAAATATTTTCGATTTCTCGCTCTCGACCAGCTCATCGTCGATTTCAACGTTGCGATTCACCGGTGCAGGGTGCATGATGATCGCATGCGGTGCCAGCCCCGCCGCGCGTTCCGTCGTCAGACCGTAGGCGGCCCGGTATTCTTCAGACGATCCGAACAATGAACCCTCATGCCGCTCCAGCTGGACCCTGAGCATCATGATTACATCGGCCTTCAATGCTTCTTCCATCGTAGTGTATGACGCATATTCCGCCAATTCAGCGGCCTGCATTCCTTTCGGAGCGCAGAAGCTTACCTTGGCCCCGAGCGTCTGAAGCGCCCACAGATTCGAGCGCGCCACCCGGCTGTGTTGAATGTCCCCGATAATCGCGACATGAAGTCCGCTGATATGGCCAAAGTGCTTGCGCATCGTATATAAGTCGAGCAAAGCCTGTGTCGGATGCTCGTTATTACCGTCACCGGCATTGATCAGAGGTACTTTAATTTTTTGTGCCAGCTCGGCCAGAAGGCCGTTTGGCTTCATCCGGATCACCCCTGCGTCGATCCCCATCGACTCCAGTGTCCGTACCGTATCGTAAATCGATTCGCCTTTTTGCACGCTGGAGACGGCCGCCGTGAAGTTCAGGACTTCAGTTCCAAGGCGTTTCTCCGCCATTTCAAAGGAGAAGCGCGTTCTCGTGCTGTTTTCAAAAAACATGTTGGCCACAAAGCGTCCCTGCAGATGGTTCGATACCTTCACCGGGTGTTCCTCCCAATAGGCCGCGCGATCCAGAATGGACGTGAGCTCAGCAGCGCTTAGCCCTTTGGTGCCAAGAAGATGCTTATGTGTGTGTACCTGCAGCTGTGTCATTCGTTTGGCCCCCTCTGCCCCGTAATCACGACTTGATCGATACCGTCCACTTCCATCAGCTCCACATCGATGTTTTCCAACCGGGAGGTGGGAATATTCTTGCCGACATAGTCCGGCCGAATCGGAAGCTCCCTATGACCGCGGTCCACCAAAACCGCAAGCTGAATCATTTGCGGACGGCCCAGATCCATCAGCGCATCCATCGCCGCTCGGACGGTCCGGCCTGTATACAGAACGTCATCAAACAAAATCAGCTTTTTGTTGCGAATCTCCAGCTTATCCGGAACCGACTCCACCATATCCTCGCCGCTTCCCGCCGCTTTGCTCCGGTCGTCACGGTACCTTGTAACGTCGACCTCGCCGACGGGGGCAGGAACGCCCTCGATCTCCCGGATTCGTTCAGCTACCCGGTTAGCCAAGAATATTCCGCGTGTCCGAATACCGACAAGCATGCAATTCTCAAAGCCTTTGTTTCGCTCCAAAATCTCATGGGCTATTCGCGTTAACGCCCGCCGTATGGCGGTCTCATCCATCAGCACATGCTCGGTTTGCTGCATCCGCAGGGCAACCTCCTTCACCTGAGCTATATGAATCGTCGTGAGACATAAAAAAAACCTTACCGATGGGCAAGGTTTGTGCACAAGAACAGAACTCATCCTCCGGATGCGGGTATGCTTCGCCTACGGTAATCTGCCGCAGCGCTCCTGGATGGACCGTTCAAATTCGTCGTTCACCTTGCCAGCCTCACGGGACTGAAATTAAAGGTGCTGTTCAGTTAATTGAATTATCCCACGTTCGACACCGCTTGTCAATAGACCTCGAATCTTAGTTTCAAAAGCATTCCGTAAAGATTGCGGGAAGCGATCATTTTATGCTATAAAAGATGTAGTTCATTATGAACCAGAACCTTGGAGACGGACGTCGACCATCGTTCACGGTACCATTACATAGAGGAGTTGGAATTAAAGTTATGTCGATCGAAATGAATACAGAAGAAGTTATTAATCTTATTAAAACCAGCAAGAAAAAGACCCCTGTCAAAGTTTATTTAAAAGGTGACCTCGAGTCCGTTTCCTTTGGTGAAGGCATTCAAACGTTTATTACCGGCAAATCCGGCGTGATCTTCGGCGACTGGTCCGAGATCCAAAGCGTGCTTGAGGCCAACGCCTCCAAAATCGAGGATTATGTGATTGAGAATGACCGCCGCAATTCGGCTGTTCCGCTGCTTGACATGAAGGGCATCAATGCCCGCATCGAGCCGGGCGCGATCATCCGCGATATGGTAGGCATCGGCGACAATGCCATTATCATGATGGGCGCAGTCATCAACATCGGTGCTTCCATCGGCGCAGGTACGATGATCGACATGGGCGTTGTCATCGGCGGCCGCGTTAAAGTCGGCAGCATGTGCCACATCGGCGCAGGCTCCGTGCTCGCAGGCGTTATCGAGCCTCCTTCAGCTCAACCGGTTGTCATTGAGGACGACGTACTCGTGGGTGCCAACGCGGTGATTCTCGAAGGCGTTCGCGTAGGTAAAGGCTCCGTTGTTGCCGCAGGCGCCGTTGTTGTAGAAGACGTGCCGGAATACAGCGTAGTGGCCGGAACGCCAGCACGCGTCATCAAGAAAGTAGACGACAAAACGAAATCCAAAACGGAAATTTTAAAGGATTTGCGCAATTTGTAAAAATCGATACCAGGCAGGCTCGGCGTTGCGACGCCGGGTCTTTCTATTAGGATCAGCTTTTGTTAGGATCCGCCATAGCAAAGGAGGCTAACCCACGTGAGCGTCACTGCCACTCCAAGCCGTTTCGTTGAACTTCGCCGCGATCTGCATCAAATTCCCGAAGCGGGCTTTCAAGAATTCAAGACGCAGCAGTATTTGCTTGATTATATCTCTACCCTTCCCCAAGAGCATATTGAAATCCGCACGTGGCGGACGGGCGTGCTGGTGAATGTCCGGGGCACGCAGCCGCGGCGGAGGCTCGGCTACCGGGCGGATATGGACGGCCTGCCGATTCAAGAAGATACCGGCTACGGTTTTCGTTCCAAGCATCCGGGCTATATGCACGCTTGCGGCCATGATCTGCACATGTCGATCGGACTCGGGATCCTGACTCACTTTGCAAGCCACCCCCTCCAAGACAACCTGACGTTGATCTTCCAGCCGGCTGAGGAAGGCCCCGGGGGCGCTAAGCCGATGCTGGAAAGCGAAGAACTGAAGGACTGGATGCCGGATGAAATTTTCGCCCTGCATATTGCGCCCGAGTATCCGGTTGGTACGATTGCCACGAAGCCAGGCATTTTGTTCGCCAATACATCCGAGCTGTTCATCGATCTGACCGGCAAGGGCGGCCATGCGGCCTTTCCGCATAACGCCAATGACATGGTGATAGCCGCCTGCCAGCTGGTGGGCCAGCTGCAAACCGTCATCTCGCGCAATGTGAACCCGCTTGATTCCGCGGTTATTACCATCGGCAAAATCGACGGCGGCACGAAGCAAAACATTATTGCGGAGAAGGCTCGGCTGGAGGGAACGATCCGTACCCTGTCGGCGGACACGATGGCACTCGTCAAGTCACGCATCGAAGCCTTGGTGAACGGAATGGAAACCGCATTTGACTGCAAAGCTCTAATCGATTACGGCTCCAACTACAGGCAGGTATACAACGAGGAGAAGATCACCGAAGAGTTCATGCAGTGGGTGCGCGACACGCAGCAGCCCTATAACATTGACCTCTTCGAATGTACGGAAGCGATGACCGGCGAGGATTTCGGTTATTTTCTGGAAGCCGTTCCGGGCTTCATGTTCTGGTTAGGCGTAGGAACACCGTACGGACTGCATCATGCCAAGATTGAGCCCGATGAACGCTCCATCGATTTGGCTATCGGCCTTATGACCCGATACCTGACATGGAAATCGGACCAGCGCTAAACCAAAGAAAAACCGGGAAGGGCATTTCACTGCCCCTCCCGGTTTTCTCCTTATTTCAAGCCAGCTTCCACTTCTTTCACCATCTCTTCAACCGAAACGAATCCGCCGCCGGAAAGGTACCAGTAATTAGGATCCAGATAAACGATGTTTCCATTCTGGAATGCTTTGGTTTTTTTCACCAGCTCGTTTTCCACTACCTGCTTTGCGGATGCACCACTGCCTACTGCAGCATCGCGATCGATGACGAACAGATAGTCAGGATCTTTTTCTACGACATATTCGACGGCAATGCTCTGCCCGTGTGTGGACACTTCAATATTTTTATCCACGGGAGCAAACCCGAGTACGTCATGAATAACACCGAATCGCGAACCCGGACCAAATGCGCTGATTTTTCCGCCGTTAGCCAAAATGATTAATGCATTTTTGCCGTTTGCCGCTGCCTTTTCATTGACCTTATTAATTGCTTCATCCACTTTGGCCAATTCTTCCTTCACGACGGAGTCCTTGTCAAAAATGGTTCCGAGCGTGGCTGCATTTTGCTTAAAGGACTCCATATATTTTGCATTATCTATGCCCATAAAAATCGTCGGACCTATCTTCGTCAATTCTTCATAAGCTTTAGACTGTCTTCCGGAAATAATAATGAGATCCGGGCCGATTTCATTGATTTTTTCAAAATCGGGCTCCGACAAGCTTCCTACATTGGTATACTTCGCATCTTTATACTTTTCAAGATAAGGAGGAATGTTCGCCTGCGGAACACCGGTAACATTGATACCCATTTTATCCAAGGAATCCAATACGCCAAAATCAAATATGACGACTTTTTGAGGGTTTTTCTTCACTTTCGTTTCCCCCAATGGATGCTTGATCGTCAGCTCCTCACTTGGCTTGGAAGCCTCCGCTGCATTCGTATTGCCGCCAGTCCCTGAACCGGTCGTACCGCAAGCCGCGACAACAACGGCCATAATAACGCTTAAGACCACGAGATAAAGCTTTTTACCCAATTGTTCCACTCTCCTAAAATTTTTATGTATTACATTGATGGCTTGGCAGAAGATCATGATTGCTTTAATCCATCAAAATAATGTCCAAACGAGGCTTTCCATTACGAATAATAAACGCAAATTTTATGTTGGTTGATGTCCTCTATGCGAATATCCATATCATAGACTTCTTGCAGTACCGATGGATGGATGATGTCACCGGTCGCCCCTTCCCTCACAACCCTTCCGTCTTTAAGAGCAATGATGTAGTCGGAATAGCAGGAAGCAAAATTGATGTCGTGGATGACCAGAACAATGGTTTTCCCAAGTTCATCGACCATTCTTCTTAACACTTTCATGATTTGAACGGAATGCTTCATATCCAAATTGTTCAGCGGCTCGTCCAAAAGGATGTATTCCGTGTTTTGTGCAATGACCATTGCAATAAAGGCCCTTTGTTTTTGTCCTCCGCTTAATTGATCAAGGTATTTATGCTGTATATCGGTAAGCTCCATATAGCTGATGGCCTCATCGACATGCTTCAGGTCCTCCTTGGACAGCTTTCCTTGAGAATAGGGAAACCGGCCGAAGCAAACCAGTTCTCTAATCGTTAAGCGGACATTGATATGATTGGATTGCTTTAAGATGGATATTTTCTTGGCCAGCTCGCTGCTTTTCCAATGGCCGATTTCTTGTCCATCTATGAATATCTCACCGCGATCCTTTGGAATCAGACGGCTGATCATCGACAAGACCGTGCTTTTTCCCGCGCCGTTAGGTCCGATTAATGAGGTGATCTTTCCTTTGGAGATTTGGATACAAACATTGTCTACCACCGGTTTATTGCCGTATTGTTTCGATAATTCTCTTACTTCTACCACGATTTGTTCTCCTTTAATAGAAGATAAATAAAGTAAACGCCGCCGATGAAATTAATAATCACGCTTAACGTCGTAGAGAAGGTGAACACCCTCTCGACAATCAACTGTCCTCCGGCCAGAGCGATAATACTGATGAGAATCGAGCCGGAGATGAGATAGGTATGTCTGTATGTTTGCAAAAACTGATGGACCACATTCACCACAAGCAGGCCCAGAAAAGTGATCGGCCCGACTAAAGCGGTCGATATGGAGATCAGTACGGCAACGATCATGAGCAGCCTTTTAACAACGTGATCATAGGGAATGCCCAAATTAACCGCATGCTCTCTCCCCAGCGACAGCACATCCAGGAATTTTGCATATTTCATAAAATAAACGGCCGTCGCCAGGACCACTATGAACGAGATCAAGAGAAGATCCGTATTCACGTTATTGAAGCTGGCGAACATCCGGTCTTGTACAACCATATACTCATTGGGATCAATAAGCATTTCCATAAAAGACGAAAGATTCGAAAACAGCGTCCCGAATATTAACCCGACCAGCAGCAAAAAATAGATATGCTTTCCTTTTCTTTTAAACAGGATTTTATACAACAGCCCCGCAAAACAAATCATGCCTCCGACAGAGATAAGGAAATGAACGTTATTATTCATCATCGTGAGAGTGGTGGCGCCGAACATGTACACCACACAAGTCTGTATTAACATATACAGCGAATCCAACCCGATCATCGAAGGCGTTAATATCCGGTTGTTGGTAATCGTCTGAAACACGACGGTGGAAAAGGCGATGGCTGCGCCGGTCAGGGTAATGGCAAGGATTTTCTTCATCCTTCGGGGAAGCACATAATCCCAATTGGAGCCTATATCGATAAATAAAAAGAGTACCGTAACCAGAATCGCAAATAATGCCAGTAATCCGAGCTTGCTTCTATAAGCCATGTGCCTTTCTCCTCATAAGTAAATAAAGAAAAATACCGCTTCCTATCACGCCGACCGTAAGGCCAATGGATATTTCATACGGATAAATAATGACCCGGCCGAGGATATCGCAAAATAAGACAAACACAGCTCCCAATAATGCGGTATGAGAAAGGTTTTTTTTCAAATGGTCTCCTTGGTAAATGGTCACGATGTTAGGGATAATTAGTCCCAGGAACGGTAGCATTCCAACCGTAAGGATAACGGCAGAAGAAACCAAGGCTACAATAATCAGACCTATGAAAACCACCTGCTTATAATTCAGCCCCAGATTGACGGAAAACTCCTCTCCCATTCCCGCAATCATAAACCGGTTGGCAAACAAATATGCGAGGATAACTAACGGAACACTGATGTACAGCAGCTCATAACGCCCTGTCATGATCATGGAAAAATCCCCGTGAAGCCATGTGGAAACACTTTGAATGAGATCATGCTTATAAGCAAAGAATGTGGTGACCGAGCTTAAAATATTTCCAAACATCAGACCTACAAGAGGGATGAATATCGTATCTTTCATTTTCACTTTGTCCAGAATCTTCATAAAAATAAGGGTTCCGAACAGTGCAAAAACAAAAGCGACAAGCATCTTTTGCAGCGGCGTAGCTGAAGAAAAAATCAGCATGGACACCAAAATTCCCAATCGGGCGGCATCCATCGTTCCGGCCGTCGTCGGCGATACGAATTTGTTCTGAGTAAGCTGCTGCATCATCAGCCCGATCATGCTCATACTGGATCCGGCGATAATAATACTGATTAAACGGGGGAGCCTGCTGTCCACCAGGATTTGGGCCTGATCCTCAGACAAATCGAACAGATCCAGGGGAGTGATATTTTTGACCCCGATAAATACGGATGTGACGGATAAAATGATGAGCACGATAAACAAATATCTTTTTTTCATAACGGTTCCTTACTTGGAGAATTAATTTTTCGGATGTAAAATAATAAAGATAATCATTCTCAATACAACAATCAAAAAAAATAATCCCTGTGTAGTGATTACGGTCAACAACCTTTAACGGGATCCTTTTCCCGTCTTTCATTGCGGATTCGGCCGAACTGTGCGAGGCTTTTGCGGCCCGCCCCATGAACGAGTACTAATCTCCACGGTTGAGTCATTTTGTGATTCAGAACCCACACCGCCGTTTCCAGCAGCTGCTCTACAACTTCCACAGATACCGGTCTGTTCTCAAATACATGCACCTACCGTCTTTCTTTAATAATCCGGGCTGGCTCCATAACTCCTCCTTTTAGTGCAGCGTCATGACAATGAGATGTATGCGATCCATTGTTACAAGTGATAATCATTATCATCTTTATTTATTTTACATGAATTCTCACTCACTTGAATGGACATTTCTTTTTGGGAGTATGGATTTTTCGTCATTTGCCTGCGGCCAGCAGCAGCTGATTGACGGTTTGATCAAGCAGGCTTTCATGCACGGACGGATTATATAACAGCGGTTCCGCGTAACGGATAAAAAAACACCTTTTCTTCCGATGATTGCGTTGAAGCCGCCGCCAATCTTCCTCCAGCTTTACGCAGTATTCGTCTGAAGCCGTTGATGGCACCAGAAACAGGACATTATTACAATCCAAAGACGCGACCTCGTCCAGTGTCATGACCTCTCGGAAGCTGACCTCATTCGCCCGGGCTGGCGGCGTAACCTGCAGGTCGTCATAAAACAGATCCTTCATTTTTTTGTGCTGCGTCCCAAATACACGGAACTGTTCCTCGAATGTGCCGACCAATAAAAAAGGTTCGTCCCCCAGCTGCCGGCGAATGTGAAATCTGGCGTTCTCCACCTTCATATCAAAATAGGCCAGCCACCGTTCGGCAACGGAGGAAAGACCAAGAATTTGGCTGATTTTCAGCAGACGCTCCTTCCAAGGCATCCCTTTCCAATGAAGCATGACGACCGGGGCGATCTCGGACAATCTCCGATATAAGTCCTCCGAAATGGGGTATGTTAAAATCAGCTCCGGCTTACAGCTTTCAATTTGATGCCAATGCTTCTCCGGATGCTCGGACCAGTCTCTTCTTAATGCAAGCTTTGGTGTAATCCCCAGAACGGACAAATCGCCCTGAAACACCGGACATAGATTGGCAATTCGAATTTTGGCGCACGCAGCGTATTCCGTCGGCGACATTCCCATATGCTTCTTGAAAAGCCTGCTAAAGTATAATTCATCGGAATATCCGACGGAGTGGGCCGCTTCCGTGACGGATGACGGAGTATTCGCCAGCAAGCACAGCGATGCATTCAACCGGATCGTCGTCATGAACTTATGCGGGCTAAGCCCGGTATGTCTCCTGAACGATTGATAAAAGCGGTTGGGGCTCACCCCGGACAGACGGGCGATCTCATCCACATCCATCGTTGTATCGTAGTGCTCAAGCATATATCGCTTAGTTTGTTCCACATAATCGATAAGAACGTCATCTGCGATTACCGGCTTTTGAATGTAGGTCATCAGAGAGGACACCATAGCATACAGATGCGAATGCAACTGGTAAAACAGTATCGGCTCATCATCACCGCAGTCACTCAGGAAATCTTGAATCCAATTGCGGATTTGCGGCATCCGAAAGCTGTATAAGCAGAATCCATCCCAAGGCCTGATCTGCCGGGCTGAAGGTGCAGGGATAGATAAGCCGCTGCATTCCCATCGGAATCGGATAAAAACGACCCGGGATGCTGCGTCCTCCTGATTCTCAATGATGCATTGGCAGCTGGGAGGAATGAAAAATAATTCTCCGCTCCATACTTTGCCCGACTGGCGTTTGCCCCCGGCGGCTAGGGTTACCTTCAAGCTTTCGTGCATAACGAATCCGAACATCGATACATCATCGTTAGGAAGCTCAATGGTCTGTAGACTCCCCAGCTTACATTCCTCTGTACCCATATAATGCAAAGAAGGCTCTTGAACAGGTTGTACAGATTTCAAATAACGTTCCCTCCTTGGCGTTGGCAGTAATTATTGCTTTATTTTAATGAAAATGATTATCATCGTCAATTACCTCATCCATAAAAAAGCCCCGTAATTACGCTGTTTCAACGTAATTACGGGGCTTTTTATAACCATTCGTTTACATTTTTTAGCCTTGCTTCTTAACAAAGGCTTCCAGACGCTGCATTCCCTGTTCCAATACTTCCATACTATAGGCATAAGAAATGCGGATATATCCTTCTCCATAGATGGAAAAAGCATCGCCCGGAACAACGGCCACACGCTGTTCCTCCAGCAGCTTCATCGTAAAGTCCATCGATGACAATCCAAACCGCTCAATGGACGGGAATAAATAAAATGCGCCTTCGGGCTTATCCAGCTCGAATCCCATGCCGACCAAACGATCGTATACGTAATCGCGGCGCTTCCGGTATTCTTCTTTCATCGGCTGCGCATCGTCCAAACCTGAGGTTAACGCCTCGAGAGCTGCGTACTGGCTGATCGAGCTGGCGCAGGTCACATTATATTGATGCACCTTGACCATGTGCTGCGATAAATATGCGGGCGCGAGCGTAAAGCCGATCCGCCAGCCGGTCATGGCATGCGATTTGGACAACCCGTTTATTACGATGGTTTTGTCCCGCATTCCCGGCAAAGCGGCAATCGATTGATGCGGAGCATCGTAAATCAGCTCGCTGTAAATTTCATCGGAAATGACGAAAATATTCCGCTGCGCAAGCAGCTGCGCCATCTCCGACAGCTCCTCTTCCGTCAATACGCGGCCCGTTGGATTCGACGGATAACACAGGATGATGCATCTTGTCTTCTCCGTTAAATGCGGCTCTAATAGCTCCGCCGTCAGCTTAAAGCCGTTAGCACGTGTGTCCACGTACACGGGAACGCCCCCGCATAATCGAACCAAGGGCTCATACCCCGGATAAATCGGTCCGGGCAGGATGACCTCGCTGCCTTCGTCCAAAATGGTACGCAGCGTAATATCGAGAGCTTGACTTGCGCCTGCAGTCACAATAATTTCATCCGCCGCGCCGTACTTCAATCCGTACTTTTTCTCTACAAATGCGCTGGCGGCTTGTCTTAGCTCCAATATTCCCGGATTAGGCGTATACGTGGTCCGGTGGTCTGCAATCGCTTGTTCGGCAGACCGCAAAATATGCTCGGGCGTCGGGAAATCGGGCTGGCCGATCGTAAGCGTGATCGCATCCTTATAGGTGGCCACCAGATTCGAAATTTTGCGGATACCGGATATTTGAATGTCTTTGACTCTCGGATTAATTAAGCGCTCTAAGTGCTCCATGTCCGTTTCTCTTCCTCTACCTTGTTTTTAACACTTCCAGTAATCTCACCATATCCTCCGGCATCGGCGCTTCGAACTCCAGCCATTCTCCCGTCCGCGGATGCTTAAAACCAAGCACGGCGGCATGAAGCGCCTGTCCTTCCATTTGGACTCCTCTGCTTTTCGACGGGCCATAAGCCGGATCTCCCACCAGCGGGTGACCGATAAACTTCATATGTACCCGAATCTGGTGCGTTCTCCCCGTTTCCAGCTTCAGCTCAAGCAGCGTGTAATCCTCCAATCGCTCAATGACGACGAAATGGGTAACCGCATGCTTGCTGTTTCGCTCCGTAACCGTGTACAGCTTGCGATCCTTCGGGTCACGGCCGATCGGGGCGTCCACTGTACCGTTATTGTGAGGCACGTTCCCGTGAACGAGCGCAAAGTATTTACGGTTTACCGTATGTGCTTTGAGCTGCTCGGCAAGGCTGTTATGCGCCAGATCATTCTTGGCCGCCATCAGCAGCCCGGACGTATCTTTATCGATGCGGTGAACGATCCCCGGACGCATCACCCCGTTAATTCCGGACAAATCCTTGCAGTGGTGCAGCAGCGCGTTCACCAATGTTCCTCCCGGATGTCCCGGTGCCGGGTGCACGACCATCCCGCGCGGCTTATTGACTACAATCACATCGGAATCTTCGTAGACGACCTCAAGCGGAATCGCTTCGGGAGCCAGCTCCAGCTCTTCGGGATCCGGCATCACGAGGATAAGCGTATCCCCTTCCGATAGCTTATAATTGGGCTTTACGGTCCTTCCATTGACGGTAACATGCCCGTCTTTAACCCACTGCTGCACCTGCGTACGGGATACATCCTCTTCCAACACTTCCGTCAAAAACTTGTCTATTCTTTCTCCCGCTTCTTCGGGCTCGGCAATCCATTCCAACCGATTGTCCGAAGACTCACGCTCTTCTTCCATGCTCATGATTTACGCATCTCCGCCTTCCGCATTGCTTTGTGCATTTTGTTTGCTTTCCTGACGCCAGCTGATTAACGAATCTACGAAAATCAGGGCAACGCCGATGACAATGGCCATATCGGCTACATTAAATATCGGATAAGTATAATCTACAGGAGTACCGAACCAGTTAAATTGAAAACGGAACATCAAAAAGTCTACCACTTCACCAAACAAAGCCCGGTCGATAAAATTGCCGAGAGCGCCGCCAAGGAGCAGACTCAAAGCGAATGGAAGCAGCTTTTTGCCTTCCTTTAACGTTTTTTGCAAATACCAGATCACTCCCACAGCAACGCCAATCGTGATCACAATAAAAAACCAGCGCTGTTCCTGCAAAATGCCAAAGGCTGCGCCGCGGTTGCGGTGAGATGTAATCTGAAAAAATTCTCCGATGACAGAACGGACTTCTCCTAGCGTCATTTGGCTGACGATGATCCATTTGGTTATCTGATCCAGCAGCAGCACGATAAAAGCGTAGATGTAATATTTCAACGTAACAGCTCCTTTATCCGTTTCCGAGCTAACAGCGATTCCCTTGCCTAAGATCAACCGGAACCGTGAAAAATAACATTACTTGCGATTGTGAAAAAAGGAGGCGTACTCGTATGACGAGCGGACCCGTACCATCCCATTCGCTTACAGATCAGCAGCTTCAGGAACTGGCTGACACGCTGCGTGAAGAGACGCGTTGGCTCGAAGAGCACTTGCAGGACGGCGAACATTTCGGTTTAGGCAACTCCATGCGCGTCCAAACCGGCGAGCTGTCCACCAATGACAATCATCCCGCCGATTTGGGCACCGAGATGTTCGAGCGCAGTAAAGACATAGCGCTGCATGAGAATGCCGAGCGTCATCTATCTGATGCCAAAGAGGCTCTCCAACGTATCCAGGACGGAACTTACGGCGTATGCCGTACGTGCGGCGCACCGATTCCGTTCGAACGGCTGCAGGCCGTCCCGACGGCAGCTTACTGCGTCGATCACGTACCTGATCCGCATGCTTCCGACCGGCGTCCGGTTGAAGAGCGGTTAATGGCTCCTCCGTTCGGACGTGCCAGTCTTGACGAGCTTCCCGAACAAAATCAATTCGACGGTGAAGACGCCTGGCAAATCGTTGAAAGCTGGGGCTCGTCGAACACCCCCGCCATGGCCGAGAACCCGAACGAATCGGACAGCTACAACGAAATGGAAATCGAGGCCGATGAATCCGTCGGCTATGTGGAACCGTTCGAAAGCTTTTTGGCCACGGACATGTACGGCCGGCATGTTACCGTAGTCCGCAACAAAGCTTATAAAGACTACATGCGAAGCAGCGAGGGCTATGGACTTCTTGAGCCGGAACACGTCGTGGAAGACGAGTATTAGTCTAGAAATAACGAGCTTTTCCTTGGGACAATCCCTCGGATCAGCTCGTTTTTTATGAGTTAAGCTTCTACACCGGACTCCAATACTTCCGCACAACGTTTGCAAAGCGACGGATGCGTTTCATGATGGCCGACCTCCGGCGTGACGATCCAGCACCGTTCGCACTTCTCGCCTTCCGCTACGGAAATGTTCACCGACATTCCTTTATAAGCATGGGCACCTACCGGAACCGCAGCGCCTGCCTCGTGTACCTGTACAGCCGATACGATGAACAGCAGGTCAAGTCGGTCAAAACCGTTCAAAAACTGCTGCGTCTCCTGATCCGGATACAAATGAACCGCGGCGCTAAGCGAATTTCCGATTAGCTTTGCCTTACGGGCCTCCTCAAGCGACTTCAATACATCGTCGCGAAGCTCCGTGAACTTCTCCCACTTCTCTTCCAATCGGCTATCAAACAAGCTTCTGTCCACCTGCGGAAGCTCCGCCACTTGTACACTGGGCAGCTCTGTTCCCGGGATATAGCTCCAAACCTCATCGGCCGTGTGCGGCAAAATCGGTGCAATCAGTTTAGTTATTGCCGTGAGGGCGTCATATAATACGGTTTGGGCCGCTCTTCTTTGCGGATCCTCCGGCGTGCTCGCGTATAGACGGTCCTTCAGAATGTCCAGATAGAAGGCGCTCATCTCCACCGCGCAGAAATGATGCACAGCCTGGTAGACGACATGGAATTCATATTTGTCATAGGCTTCGATCACACGGTCGGCCATGCGGTGCAAACGCACCATCGCGTACCGGTCAAGCTCATTCATTTGCTCTGCGCTTACGCGGTCTGCAGCCGGGTTGAAATCATACAGATTCCCCAGCAGGAAACGAAGCGTATTGCGGATTTTGCGGTATCCCTCGGAAATCTGGTTCAGGATATTATCCGAGATGCGGACGTCCGACTGGTAATCCGTGGATGATACCCACAGGCGCAAAATATCGGCGCCGAGCTTGTTGGACACTTGATTCGGATCTACTGTGTTGCCCAGCGACTTGGACATTTTGCGGCCTTCGCCGTCCAGCGTAAAGCCATGACTCAAAATTCCTTTGTATGGCGCAGTACCCTTGACCGCTACCCCGGTAATCAACGACGAGTTGAACCAGCCGCGGTACTGGTCCGAGCCTTCCAGATACAAATCGGCAGGCCACTGCAGCTCTTCGCGAGTTTCCAGCACAGCGGAATGGCTTGAACCGGAATCGAACCAGACATCCATAATGTCGGTTTCCTTACGGAAATGATCGTGTCCGCATTTGGAGCATACGGTTCCGCTCGGAAGCAGCTCCTTTTCATCCTTCAAGAACCAGGCGTTGGAGCCTTCCTGTTCAAAAATGGATGCTACGTGCTCGATCGTCGCTTCATTGACCAGAGGCTCGTTACAGCTGCGGCAGTAGAAGATCGGGATCGGAACACCCCAAGCGCGTTGACGCGAAATACACCAGTCCCCACGGTCGGCAATCATGTTGTGCAGACGGGTTTCGCCCCACTCCGGCGTCCAATTCAGTCTTTTGATTTCATCCAGCATGGCCTGACGGAAGCCGTCAACAGATGCAAACCACTGCTCCGTAGCACGGAAAATCACCGGTTTTTTCGTCCGCCAATCGTGCGGATATTGGTGCTGTATCGTGTTCATATGAAGCAGATGCCCGGATTCCTGCAGCTTCTCCGTAATGATTTTGTTTCCTTTTTCGTAGAACAGCCCTTCAAAGCCCGGAGCTTCACCCGTAAAATGCCCTTGGTCGTCTACAGGACAAAGCACGCCGAGATCGTATTTTTGCCCGATGATAAAGTCGTCCTCGCCGTGGCCCGGAGCCGTGTGAACGCAGCCGGTACCTGCATCCAGCGTTACATGCTCGCCGACCATTACGAGCGAGGTACGATCATAGAACGGGTGCTTGCAGAGCACCTGCTCCAGCTCGCTTCCCTTGAAGGTAGACAATACCTTAACGTCCGTCCAGCCGATTTCTTTGGAGGCAGCTTCCAAAAGCCCTTGTGCCAATACATATTTTTTGCCGCTGGTTTCCACCAGGGCATAATCGAATTCGGGATGAAGGCTGATGCCCAGGTTAGCGGGCAGCGTCCATGGCGTCGTAGTCCAGATGACGATCGACGCATCTTCCGGAAGCTTGCCCTTGCCGTCCTTTACATCAAAAGCAACATAGATCGAAGTGGACGTTTTGTCCTTGTACTCAATCTCCGCTTCCGCCAAGGCGCTTTCGGATGAAGGGGACCAGTAAACCGGCTTCAGTCCTTTATAGATGTAACCCTTATTCACCATTCCGCCGAAGACACGGATTTGCTGCGCCTCATACTTCGGCTGAAGCGTGATATAAGGATTGTTCCAATCCCCGCGGATGGAAAGACGCTTGAACTGGGCCTTCTGTTTTTCAACCCATTCCAAGGCATATGCTTTACAATAATCCCGAAACTCGGGTACGCTCATCTTCTTGCGATCGACCTTGCCGCTATTGGCAATCGCCTGCTCGATCGGCAGTCCGTGCGTATCCCAACCGGGAACGTAAGGGGCATCATAGCCCTGCATCGTTTTGAAGCGGACGATAATGTCCTTAATGACCTTGTTCAACGCATGGCCGATATGAATATCACCGTTTGCATACGGCGGACCGTCGTGAAGTATAAATTTCGGTTTGCCTTTGCGGCTTTCTTGAACCATACGGTAGATATCGATTTCATCCCAGTGCTTTTGCATTTTCGGTTCGGCCTGCGGCAGGTTTCCGCGCATCGGAAAATCGGTCTGCAGCAGGTTCAATGTTTTGCCATAATCCATTGCTCAGTTCACTCCTTACTTGATTTAAACGCAAAAAAGACTTCCCATCCCTAAGGGACGAGAAGTCTCGCGGTACCACCCAAATTAAGACACAAACGAACAGAAGGGGATTGCCTGAAATATTCAAGCAAGCCTGCCCTTTCATCGAAGCGTCTTCGCTCCATGATCGGTAACGGGATCAGCCGATGCTCTTTACTGCAAATCGGTTCAAGAGATGCTCCTGGGTGATTTTCCTTCGCCGCCAAAGCCCGGGCTCGCACCAATCCCCGGTTCGCTGACTTCAGCCTGACGCCAAGTACTCGTCCCAATCGTCGCTTTCGCTCATGTTAACTTATAGTGGAGTATAGCGGAAATCAACGGCGTCGTCAACATAAGACGCATGCTCCATTTAAAAACAGGCAGCAACCCGGATTCGCCTTATCGATTGCCGTTTTTGCTTTAAGGCTGCTCTACCTCTGTTCGTTCTAGAGAACTCCAGTCCTCTTGACTTAGCAGCTCCAGCTGCGCCTCGATCAGCGTGCGGAAACGAGTGCGGTAGATCGATGCTTGTTTCTTCAGTTCTTCCGTTTCCATGGCGATCTTACGTGTCTTCGAGAGGGCTTCATTGATGATGCGGTCCGCATTCTTCTCCGCTTCCTTAAGGATCAGCTGCGCTTCCTTCTTCGCGTTCGTCTTTACTTCATCCGCCGCTTCTTGTGCAACAATGATCGTCTTGCTTAACGTTTCTTCAATGTTCGCAAAATGATCCAGCCGTTCTTGAATGGTGTTCAATTGATTCTGCAGTTCTTTATTTTCACGGATTAACACTTCGTAATCCTTTATCACCTGATCCAAAAACTCATTGACTTCATCTTCATCGTAACCGCGAAATGATCGTTTAAATTCCTTATTATGTATGTCTAGCGGGGTTAAAGCCATTGCTGCACCTCCTGCAAATTTAGCAACCATGCCATCACGTATTGCTATATTCGACAATTGACTGCAATTTCCTGCAATCACAAATAAAAAAATCGGCATTTATGCATACTTGCCGATTTTTACGCGATATCTTCCCTTTTTGGTAACGCCCTCCACCTCTAGCACCTTGAAGCGTCCGAAGCCCTGGAGAGATACGACATCCCCTTGCATGAGCGGCTTGCTCGGATCCTCCACCTGCTTCCAGTTGACCTTGCACCGCCCCGCTTTGATAGGAATCAGCACCTTGGCGCGGCTCAGCCGGTACACATCACTGACAATGCCGTCCAGGCGGAGCGATGCGACCGACAGGCTCATCTCTTCCAGCTTGACCTCTGTACTCTTAAGACGGTCCAAAGGCAAAAGCTCGGTTTGCACATGCACGCGATGGACTGCGCTCAGGTTAAGCCGCATATAATCGGCCACCTCGGCAGCGACGAGAAAATGACATCCGTCGGGACGTACATAAATATCGCCGACCTTATCGCGCTTAATGCCAAGCCCTAAGATCGCTCCCATGTAGTCCCCGTGATCGAGCTGCTGCAGCTTCTCGTCGGGAGAAGTGACCTCAATCAATCGAATGCCCATGTCTTCTTCGTCCAATACGCGATAATCCGGCGCAAGGAATGCCCGCTTGCGCTCAGCATCCGGATGACCGCCATCAAAGCGCACCTGAACATCTCCACTCCGGTTCACCAAGGACGTAACGATAAAGGCTTGGCGCGGATCCAAAAAGTCGGTAAGCTTCACCGCGTGCTGCTCAGCCCGCTCCACCCATTCGGCCGCTTTGTCCACAAAACGATGCTCATCCGGATGAAAGTGGGCATACATATTCTCGTTCATTCGTCAATACTCCTTCGGCTCAAAACACCATTCCGCCCGATAACTAAAAAATGGCGGATACGATCGCGATAATACCTTCGCCAACAAACCGGAGCGCAATCAGGGCGACGATCGGAGAAATATCGATCATCCCGCCGATTGGCGGAATAAAGCGGCGGAAGATGCCCAAGTACGGCTCACACAGCTTCCCCAAGAATTCTCCGATAAAGCTTTCTCTCGCATTCGGCAGCCAGGAGAGCAGAACATAGGCGATGAGTACGTATTGGTAGATTTCGACAAGAGTGCGTATGTAACCCTCAATCAAGCTGTTCACCTCGTTTTGTATAGTTGGGGCTACCCTTCATCATGATTCATGATTTCCGAAATGGAACCGTGAATTTCTACGGTATCCGGAGTACACAAAAAGATGTTGGGGCCAATTTTCGATATTGAGCCGCTCAGCGCATACACTGTTCCGCTCAAAAAGTCAACGATTCGGGTCGCTTGGTCCGGACGAACGCGATGCAAATTGACCACTACCGGACGCCTGGAACGCAAATGATCGGCAATCTCCTGCGTTTCCTCATAGGTACGCGGCTCATTCAGCACGACCCGAACATTTTTTTGCGAGTGTATGCTTACAACGTTCCCCTTATGTTTACGTGTATCCTGCACCGAGGTTTCAACTTCTTCATGCTGTTCTACGATACGTTCGCGTTCCACGACTTCCTCTTCCTCTTGCAACCCGATCAAATTCATAAATTTGTTCATTACGCCCATGTCCTCTCCTCCTTTAGTGCTGTTCACAGTCTTTCCTTACTCCTTACCCACCAGAATAGAACCGAGACGCACCCAAGTTGCCCCTTCTTCAACCGCTACTTCAAAGTCGTTAGACATACCCATCGACAAGTGGCTGATTTCGTAATCGAGCAAAGCCTCCCCGTTAAGTCGATCGCGCCACTCCCGCAAACCCCGGAATACCGGACGCGTTTGCTCCGGTTCCGCCTCATAAGGCGCCATTGTCATTAAACCCGCAATTCGGATGTGACGATATTCTCGAATTTCTTTGACAAATTCGATCAGCGCCTCCGGCTGCAAACCGTATTTGGTTTCTTCCCCGGATACGTTAAGCTGGATAAAGCACGGAACCTCAACGCCCAGAGCCGCCGCTTTCTTTTCTATTTCTTTGGCAAGCGGCAACCTGTCCAACGAATGAATGTAAGCGAACCGGCCGACAACCTCCTTGACTTTGTTCGTTTGGAGATGGCCAATGAAATGCCAGGTTCCTTGATCGCCGTAAGCTTCCCATTTGGCCGCCGCATCCTGCCATCGGTTTTCTCCGATATCGGTAAGCCCCTGCTGCAATACCCGACCCGTGGCTGCCAGCGATACGTACTTGGTCACGGCGATGATCCGTACCTCTTGCGGATCCCTTCCCGCTCTCGCACACGCCGCGGCAATCCTCCCTTTTACCTCGTTTAAGCGAGCTTCCAATTCATATGTCATAGTCAACATTCACCTGCTTCCCGGCTTACGTCAAGCATGAGCTCAGTCACATAGGATTGTTCCCGGCTACTTCCGCAAACCGATCCATGCAGCCATACGGCCTGTAGACCCGCCTTCCTTGCGGTGCGAGTAGAACAGATCAAGCCGACAGCTTGTGCATAAACCACTTATTTCGATATTTGATGGCAAAATTCCTGCTTTTATCATAATTTGTCGGTTTATTTGTTGCAAGTTTAAATTATATTTTCCGTTCGGCTTTTTTATATACAGCGGAGGGATTTCCCCTATCGATTCATTTTTGGCTCCAAGCCCTAGTTCCTCGATGACTTTATTCATCCGCTTCATCACAGCATCGTCCACTTCATAACAGCACATTCCAATCGATGGTCCGATCGCCGCCTTCAGTTCGCGGGGTTTTGTGCCATAGGCGGCGCTCATGGCCTCCGCAACAGCTTTGGCGATCCCCAGCGCCGTCCCCTTCCAGCCCGCATGAGCCAGTCCGACAGCCTTGTGAACGGGATCATAAAAGTACAGAGGCACGCAATCGGCAAAGAGTGCATGCAGGAATACCTCCGGCTCATTCGTGATAAAGCCGTCTTTGGCCTGCAGAGCGCCCTCTCTGGAATCAATACCTGCTCCACGCTGCTTAACTGTTACCACCTGAATCTCTTTTCCATGCACCTGCTCCGCATATGTACAGTGCTCAAAAGGCACGGCCAGCGCTCCTGCAAGCCGCTTTCGGTTCTCCACGACATCCCCCGGAGCATCCGCTACATGGAGACCGCAGTTTAAGCTATCAAAATCACCCCTGCTCACTCCGCCGAGCCGTGTTGTAAATCCGGCGGTCAGCTTGGAATTCAACCGCATAAAACCGGCGAGCGTCAAGAGTTCACAGCCGTTATCCGCTTTTTCAAGCACGAAAGGTTCCGCCGTCTGCATCAACATCCCATCCCCCTGCTGTCAGAATATTTACAAGTATACACGAAATGGACTGAAAGAGCATCATGTCCTGCTTGTTGGGGTGAGACGGAAGTATTGCGGACAAGCTTCGAAAGCCCTCCGTCTGATTTTCGTTTCAGTCGCGATATTGTCGGTAATATTCATAAGCAAGATTCGTTTCGTCATGCCGGCGGTAGGTTGGAATATCCTCCAGCTTAACCAGCACAACGTCCATACCGATCTTTACAATGTTTTCCCAAGGTATGATGATATCGGCGCCGCCGCTAAACAAACCGAAAAAACGCGTTCCGTTCGGCACCACAATGGCATCGATCCGGCCATGCCACAAATCGAGCTCCAGATCGCTGATCTGTCCCAGCTTTTTGCCGTCTACAATATTGACGACATCCTTCATTTGAAGATCGGATATTTTCATGCTGCTTCCCACCACCGAGACAGGCTAGGTTAAGGCTTGAACCAGCCTTTTTTTACTATTATATGAGAAACCTCGGCAAAATAACTTGCCGGAACAAAAAAAGACCGTTCCCGTATGCAGGGTCAGGTCGGATGCTTCGATCAGAAGCGGTTTTAGTTTTTGACGTGCTTTTGCATTTGCGAAATCGCTGATTTCTCCAGCCGCGATACCTGCGCTTGGGAGATGCCGATCTCATCGGCAACCTCCATCTGTGTTTTTCCATCAAAAAATCGCATGGACAAAATCATTTTCTCCCGGTCATTTAGCTTGCGCATCGCCTCCCGAAGAGCTATGCCTTCAATCCAGGAAACGTCCTTGTTACGGTCATCGCTGATTTGGTCCATCACGTAGATGGGATCTCCTCCGTCATGGTAGATCGGCTCGAACAACGATACCGGATCCTGAATCGCATCGAGGGCAAATACAACATCTTCCTTAGGAACGTTCAGCGCCTCGGAAATTTCATATATCGTGGGCTCGCGCGAGTTTTGATTTGTGAGCTGATCCCTTACCTGCAGCGCTTTATAAGCGATGTCCCGCAAGGAACGGGATACCCGAATCGGATTGTTGTCCCGTAAATAACGTCGAATCTCACCGATAATCATCGGCACTGCATAGGTTGAAAACTTCACATTTTGGCTCAAATCAAAATTATCAATCGCCTTCATCAGTCCGATACAGCCTACTTGAAACAAATCATCGACATATTCCCCACGATTATTGAAACGCTGAATGACACTAAGGACCAGCCTGAGATTGCCGTTAACTAATTTCTCTCTTGCAGATCGTTCATTATTCGTTTGCAGCTGAACGAAAAGTTCACGCATTTCCGCATTGGTCAAAACCGGAAGCTTTGCCGTATCGACGCCGCATATTTCGACTTTGTTTCGGGTCACCGCGATTACCTCCCAAGGAGAAACATTACTGTTAATTATCTCCTCGGAACATTTTTTTATGCGCCTCTTAACCCCGTCCGAATCATGCCTTCGGGGATTGCAAACCGTCGAAAGTCAAATCCAGCAAGGAAGATTTCGCTTTCACGGAACGTGAAAAAAACATTTACCAGTTTACACCATTTTATTAAATTCCTTGCGAAGTCGTTTAATAATGCGTTTTTCTAAACGAGAAATATAGGACTGTGAAATGCCCAACATATCCGCAACATCCTTTTGCGTCTTCTCCTGACCATCCTGCAGCCCAAAACGCAGCTCCATGATGATCCTCTCCCGTTCCGACAGCTTATCGAGCGCTTTATGCAGCAGCTTGCGGTCCACCTGCTCCTCGATGTTGCGATAGATCGTATCGTTCTCGGTTCCGAGCACATCGGAAAGCAGCAGCTCATTGCCGTCCCAATCAATATTTAAAGGTTCGTCGAAGGATACCTCCGTACGAATCTTGCTGTTGCGGCGCAGGTACATTAAGATTTCGTTTTCGATACAGCGGGAGGCGTACGTGGCCAATTTTATCTTTTTCTCCGGATCGAACGTATTGACCGCCTTAATTAAACCGATCGCACCGATCGATACGAGATCTTCAATGTTAATCCCGGTATTCTCAAATTTCCGTGCAATGTAAACCACGAGCCGGAGATTCCGTTCAATCAGCATCCCTCGAATGGCCGCATCTCCGGACGGAAGCTTCTCCAGCAAATATTCTTCCTCTTCGCGGGTGAGCGGGGGCGGAAGCGCTTCACTTCCTCCAATGTAGTATATTTCTTCTCCCTTGAGCCCCAGCAGCAGCAAAAGACGGAAATACAAAATCTGCATCATCAGCTTCCACTTGACTAACATATTATGCTTCCTCCTAGCATGAAGATGTCTTCTGGTTGGCAATCCCGTTTCATTGCCCGTTCCTCTGATGTTTTCGGCGCGACTTTGCCCCCTATGCGGTACAGATGATATATGCGGACCGAAAAAGCATGGATCTAGCCGTGATGTTCTTCCTTTAAGGCTGACTGCCCTCCATGAGCGCCGGATGAATGATCGCTTGATAGGCGTTGTCCGAACTAAGTCTGCCGCCGTCAAGGCCGATCAATACCTTCATCGCCTCGATCTGTTTTCCCTCTGTCGTTATGACGACCCGATCCGGCTTTATCGCCAGCATAAACTGCGTACTTCGGTTCACCCCCCGATAAGGGACCAAGCGCAGCCGATCCTGCCATATAAAAGGCTCCGTTCCGATCGATGAAACCAATTGATCGACTTCCGCGCGTCGGATCCTGGCCATCCATGCTTCCGGAATATGCGCTCCCCATTGTGCCGCTTCCATCACCATAACGGGAGTCTTGGTTAACGGGTCGTACAGCTGATTTCCCGTATCGATCAGTCCGGTACAGCTGGTGGCATAATCGTCGATATGGACATCTACTTTGACCATATAGGTCGTCAACTCCTGCTTCCTCCTGAACGTCAGCATCACCTGCCGATAGATCCATACGGTAAAGGGAATAGAGAACAGCAGCAGCGGGACAGTCACCTTTAAATCACGGCTAATCAAAATGCCTTGCACAAATTCACCCGACGATTGCCAAAAGTACACAAACCCGACAACTCCGCCGGCCGCAGCGAAATTGATAAGGTAAAAGGCTCCGAGATTTCGCACAAAATGCTGCAATCCACCAAATCCGAACGCCGTGAGCAGCATCAGCAAGGACAGTATAAGCTTGACTGCAAATGTGTACAAGAACGACAATGGAGGAAAAAACAGCATGATCGCATAGCTGCCGCCGATCGCTGCGGAAAGCCCGAGCCTCCACCAGCGAAAACTGAGCTTGCGTGACCAAGCTGTTGTCCATAGCAAAGCGCCGTCAATCAACACGTTAAACAGGAAAATGACATCGATATACACGATCATTTCCCGTAACCTCCCGCCATCTGTCCCTCTCCGTCGCGAATGAGACAAGTATATAGCAATCCTATTCCAAAGTCTGTCTAAACATGCCGACAGCAGGAGACTTTTTTTGTCGGATAGCGTAAGGTCTTGAAAGGTTTATTCGAGGCAAGTAAGTGGGTGTTATTCGGACGGGACGCAAAAAAAACCGCCTCTGGTCGCAGAGGCGGCTGCTTGTTAGCATCTGAACTATTGATTTTACTTGTCGAAGCCGTTCCGGTTGCGGTTACGCAGGAAAGCCGGAATATCCAACTGATCGCCGGAGGGTTGTCCCCCGCCGAAAGGCCGAAGATTACCCAAACGGGAATCCGACGATTCCTGCTGCGCATTTCCTGTAGCGGCACCGGCTCCAGCAGGCTTCCTCGCTCCCGGAGAAGGCGCGGCCTTATGCTCGAAACCGGTGGCAATCACGGTTACAACGATCTCATCTTTCAGCGATTCATCGATGACGGCGCCAAAAATCATGTTCACTTCCATATCGGAGGCGGAAGCTACGATATCGGCAGCTTCATTCACTTCATACAGCGACAGGTTAATGCCGCCGGTAATGTTCATCAGCACTCCGCGCGCACCATCAATGGAGGTTTCCAGAAGCGGGGAACAGATGGCTTTCTTGGCCGCTTCCGCTGCGCGGTTCTCACCCGTAGCCACGCCGATCCCCATCAATGCGGACCCGCGCTCCGTCATGATCGTCTTCACGTCGGCAAAGTCAAGGTTAATCAGCCCTGGTACCGCGATCAAGTCAGAGATCCCTTGAACCCCTTGACGAAGCACGTTATCCGCTTCGCGGAACGCTTCCAGCATCGGAGTCTTCTTGTCCACGATTTCAAGCAAACGATCGTTCGGTATAACGATCAGTGTGTCAACCTTTTCTTTCAGGGCTGCAATCCCCTGTTCAGCCTGCATATGCCGTTTACGTCCTTCAAACGTAAACGGCCTGGTAACCACTCCAACAGTTAAAGCTCCGCATTCTTTAGCGATTTCAGCGATAACCGGCGCAGCGCCGGTTCCCGTGCCGCCGCCCATGCCCGCTGTAACGAACACCATATCCGAGCCCTTAAGGGCGTTCATAATCAATTCACGCGATTCCTCGGCCGCTTTCTTGCCTACATCCGGATTCGCTCCTGCACCGAGACCGCGGGTTAGCTTATCCCCGATCTGCAGTCTTTGCTCCGACTTGGCAAGATGCAAAGCTTGAGCATCCGTATTGACGGTAATAAACTCCACGCCCTTGACGCCGTTATCAATCATTCGGTTGACGGCATTGCTGCCGCCGCCGCCGACGCCAATGACTTTTATTTTTGCTAACTGGTCCATGTCCATGTCAAATTCAAACATACTAGCGTCTTCCCCCTCATTAGGCTTTCATCGTGCAAGCTTTTTCGATCAAATAAATTCGCTTAACCAATTTTTAAACCGTTCCATAGCCGATGGCTTTTGCTCTTGACCGGAAGACGACTTTTTACTCACCAGCTTTTTCACGCCGGTGCTTTGTTTGGAGCTGCGCATATATTTGGATGCGTATTGAATAATTCCTACTCCGCTTGTAAAGGCGGGATCGCGTACTCCGATAAAATCCGGAGTGGCGATGCGGACAGACGTTGCCAGCTCCAATTGTGCGACAGCCAGCATTCCAGGCAAGGAAACCGTCCCTCCGGATAATACATACCCTCCCGGCAATTCGGTGAACCCGAGTCTTTGCACTTCCATCTGTATCAAATGGAAAATTTCCTGTGCGCGCGGCTCGATAATATTCGCCAAATCGACCTGGGAGTATTCCTTGTCCACATTGCTGCCCAGACGATTCACCTTGAATACTTGATCTTCCGCCGCATGCTCCACCATGGCGCATCCGAATTTTTGCTTGATTTTCTCGGCAATATCGGCTTGCGTTCTAAGACCGTATGCAATGTCATTCGTAATATATTCGCCTCCGATCGGAAGCGTAGATGTCGCAACCAAATTGTTTTCATTAAATACGGCGATGGTGGTTGCACCCGCACCGATATCGACCAACGCGGTTCCAATCGCCTTCTCATCTTTGGACAAAGCTATATGGCCTGCGGCCAGCGACATGAGCACCAATCCGGCAACCTTCAGTCCGGACTTCTCCACCACACGAAGCAAATTATGAATGGCAGTCTTCGTGCCTGTCACGATCGTCGCTTCCACTTCCAGCCTTACGCCGATCATGCTTCTGGGATCATGGATTTGATCCGTCCCATCCACCACGTATTGATTGGGGACCACTCCGATAATTTCCCTTTCAGGAGCCAAAGGGATCACCTTGGCGGCTTGAATGACACGTTCAATGTCGTCATCCCCGATTTCACGGTCATCATTCGACACGGCTACTACGCCATGACTCGATTGCAAAGAGATATGGTTGCCGGAAATTCCTACATACACTTCCGCGATTTGAATGCCCACCATCCGCTCCGCGTGGTCCACCGCACTTCGAATCGATTGTACCGTTTGATCGATATCCACGATTGCTCCCTTGCGGATTCCCTGCGAGTCGGCAGATCCAACTCCAATTATATTAATGGTGCCGTTAACGACTTCCCCAATAATAGCACGAACTTTGGATGTACCGATGTCCAAACTAACAATGATGTCATTGCTGCTCAACCTGTGGCACCTCCTGTGACATGTAATGTATACGAGCCCTGGTCAGCAAACCTCCTGTAGTTATTCCACACAGCTCGTCTGTTTCCTCTTTTTTTCTTAATTTTTTTCGAAAATAAGCATAAAATATCCCATAATTACAATTCTATCATTTTTTTGGTAGGTTGAGTAGCTGGTTTTTTTTAATTTTTCGCTGGTGAAGCCGGGGCTTTGGCGCTCCCATCCTTCCTGCTGCCTTGTTCTGACGGGAAGGGCGTATGGGAATCGGCTTCCAGTAATGTCAATACTCCGCCTGTCTGATTATTTTCTTTTAAGCTGGCGATATAAGTATTCAAATAGATCATTTTTTCCGGAAGATACTCAATTGTGGTCTGCACCTCAAACTGAGAGCGGGTGTACATCTTGATTTTGTCCGGATACGATGTGCTTGGGTCGGGCTTGATCTCCGATACGTCGGAAAAATTGGCAGGGGACAGCTTGGACATCGCAAGACAAAGCTTAGCTTTTAGCGGATCTTCCTCGCTCCATCCCGTTAATAACGGCTTGTCCGGCACAAATCCCTGAAGCGTCACCGGAACCATACTGGCGTCCGCCAGCAGCGCCTTGATTTGGCCTCCCTCGCCGATTTGATAGGCCACCTTGGGATATTCCTTCACTTCGATTAAAATCCGACCGGGAAAATGCTTGGACACGTGTACGGATTCTACCATTCTTAAAGCTCTCACCTTTTCTTCAATCCCGCTGGAAGAGACAGAGAAAAAATGATCGCCCGGCTTTACAGCTGCGGCTTCTTTGATCTCTTCAGCAGAGACAAGCTCCTGGCCTTGAGCTTCGATTTCAGTGATTTGGCTCAACGAGGACTGAAAGAACAGCACGAGAAGCAGCGTAATAAAAAAAACAAAAAGAAACAGGAGCAGCTTTTTGCTGCTGCGGTTTCTTGGTGCAGGTTTTTTGATGACCGGAAGCCTGTCTTCTGAAGTCATGGAAAACCTCCTGAGCTCAGGAATAATATGTAAACCGCTGAACTCCCTTTTCACAGGGAAAAGGGATATTTCAACGGCTATGATCATATGGATGAGTATAGCGTTACTCCGCCGCGACGGGAGTAATCCGTTCAATATTGGCGCCCAAAGTGCTTAACATGTGCTCGATCCGTTCATAACCGCGATCGATATGGTGAATCTGCTCTATGATCGTTGCCCCTTGGGCAGCAAGGCCTGCGATGACCAGCGCAGCGCCCGCACGCAGATCGGTGGCCTCTACCGTGGCCCCATACAGCCTCGACACGCCGCGAATCACTGCCGCGTTCAAATCTACGCGAATATCCGCCCCCATGCGTGAAAGCTCGTCGACATGCTTGAATCTGCCCTCAAACACGGTTTCTTTTATAATGCTGGCACCGTCTGCCAAACTCAACAGCACCATGATTTGCGACTGCAGATCCGTCGGAAATGAAGGATAAGGGGAAGTGACGATCCGCCCTATGGCTTTGGGCCGTGCTTTGGCACATATGTTCATTATATCACTGTTAATTGTGATTTGAACACCTGCCCGTTTCAGTACGTGAATGGCGGAGGTCAGATGGGCAGGATTCACCCTCTCCAAAGTCACGCTGCCTCTCGTAGCTGCAGCGGCGATCATCAGCGTTCCGGCTACGATCCGGTCAGGAATAATCCGATAAGTACAAGGAGTTAATTCGGGAACGCCTTCAATCGTTATCGTATCCGTACCGGCTCCGATAATCTTGGCGCCCATGGCATTCAAAAAATTTTGCAGGTCCTGGATTTCAGGTTCTCTGGCGGCGTTGGTGATGGTCGTCATCCCACAGGCCATTACGGCAGCCATCATAATGTTCTCCGTAGCCCCTACGCTCGGGTAATCGAGAACAATCTCCGCACCAACAAGCTCATCGATCGTACAAACGATTTTGCTGCCGGTCTCCTCAATCCTTGCCCCCATCGAAGCTAAACCCCGCAAATGCAGATCGATCTTTCTTTCGCCAATGGCACAGCCTCCCGGCTGATAGAGTTCCACTTTACCCAGTCGGGTCAGCAGCGGGCCCATAAGAAAAATAGAAGACCGCATCTGGCTCATCAGGCTTTCGGGAATGTGATACTGACGAACGCCGTTCGTATTGACGATAACCGCATCGCCCTTGAGCTCGGCTTGGCAGCCCAGAGCACGCAAAATGCCCAGCATAACATGTATATCGGACAAATCGGGCACATTTTGAATCGTTATTGTTCCTTTTGCCATGATGCTGGCCGCCAGAATGGGCAGTGCGGCGTTTTTTGCGCCGTGAATTCTGATGGCTCCCGATAGAGGTTTCCCGCCTTCGATAACCAACTTTTCCAAAGTCCCACCTCCGATTTACCGCTCACCCACCACCAATACTTCAGGTACAAGCGTAACGCCGAACCGCTCCGAAACGGCATATCGCACTTGTTCGATCAGGGTGAGCACGTCGTGGGCTGTCGCCTGCCCGGTATTGACAATGAAGTTGGCGTGCAGAGGCGATACTTCGGCGTCGCCGACCCTTAGGCCCTTGAGTCCGGCCTCTTCGATCAGCCTGGCGGCATGATGCCCTTCCGGGTTGCGAAATACGCTTCCCGCACAAGCCAGCTGAAGCGGCTGCGTCCTCAGCCTTCTGTCTTTGTAGGCTGCCATGGCTGCCGCAATTTCCTTCCGGTCGCCGCTGTCAAGCTTAAAGACCGCTTCCGTCACAATCCCCGGATTCGTGTGCAGAATGGAGTGCCGGTAAGCATACGCCAAATCGTCCTTTTGCAGTGTCACCAACTCCCCTGTCGGGAGCAGCACTTCAACCCGCTGTAGAATGCGCGACACATCCGACCCGTGCGCCCCGGCGTTCATGTAAACGGCTCCTCCCACGGTTCCCGGAATGCCTCCGGCAAATTCCAACCCGGTCAACCCTTCCTTGCCTGCCATGACCGATAGTTTGATGAACGAATAAGCGCCGCCGGCATAAACGTACTCCCCTTCGAAGCGTACGGTTTCCAGCGCATCCCCCAGTTTAATCGCTACACCCCGGATTCCTTTGTCGGTTACGAGCATATTGGAGCCTCTGCCGATCGCAGTCCAGGGAATCTGGTGCTGATGGAGCAGCTTAACGGCGTTGATCAGCTGGGTTTTGTCATGAGGAATGAGCAGTACGTCGGCCGGTCCGCCGATTTTCCATGTGGTGTAAGGGGCAAGCGGTTCGTTCAATCGAACTTCACCATAGGATCCTTTTAGCAATTCTGTTATGACCTGTTGCATGGGAAAACCTCCTTCACAGAACGACAAGACGGTTGGCCTCCGGCACGTAAGCCGAAGCCCGAGAGCCTCAAGCGATGCGCTTCGCGGGTCTTTGAATGCGCATTGCGGCTTGCGGCTTCGTCAGGTCTCTGTCACGGTTATAGTGTAGTTTATGTGAATCACTGCAGAGTGTGACAAATGCCTAGGGCAAATTTGTCATGCTTCAGGCAATCGGCAAGCTTCGATTAGCTCCACAATCGTTTGAGTTCCGTTGCCGAAAGGGCTGCGGGACATTTGCTCCTGAAAGAGGAAGCGTTCTTCATAAAGATCGGAGACGGCGGTCACAAGCATTTGCGGGGAAAGGTTTTCTTCGTAGAGCACTTTGCTGTAACCCATATTGCGGAAGGACTCCGCATTCAATATCTGGTCACCCCGGCTGGCCTCACGGGATAGAGGGATCAGAAGCATGGGCTTACGGAGCGCCAAAAACTCAAAGATGGAAGTAGATCCTGCCCTGGAGATAACCAAATCCGCACAAGCAAGCAAATCGGGCAGCTCGTCTTTGACATATTCGAACTGACGGTATCCCGGCATTCCTTCCAAAGAAGAATCGGTGTTTCCTTTACCGCAGATATGAATGATTTGAAATCCTGCCAGAAGCTGCTCTAACGTTGCTCTCAACGCTTCGTTAATCCGCTTGGATCCCAGACTCCC
The DNA here is from genome assembly GCF_057814255.1 of Paenibacillus sp. F024. Classification (NCBI taxonomy): domain Bacteria; kingdom Bacillati; phylum Bacillota; class Bacilli; order Caryophanales; family Paenibacillaceae; genus Paenibacillus; species Paenibacillus sp. F024. Next base: position 593,243 of record NZ_JBVASZ010000001.1, read on the forward strand.
GCCCATCATGAGCAAAACCGGCTTTTGTGAATGAAAATCACACATTTGAAGTCCCCGGGAAGCTTCACCCTGCAAAATTTGTTCGCGGATCGGCAGTCCCGTGCATACGGCTTTGTCGCTTCGGATATGCTTAAGCGTCTCGGGAAACGTAACACAAATGCGCGAGGAGAAGGGCATGGAAATTTTGTTGGCGAGTCCCGGCGTCAGGTCCGACTCGTGACAGATGACGGGAATTCCGTGCAGCCTGCACGCCAATATGACGGGAACGGTCACAAAGCCCCCTTTGGAAAATACGATATGAGGCTTGATCTTGCGAAGAAGGCGATAAGCTTGGCCTATTCCCAAAAGCACTTTAAACGGGTCCTTCGCATTTTTCAAATCGAAATAACGCCTCAGCTTTCCTGAAGCGATATGATGGAACGGAATGCCCTCGTGATCGATGATTTCTTTTTCTATACCGTCACGCGAGCCTATGTATTCAATCTCCCAGCCCTGCTTGCGCAGCTCGGCCATGACAGCCAGATTCGGCGTGACGTGGCCGGCCGTACCGCCGCCGGTGAAGACGATTTTTTTCATATGCGGATCACCTCGAAAACCGGGAAATGTTAAGCAATACACCGATTGAGGTCAGCATCAGCGTAAGTGATGAGCCTCCGGCGCTAATAAGCGGCAGCGTGATACCCGTAACGGGGAACATGCCGATGACGACGCCGATATTGATGATCACCTGCACGGCAATCATGCCGACAATGCCGGCTGCCAGCAGGCTGCCGAATGTGTCCGGAGCCGTGATCGCCGTACGCATGCCGCGCCATAAAAGGAGCGTAAACAAGACAAGCACAAACGTTCCGCCGATAAAGCCGAGCTCTTCGGCGATGATAGAGAAAATAAAGTCGGTCTGCGGCTCGGGAAGATAGCTGTACTTTTGCCTGCTCATGCCGATTCCGAGTCCGACAAGACCGCCCGGACCGATCGCATACAGCGATTGAATCGCCTGATAGCCGGCGCCGAGCGGGTCCTGCCACGGGTCCAAAAAAGCCGTAATACGCTTCAAACGATAGGGCGCAGCAGCAATCAAACCGACAAAGCCGAGGAGCCCGACAAGACCGAGATAAGATAAATGAGAAAGCCGGGCTCCCGCCGTATAAATGATCAAAAGCGAGGCTCCCACCAGCACAGCGCCGGTGCCAAGGTCCGGCTGCAGCATAATCAGGCCGAAGGCTAGTCCTACAAGCCCGAGCGGGGGAAGCAGGCCTTTGCCGAACAGCGTGATCGTGCTTTGTTTTTCGGAAAGCCATTTGGACATAAAAATGATCATGCCGATTTTCATAAATTCGGAGGGCTGAATTCCGAACGATCCGATCCCAAGCCAGCTGCGCGCACCGCCGCGAACTACGCCAATGCCGGGAACCAGCACCGCAACGAGCAAAATGAAGCAAATGATAAGCCCGATTTTGGCATGCTTTTTCCATATCCAGTAATCGGTGTTCATCGTGAAGACCATGGCCATAATGCCTAACGCCGCGAACAGCGCCTGCCGCTTCAAATAATAGTATGAATCGCCGAATTCTCGAAACGCCAGCACCGCGCTGGCACTGTACACCATGACCACGCCGATTCCGAGCAGGAGCAGCGTGGAGCCTAGCATCAACATGTCCGGAGCCGACCGCGCTTTAACCATACCTCCCACACCTCTAACCTTAAGTTTGATGGGAGCGACCGATCCAAACGTCCTGCAGCATAATGTTAGCCGCCTGATCAGGCAGCCGCAGGCTTGTTTACTCCCTCTTTACAGGTTATGCACGGTCTGCTTAAACATTCTTCCCCTTTCCTCGTAAGAAGGAAACATGTCCCAGCTGGCGCAAGCGGGCGACAACAGCACCACATCTCCCGGCTTCGCCATGGCAAAAGCGGTTCTCACCGCTTCCGCGACCGTATCCTGCAATCCCTTAGCAGTATCGACGGTTTTGATCCGGCTCATGCCTGCAAGCCGAGCCACCCGGGCGATTTTATCTTTTGTTTCCCCCAAAGCGACCAGCCCCTTCACCTCATGCTGAAAGACAGGCAGCAGCTCCATATAATCGGATCCCCGGTCGAGTCCTCCGGCAATCAGGATAATGTCCTTCGAGAAGGATTCGATGGTTTTGATCGTTGCCGTCGGGTTGGTTGCCTTGGAGTCGTTGTAAAATAAAACCTCATCCTTAACAGCCACATATTCCAGGCGATGCTCCACCCCGCGGAATTCCTTAAGCACACGGGCAATGACGTCTAGCGACACGCCCGATACGAGCGCCATACAGCTGGCCGCCAGCGCGTTCTCCACATTGTGCTTGCCGGGGATGCCCAGCTCTTTGACGGCGGAAACGGGATGCACCTCACCCTGATGATCCCGGTATACGATCATACCTTCCATTTCTTCCTCCCCAGTCCCGAACGGAGGCGAAACATACATGCCGTATGAAAGCTCTGTCCTGACGGAAAACGGAAGCACCTGAGATTGGATCTGTCCAGCCACCTTCCTGCATACGGCATCGTCCCAATTTAGCACCGCCGTATCTTCTTGCGTTTGATTCGCAAACAGCTTCGTCTTAGAAATGACATAATCTTCCATCTTCCCGTGATAATCCAGATGAGTTTCGTATACATTTAGCAAACAGCCAACGCGAGGTCTAAAGCTGCGTGTACCCTTCAGTTGAAAGCTGCTGAGCTCGACGACCATCAGGTTGTCCGCCTCGGCTTCCAGAGCCGCTTCGGTCAAAGCACGGCCGATATTGCCTGCAACGATCGGCTTCAAGCCGCAGGCTTCAAGCATTAGGCCGGTCCAGGTCGTTGTGGTGGTCTTGCCGTTCGAGCCCGTAATGCCGATCATGGGAGCCTTGCAAATATGGTAGGCTACTTCAACCTCGGTAACGACTTCTATGCCTAGCTCAGCCGCTTTCTTCAAAGGTTCGACCGAGTATGGGATACCCGGATTTTTCACTACAAGCGATATTCCCTCATGAATTAGACCTGCCGGGTGTCCCCCGCAAACAACAGAAATACCCAGAGCCTCCAACTCGTCGGCTTCAGGGCATAATTCGCGCTGCTTTTTATCGTTAACTGTGACCAAGGCTCCCTTGTCGTGAAACAGCTTGGCAGCTGCGACGCCGCTGCGTGCAAGTCCCAGGATGACGACCTGGCGGCCGCGGTAATTCTGCGGATGATCCATAATTACAACACCTCGTTAATATAAAGTCCGACGCCTGCAAGAATTAGTCCGGCCGTCCAAAAGGAGATGACCACACGCCATTCCGACCAGCCTACGAGCTCGAAGTGATGGTGGATCGGACTCATTTTGAACACCCGTTTCCCCCTCGTTTTAAAGGAGACGACCTGGATGATGACCGATAAGACTTCGATCACAAACACACCGCCGATCAGGGCCAGCAAAATTTCTCCTTTGGTCAGAATCGCCACTGCAGCCAGACCGCCGCCTATACCAAGCGAACCGGTATCGCCCATGAATACCTTAGCCGGATGCGCGTTAAACACGAGAAAACCAAGCACCGCACCAACCATGGCGGCGGAGAAAATGGCGATGTTCGGCTGGGTATTGTTTAAAGCGATCACCGCGTATGCGCCGAAAGCAATAGCGCTCGTGCCGGCCAAAAGTCCGTCCAGTCCATCTGTGAAATTCACCGCGTTGGATGTACCCAGCATCAAAAACACGACAAAAGGAAAATAAAGCCAGCCGGAATCGAATGAGAAGTCGATGGAAGGAATGCGTATTTCCGTGCTGTGTCCGGACTGCACAAGCAAAATACAGACGATTCCCGATAAAACCAGCTGTCCAAGCAGCTTTTGTTTAGCCGTAAGCCCGAGCGAGCGCTTGAACAATATTTTAATGTAGTCGTCCAGAAAACCGATTAATCCGTAGCCAAGCGATGCGACCAGCAGAATGACCGTCTCGAGGTTTTTTTCTCCGAAACGGAGCACTGCAACCGCCAGCGCCAGCATGATGATGACCCCGCCCATCGTTGGTGTGCCCGCTTTTTTCAAATGCCCCTGCGGTCCTTCCGTACGAATCTGCTGTCCGAATTTGAGCCGGCGGAGCAGCGGAATGAACAACGGCCCCATAATGACTGCAAGTAAAAAAGCCACGCCGAGCGTGATCAAAACAATATTAAAATCCACCCGTTATCCCCCCAATTGCTTAAACCCCATCGTTTCCATTAACGGAAGCGATTCCTGATCGCATCTTTGGCCACCTCACGGTCGTCAAATGGATGCTTAATGCCCATGATGTCCTGATACGTTTCATGCCCCTTGCCCGCAATCAATATACAATCGTCGGGTGCGGCACGATCGATTGCTCTTTGTATCGCTTCTCTGCGGTCGGCAATCAGTTCGTAACGGCCGGAATCATAGCCTGCGGCGCCGAGTCCCGGTACGATGTCCTGAAGAATGCGCTCCGGATCCTCGGTACGAGGATTGTCGGAAGTAACGAATAAATAATCAGCATACTTGGCCGCAACGGCTCCCATCAAGGGACGTTTAGCCCGGTCGCGGTCTCCCCCGCACCCAAATACGCAGTATACCTTGCCTCCGGCAAATTGTCGAATGGTCGAAAGTGCGTTCTCCAGACCATCAGGAGTATGTGCATAGTCTACAAGGACAAGAAATTCTTGCCCTGCATTCACAATCTCCATCCGGCCCTCGACGGAATCCACTTGGCCGAGGCTGTCGGCAATTCTTGCCAGCTCAATTCCCTCCGCAAGCGCGGCAGCGATGGCTCCAAGCGCATTATAAACATTAAATCGCCCGACAAGCCGCATGTTCACCTCGGCTGTTCCACGAAACGTAACACAGCTAAACCGCGTTCCTTTTGAGGACATTTCGATCGCTTCAGCTCTCACATCCGCAGTCGGATCCTCAATGCCATACGTAATGGTTTGCGCGGCCGTCAGCTTCGCATAATCCTTAGACGCAGGGTCGTCCGCATTAAGCACGGCGAATCTGCTTTGGTTCGGATCGGCAGAAAATTCATTGCCGAGACGGGAGAACAGCAGCCCTTTGGCTGCCTTGTACTGCTCCATGGTATGGTGAAAGTCCAGGTGATCCTGGGTCAAATTCGTGAAAATGCCCGTACGGAAGCGGCATCCTTTGACCCGGCCCAATTCCAGACCGTGCGAGGATGCTTCCATAATACAATAATCTGTTCCTGCATCCGCCATCTCACGTAAAATTCGCTGCAGCTCCAACGCTTCCTGCGTATTCGTCATCGAGTTCGGAATATATCGGGAACCGATCTTGACATGAATATTGCCCATCAGCCCGGTTTGAAAGCCTTGATCGCTCAAGATTTTTTCCAACAAATAGGTTGTTGTCGTTTTACCGTTAGTTCCCGTGATCCCGATCAGCTTCAGCTCCCGGCTCGGATAACCGTAAAAATGATTTGCGAGCACGGCCATCGCATATCGCGCATCCTTGACGATCAGCATGGGAACGTTCAGCTCCATCTCCCGCTCGGCAACCAAGGCTGCAGCTCCCCGCTCTACCGCTTTCCCCGCAAAATCGTGCCCATCTACGGCAAGTCCGGGGATACAAATAAACAAATCGCCGGGATTCACCTTGCGGGAATCCGTCTGCAATCCGGTAATTTCAATGCGGTCATCGCCTACAAGTCGGCTTACCGCAAGCTGAGCAGCGAGTTCCTTCAGTTGCATCAAGCGTCCTCCTCCGTTTTTTGCACATGGTATCTATTATGGACAAAAAAATGTGCTGTGAAAAGCCCCTTTTTAAAAAAGACGCGTGCTTCGGCAGACTTTTTAAAAAGGCGCAAAGAACAAGCCAAAAGCCGCATCCTTTAAAGAGTTTGAATCGGCTCCCAAATGGGTTATCAGCCTATTGTAAGGGCGAAGGCCGAGGTTTACAATACGACGGCTTTCCTTTAGCGGCGTTATTGTGTCTGCGGTGCGGCCCCACGGTCGGCAGGCGGCTGTGCATCCGACAAATAGATCCGGATCGTAGAACCTTGTTCGATCCTTGTACCAGGCTTCGGCACTTGGTTGATCACCGTACGGCCGACTCCGGATTTGGCGAGCTGGAAATTCATATTGAGATCTTCATAGATGTCGGTTAGGCTCATCCCTACCAAATTCGGCACTTCCACAATGCGTTTGTCCCCGTACACATACTTTCTTTCCAATTGATCCTTCCGCTGCGGAATTTTCATATACCGAAGCGTATCTTCCATGATATTCTTAACCAGCGGAGCGGCAATCAAACCGCCGAATTGGATTCCTTGCGGATCATCCACCGCTGCATAAATAACGACCTTCGGATCATCCGCCGGAGCAAATCCGATAAAGGAAACAATATGCTCATCAGAGGAATATCGCCCATTGATGACCTTTTGTGCCGTCCCTGTTTTTCCGCCTACGCGATAGCCGTCGACAAATGCATTCCGCCCCGTACCGTTAGCCACGACACTCTCCAGCGTTTCGCGCACCATCTTGGATGTTTCCGGAGAAATGACTTGACGTACCATTTCCGGGCTCACGGTTTCGACAACCTCGCCTGTTTCAGGTTTATACCAGGTCTTAGCCACATGAGGCTTAAAGAGCTTACCGCCGTTAATGGCCGCGGATACCGCCGTAATCTGCTGAATCGGCGTAACCGAGACCCCTTGCCCGAATGAGGTCGTCGCCAGCTCCACAGGGCCGACACGGGAAGGCTTAAACAAAATGCCGTTCTCTTCGCCGCCAAGATCGATACCGGTTTTTTTACCGAATCCGAAATTGTAGATATAATCAAACAGCTTTTCTTTGCCCAGCCTTTGGCCCATCACGACAAAGCCGGGGTTGCAGGAGTTCTCGACCACCTGAAGGAAGGTCTCGCTTCCATGTCCGCCCCGCTTCCAGCAGCGGAGCCTTGCTCCGGCAACCTCAATCGCTCCGGGATCGTGAAACCCCTCCGTCAAGCTGACTTTTTTCTCCTCCAGTGCGGCTGCCAGTGTGATAATCTTAAAAGTCGATCCCGGTTCGTAAGTCATCCAGATCGGAAGATTCCGGTTATAATTTTCCACCGGATAATTTTTAAAATTGCCGGGCTCAAAGCCGGGCCGTGAGCCCATGGCCAAAATTTCCCCGTTGTTGGGATCCATCGCAATGGCAACCACATGCTTCGGCTGGTATTTGACCATGGTTTGATCTAGCTCCCGCTCCATGATCGATTGGATATGGCTGTCGATCGTAAGCTGCAGGTTCAAACCGGCCAGCGGCTCTTTGTATTCATCCGTCGATCCCGGCATCAGCTTCCCGGCCGCATCGGACAAATAGGAAATGCTGCCGTCAATTCCCGTCAACCTGCTGTCATATTTCAATTCTATGCCTGTCAAGCCCTGATTATAATCGCCCGTAAATCCAAGTACATGGGCAGCAAGGCCCCCGAACGGATAGTGCCTTTTGTTGTCCTCGGTTACCCAGATGCCGGGAAGCTGTAAGCTGCGGATCTCATCCGCTTTTTCGATCGTAATTTTTCGTCCTCCGGGCCTGATGTATACACTGGACCTCCGGACTGTAATTTGTTTGTATACCGTTTCCTCGCTGATTTGAAGAACTGAGGCCAGTTTTGCCGCCGTTGCTTTGGGATCTTTAATCTGCGCGGGTACGGCAACAATGGTAGGCGAGCTGATGTTGTATGCCAATTGAACCCCGTTCCGGTCAAGGATTTCTCCCCGTTTGGCCGTAACCTTGATATCTCTTCGCCAAGAATCCTCCGCTTTATCCGACAGCTCCGGACCGACCCAAAGCTGCACATACGCGAGCCTCACCACCAGCGCCAAGAAAAGAATCGTGCCCACGATCAGTGCGGCGAATAAACGTCGACGAACCGTTACGTTCGATGCCCTCATGCCCGCTTTCCCCCCTGAATTGCTGCAACTGCTATAACTTCTCCACGTTATCAGTTGTCAACAAAAATCGTTTCATAATCATCCCTATTCAGGACAACCAGGGGTTAGAACAAGCTATCGCGGCGGTGCGGTATGATTTGCGGGCTAGTTCCCGTTAGGGGCCGAGGCTTCGGCTTCCTGCTGATCTTTATTTTCAGGGTCGGCAACAGGAGGATTGGCCGGCATTTTCTCCGATGCGGCACTCTCTTCCGTCTCACCGTAAGGACGCAGACGCAGATGCAGGACTCGTTGTTCCCCCGCACCTTCCAGCGTTTGGCTCGTTACAAACCCTTCTCCGTCGGATTGACAGCGCAGCTTGAGGAAGGAGCAGAGTCCAACCGCATCGCGCAGCGATTTGCCGGTCATATCCGGTACAGGAATGTTATCTCCCGACTCCTGCATTACTACATACATTCGCTGCAAGCCCCCGATTTCGGTACCAGGTGCGGGATATTGGGCGGTCACTCCGGCTCCTTTGCCAATGGCCGTGACCGAAATGCCGAGTTTATCCATCGTCTGTTTAGCCTGATCAACCGGCAGGCCGGTCAGATCAGGAACAGACGCAAGCATTTTCTGTTCGGCAGCCTGAGCATGCTGTTGATCCGGCGTATTCGGTGCAATACCCATATAACGTAAGGATTGTGATACGATTTCCTTAAATGCCGGGGCGGCTACATCTCCTCCGAGATGGTAATTGCCTCCCAGGTCCGGTTCGTCTACGATGATCGTAACAAGAATTTGCGGATTTTCGAGCGGTGCATAGCCGGCAAACGAAATGACCCATTTCCCCTCGGCGTACCCTTTCTCACCCGGAACAACCTTGTTCGCCGTGCCCGTTTTTCCGGCTATTCGATAGCCTTCGATAAAAGCTTTTCTTCCCGTACCCAGCGATTGATCGGCTACAACCTGCTCCAGATATTCGCCGACCTGCTTTGCCGTGCTTTCCGAAACGACTCTGCGAATTTCCTTCGGTTCGGATTTTTGGATAACCTCCCCCGTTTCAGGATTATAAATTTCTTTGATCAAATGAGGCCACATCAATTTCCCGCCATTGGCAATGGCTGCATAAGCCGCCGTTTGCTGCATCGCCGTCACCGTCAGCCCTTGGCCGTATGTAGCCGTGGCAAATTCAGCCGGATAACGCATATTCACCACTCCGGGGACTTCTCCGGAAATGTCCACACCGGTCTTTACACCGAAACCGAACTTGTCGATATACGATCGAAGCTTATCCTGCCCAAGCATCTCATACCCCAGCTTGACAAACGCAACGTTACTGGACCTCTTCAAGCCTTCGAGATAGGTGATTTGCCCCCACCCTGAGATGTTGTGATCATGCAGCCTGCGCCCCGGAACGGCAATCGAGCCCGATTGATAAGTCGCATTCGGATTGAAGATGCCTTCCTCCACCGCAGCAGCGAGCGTGACCAGCTTAAAGGTCGATCCCGGTTCGTATTGGGAAGCGACCGCATGGTTGATAAAATCGCTTTGCCGCTTCGCTTCCCAATATTTATTGGGGTTGAAGGCGGGCATATTCGCCAGTCCGAGAATTTCCATCGTATTCGGATCGACCGCGATTGCCGTCAAGCTTTTCGGACGCCATTTTTCAACTACCTTTTGCATCGCGCTCTCGATATAAAACTGAATGTTTTTATCCAGCGTAAGTCTTACATTGTCTCCGTTGACTGCCGGCTGATACATTCTTTGGGAATGGGGCAGTTCTACGCCGTAGCGGTCTTTTTCATAGCTTAGCCATCCGGACTCGCCTTTTAAATATTTATCAAGCTGGGTTTCCAAGCCCATGATCGGCTTGCCTTCCTTATCCGTATAACCAAGTAGATGAGCCGCCAAGCCTCCGGACGGATAAAACCGTTTGCTCTCCGGAATCAATAAAATACCCAGGCTTTTTTTCGTATCCAGCTTCTGTTGAAGCTCTTTTTCCAGCGCCTTAATCTTATCGGCAACCTCCGCGTCGATTTTCCAGCCTTCATTCCGAATTTCAACCTGGGTATAATAGGAACCGTCATCTCTTTTCTGATTGATCCGGGTACGGATTTTATCCGCAAGCGCCGACAAAGCGCCGGGATCATCCGAGGTTTTCAGTATGTCGGAAATCCCCTGAACGATTTCGTTCTCGATGCCCTTATCATGAATGATTTTCGGATTCAGCGCCAGCGTATAGGCTGGCGAATCCTCAGCAAGCACTTTATCATTCCGGTCCAAAATCGCGCCGCGTATCGGCCTGAGCTCTTTGTCTGTTGCCCACATCATTTTGGCATCCGACAGCAATTCCGCTCCCTCTACCACTTGTACCCAATATAATCGGGAGACCAAAACAACAAAAAGGAGGGTGAAGACCCCTCCAATAATTAACGATCGCAGCTTTACCTTTTGAATCATTCGGCTTTCCCCCTATTCCAACGGCGGATCAGGGCTGATCCTTCGGTTTTTTCGTATTCTCAGCTACGCCTTGAGAAGACGCTGACGAAGATCCCGATTTGGCATTGCCCGACGGCTTGACCTGGTTATCTCCAGGAACTCCGTAACCGAGCTTTCTGGCTTCTTCTTCCAGCCTTCTCGGATCGGACAATCCATCCACCCGCTGTTTCAAAATGCTGTTCTCCGCTTCCAGTTTACTGATTGTCTGTTCGATGGACTTAATGTCCGCATTCATTTCATAGATCAGAGCATATCTCCAGATGATCACTCCCGCCACCACTACGCAAATGAGGACGGTGAACAAATAAAGAAGCTTCTCCTGCAGCGGCAGCGCTTTGCTGCGGTAAACCACTTTCCTAGTTTCCCTGATTTTTACTTTGGGCTGCGTTTTTTGTTCTGTCGCTAAATTTCCGTGCATGTAAGCCGGCAATGTCTTTTCCCCCTTATGAAGGTAATTTTTCAGCTATTCTCAGCTTTGCCGAACGCGCGCGCGGGTTGTCATCAAGCTCTTGCGAGCCTGCTTCGATCGGTTTGCGGTTAATCAGCCTGACAACACCGACGGGATTGCACACGCACACGGGAAAATCCGGCGGACATGTGCATTTGGCTACATATTTGGCAAAGGTTTGTTTACAAATTCGATCCTCCAGCGAATGGAACGTGATGACTGCCGCTCTTCCGCCCGGAGCCAGACACCGGATCGTTTGCTCGAGCGCTTCTTCAAATGCCCCGAGCTCGTCGTTCACGGCGATGCGCAGCGCCTGGAAGCTCCGTTTGGCCGGATGAGGTCCCGTGCGCCGCGCTGCCGCAGGGATCCCTTCCTTAATCAGCTCAACCAGCTGACCGGTCGTCTCGATCGGGGCTTCCGCCCTCGCAGCAACGATTTTTGCAGCGATTCTTCTGGCAAACTTCTCTTCGCCGTATTCGAATAAAATGTCGGCGATTTCCTGCTCGGACCACTCATTGACGATATCTCTGGCCGTCAACGGCGAGGTCCGGTCCATCCGCATGTCCAGCTCGGCATCATGGTTGTAGCTGAAGCCCCGCTCCGCCTCGTCTAGCTGCGGCGATGATACGCCCAAATCGAACAGAATGCCGTCCACCTGCGGCCGGCCGTCCTTCAAGGCCTGAGGGATTCGTGCCAATTCCTGTTCAAGATAGCGGAAATTACTTCTCACGAGCTTGACCCTATCCGCTACGGAAGCCAGTCGCTGCCGGGCATTGTCCAGCGCCGCATCATCTTGATCAAATGCGATAAGCAATCCATTTGGACCCAAACGCGAGGCGATTTCGAAACTATGCCCCGCTCCGCCGAGCGTACAATCCACGTATACGCCGTCCGGTTTTATATGTAGACCTTCCACTGCTTCCTGCTTAAGTACGGTTACGTGATGAAACATGCTCATTATTCCTCCTGAGGCGTCCGTCATTACGGATTACAAATCAAAGTTAAAGTCGACCAATTTTTCAGCAATCTCATTAAAAGATTCCTCGGACTCCTGGAAGTAGTTTTCCCAAATCGACTTACTCCAAATCTCTACCCGATTGGAAACGCCGATGACAACACAATCCTTGTCCAGCTTGGCATGATCAATTAAATTGTTCGGCAGATTGACCCTGCCCTGCTTGTCCAGCTCACACTCGGTGGCCCCGGAGAAAAAGAACCGGGTAAAGGCACGGGCATCGGATTTCATAAGCGGCAGCGATTTGAGCTTTTGTTCCAGCACCGACCATTCCTGCATAGGGTACACAAACAAGCATTGGTCCAGACCGCGGGTGACGATAAACGATGTTCCGAGAGCTTCACGAAATTTCGCCGGCACGATCATGCGGCCCTTCTCGTCAATGGTATGCTGAAACTCCCCCATGAACACCACTCGCCACCCCCTTATCCACCACTTTACCCCACTTTTCACCACTTAAAATATAATATTTCGCTATGTTAACAAAAAATCCTGCTTCGTCACAAGACGTTCGCAGGATTTTTTTAAAGGCTATGATTCGTTTCTCGGTTCCTGATGCTGATTTTGTTCGGAAAGCCTGGCCCGGATATCCTCCAGCTTGGCCTTCCTTCTCCTCCTCATAAGATAAAAAACAAGAACAATCAACGCAATCAGAACCAAAACGGGCAGTGCGCCGGCTGCGATAACAACCGCCCACTGAAATAAAAAGCCAATCACCGTTGACGTTGCGTTGAGCGCAGCCGCCGCACGCCTCATCAGAGGCCCCTGGTCCTGTGCCTTGATGACTTCCGCTGAACCGATCTTTTGTGCTACCCGGAGTTCGACGGTCGAATACGCTACATTTTGCTCCAGGTATCTCATACGTCCCTGGAGCCGCTCAATCTCCTCCTGCACCTTGCCCAGCTCGTTGGAAAAAGCGACTAATTCGTCTGTTTTCTCCGCCTTTTCCATAAAGGCGACCAAGCGGCTTTCCATAACCTGCTTGGCTTTTAAGCGGGCCGACAAATCGACAAACTCTTCGGTGACATCCTGACCCTGCATGTTTTTTTGCATGCTCGGATTGATTTGCTCCAGAAGATCAATCAAGGATTGAAATCCGTTTGCAGGCACTTTAATGGTGAAAATGCCGTACTTTTCCGACGCCGACGTATTTTCGTCGAACTGCAGAATATAAGCGCCGGACCGCTTGACAGCCTCCTGTATCCGCGACTCCGCTTCCGCATAGTCCTCCACCTGCATGACCAGGTGGGCCGTGTAAATAATTTTGCGGCTAAACGGCTCCGCAGCTGCCTGGGCAAGTCCTCCGGCAGTGCCGCCGGCGTCGGCGTCTGCAGCCGCTCCCCCTACTATTGGAGCCTGATTAGCCGGGGCTGCCCCTGCGCTCCCTTTCACATCGGCCGCCTGGTTCTGGCTGGACAATGACGAGCTTGCAGAGTCTGCAGCCGTTGAAGAGGCCGCTTGATCGTTCGGAGCGCTGCAGCCTGTCAGTAGAGCCGCCAATAGTGTACTCAATACGATCCCCCGCCATAAACGTTTCCAGACCGTTCGAGCCGCGCTTTGCAACCCTCTTTTCTCGTTTCGCATGGATGATCCCCCTCTTTTTGTTATCGTCGCAAGCTTCGCTGATAAGCCGATCGCGTTAATGTTATGACGCAGAGGATGCAGGCGTTGTTGCACTTGTATGGAAATACATTACATGACGGGGCTGCCCTGTGATAGAGTGAGAACCGGAGGTGAAGGGAGGTTTGGCGGCAATACAAAAACATCCCCTTTCACTGAGGAAGGGGATGTTACGGAATGTCTTGAAGGAAAAGCCGGAATCTTAATGCTCAGCCCAGCTGTCCAAATAGCTTTTCTGCTCCTCGGTAAGCGAATCGATGCCCATGCCAAGAGATGCAAGCTTAAATCGCGCCACTTGCTCATCCAGCTCATAAGGCACATTCACCACTTTATTGCCGATTTGCTTGTAGTTATCGTTTACGTATTTCAGAGACATGGCCTGCAGCGCAAAGGTCATATCCATGATTTCCGCCGGGTGTCCGTCGCCTGCCGCCAGGTTTACCAATCGGCCTTCCGCCAGCACATAAAACTTGCGGCCGTCCTGCATCGTATACTCCTCAATGTTGCGGCGAACCGTCCGCTTGGATACGGAAAGCTCCTCCAGCTCCACTTTATTAACCTCTACGTCAAAATGTCCGGCGTTGGACAAAATGGCTCCGTCCTTCATCACCTTGTAATGCTCACCGCGAATGACGTCCCGGTTGCCCGTTACGGTGACAAAATAGTCGCCCACTTTGGCCGCTTCCAGCATCGGCATCACCGCAAACCCGTCCATATATGCTTCTACCGCTTTGATCGCATCGATTTCCGTAACGATGACATTGGCTCCAAGCCCTTTGGCACGCATCGCCACACCTTTACCGCACCAACCGTAGCCTACGACGACCACCGTCTTACCCGCAACGACAAGATTCGTTGTCCGGTTGATGCCGTCCCATACCGATTGCCCGGTACCGTAACGGTTATCGAACAAATATTTGCAGAACGCATCGTTTACGGCCACCATCGGGAACTGCAGCTGCCCTTCTTTTTCAAGGGATTTCAAACGAAGAATGCCTGTTGTCGTTTCTTCCGCGCCGCCGCGCACATTCTTCAGCAGGTCTTTGCGTTCGGAGTGCAAAATCGTAACGAGATCGCCGCCGTCATCGATAATGAGGTCCGGCTCGGTTTCCAGCGTTTTGATCAGCAGGTCCTTATATTCCTTCGGCTCCGGATTGTATTTGGCAAATACCGTGATGCCGTCCTCGACCAGCGCAGCGCAAACATCATCCTGAGTCGAAAGCGGATTGCTGCCGCAAATCGTCACATCCGCTCCTCCGGCTTGAATGACTTTGGCAAGATAAGCCGTTTTGGCCTCCAGATGAAGCGAGATGGCAACCTTTAAGCCTTTAAACGGCTGCTCCTTCTCAAATTGCTCACGAATCCGGTTCAATACAGGCATATGGGCGTTAACCCAATCAATTTTCAAATGCCCTTCTGGCGCCAGCGCGATGTCGCGGATCACGCTTTTGTCGATCGTACTTTTCATGTGGGTAGTGCCCCTCCTTGATATCTTTAATATAGATAATGTTCTACATATAACATATATAATGCTTCCCGTCTATGTTCAAAGGAAGCTCAAGCAGCTCCTTCAACCAGCCTTCGCCGTATTTATTTAAATAAGCGGATATGTTATATACTCTTTCCTGAGGCTTTCCGCCAGGGGCTATCGAAAGACCGATTCTTTGATACTGCCGGAGTCCCGACTCATTCTGTGTGCGCAGCCCGTCTTCCGCCTTATGCTGTAAAAATTCGATTTGCTCGATAATTTTGCCCAAATTGGTCTCGCCTAATTTTTTGAGGCCCGGATTAATCTCGGAAATGGCCGCAATCAAAGGCTCGTAGCCTCTACGGAACTGCTCCTTCACATCCCTGAACCGATCTTCGAGCCGCAGCCCGTCTTGTGCGCGCAGCCACTCCTGCTGCTTGTCTTCAAGATGCAGCATCACATCCTCGAACGTAAGCCCGTATTTTTGCATGTTCTTGTGTACCGTTCCTTCGACGAGCGTGAAGCCCAGACGGGGAACCAGTATCGGCATCTTCATCCCGAGCCGGTGAAACGCCTCACGCGTCAAGCCCCAGTAAGCGATCTCCGCAGGTCCGAGCACAGCAGCCAGCACCGGCATTAAATAGTCCTGCATCAACGGCCGGGTCATCACATTATTGCTCAGCCGCTCCGGAGAGGTGTCCGCCCAATCCAGCAGCCGCTCCCGCGAGAAGCTGTGTTCGCCTTTGCGGTCGGTGAAGGTTCCGTTGTCATTCGCATACAACAGGATCCGTTCACCCTGTTCATCGTATACAAATAAATTGGCCGCATTCGCATAAAGCTCTGCTTGCGGGAGGTAGCCTTCTGCGATCAGCCGATCACGACCCTTGAGGAAGGCTTCGTTCAATTCGCCGCTTTGCTCAATGAGCTTTTGAAACATGGCGCCCTCCAGCTCCCGCAGCGCGGGATCGCCCGAATCCAGAAGCACGAGCCCTTGCGATCCGAACAGCTTAGCCATCAGTTTGGAGAATACATCCACCAGCGTAGACGATTCTGCCGCTGCATCCCGAAACGACTGCACCAGACCTTCCTTGAACTCGGTTGGCATCAGCGACTGCTCCAGCTGCTGCAGCGCATCCTCCCACTGCTCGCGGCTTAGCTTCGTTTGACTGATCGACGTGCGCAGGCCGGTAGGATGCTCCACCTTCATTTTCTCCACTTGAAGACTCTGCGTCAGATGGTTCAGATGATTGACTTCATCGAAATCATGATCCTCGCCGGCAATCCAAAATACCGGCACCACCGGGCGGTTTAATTTCCCGGAGGCTTCCCTCGCCAACCGGAGCAAAGTGACCGCCTTATAAATGACCAGCAGCGGTCCTGTAAAGAGTGAAGCCTGTTGGCCTCCCACTACGCACAGCGTACGCCCATCTCTCAACAGCTCGATGGCTTCCAGCGCTTCAGGTGCATTTCCGGCACGTTCATTGAACCGGCGCAGCGCATCCGCCAGCCGCTGGCGGTCCGCTCCAAGCACGCGCTCATGATCAAGCCAGGATGCGCGGGCCCGCCAGCTTTCCGGTTCCCAGGGATTATATTCATAAAGCTCGCCCGTCTTCTCATAACGGCTCACATAATCGTCCGTCAAAGGCTGGCCGGATTCCCAATGTACTGCTTCCAAACGCACTTGTCCCGCCACCTTTCCCATACTTGGTTCCGTTAAACTTATGTAAAGAAAGCCGCTTTCGCTTTGTAATCGCAAGTAGCATCTATATTGTACACATGTTGAGGAAAATCGTCAAAATATGTACAGCCCCTGATAACAGCAAGAACCGTTCGCCAACTGCCCGCGAACGGTTTTCTTCTTTTAATATAAATGACACGCCGCAAAGTGGCCGGGCTTCACTTCCTTAAACTCCGGCATCGTCAACGCGCATTCTTCCTTTGCCTTCGGGCAGCGTGTACGGAACGGACACCCGCTCGGCGGATTGAGCGGACTCGGAATCTCGCCTTTCAGAATAATTCTCTCGCGCGTACGCTCCACCTCCGGGTCCGGAATCGGAATGGCGGACATGAGCGATTCCGTGTAAGGATGCAGCGGGTTAGCGTAAAGCTCCTCTGCTGTCGTTACTTCGATAAGCTTGCCAAGGTACATCACGCCGATGCGGTCGGAAATATGCTTGACCATCGCCAGATCGTGCGCAATAAACAGATAGGTAAGCCCGCGCTCTTTCTGCAATTTTTTAAACAGGTTGACCACCTGTGCCTGAACGGAAACGTCCAATGCCGAGATCGGTTCGTCCGCGATAATAAATTGCGGCTCAATTGCCAAGGCGCGGGCAATACCGATCCGCTGCCTTTGGCCCCCGGAGAATTCATGCGGAAACCGGCTTGCATGCTCTTCATTTAATCCGACGGCATTCAGCAGCTCGTACACGCGTTCTTTTCGCTGCTTACCGCTGTATAGACCATGAATATCGATGCCTTCCGCGATAATATTCTCCACGGTCATCCGCGGATTCAAAGAAGCGTACGGATCTTGAAACACCATCTGCATCTGGCGGCGGAACGCTTGGAACTTGCGCCCTTTCAGCTTGTGTACGTTTTCCCCGTTAAAAATGACCTCGCCTCCGGTGGCCTCGTAAAGTCCGATAATGGTCCGGCCCGCCGTCGATTTACCGCAGCCGGACTCGCCGACAAGCCCGAACGTTTCGCCCCGTTGAATGGAAAAATGAAGACCGTCAACGGCCTTTAGCATCCTGCCTCCGCCCACGTTAAAATGCTTTTGCAAGTTTCGCACTTCAAGTATCGTATTGCTCATCGCGCAGCACCTCCCGCTTCTACCGGTCGCTCTACTTTTGGTGCATCCGGATGCAGCAGCCAACAGGCTGCCGAATGCGTCTCGGAGAGCACCGTATGCTCCGGCTCAATCTCAAGGCACGCCTTCATCGCGTAAGGACAGCGCGAAGCGAAAGCGCACCCCTTCGGCGGCGCAAACAAATCCGGTGGGGTGCCGGGGATAGGCACCAATTCGCTGCCCTTGTCTTGATCCAGACGCGGAACGGAGCGAAGCAGCCCCCAGGTATACGGATGTTTGGAATCATAGAACAATTCATCCACCGTGCCCTGCTCCACCACTTTACCGGCATACATGACCACCACACGCCGGGCCATTTCCGCTACGACCCCCAGATCATGCGTGATCACAATAATCGAAGCTTCCGTTTCCTCCGAGAGCTTTTTCATTAGATCGATAATTTGCGCTTGTATCGTAACATCCAGTGCCGTGGTCGGCTCATCGGCAATCAGCAGCTTCGGATTGCAAGCCAGCGCAATCGCGATCATCACCCGCTGGCGCATCCCGCCGGAAAATTCATGAGGATATTGATGAATCCGTCCTTCCGGATTTGAAATCCCGACAAGCTTCAACATGTCCACAGCCCTCTGATTAGCTGCATTTTTGCTTAAGCCCTGATGCTTGATTAAGCCTTCCGTAATTTGCTTGCCTATCGTCATCGTCGGATTCAGAGAGGTCATCGGATCCTGAAAGATCATCCCCATCTCCGAACCCCGGATTTTCTCCATTTCTTTACCGGTGCTTCGAGTAATCTCCGTCTTTCCGTCGAATACAATGGAGCCGCTCTTGATGATACTCGGAGGTGAAGGAATGAGTCTCATGATCGTTTGAGCCGTTACCGATTTACCGCAGCCGGATTCCCCCACAATAGCCAGCACTTCACCTTTGTTCAAAGTGAAGGACACGCCGCGGACCGCCTGAACTTCACCGGCATACGTCTGAAAGGATACTCTGAGATCCTTAACCTCTAATATAGGATTTGACATTTATATTTCCCTCCCTTACTTCCGCATCTTGGGATCAAGCGCATCGCGCAATCCGTCTCCAAGCAGATTAAAGCTCATCAGGATTAAACTGAAAACCATGGTCGGAAAAATAATCCGATGCGGGTACAACCGGATGGAATTGGCCCCGTCGGACAACAGCGAACCGAGCGAGGCGAGCGGTACACGTATACCCAGACCGATAAAGCTGAGGAACGCTTCTACAAATATGGCCGACGGCACGATAAACGTGATTTGCACGATGATCAGTCCAAGCGCGTTAGGAACCAAGTGCTTGAGAATGATGCGCGGACCGCTTGCGCCGAGCGTTCTGGCCGCAAGCACGTACTCCTGTTCTTTCAGCTGCAGCAGCTGCCCCCGCACCAGCCGGGCCATCGGCACCCAGCCGGTTATGGCATAAGCGATAATAATCGTCTTGATTCCCGGGCCGATCACAACAATCAGCAGGATCGAAATCAGCAAAAACGGAATCGAATAAATAATTTCGATGATTCGCTGCATAATATCATCAACACGTCCGCCGTAGTATGCGGAGATGCCTCCGTAAAGAACGCCGAAAACTAAATCGAGCAGAGCTGCCGCAATCCCGATCAGCAGGGATATTCGCGTGCCCCACCATACACGCGTCCAAAGATCACGGCCAAAATCGTCCGTACCGAACCAATGCGCCGCGGAAGGAGGCTGGTTGCTGATCTGGTAATTTTGGGTGGCATAATCATAGGAAGACAAAACCGGTCCGAAGACGGCAAGCAGCGATAGCAGTATAAGTGTGATCAGACCGAACACGGCCAGCTTGTTTTTCTTCAGCCTTCTCCATGCATCCTGCCAATAGGTCAATGAAGGCCTGACGATGGTTTCACGGTTCGCTTGTTTATTCTCGACCGGCTGAAACAGATCTTTGGAGATCTCCATCATTTGCTTCCCCCTTTAACCATCCGAATACGCGGGTCAATCAGGCCGTACAATATATCCGTAATGAATAGCACGACAACTAAAATAAATGCATAGAAAATCGTTAGCCCGGTAATCATGGTATAGTCATTGGTCGCGATCGACTGCACAAAATGCTTTCCGAGTCCCGGCACGACGAAAATTTGCTCCACAACCAGAGTTCCTGTAATCAAGCCTACGAACACCGGTCCGAGAACGGTAATGACCGGGAGTATGGCATTACGAAGCGTATGTCCGACTACAATGGCCCTCTGTGACAACCCCTTGGCCCTGGCCGTCTTGATATAATCTTGATTCAATACATCGAGCATGGAGGTTCTCATTAAACGCGCCAGAATGGCTATTGTCCCAAAGGATAAGGCAATCGCAGGCAGCACACGATGCTCCGGTCCGGACCACATGCCCGGAGGAAGCCAGCCCAGCTTGACGCCGACAAAATAAGAAAGCAGCGGGCCCAGTACAAACGAAGGGATGGAAACGCCGGCTACTGCGGTAAACATGGCAGCAATGTCAGGGCCTTTATTATGATTTAAGGATGCGATGATACCCAAAATCAGCCCCACTGCAATCGCAATGCCGATCGCCCACAAGCCCAGCTCGAGCGATGCGGGAAATGCCTGATGAATAATATCGGTCACCTTCCGTGTCGGGAACTGGAAGGAAACACCCAAATCTCCATGCAGGACATTATTCATATATTTTAAATATTGCTTCCAAACCGGCTGATCGAGTCCATATTGAGCGTATAACAGCTGCCTTTGCTCAATGCTCATTTTCTGAGAATCTTCACCAAACGGATCACCGGGCAAATTTTTCATCAGAACGAATGTAAACGTGACGATCAGCCATAGCGTTACGACCATATAAGCTAAACGACGAAGTAAGAAGCGAAGCATGGCGGCATCTCACACCTCCTGATTAAATTCAAATCCTACATGACCAAGAAAAAACGGAGCCGTTCCATTAGATGATAGAACGGCCCAACTTTAATGATTCAGCCTAAAATGAAAGACATTACTTAATGGATACCCATTTGAGCTCCCATTCCTTGGACATGGCAGGAAGGATCAAGCCGTCCACGCTGGGCTTCTTCGCATAGGGCCGGGTACGGAAGTACAGCGGAGAAATCGGCATATCGGTCATCAACAGCTTCTCCGCATCAACCAGCATGGTAGAGCGCTTGGCTGTATCCCTCTCTACCGCTGCGGCTTTGACCAAATCGTCATATGCTTTGTTGTTATATCCAACATAGTTAAACGACGGATTATCCGAAAGCCACATGTCCAGGAACGTCATCGGATCGTTGTAGTCCGCGCCCCACAATGCAAGCAGCGCATCAAAGCTGCCTTCCTGCATATTTTTTACCCGCAGTGCAAAGGGAAGAGATTGCCCGTCCACATCAATACCCAGATTTTGCTTCCATTGGGCCTGAATGAATTCCAGTGATTTTTTGGCCGTTTCCGTATCATCAGCCGTCAAGGTGAATTTCGGCAGAGCACTCAGATTTAACTCCTTTAATCCCTCGCTAAGCAGCTGCTTGGCCTTGGCTGCGTCAAATGGAGGCTGGGTATCGCCCGCCACTTTACGGAATTCCTCTTGATGACCGTCCTGTACCGTTCCCGGAACAAGTCCTGTCGAAGGGATGGAGGAGCCTCCCAATACCACTTCGTTATACGTATTGCGGTCAATAGCCATTCCCAGCGCTTGGCGGATTTTTGCGTTGCTAAAAGCAGGCACTTTCGTATTATGGAACATCACATATGCCGTAACGAACTCTTTTTTGAGTGTTAGATCCGGCTTACCTTGATACATTTTGGATTGTTCGCCTCGAAGCTCGGTCAGATCGACCTGGTCCGTTTCGTACATGTTCAAAGCGGTGTTCGGATCCTTTACCACGTTGACCGTTACTTTAGTGAGCTTTACATTCGCCGCATCCCAATAATTATCGTTTTTCACCATTACCAGCTGCTGCTCATGGTCCCATCTCTCCAGCTTAAAGGGGCCTGCGCCAATCACCTTGTCGGCATCCGCACCGTATTTGTTACCCTGGGCTGTGACAAAATCAGCCTTTTGCGGAAAGAAAATCGGCATGGATAACTGGTCCGTAAAGAACGGAACAGGCCGCTCCAGCGTAATTTCGAGCGTCTTGTCATCGGTAGCCTTCACACCTAACGCAGCCTTCCTCGCTTCTACCTCTTCAGGCTTCGCTTGGTTCAGGGCCGTACCGCCTTTAATCCAGGCCAGCATGGTAGCATATTTGGCTTTGGTAGCCGGGTCCAGTGTACGCTTGTAAGCCCACTCGAAGTCTTTTGCGGTCAATGGAGAACCGTCAGCCCATTTTAACCCGTCGCGGAGCGTAATGGTGTAGACAAGCCCGTCCGCAGAAATACTCGGGAGCTCTTTAGCCAGCGCCGGCTGCGGTTTGCCTTCCGCATCCAATCGGTAGAGACCTTCGTTAATCGCGTTAATCACGGTAAAGGTCGGGTTGGTTGTGGCAATCGAGCTGTCAAGCGCGGGCGGCTCCGCCGATAGATTGATTCTGAGCTCCTGAGCTTTGTTACTATCCAACCCTCCTTGTCCCTGATTCGAATTGCCCGAGCATCCGGCGGCGGTTGCACCGAACATCGCCGTTACCAGGATCAGGATGAGAAATTTGTTCAGCTTCATGGACATCCTCCTTCGATATTATGTAATTTTATGTTAATTCCTATCATGTCTTATATGCATGAAGAAGAATTCATATCAGATAAAATTACCATTTATAGTACTTATAACAATAAATATTGTAGACATTGAAACCGTTGCCAGATGAAAATTATAATACCAATGGTTAATAAAATCTAGAACCTATTTTTAGCAGCAGCCCGTTTTGCGATTTGTGAAACCAATTATCCCATCATGCAGATGACAAAAAAAAGAGCCTATGGAATAGGCTCTCAAATCAAACCGTATTTTATTCGTTGTCGGACCGCAATGCGGACTTTCTTTCCGAATTTAACACAATATGTATGGCATTGGACAACTCCCGGTACACATCGGTCTCCACCTGCATCCGCAGCTGGGTTTTGGCCAATACTTCTCCTTTGGCCGTCGAAACATATTTCGCCGGAAGATGATTGAGTGCAATCGCGATGATGTCACTTTGTTCATTGTCTGTAATCCCGGCCAAATATTCTTGTGTGGCCATCAATTCTTTCAGGTAGCTTTTTACAACATCTTCCATTAAGTTATGTACATTCATAAGGCTACTCTCCTCAAGAGTTAATCATATACTTGCCGATGCCGAAAAGTAACAGCAGCACATAGAAGGCTCCCAAAACCAAAAAACCGAGCCGTCCAAGGGTTCGGACGATTTTGACAAGGTCAATGCGTCCTTTAAGCCGGTTCTGCAAATTACCCAGCAGCCCTGCGGCAATTAAAAAGAGCAGGATAATCACCCACAGCAGCATTCCCGATCCGAACAGATTGCGGCTCATATAGGCTACGGATCCGATCAGAAACAAGGTGGTAATATCCATGCTGAAATGAGTCGCTTTACGCTTATTACGTCCGCAACCGTAATAAACAATCAGCCATGTAATCACAAAAGCCACGAAAGGGAAAAAAGCAATTGCCTTGTAAAGCTGATGAAGCCACACTAATAATCCGTTCAAGCCATGATCACCAACCCTCAATTCGTTCAACGTCCGAATGACGGAAACCGTCCTTCCAAAGCTTTCACAAGCTGGTATACAGCTTGATGCGTTGGCATGGAAAGACCAAGCTCCCCGGCCTCTTTAAGCATCCCCCCGTTGATCGCGTCGATCTCGGTAGGTCGGCCGGCAAGCACATCCTGCAGCATGGAAGATCGATTGGCCGAAGTTCTCCGGCACACTTCGAGCAGCTGTTCCCACAAATCCGGGTCCAACTCGATTCGAAGCCCCGCTGCCAAAGCAGCTCCTTCATCGAATAAAGCGCGCATCAGCTGCTGCGCTTGCGGCAGCCCCGGCAGTTCTCCGTTGGTCACTTGCAATATCGCTGTTAGCGGGTTGATGATGGCATTAACGAGAAGCTTATGCCAAATTCGGCTAGTGATGTTTTTCGACAAAAAAGCACCAAATCCTGCTTCTTCCAGCAGCTCAACCCACTTTTTTTGCGCTGCCTCAGCACATTCACCGTCAATGGGAGAAGCGCTGCCGATCCAGGTCACGCCTCGCCCGGTATGGACCGCCTCCGTTTCCGAGCGCTTTAAAGCGCCTTCGGTAGTAACGGCCAGCAAAATTCGCTCGGCGGGTATCCGTTTTGTAAGCGTATCCAAATGACCGATTCCATTCTGCAGGCAGACAACCCAGGAACAGGGGCCCATCCTTTTTTGAACCGCTTCAGCTAATTCGTTCGTTATGGCCGTTTGCTTTACGGCAAGCACAATCCAATGCATACTGTCTTCCCGCAACAAAGGACTGCTATCCTCTTTATTGATCAGAGTAATCTTCGGATAAATCCTTAATGTTCTCTCCGCTTCTTCCGTTCCCTCCGGAAAAGCGCCGGCTTCGGTTAAGGAAATCCCTTCGGACATCAGGAGCTGTTGTTGCGAGATCCGGCGAACTACCATTTCCATATCGGGGATCGACTTTGCAAGCTTAACGGCAAAGAGCATCCCCAGCGCTCCTGCCCCGATGACCGTAACCCGATTCACATATTCACACCCTTTTATTATAAAAAACTCTATTCCGTCTATCATAACAAATAAACCGTATCCAAAACAAAGAACCCCAAACGGCTTCGGATCGCAAGCGCTCAGGGGTACCTATGCAGGAGCTTTCATATGTTATCATCTCTTTATCGGATTTATTCAATCCGTTCGAGATTTCCGTTCTCATCCATTTTAAAACGCGCCTTATTCTCCTCTTCTTCCTCTGCCAGAAACGCCAGCTTCCGGGCCCGGTCCATGATTTGAATCAAAGCTTTGTAATCGTCATTTACTACCCGGTAATCGGTGGAAACATCGCTGACCTTCCTGCTTAGCTCGTCATTGATCATCCGAAGACGCTCCAACTCATCCTGCTTCTCATTCACTTCTTTTTCTAACTGCCGTACATGGCGAACCATCTCCTGGTAGCTTCCTTTCCACTGCCGCAAAAACCGGATCACCGCATCGATCGACAGCTCTTCAACAATGCCGTCGCTGCGTACGGAGCCGCCTTCCATTAACGGACCTGCCATTGCGCTGCCCGCCACGGTAGCGAATGCTCCCGTATGCTTTCTTTGCTGGTTTCGTTTTTGCCGCTGGGCTTTGGCGATTTGGATTGCCGCTTCATATTTTTTTCTGACAAAGCTATTCCAACGGAAGCCGCAAGCCGCCGCAGTTCTACCGATTTTTTCGCCAACTTCCTCGAATGCGGACAACTGAGTGCTGCCCTCCCGGATATGTCTTAGTGTCACCTCCGCCAATATCAAATCATCTTCCTCGCTCCATGCATCTTGTCTGATTGCAGTCATCGAAGCCGTCCTCCTAACCCCTATAGGTTCATCCACATCTATGATAGGTAGTGCATGAAATATTGCGTTACTTTATCTCTATGCCCATGGTAGAGTTCATAGAATACTTTTCTAGTAATTTGTATTGCCATTTTTAAAGGAGGTCATACATCATTTTCATCAAAATGGGGATGATATTTGCAAGACGGGGATGAAATTGACTTAATTTCGTCACGGTTTGACGTTTACACGTGAATCAGGTTTCGCTATAATGTTGATTAGTAACGTAAAAAATGCAACGTATGTGATGGAAGAGAGGGGGATGCAGAATGGATCGCATGTTTCGTGTTCTCGGTTTTTGGACGCTCGTCATCGGACTAGCCGCACTGGCCGGGGAAATGATTCCTTTCGCTATGATCTTTTTCGCCCAGACGGCGATTTTTGTTCTGTTAGGATACATGAAATTGTCCGAACGTACTTACATATTGATTTTCTGGGGATACATGATTATTTCGTTTACAGGATTTACGTACTGGTCATTTTTCAAAATGTCCGTATAATCTTGAAGCGATGCAGCTCTGAACTCCATCGCCAACCACAAAAAGGTGAACCGCATGTTATTGCGGCTCACCTTTTTTTTGAATCAATACTTTAAACAGCTCGCTCATCTGATCGCTGATCAGCAGTTGGCGAATAGCCCGGTTACGCTTGGCTGCCGGAGAGAACGGATCTGCGGCATCATGCGTCTGAAGCTTATCCAGCAGTCCATTCTCTACCAAAAATTGCTTTTGAGTCATGAATTGGCACGGAACCAAGCCGCTCTCCCGCCCCGCATCGATCAACGCACTGAAATTGACGTGCGAGGTCATATCCTGCTCGCCCGGGTACAGGCAAGGCAGATCATAAGCTTGATGCTTCCGGTAGCAAAGCAGCGTTCCATTCATCCGATGCGGGGCATAAAGCTCTTCCCGAACATCTCCGTAATCAATCGTAATCAGTTGGGCTCCTTCTTCCAAGCTTGCAGCTATATTTTTCAACCAACGTATCGATGCAAGTCCGGCCTCAAACCGCTGCCCTTCCCGCTTGGGCATCTGTTCTTTAGTTATAAAATCCATCAAACTCCGGTCCGTTACGGGCAGCTCGCGCTCGATCAGCTCCTGTGCCTTATCGTCCCATGCCACGAAGCTTTCCATCCAACTCTCTTTCCGGTAAGCAACGCGGTGCACGGGCAGCGCATCCGGCAGCTCATTGGAAAACACAATACAATCTTTCCAAGGACCTTCCTTCACCCATTCCTCTTCGTTCAGCCAGCGCACCTTCTGAGCATGAGGCTCCAGCGTCTCAGCCTGCAGGCTCCGATGATAAGGACTTGCTTCCACGCTGATATATTGAAGCCTGTCATACAGATCCGGAGAAGACAGCCGCAGGGCATCGAGTACTTGCAGCGCCAGCATCCCCCTGCCTCCTCCCCACTCTATCAAATAGAACGATCCCGAATAATCAGACGCTGTCCGGTGGATATATGCGGCCAAAATTTCTCCCAATAGCGTACCTATAGATGCAGCTGTATAAAAGTCGCCGTCTCTTCCGATTTTTGTCCTCTCATTCATATAGTAGCCGTATTCAGGATGATATAGACACAAGTCCATGTATTCGAGAAAAGAAATGGCCCGCTCTTTATGCTGCTCCATACGTTCCCGGATCACCGTCAGAAGCCCCTGGTTTCCCGATTGTCCCATATGCAAATGCCCCTCTCTGCCTATCACCAATTTACTACAGACAAAGCGGCTCCTACTCGATATAATGTATGAAGACAACGATGGAAGGAGCACAACCTTGGTTATCACTCGAAAAATATTACCTCTACTGCTTCTCTGCTGTGTCTTTTTTCTTGCCGCCGGATGTACGGATCACGAACAGCTGAAGCAAGATTTGCTTCAGGCCGCAGCCAAGCAAGAACAGGTACATAGCTACCGGTTCTCAGGCCAGGTCAACCTTCAGCTGGACCCGTCCCTCTTCCAGGACGCACAGCCAATGACTGCCGCGATGCTGGGTTTATTAAAGGAAAGCGCGATTCAATATGAAGGTATCGTTTCGCTTTCCGATCCGGCCCGAATGGAAGCGATGATCACACTGGCGCCCAAGGGCGCGGAAGCTCCGATTGTACTGCCGATCCTTCTTAAAGATAACAAAATGTACCTGCACTTGCCAGCCGTCAATCAACCGGATGAATACATGATGCTCCCCCTTGAAAATGTTCAAAGCCAATGGAACGCAAATGGCGGATTCTCTGCCGGCATCAGCGTCAAGCTGCTCGAGGGCATTGATTCAAAATGGCTGGAGCCCGGATCCAAGGATGAATCGCTGTCCAATGGCGATCCGGCCAAACAGATTACTCTGACAATAAACGAGAAGAATCTTACGGAGGTTTCCAAGCAATTATCGTCCGTTTTGTCGAATCTGTTCAATCACCTGACGGCCGGAGGCTTAAGCTCCGACGCTCAGAGCGAAAGGTTAAAGTCATTTGCTGAGCAATGGAGCGTGGCGGCGCCTTCTTCCATCAGCACAGTGATCGACGAACAGGGCTTTATCCGCGAGCAATCCGGCAAGCTGAGCTTTACGGATAAGAACAGCGGCAAAGCCGTAAACGTTATCGAATGGACACAGCGCATAGACGATGTGAACCAAACGCCGAACTTTACCAAAGAAGCACCGAAACAGGTGAAGAACCTTCAAGACATCCTTCGTCTTCTTCCTGCGGCACCGAAATCTTGATCTCTTCCTGCTGCTTTTCGCCAATGTCCGGCGGAAAGCCATTTTTTTGTCATCATTTTCCTCTTCCTATGATATCTTTAGGTGAGAGGATGGGAGGGGAACTCGGGTGGTATTGCCGTTGAAGGGGTTAAGACGAGCCGTAATCGGCATCATTTTGGCGGGCTGGTGTGCTCTTGGCCTGGAACTTCCAACCCTAAAGGCCGAAACGGGACAAGAAAACAACGAATTGCTGCAAAAAGGATTAACGATTTACGAAATCGACCAAGAGCTCATGCGCATATCGGAGCAGGAAGCCAAGCTTCAGGAGCAGCTCACCAGTACTGAGGAGCAGCTCAAAATGGCCGAGCATTCGTCAGCCGAGGCGAAAGCCCACGCCGCCAAGGTTATTCGCGCTTATTACATGGGAGACCGGGATACGCTTTGGACATTACTATTTACGGTCCGCAGCTTCTCCGAAGCGCTGGCCTCATTAGAATACCTGCAAGCGATTCTAAAGAATGATCAGCTGGCACTCCAACGCCACACGGAAGCATGGCAGCAGTTGACCGCAGTGAAAGAAAGGATGACCAAGACCCAAACCGGACTGCAGCAGACCAAATCGAATTATATAGAGCAGCGGGCACGTCTTCTCGCTCTGCAGCGGGAAGTGGATACGGCCTTAGCCGAAAATATAGAAACAGCTCCCCAGCTTCAGCAGCAGATGCTGGAACTTAACCGCTTATGGCATG
The DNA here is from genome assembly GCF_057814255.1 of Paenibacillus sp. F024. Classification (NCBI taxonomy): domain Bacteria; kingdom Bacillati; phylum Bacillota; class Bacilli; order Caryophanales; family Paenibacillaceae; genus Paenibacillus; species Paenibacillus sp. F024. The sequence continues at coordinate 621,932 of NZ_JBVASZ010000001.1, forward strand.
ATAAGGGAGTCCCCATGCTCAGAACCTACTTTCAAGCCCTGGGAGAAGCCTTGAAGCAGCTGCCTGAATTGGTGACCTCCGGATCGGGCTCGGGCGGAAATTTGATTATGAACGGATTTAACTACACTTTTCAGATGACTGACCAGGAGCTAAACCACTTTTTAAGGCAAAAAAACGAGCTATTCTCCGATATGACGCTCCGGTTCACGCCCGACAAAATGACCGCTGCCGGAATGCGGGACGGTATCTCCGTGCAGATGGCCGGAAGCTACGAGATGGCAGCGAAGGATGAAAGCCGAAATGGGACATTTTTACGGTTTCGAATTACGGAACTGCAGTTCAACGGCTTTATGCTGCCCTCCACGACGATTGAGGCCTTGGAAAAAGACTTTGATTTGGGTCTTTATCCGCAAAATCTCGCATCTTTCCTCCAGGTGACTGGAGTGAAAATTGAAGAAGGAAAGCTCAGCATCATGTTAAAGCTGGCCTTGTAACGAAAAGGTTGCACCGGCCGGCTTTTTTTGCGCATAATGGTGTAACATGAAGTGCGAAACGAAAAAGAAAGAGAGGGCGGTTCCCATGAAAGAAATTCAAATGAAATTCGGTCTTGCGATGGATATGCCCGATGACAAGCGGGCAGGCTATTACGCTCAAATCGTAAAAGCGCTGGCTGGCAAAGCAAGCCTCTTCGACCGGGACAAGGAACTTCTGATCTTCTCTACCCCGCAGGACCGGGAACAGGCCAAGCCGATTATGAACCAATACTCCGTACCCTTTGAGGAGCTGGATTTGCTGCTATTGCCAGCCTCTGTGAGAATAAGCCCTTCTTTTGATGATTACGGATTTATTACCCGATTGGAGAACGCTTATTTGTACGCCGATATGGCTGTCGTATGTAAGCTGAAGAAGCCGAAAGCCCCGTCCGGCCGCGCATATGAACCGGTTCAGGCCGCCGCGCAGCTTGAAGAACACCTGTTGGCGTATTGGAACCTCGATGATGATGGCAGCGGCACTGTTTATACCTTGGAGAAGCAGCATGCCGAACTGGCCGAAGGCATTGCCCGCGCCTACGGCTGCAGCATTGAATGGATCTGCGGGCCTTGAGAAAAGCAGTGCCGTAAAGCCCTTAGAGACTTCATTTTCTTGAAAAATCGGCCGCTTCACGATACATAAATATCGTTGGCGGCCGACGAATATTGAAATTACGCTGCGTTAAGCGTGGAGTTTTTATCCGCTTTGAAGCTTTCCCAAGTCTCCTTACAGCAAATCCGCTGCAAGCTGTGCCAAGTGGGAGCGTTCGCCGCGTTCAAGCATAATATGCCCGCTGATGCTTTGCTCTTTAAAGCGTTCAACCACATAGGTCAGACCGTTGCTCGAAGCATCGAGATAAGGATGATCGATTTGCTCCGGGTCCCCGAGAAGTACAATTTTACTGCCCTCTCCAACACGGGATACGATCGTTTTCACTTCATGCTTGGATAAGTTTTGCGCCTCATCGATGATAATGAATTGCCCCGGTATGGATCGGCCGCGGATATAGGTCAGCGCTTCAACCTGAATGCTTCCCAGTCCGGCCAATATTTTATCGATATCACCCGGCTTTTTCGTATCGAATAAATATTCCAAATTATCGTAAATCGGCTGCATCCAGGGACGCAGCTTCTCCTCTTTCTCACCCGGCAAATAACCGATATCTTTTCCCATAGGAACAACAGGACGAGCAATCAGAAGCTTCTTGTACTTCCTTTCGTCTTCCACCTTCATCAAGCCGGCCGCAAGCGTCAGAAGCGTCTTTCCCGTGCCGGCCTTGCCTGTCAGCGTAACCAAAGGAACCTCGTCATTCAGCAGCAGTTCAAGAGCCATCCTCTGCTGGGCGTTTCTTGCCGCGATGCCCCAGATCGGATCGTTGCTCAAAAAAAGCGGCTCCAGCTTCTTGCCATCCGCACTCACCTTCAAGAGCGCCGATTTGCTGGTTCCCATTTCATCTTTTAAAATAACGAACTCGTGAGGATACAATGTATATGTTAAGTTCAAAGAGCTTACGTTCAGATGGCGGTAAGTATAAAATTCATCAATGACGGATGGATGCACAAGAATCGTTAGATGTCCGGCATAAATTTCTTCGGCTACATTCACAATCCGGTCGCTTAAATAATCCTGCGCCGTAATGCCCAGAACGTCAGCCTTAATCCGAACCAGCATGTCTTTACTGACCAAAATAACCGGCCTCGGTTCGGGCTTTTCATTTTCCTCCAAATGATAATTCAGCGCAACGGCCAAAATCCGATTATCGTTGGATATATCCGCAAAGACTTCCTGCAGCCTCGCAAAGCTTCGGTGATTGAGCTCCACCTTCACGCTTCCGCCGCTTTCAAGCTCAACGCCCTCAAATAATCTTCCGTTGCTTCGCAATCCGTCCAGCATCCGGGAGATTTGACGTGCATTTCTCCCCAGCTCATCCGCGTTCCGCTTTTTGGAATCAATCTCCTCAAGCACTACCGCCGGAATAACTACTTCATTATCCTCAAAAGCATATATGGCATTTGGATCCTGCAGTAAAACGTTAGTATCCAGCACATAAACCTTTTTCATTTTGAGTCCCTCCCGGGTTTGGTGTTTGGTAAAAGCTAAATACATAAGAACTAGCCAGTCAGGACAAGCTAACCAAAGCAGAACCTGAAAAGAAAGGAACGAGAACTAGTGAGGAAATTTGTCGCGGTTATTATGCTGTTGTCCGCTGTGCTAACAGGTTGTACCCAATCACCAAAGAATGGAGCAGCCCCTCCTCAGAACACTGATCATAACCATCAGGTGCAGGTAAAGCAAACGGCGCCTCAAAAGAAACAGATTACAGATGCGGCCGGCGTAGCCCAAAGACTGGAGCAAATCGCCGCCAGTGTGCCGAATGTGGAAAGCGCCAATTGCGTCGTATTCGGCAACACGGCCGTTGTCGGAATCAATGTACCGCAAGGGATGGATCGGGCCAAAGTCGGTACGATCAAGCTGTCTGTAGCCGAAGCATTGAAACACGATCCCTATGGAGTGAACTCGCTCGTGACGGCAGATATGGATCTTGCCGAACGTTTGCGCCGCATAAGGGATCATGTGCGCAACGGCAGAGCGATCAACGGATTTGCTGAGGAAATGGCGGCCATCATCGGAAGAATCGTTCCCCAGCTTCCGCAGGATGTCGTTGCTCCGCAAACCAATCCAGGCCGTTAAAGGTGTAGCAAAAAAGCCTAGAATGCAAAACGATTCTAGGCTTTTTTCATGGCGTCGAACACCTGCGTGTCCAGCCTCTCAGCGGCACGCTTGTCGTACGTCTTTTCATATTCAGGCGCAACGGAAATGCGTGCTCCATAGAACATGGCATCCCGTACCGTAGAAATATCGATGTCATAACAGGCCAGCTTGAACGGAACTCCGTCTAACGCATCAGTAACAAGACGCACAGTGCCATAAATGGCATGTACCGAGCCGGCGCCGATGAAGGTCAAATTGACTAGCGGTTGGTTCCCTAAGTTGGTTCCGATTCGCGAGCGTTGGTCCACGGCAAAACGAATTGTCCTCTCATCCTTGGCATAAAGCCAGGAAATGGCGTTCATGGCCGGCGCGCCGGTTTCATGATCGATCGTGCTTAACAATGCGAACGATTCCCGTTGCAATGAGTCGAAGAGCTGTTCCGAAAGAGTAGTGATCGTTTCGGCCATGCATTCCCCTCCTAAGGTTTGTTCGTTGTTACTATGTTCATTATATCATAGGTGTAATCTTGCAGCTACAAACAGTTGTCCGGAATACTCCCTTCAAATATTAATATTTTATTTTATCGACATGTCTTAACGATTATGTCATTCATTATACTTCGGGTTTGAATTAATATCTTCCAGCAGCTGTTCGGCAGACTCACGGTCAAACGGCTGGATTCGGCTTTCTCCTGCCGTTTCATAATGAATCCTGTACACGTCATCGTCCATGGTATAGCCGAATTGAGTCAGGTGATGGTCTTCCCGCAGGATCACCTCAAAAAAATCCCTCGTCTCAGCGGCTGCACGGTCTTCCGGCCGGGCTTCTGCAACGATGCTGATTTGCAGCCAATTGAACAGCGCATCCTGTAATTTCAAACGCTTTCAGTCCTCTCTCAGCAAAATTACGCAGCGGTCCTGTGTCAGCCATTCCCGCATGGTTTTGAGCCACAGCTCCGTCTCTATGCCTGTGACCGTTTCCGATAACAAAGAGGAAGCCTCCTGCGGTGTCAGCAGCCGGTTGAAATACGCCTCGGCACAGTGAGATAAAGGATAAACCTCAGCCTGATCCGCCTTCATTCCCTCTTGTTCAATGGCTGCAAGACGTACCGCCTGCCCTTGTCCCAAATCAAACGGGAGCACGCCCGTTCCGCAGGTCTCCAAGGCATCGTCGGAGAGCAGCAGTTCCGCCTTAAAGCTTAAAAGCAGCCTGGGGTGAACAAGGCGAAGCGCTTCGGCAAAACGTACACGGGCCTCCTCGGGCTCCAAAAGAAGCCTTTCTTCACCCAACACCGCATAATGTCCGTCCCACTTGACCGGCATCAGCCAACATTTAGCCACAGGATGCCCACTCCTTTCCGAACCTATCGCATAAGACACCTATTCCTTCTTTTGGCTCCGCTCCTGAACAAAGTAACGGATTTTCACCATAAACATCAATGCTACGGCAACCGCCAAGCTCGGCACAATCGGTAGACCCGCCAACTGGAAGAACAGCAGCATGCCGGAGCCTAATGCGAGCATCAAGTAAATGACGGCGTCTTTTAAGATCGGCAGCTTCCGTACCCTAAATACTTTATTGTACACATAAGTGATGAGAACGAAAATCAAAATCCAAGTAATAAACGGATGCGCACGAAACCATTCAACCATAAGATACACCTCCCTTAGCAAGCGACTATACTATTATGATGGAAAAGAAAGCTCTGATCTCTCAGAGCTCTCTTGGTGATACATATGATCATTACACGCCGGCTTCCGCCATTTTGCGGTGCTTTTCGGCACGCTCGCGCTCGTTTTTATTCAAAATCTTCTTCCGCAAGCGGATCGATTTGGGTGTGATTTCACAGTATTCATCGTCATTCAGATATTCGAGCGCCTGCTCAAGGGAGTAAATCCGCGGAGTCTTCATCTTCACGGTATCTTCCTTCGTAGCAGAACGTACGTTGGTCAACTGCTTCTCTTTGCAAATGTTAACGATAATGTCGTTGTCGCGGTTATGCTCTCCGACGATCATTCCTTCGTAAACTTCGGTTCCCGGCTCCAGGAACAACATACCGCGGTCTTCGACCGACATCATTCCATAGAACGTGGAAACGCCGGTCTCGCTGGAAATCAGTACGCCTTCATGACGCCCGCCTACGCCGCTGCCCGCATAAGGACCATAGCTGTCAAATGCATGGTTCATAATGCCGTAACCGCGAGTCAGCGTCAAGAAGTAAGTCCGGTAGCCAATCAGACCGCGCGCAGGAATAAGGAATTCAAGGCGTACATTCCCTGATCCGTTATTGATCATATTGACCATCTCCGCTTTGCGGGTACCCAAGCTCTCCATGACCGAGCCCATGCTTTCTTCCGGGACATCGATAATCAGGCGCTCGATCGGCTCCATCTTTTGTCCGTCGATTTCCTTAATGATAACCTCCGGTTTCGATACTTGAAGCTCAAAGCCTTCACGGCGCATATTTTCAATTAAAATGCCCAGGTGCAGCTCTCCGCGTCCCGATACGATGAAAGCGTCAGGGCTGTCCGTTTCATCCACACGAAGACTGACATCGGTCTCCAATTCTTTGAGCAGGCGCTCACGAAGCTTTCTGGACGTTACCCATTTACCTTCCCGTCCGGCGAACGGACTGTTGTTCACCAGGAACGTCATTTGCAGCGTCGGCTCGTCAATCTTAAGCACCGGCAGCGCTTCAGGATGAGCCGGATCGGCTATGGTTTCACCGATATTAATATCTTTGATACCGGCGATAGCAACAATGTCTCCCGCTCCCGCTTCTTCGATTTCCAGACGCTTCAAGCCTTGGAATCCGAAGAGCTTCTCAATACGGGCTTGCTTGGTCTGTCCTTCGCGGTTAATGACCGCGATCGACTGGCCTTGGCGTACCGTCCCGCGGTTCACGCGGCCGACAGCAATACGGCCTAAATATTCGTTAAAGTCCATCAGAGTGACGAGGAACTGCAGCGGCTGGCTCACATCTTCGGTCGGATGCGGAATATGCTTTATGATGGTCTCATAGAGCGCCTGCATGTTCTCGTCCTGACGTTCGGGATCCATACTGGAGGTTCCCATCAGTGCGGAGGCATATACGACAGGGAAATCCAGCTGGTCATCGTCGGCGCCAAGCTCAATAAACAAATCAAGCACCTCGTCCACTACCTCAGCAGGACGGGCATTCGGACGGTCGATCTTGTTCACGACGACAATCGGGGTCAAGTGCTGCTCAAGCGCTTTGCGCAAAACGAATTTCGTTTGCGGCATCGTGCCCTCGAAGGCATCGACGACCAACAGAACGCCGTCAACCATTTTCATAATGCGCTCCACCTCACCGCCAAAATCGGCGTGACCGGGGGTATCCACAATATTAATCAGAAAATCCTTATAACTGATGGCCGTGTTTTTCGCCAATATGGTAATGCCGCGCTCACGCTCCAAATCATTGGAGTCCATGGCCCGCTCCTGAACAGCCTCGTTGTCTCGGAACGTACCGGATTGTTGGAGCAATTTATCTACCAGTGTCGTTTTGCCATGATCGACGTGAGCAATAATGGCAATATTTCTTATCTTATCTCTTGAATGCATGACGTCACATAACCCTCTCTTCAGATGTGGCTTGATTCCGCGAGCGAGCTGTGAACCCGGCGCGAAAAGCCCGTTCATAAAAGAAGCGTCGGACGTAAGCGCCGACGCTACAATTCACATTTCATTATAAGGGAAACCGCACAAAAACGCAAGAAGACCGAAACAAAAAAAACGTGGTGCAGCTTAACTGATTCTCAAGTCCGCAGATTAAGACGATCTTGGATGGAGTACGAACTTTTTCAGAAGCCCGGATCCAATGACGATCAGCGTTGTAATCACGGGAATCAGATAATGGGAAATGCTGCCGAACAGCCAGCTGACTACCTTGTGGTCCGCCATAAACATTTCACCCGCCGTATAGCCGAGTATTCCGGCTCCCGCAAAAACAAGCACAGGATATTTTTTGAGCAGCTTAACTACAAGTGTGCTGCCCCAGACGATAATGGGAACGCTCATCGCGATGCCAAGAATAATGATTCCGACTTCGCCCTTCGCCTTTGCTGCGATGGCCAATACATTATCAAGGCTCATGACGAAATCCGCCGCAATAATCGTCCAAATCGCTTTCCCGAGCGTAGAGGCCTCTTTTACGTTAGAATGCTCATCCTCCTCATCCATCATCAGCTTGATGGCGATCCACAGCAGCAGAAGCGAGCCGGCGGTTTGGATATACGGGATCTGAAGAACGTACACTGCCGCAAGCGTCAGAATGATCCGTATGCCTATCGCTCCGAAAGTCCCCCACCATATCGCTTTTTTTCGTTCTTCCAGCGGCAGCTTTTTGCTTGCAAGCGCAATGACTACCGCATTATCCCCGCTAAGCACGATGTTAATCAGCATAATTTGCAAAAAAAGCAAAGTCCATTCCATCATCATGCCGCTTTACCTCCAGTGGATTTAGAAAAATGAAGCGAACTTGTCCTCTTTATCCGCAATCGGATCTACCCATATGGATTGGGTATTGCGAACGGCTTCCTCCAGCTCCTCCTCAAGCCAATCCATCTTGCTTTCAATGCTCTCCACGACTCTGAGATTCGGGTTTGTGCTTGGGCTTGGCGGCAAAAACAGTGTACAGCAATCCTCATGCGGAAGAATGGAAATCTGGAACGTATCGATCCCTTCCGCAATCTCAATGATCTCTCTCTTCTCCATGCATACCAAAGGCCGGATGAGAGGCAATTGCACCGCACGTCCGATGGCATTCATACTGGACAGCGTTTGACTGGCGACCTGACCGAGGCTTTCTCCCGTTACAATCGCTCCGCCCCCTCTTTCCTCCGCCAGCTTCTCGGTAATACGCAGCATAGCGCGCCGCAGCAAAGTGATCAGCAAATTATGATTGTAGGCTTTATGGATTTTTGTCTGCACGGAGGTAAACGAAACCATATGGAGCTTTATCGGTCCGGCAAACTCAGCCAGCTTCTTTGCCAAATCGATCACTTTTTGCTGAGACTTTTCATTGGTAAAAGGATAGCTGTGAAAATGCACCGCTTCGAGTCTAAGTCCCTGTCTCAAGGCAAGATAGCCGGCAACCGGGCTGTCGATCCCGCCTGATAGCATCAGCATGGCCTTCCCGTTGGAGCCGAGCGGAAAGCCTCCGGCCCCCTCATCCACACGGCAGTACAGCAGAGCTTCATGATCGCGAAGCTCTACTCTCAGCTCCGCCTCCGGCCGGTGCACGTCCACCTTCAAGTCGGGAAAAGCCCGCAGGACAAAGCCTCCGACCAAGCGGTTCATCTCTTGAGAATCATGAGGAAAGCTCTTGTTTATTCTCCTTACACTTACTTTATATGTTTGAGGGAACGATTTTAATGACTGCATCACACCCAAGGCCGTTTCTTGTATACGTTCCAATTCCAATGGTGAGGTATAAATGGGACTGAACGAAGCAAGGCCCAATACTTTTTGCAGATATGGCACCAATTCCTCATAATCTGCACCGTTCAAATGAAGAATGATTCTTCCGAATTCCTTCTGATACGAGATGGCTTCAAAAGAACGAAGCGTTCGTTTTACCTGCTCGAATATCGTTTTCTCAAACCGGTGCCGGTTTCGCCCCTTTAATGTCAGTTCCCCAAGCCGGAGAATCGCCTGCTGCGGTTTCATCATGAATTTCTCCGTCCTTTCCGTGAAGATGCAGCCGGTTTCAGCTCGGCAACCACTTCCTGCAGCGCAGAACAGAAATGCCGCACATCTTCAAGTTTTTGCTGTAGCGAATAGCTCAATCGTATGCCGCTTACAGCCGCGGCGCGGTCCGCGCCCATCGCCGTCAGCACCCGGCTTGGCTTCTCCGCTCCCGAGGAGCATGCCGAACGGGCCGAGACATAAATGCCTCTCTGTTCTAAAGCATGTACGAGGACTTCCGACTTCATACCGGGATAAGAAAAATGGACAATATGCGGCGCCATTTCCCCCGGATTCCGGGAACCGGTAAGCACAAGCTCAGGCAATCGATCAATCCCTTGAATAAGCCCTTCGCGCAACGCGGCCGTATGCCTGGCGAAGGCCTGCTGCTCCTCGACAGCCATCCTTACCGCTTTGGCCATGCCTACAATCGCGGGGACATTCTCCGTTCCCGATCGCAGGCCATCCTCCTGCCCGCCTCCAAGCAGCAGCGGCTCCAGCTCCACACCATTGCGGCAGTATAAAAAGCCAATTCCTTTAGGTCCCCGAAGCTTGTGCGCCGAGCATGTCAGAAGATCGGCTCCGAGCTGCCCGGGAATGACCGGAAGCTTGCCGATGGATTGCACCGCATCGACGTGAAAAAGTGTTTTGGGCCGATGACGAAGCATTCGGCCGATTTGTTCAATGGGCTGTATCCGTCCCATTTCATTATTCACATGCATGATGCTCACAAGAATCGTTTCATCTGTTAATGCACTTTCCAGCTCATCCAGGCAAACTTGACCCGTATCGTCTACAGGCAAGTAAGTGACGCGGTACCCGTCCATTTCCAGCCTGCGAAAGGTTTCATACACTGATGCATGCTCAACCATAGTGGTAATAATATGGTTTCCTCTGTGCCGGTACTTTCCTGCCGCACCTCTAATGGCCAGGTTATTGCTCTCCGTCCCTCCTGATGTGAATCGGATTTCACCGGGGGCACATTGCAGCATAGCGGCAATCGTTTGGCGGGCACGGGCCATAAGCTGCTCCGCATCGGCTCCCATCGCATGCAGCGAGGATGGATTTCCATAAAACGATCTCATCACTTCCGTCATCGTGTCAATGACTTCTTCGTACATCGGTGTTGTTGCCGCGTAATCCATATAAAGCAAAAACAGTTCCTCCTTCAGTTCCAAGAAAAGACCAATTGCAGCTTCACCTTCCGAAATCACCGTTCGGAAGAAAAACTGCAATTGGTCTTATGGCTGTCATACGATAGCGTCATATTCCTGTTTTAAACCCATCACTTTGCGGATATATTGCTGCGTTTCGGCCGGCAGCAGATGAAGCTTCGACATCAAGTCCTCATCGTTCTTGACACCAATCCGGTCCACTCGTCCGGGACCTGCATTATAGGCCGCGAGAGCCGTACTGGCGCTGCCGTTGTATTTTACCAAAAGATTGGATAAATAGCGTGTTCCGCCTTCTATATTTTGTACGGGATCGAACGGATTGGTTACACCCAGACTCTGCCCTGTTGCATCCATCAGCTGCATTAGCCCTTTGGCACCTGTCCGGGATACCGCACCGGGGTTAAAAGACGATTCCGCATCGATAACGGCTTTGATCAGGCTTGACTCTACACCGTAACGCCGGCTCGCTTCCTGAATGTGCTCTTCAAACTCGGTAGGCCTGCTGGCTGAAAGACGCTGTTGCACCCATGGAGTCATCAAGCCCGGCATTGACAGCATCGCGGGCTTCAACGAAGCCTCAGAAGGCGCATCCTGCGGTTCTTTCATCGCCAGAAGTCCGCTCAACAGCTCGGAAAAGCCGCTATGATCCTCCGTATCTGAAGCAACGCTTGTTGAGGACAACAAATCGGATTTGTTCAACATCTGGAGACGGAGTAATTCTTTTAAGGTTCTGGGATCGATCGTTCCTGGATTCAAACTCATATAGGCTTAAACTCCTTGATTGTACAATCTTACCATCTCAATAAGATTATTTTACACCTTTTTGAGCTTGTCATCCAGTCCTATTTTCAGGCAAAGAAGCAGACCGTCTGAATCGGCCTGCTTCTGCTTCACTGCTTTCTTACGTTAATAAGGGCACCAAAACAAAATAACCCGCCAAAGAAATCAGTCCGATTGCAACGGACCAAGCCCCTAAGGTCCTTTGCCCGAGCATAAAAGCGAAAAATCCGAGCAGCGTCGATGTCGAGCCCAGCAGTACCGGAAACACCATGAGTGACAGTACCGCCAAAATCAGGGCGGTATAGCCCAACCAGCGGGTTGAAGCCGATGCTCCTGCATCAGACTGCTCCACTTCCGATGCGGCGGATGCCTTAGGCCTTTCCTGACGGAAATGCGGCAGCCGATGAGAGGCGGCCGAATCACCCGCAAATTCTTCATTTACCTTCATGCCGGACTCTTTGTGCAGCTGCTCCCGTTTTAACTGCTGAAGCGGTTTGTCCGGCTTGGCGGACAAACCGGAACGTTGAACCCCGAGCTTACGTCTCACGTGATGATCACTCCCTTCATATGAAGAAGATCATTTCGCTTTTTTCGGCTCGAAGGTATGGCAACAGGTATTGCGCACACTTTTGGCTACATCCTTATGGTCCGTAAAATCAGCGGCAAATTCCGTATCATAACCGACCTTCGCATGCTTATCGACTTCGATCATGATCGTATTTGCATTACAGTTGTTTCCCTGTGCCCAATATTCACAGTTTGCAACGCTGCATTTCACTTGTGGCATAGTTATCACCCCTGTCTCAGCTTGCCCCTTATCCATCGGCGATATTCCCGCTGACGCCAAGGCACGGCCTATCCAAGCTTGTGATTCAATACCAAAAACATCGCATGCGACCACAATAGCGGCAGGGCGGGAGGTCCCCACCGGGCAACCCACTCGTCATATTTATGCCTGTCCTCCAGCGCATCCGGGACCTGTTCGGGGAGCCTTCCCTGATCATCAGCCTTGGAGACAATCCACTGTAACGCTATTTCCGCTTGACGGCGGTCGCCCATGGACAGCCTTACCCATCCGTGCCACGCCGTAAGCAGCAGCCATTCTCCTCCGCCGTAATACTCATCCCCCTTGTATCTGCGAATCCCGCCTTGTGCCGTCCGCAAATCGGACTCGATTTGGTTCAGAGTATTCTTCATGATAGGATGCTCCGGCTCAAACAAACCAAAGGGCTGACAGAGCCACATTAAGCTTGCGTCCACTTCGTCATTACCAATTCGGGCTGCAGTGACATCCGCTTCAGGTGCCGGGGTTACAAACTTTACAAAATGCCCCCGCTCCGGATGTACCGCATGGTCAAGCAAAAACGCCTTGATCTGCCCGCAAACCTCCTCCAGATCGTGCCTTTTCTCCAACTCGGCGACTCCTTTTAGTCCGCCATAAATACAAGCCAGCGTCGAAGGATGGATGTGATCTGCATATTCTTCCCAGCAGTCGAAATTCGGCAGCCGCCAAAACGCCTGCAAATAGGCTGCCGTCACCTCAACACTGGAGCGAAAGCGGTCCGGAAGCCGCTGATGTCCGTCAGCTTTCAAATGCTCGGTCAAGGCCCATAACCAGGTGCCGTAACCATCCAGTTGAAAATGACCCCATTCGGACGTGATATCATCTCGTCCGTCCAAATGATATCTGGTATGTAAAAATTCGTTAAGCCCGATCCGCTCGCCGCGGCTGTTCTTTTCCAGCAAATACCGAATATGCCCCTGCTTTCGTTCCACAATTCGTGTGACCCATTCATGGAATTGTCCTGCGCTTGCATGCTCCCCCGCACAATCCATAGCATAGGCGATAAAGCTGCCGTCTCGGAGCCAGCTGTAATTGTAATGAGCGAACAATGGACAGGCGACATAACCTCCGCTTGGGTGCTGGTTCAGCCGAATTAGCCGGACACTATCTTTGGCAAGCTGATTCAAATGGATGGTCTGAGACACAAATCAATCCTCCTTATGCAAAAAGAGATGCTTTGGGAGAAAGCATCTCTTCATTATCATTATATTCCAGGCGGACAATATTATACTTTATCACCTTGCATCCGCTTTTGCGTGATATAGTCGGTTTCGTAGTAAGCCAGCTCATCACGGAGTGTTTCAAAAATTTTCGAAAGCTCGATCGTCAAATCCCTCACTTCGCGGCTTGGTTTTTTACGGAAGCGAATGGCGTCTTGACCGGTGTAAGCATATCTGCCATCTTCAGAATAGCATTCGTTCTTTGGATAAAAGAAACTGTTTATGCAGCTATGATATACTTCGTACAATACCTTTTCGGCATATTCCACATTGAAATTGGGGCGGCGCAAAGCCACGCCGAGCTTCTCGTAAGACACTTCGGAAAACACAAGCAGATGTCTAGTGTCAGATAAATATCCTTTGTAAAATTCGTCCATTGCTTCATCATTGTCCGTATTCAGCTGCCGCAAAGAGTGCTCATTCAAAAATGCTTCCATTTTTGCGATCGCATCGCTCAGCTTCGTTCTTGTTGTTTCACAAAGATTTTTTACGTTAAACACTGCCATAGCTTAGATAGACCTCCTCAACTTAAAAAGCCAACATAGACACTATAAATGACCCTTACTTCATCCTACCATAAATCTCGTATAAAAGTAACACGAAAAAACGTCTAAAATTACAATTCCGTCCATTTCCAGCATGCCGGCGCTCTTGGATAACATTGCTATTATGGCAAATTGACCTTCACGGGAAGGATAACAGCAAACATTTAGGAGGCAGCAGACTATGTGGAAATATGTGATGTCCGTCCTGCTTGTAGTTGCCGGCGTAGCGCTGATCTTCCCCCGGGGAGAGCAACCGCCCGCACCTGAAACGGTAACTCCCGCAGCCGAGCTACAAATGAAACACACGATGCTAAATGAGGATCTCGCCAGAACAGATGAACTCTGCCGCAATGAGTGCAGCATGGTGCTTCACCGTACTGTACAGGAGCTGAGTGCAAAGGAGCCTGGCCAAGCCAATGAAACCTTGAAAAGGGTGCAAACCGAGCATCCGCACATGCAGCTGCTTGCTTGGACAAAAGCTCAGCAGCCGCTGTCGCAGGGCGTGACATCGGGCGGATTAACAGACTCCGTTCGTCCGGCAGTGGAGCCTTTCCTTGCTGAAGCCAAGCAGCTGGTCGATGCAGGTAAAGCTTATCAGTCCAAGCCCATCTATGCCGACGGAAGCACCTACTTTGTTCTCGGTGTTCCTTCCAATGACGGATCGGCCGGCCTTGTAGGCGCGGTACGTCAACAGATTTTACAGCAGGTGGCCGATCATCAGCTTAAAAACCTGCGGATCGTCACATATCCGGGAGAAGGCCGTTACAAAATTGAATCTGTTGATGCCAATTCGCTCCAGGACGTCCGGGTCGACCATCCTGAAGACAATGAGGGCACCAGCCATTACCATGTCAATCAGGTCGTTGTTAAATTCAAGAAGGAACCGGCAGAAAGCGATCTTGCGCGAATCCGCAAAGAGATCGGAAGCGATCAATTCCACAAGCTGGGTTATACGTACGTCTTTGAATCCGGCAATATGGAAGCCAAACAAATGATGGACTATTTTAAGCAGTGGAACGTTGAATATGCCGAGCCGCACTTTCTTTATTTAACCAACGAAACGGCACCCGATACTACGGAAACCCGCGCGGACGTATTCACGCCTAACGATTCGCTTTACCGGCGCTATCAATGGAATCTGCCGCAAATTGATACGGAAGCCGGCTGGAACATCACCAGAGGCTCCCAAGACATTACTGTAGCCGTCGTGGATACAGGTGTCGATATCAATCATCCGGATCTCAGCAATCAATTGGTCAGCGGATATAACGTAGTTAATCCGGATTCCAAGCCGATGGACGATGTAGGTCACGGCACCCATGTCGCCGGAGTCGTTGGAGCATCGGTCAACAACCATCTGGGTGTTGCCGGAATGAGCTGGTATAACCGGATTATGCCGGTCAAAGTGCTCGATAAATCCGGTGCCGGAAGCACTTATGCCGTTGCGCAGGGCATTATTTGGGCAACGGATCACGGAGCAAAGGTCATCAATATGAGCCTTGGCAATTACGCCGATTCCCAATTTCTTCACGATGCAATCAAGTATGCTTTTGACCGCGACGTCGTATTAATCGCTGCGAGCGGTAACGATAATACGGAGCGCCCCGGCTATCCTGCCGCATACCCCGAAGTATTCGCGGTCGCTGCAGTGGACGCCCAGAAATCGAAAGCACCGTTCTCCAATTACGGGGATTATATCGATGTAGCCGCACCCGGCGTAAGCATTGCCAGCACTTATCCGCAAGGCCAATATGCGGCGCTTTCCGGCACTTCCATGGCCAGCCCGCATGTGACTGCTCTGGCGGCGTTAATTCGATCCGCTAACCCTAATCTGAAGAATACCGAGGTTATGCAGCTGATGAGGGACACGGCTGCGGATCTCGGAACTCCCGGCAAGGACAAGTATTTCGGCTACGGCCTAATCGACGTGATAGCCGCGCTGCAGGCCGCCGTACCCAGCAGCTCCGCCGGGCAAGCGGCAGCAAACGCCCCAGCAGATACGACTCTAACCCATTGGCCGGAATGGCTGAGGCGGCTATTGAGCAGATAACTATGCCAAAAAGCGAAGAACCGCCCTTGAGGCGGTTCTTCGCACGTATCCAAAGCTCTATTGCGTGAATGGCTGAAAGAAAGTTTGCCGTAAGCCGGGTTCTGTACTTCCGGTGGTCATAACGGGGGCCACCCTGCCACCATTGAAGCGACAATCATCTATCTAGGCCAGACATTGCTGCCTGGCTCAAGCGACCAACCCGAACGCGTCTCGGGCAAAGACTGTCCCTTGCGGGACCTGCGTTCCTCTAGGTCTTGCTCCAAATGGGGTTTACCAGGAGCGATGTCACCATAACTCCTCGTGGTCTCTTACACCACGGTTCCACCCTTACCTGTGCACGCGGTTGCCCGCTGCCATCGGCGGTCCGTTTCTGTGGCACTAGCCTTCAGCTCGCGCTGACTGGACGTTATCCAGCATCCCGCCCTGTGGAGCCCGGACTTTCCTCTCGCGGCATAAAGCCGCCAGCGATTGTCTGTCAAACTTTCTTTTGCAATAGGTGCATGAGATAGTATACAGGGAATCTCACAAAAAAACAACTGCCGGATTCTAGCAGCATCTACACAAAACGGAATGGTTCCGTATGAATTTGCGAAGCAGCTACCTCAGTCGCCCATTTCCTTTCAGCCAGTTTGCGCTGCAAATATTCCGCCACGCCCAGCTTCATGATTTTCTCCACATTGTGACCCGGATCAATCAAGGCCATACCGGCTGCCAATGCATCATGAGCCGTATGGTAATCGATATCGCCGGTAATCAGAACATCCGCGCCGGCCAACATCGCGTGCTTGACATAGCGGCTGCCCGATCCGCCAAGCACAGCGGCTTTACGGATCACACGATCCGGATCTCCGACCACACGCAGCATCGGAACATCAAAAGCCTTCTTCACTTGCTCGCACAGCTCGTTTAGCGTCACCGGCTTCGGCAGCTTGCCTGCCCGTCCCAGACCGAATGTGCGTGTCTTCAGATCTAGAGAATACAAATCGTAAGCCACTTCCTCGTAGGGATGCGCCTTGAGCATAGCTTGCACGACCTTACGCTCCGCGCTTTGCGGCACGATTGTTTCCACACGAACCTCTTTAACTTCCTCAAGCTTTCCTGGCTTGCCAATGAACGGATCGGTACCCTCATCCGGCTTAAAGGTGCCCGTCCCCTCCATATTGAAGCTGCAATGACTGTATTTGCCTATCCCTCCGGCCCCTGCATCGAACATTGCCTGTCTGACCATCTCCGCATAATCTACCGGCACGAATACAACCAGCTTTTTCAGCTTATCCGTATGTACCTCGTCCAGCGGCTCCGTCACAGTCATCCCGATCGCTTCTGCCATCATATCGTTAATACCGCCTTCGGCCACATCCAAATTCGTATGCGCGATGTAAACGGCAATATCGTGCTTGATCAGCTTCTCAAACAGCCGGCCTGCAGGAGTATCCGTCCGAATATGCGGCAGAGGACGATAAATAATGGCATGATGAGCGATGATCAAGTCCGCTCCTTCCCGAATCGCCTCGTCTGCCACTTCTTCGGTAACATCCAGGGTAACAAGCACTTTGCGGATGTCCTTGTGCAGCGTACCGATTTGCAATCCGATCTTGTCACCCTCTACGGCATATGATTTCGGAGCCAGCTCCTCCATCAGTCCAATCACTGCTTGTCCTTTGGCGTACATCGTTCAATCACCTCCTTGATCTGCTGCATCTCCCTATTGATCTCCGCTTCCTTCGTGCGTGATGCTTCCAATTCGGAATGCGACAGCCGCTCGCGAATGCGGTTAAGCTTATCCAGCTCACTAAGCCACTTATCGATCCAGACCTGAGAGGCCTCCTTCAGTAAGAAAGGACCCATCTGCAGCATGAGCTGCCGATCTGCTATCAACCCGCTCGGCAGTGTACGGGATTCATATAATTCATCATTGCTGTACGGAGCCAAAGCTTTAGGAACGGCGGTTAACATTTCATAGGTTTTGCCTTCCTCTTCCATGATTCTCTCTCCTATCAGCACCCATTCATGGTCCAAAAGCCACTGCCTGACGTTGGATTCCCCCACATTAGGCTGCAATACCAAACGGCGTACACCGGTTAGCTTGCCTATCCCCGCTTCCAGTATGGAAGCGATTAATGTGCCGCCCATACCGGCGATCGTAACAACGTCCACTTCTCCCGGTGAGATCACCTGCAGTCCATCACCAAGCCTAACATCGATGATGCCGTCCAATCCGGCAGACCGGACCTGTTTCAAGGCCGCATCGAACGGACCCGCATTAACCTCTCCTGCTACACCACGGAGGATGATCCCCCGTTCTGCCAAAAAGGTCGGCAGCAGCGCGTGGTCGGAGCCAATATCGGCCAGCCGGCTGCCTGCAGGAACCTCCTGCGCAATCATTTCCAGTCGTTTTGACAATCGAATCATTTATACAACCCACTCAGTCCATTTTTTTCTCCAAGCAAACAGCAGCGCCGCCTCCACCGCCAACTTGCCTAAGAGCAGCCACTGCACGGTTAAAGAACCGTATTTCTCAGCATAAAGCATAGCATATAATTCAGGCATATACCAAACGATCAGGCTTAATAGAAAGAAAACCAGCCCGACTTGCCTGTTCTTTTCATGAATAATCCAAGACATCCAACAAAAAAGAATGGCCAGCGGCAGCCAGCTTAGCTGCAGCGTAATCCATGACAGCGTCTCCAGCTGGTAGTGCAGCAGCCAGCCATAGCAGAATACCAAGCTAACCCATCCGCACAGCTGAAACAGCGCCAATCTTGCCAGCAGACCGGTCACGATCCAAACCACGCTGCACAAAGCTACGTAAGCAACCACCGGTACCGAAGCCGCAACCCCATGCAGCCTCAGCAAATAAACACCGATAAACAGAAGAAATAAAGAGGCCATTCCAATCAAAATTTGTGCAGCCATCGGTTCTTTCTTTAGCTTGGAGCTTCCCCATCCGTAGAACCCGGCCAAGAAGATAATGGAAATTCCTATTTGCATTGGTAATTCAAAAGCGTTAAAATTAAGAGCAGTAAAAGATAAAGCCATGATGAGCAGCAATCCCAGCATCCAGATTTTCCAGCTACTGTTTCTAATCTTGTTTGGGGTGACACCAAATACACCGACCTGATCATTCTGATCTTGCTGTATATCATATATATTCAACAAAAAATCACAGTAATGCTCAGGCAGCAGCTTGCTGCGCCGCCAGTGCTCAATCTCTTGAACAATGATTTCTTTCTTTTTATCATCCATAGGCTATGTCTCCCTTGAGCCCTGCTTTTTTTCCATAATTGAATATCGGCGGCAGGATGGCAAAAAATTAGACCTTTCTGTGCATCTATGCGCAGAAAGGTCCAGAGAGACACCATATTATTCAAGAAAGTCTTTCAAACGTTTGCTTCGGCTAGGATGACGAAGCTTACGCAGCGCTTTAGCTTCAATCTGACGAATCCGTTCCCGTGTAACACCGAATACTTTACCGACTTCCTCCAGTGTGCGCGTGCGGCCATCGTCCAGACCGAAACGCAAGCGAAGTACGTTCTCCTCACGCTCCGTCAAGGTGTCTAGCACATCCTCGAGTTGTTCCTTAAGCAGTTCGTAAGCCGCGGCATCCGCAGGCGCAAGCGCTTCTTGATCCTCGATAAAATCCCCCAAATGCGAATCGTCCTCTTCACCTATCGGGGTTTCAAGAGATACCGGCTCTTGAGCGATTTTCATGATCTCCCGCACTTTATCTGTGCTTAAATCCATCTCTTTGGCGATTTCTTCCGGTGTTGGTTCACGACCAAGCTCCTGCAGCAGCTGACGGGATACCCGGATCAGCTTATTGATCGTTTCCACCATATGTACCGGAATCCGGATGGTTCTGGCCTGGTCGGCAATAGCCCGGGTAATCGCCTGACGAATCCACCAAGTTGCGTACGTGCTGAACTTGTAGCCTTTCGTGTGATCGAATTTCTCTACCGCTTTAATCAAGCCCATATTGCCTTCTTGAATCAAATCCAAAAACAGCATTCCGCGACCTACATAGCGCTTCGCGATGCTTACCACAAGCCTAAGGTTTGCTTCCGCCAAGCGGCGTTTGGCTTCCTCGTCTCCACGCTCGATGCGCTTAGCTAAATCAACCTCATCCTCGGCGGAAAGCAGCGGAACCCTGCCGATTTCCTTTAAATACATTCGAACCGGATCGTTGATCTTGATGCCTGGAGGCAGCGACAAGTCGTCATCAAAATGAAACTCGTCGTGTTCATGCTCCATCGGACTCATGTCGTGGTCTTCATCTGCTTCATTGCCGACATCGATGCCCATCTCTTGAAGCTGCTCGAAAAACTCGTCAATTTGCTCCGGATCCTGGTCAAATGGAGCGAGCTTTTCCATGATTTCTTTGTACGTGATTACGGAACGCTTCTTGCCATGTTCAATCAGCTGTTCCTTTACTTGTTCCAACGTCAGCTCTGTCTCTATTTCCGTACGTTGATCGTTCGCCATCATACAACTCCCTCCTCCCTAGAGTTCAAACTTACGCCGCTTGCCCGGTTTCAGGATGATTTCAACTGCTTTTCTAGGGAAATAATCTCACTGCCCAGCTGCAGTGCTCTAGGGATATCCCCTGAACGTTCTGCTTGTTTCACTTCTTCTTTCTTTCGCTTCAATGATTGCAAAAGCGGATACTTCTTAATTTCCCGGATGTAATCGTCAATAACGGCATCATTGATCCCGTTGCGGTTGTCTATTAAGGTCAGGGAAGTGGCCAAGCTCTCCAGCTTTTCATCCTGCAGCATGCCTAAGAATGCGCCGACATTCGGCTCATGGCCCTGGGCATAGTAGGAATACAAGTATGCGGCTAACGCCGCATGAGCATCCACATTAAAGCCGTCTCCCAATTGACGCTCAACTTGACCGGATATATCCCGGTCCAGCATCATGACGGCAAGCAGCTGTCGCTCTGCGAATTGATACGCAGGCACCATAGAAGGTGTTTCTATCCGAGGCTTCCCGTTATTCATAACATTATTCCACGGATTGTCTTTATTATCCCCGGATCTTTCGTTTTTTTCTGCTTGCAGGCGGATTTCATTCAAATTCTGCTGCAATGCTTCCAAAGAATACCGAAATTCGGACGAAAGCTCTTTGAGATAATGTTCCCTTTCAATAGGCGATGATAATCCCGCAATCAATTTGACCGCTTGCTTGATGTACCGGAGCTTTTCTCCATCCTCTTGCAGTTTATAATTTTTGCGAAAGTAAAGAAGTTTATATTTGATCGACGGTACGGCGGTTTCGATAACTTCCCGTACGAATCGTTCAGAACCGTATTTTGCGATATACTCATCGGGATCGAGCGCGTCGGGCAGCATGCTGATCTTAACCTGGCAGCCTGCGTTCTCGAGTAAAGGTATGCTTTTGTAAGCGGCGGTTTGACCCGCTTGATCTCCATCATATGCTACCGTTACCCGTTCGGAGATCCTGCGAATCGCAGCGGCTTGCTCCGAAGTCAGGGCTGTACCCATCGTGGCCACACCGTTTTTTATGCCCGCATCCCATGCCCGAATCACATCCATATAACCCTCGAACAGCACAATCTCCTGCGTTTTGCGAGCCTGTGGTCTCGCCAAGTGAAGATTGTAGAGCGTTCGGCTTTTGTGGAACAGCATCGATTCAGGACTGTTTAAATATTTGGGCTGCGCATCGCCCATGGTTCTCCCGCCAAATGCGATGACCTGTCCCTTCCAATCAAAAATCGGAAACATGATGCGGTCGCGAAACTTATCCACATATCCGCTTCCGTCTTGTTTGGCCGAAAGCAGCCCGCCCTGCTCCATAAGCGGTAGTGAGAATTGCTTCTTTCCCAAGAGGTTGGTTAGCGTATCCCACCTTGTTGGCGCGTAGCCAAGCCCGAATGTTTCGATCAGCTTGTCGTTCATTCCGCGATCCCGCAAATAGTCTTTGGCCGCTCTCCCTTGCTCCGTGTTATGAAGGATATACTGATACAGCTTGGCAGCAAGCTCATAGCCTTCCAGCAGCTTGGAACGTTCCAGTTGCTCCTTCGTTTCTTCCTGAGCCGTTTGCAAATGCTCACCTAGATCAAGCTTCGCTTCATCCGCCAGCTTGCGAACCGCCTCGCCAAAGGACAAGCCTTCCACCTCGGAAAGAAAACGAATGGCATTGCCCCCAGCCTTGCAGCCGAAGCAGTGATAAGTTTGTCTTGCCGGCGTCACGGTGAAGGACGGTGTTTTCTCTGAATGAAAAGGACAGAGACCCTTGAGGTAATGTCCCTGCTTTGTCAAGTGAACGTGCCGGCCAACAACTTCAACAATATCATGGGCTTTAAGGACCGATTCAATGACATGCTCGGGAATGCGTCCGTTACTCATCTAACCACCTTCATTCAAATTAACACGTAATTACTATTCGCTACACTCCGGCATTTTCCTGCATGCGAGACAAAACTTTTGTCAAAGTTTGTAGAAATACTTCACGGTCATCATTCGTAAAGGCCCTAGGGCCCTTGGAATGCTTACCTCCTCGCCGCAGCTTTGCTTGTTCATGCCTTCGCTCAAGCAAAAACCCTATGGTTCGGTCACTATACATTTGTCCGCGATTCGACATGGCCGTCGCTTTTTTGCCCAATCCCAGCGTGGCGAGACCGAAATCCTGAGTAATCAATACATCTCCTGCCGAGATCCGGTTGGCGATATATAAATCAACAGATTGATCGGAACGGTCCACCTGTACAATCTCTACGCCTTGCGCCGGCTGAAGCCGGTGATCAAAGGAAGCGACCATCAGCACGTCTACGCCAAATTTGGCGGCGGTTTGAATGATTTCCGGCTTTACCGGGCACGCATCGGCATCGACAACTATTTTATACGTCATTACGCTCCCACCGGTTTGCAACCCGGATTTGTGACTGAAGTACTATCGTTAATATTATATACGATGAATTTGCAAAAAATCCTGCTTTAACCTCCAAAGAGGTTTACCTGGAACGGTACATATCAATGATAACGCTAGCCGTCTCTTCTACAGCCTTGTTCGATACGTCGATCACGGCGCAGCCGATACGCTTCATAATTTTATCGGCATACTCAAGCTCTCTATGAATACGTTCCGTATTGGCGTAAGTAGCGCTATCCGGAAGCCCCAACGTTTTGAGTCTCTCGGTGCGAATCACATTCAGCTTATCCGGGCTGATGCGCAGTCCGACAATTTTGCGGCTGGAGACCGTAAACAGCTGCTCCGGCGGCTGAATTTCCGGCACAAGCGGAACATTGGCCACCTTGAACATTTTGTGGGCCAAATACATCGATAACGGCGTCTTCGAAGTCCTGGATACACCCACCAATACGATATCTGCTTGAAGCACTCCGCTAAAATCACGCCCGTCATCATACTTAACCGCAAATTCGATAGCCTCAACCTTTTTAAAATAATCTTCATCCAGCCTATGAAGCATACCCGGCGTATGACTCGCCTCTTGCTTTAAGGATTGCTCGAGCGTACGGATGATCGGACCGAGAAGATCGATATGAGGAATCCGGTAAAGCTCCGCCTGATTGATTAAATAATCTCGTAATTCCGGGATGACCAATGTGAACAAAATGATTCCGTTACGTTCCACCACCGTCCGAATCAGCCGGTCTACATCCGACATGTCCTGCAGAAACGGAACCCGCCTGATCTCCACCTGCTGCGGATGAAATTGCACCGCCGCTGCTCGGACAACAGCTTCTCCCGTTTCCCCTGCCGAATCCGAAGCAACGAATATTACCGATTTGCCGGCTTCCCCCATGAGACCCCGCCTTTCCGTTCTGTTTCTTCCATTCATGAAAGCGGCTTTTAAATCTTCTATACTACTACGAGCCACTACCAAAAAATGTTTCATTCGCTTCCTCTCACAAAAAAATCCCGCTGCCAAAGCCTGGATCTAGGCTTCGTCACGAGAGGCATCAACATGGGTGTATCATAGTATAATATCATCATGATTAAAAAATGTCAATTTCACGCAATTTCTTAAAATTCTTTCAAACTATATCCCATATTTATCCATCTGATCCAAAAAATCGCGCGACTTCAGCCTAACACCCGCATGCGTATCAAAGTAAGCCCTCATGATTTGCTTCAATATTTGCTTGGATTGCGGCTTAACATCAATTTGCCCCAGACGTCTGGCATCCAGCCGGATAAACAGCCGAAGCAGCTTGTATACCCCCGGTGTCAAACGATAGGCTTCGGGATCGCGCAGCCTGCATCGTTCACACAGCACGCCGCCCATGCCGATGCTGATGGCGGATGGCTCCGATGTGTCCCTGCAGACCACGCAATGCTCTAGCTCGGGGGTGTACCCGGCATGCATCAGCATTTTCATTTCATAAAGATGACCGACAATCTGCAAATCTTTGTCCTCCTGAATCGCCTGGAGGCTAGCTTTCAGCTGATCGAACAAATAAGGCTGCCCTTCCTGATCTCCCATCATCTTGTCTGTGAGCTCTGCAAGGTAGGAGGCATGGGCGGCCTTGTGCAAATCTTCCCTTATTTTATGAAAGGCTTCAATAATTTCCGCATGATTCAAAGTGCCCAGCTGTCCTGATTTAAAGAACAAGAAATCTCCATAGGTAAAAAGCTGGGCGGATGAGCCGTACCTGCTTTTTACCTTTTTGGCGCCGCGAGCGACTACACTTATCTTTCCCTGTTCACGCGTAAACATGGTGATGATTTTGTTGCCTTCCCCGTAATCCATGCTGCGGATTACAATTCCCTGCACTCTGTACTGCACCGACAGCCTCTCCCCGCGTATCCAACCGGTTGCCGAAATCATTCTATGATTTACTGCATCGATTCCGGAGCTTCAGCCGCAGACTCCTCCTCCGGCAATTCCGGCACCTCTCCGGTTTGAATCTGAGATTCCTTATAAAGCAGGTAAGCATCCACATCTCCAGTGATTGAAAAATACTTCCACGAAAAATCTCTCATGGTACATCCTCCCCTTGGTAACGCGATTACAATACCTGTTGCTAGGATTAGGATGATTCGATTCGAACAGAAGTATGCTCAACAAAAACTGGTATGGAAGCTTTACGTTCAATGCTGCAAAATTTCTTCGACGCAAGCCATCGGCTATTCGTGGCGGAATCCGAGATCCCGCAGCACCCGATCCTGATTGCGCCAATCCTTCTTCACCTTTACCCAAAGCTCAAGAAAGGTTTTGGAGCCCAGCAGCGCTTCGATGTCTGCGCGTGCTTTCCGCCCCACTTCTTTTAGCAGAGCGCCCTTTTTGCCGATAATAATTCCTTTTTGCGAATCCCGCTCGACGTAAATGACGGCTGAAATATGCACGACGCCATTATCTTCCACCCGCATATCTTCTATGGAAACGGCAATGGAATGCGGAATCTCTTCCCGCGTCAAATGTAATATTTTTTCCCGGATCAGCTCCGCGCAAACAAACTGCTCCGGATGGTCCGTCACTTGATCCGCAGGATAGTACTGCGGTCCTTCCGGCAAATACTTGATCACTTGATCGAGCAGTGTGTTCACATTGCTTCCATGCATGGCGGATATCGGCACGATTTCGGCAAAGGAATACAAGTCCTTGTACGTGGTAATGACCGGCAGCAGGGCTTCAGGGTGGACTTGATCAATCTTGTTCATGACCAGCACCACCGGCGTCTTTACTTTTTTCAGCTGCTCGATAATGTAACGATCTCCACCTCCGAGACCTTCCACTACATCAATCAGAAACAAAATGGCGTCCACTTCGCTAAGGGCGCTTTCCGCGGCCTTCATCATATAGTCCCCAAGCTTGGACTGCGATTTGTGGATACCCGGCGTATCCAAAAAGACGATCTGGGCTTCATCGGTCGTATAAACTCCGTGAATTTTGTTCCGGGTTGTCTGCGGTTTATCGGACATAATTGCGATTTTTTGGCCGATGACCTGGTTCATAAGCGTGGATTTGCCGACATTCGGCCGGCCAATGATGGCGACAAAGCCGGATTTAAACTTCGATTGCTTTTCTTTATCGGAATAAGACATCAGTCAAAGGTTCCTCCATCCAAATCATGTGATGTAAATGCGCCCGGGAGCAATGCTCTAACCGTCGTTACACTGACGTCCCCGCGCAAATTGGCAAGGTACACCGGCATATCCGGACGGCACAGCTCCACGAGCACTTGGCGGCATATGCCGCAGGGAGCGATCGGCTGCTGCGTATCGCCGATGACAGCCATAGCCTGGAAAGTGCCTGGCAGTTCCCCGTCCGCAATGGCGCGAAACAAAGCCGTACGCTCGGCGCAGTTCGTCGGTCCGTAGGCTGCGTTCTCCACGTTGCATCCGAGATGCACCCTCCCTTTGGAATCCAGCAGCGCACTGCCGACCTTAAATTGGGAATAGGGAGTATAGGCTTTTTTTCGTGCTTCTTTAGCTTGAGCGATCAATTCTGTTTTATCCATGCGAAGCGCCCCTTTCCCGGCAGGCAACAGTAATTTATATAGAGATCAGGTAAAAAGCCAATACTGTAATAAAGCTTCCGAGCAGTGCGCCGAGAATTAGCGAGCCAAAGCTGCGCTTCCGTTTGTCGTACAGAGCCAGCAAAAGCACGCCGGCTAATAAAAATCCGAGCAGTACCGCTAAAGTATCCTGCACTCGTACGGCAATCAAGCTGGCGATAGAAAAAGCGAGCGCCGTCAGGAGGCTCGGCCTGACCCAGACTCCTTTATCGGAGAATCGGGTCTGCACTGCGATTACCGTAAGGGCTACGAGCGTGAGCAGAATCCAAACGCTGGCTGCCGTCAAGACGGGCCCTTCTCCCGCCCGAGCCGTTTGAAATAACCGGTCAAACGGCTCGAAGAACACAATCATGCCCGTAATAGCGGCAAAAGCTGCAGTCACCAATACGGAGGCTGCAGCTACATCTTTGGCGATTTTGGCTAAGGGATGAAGCTCCGGCATCGCCAAATCGACTGTTTTTTCCACGGCGGTGTTGATGAGCTCCGTCATGAACATAAGCGTCACGGCCAACAGAATGAACAAGATGTCGGTCTTGGAAAGCTCAAGGAACAGAGCCAGCACAAGAGCGGCAAGGCCCGCAAAAAAATGGAACTTCATATTCCGTTGAGTTGCCAGAGCATACTTGACGCCTTCGTAGGCATAACGAAAGCTCCGCTGCCACTTGACCGGCTGCTTCACCGCGTGAGACCCGCCTGCTGCAAAATCTGCTCCTGCTTGCCGAACATGACACGCTCTTCTTCCTCGTCCTGATGGTCGTAGCCGATCAAATGAAGGAAGCCATGCACGAACAAAAAGCCGAGCTCCCGTTCAATGGAATGTCCATAATCGTCAGCTTGTTCGATGGCCCGAGGCACCGAGATGATGATATCGCCAAGAGGCTCTTCAAACCCCTCCTCTTCGTCATCGGGATCCATGCTGTCCGGCAGAGCATCCTCCGCCGCGTCTTCCTCTTCATAGATGATTTCCAACTCATCGTCACCCATTTCCTGCATGGAGAACGACAGAACATCCGTCGGTTTATCCAGGCCGCGGTACTGCTTGTTCAGCTCCTGTATGGCGGCGTCGTCCGTAAACGTCAGCGCCACTTCCCCGTCGGCCACCTGTTCCAAGTCGCCTGCCAAACGAAGCAGCTCTTCCAGCCTTTCGATCAGGGCAGGGGTAATTTCAAATTGCTCTTGTTCATTATTCCATGAAAGCGTAAGGCTCATGGCTTCACCTCATCCGTCTTATCCTTATTCTTGCTTGCCGAATCCGCCTTTTGCGACGGTATTTCGGTAGGGTATTCAATTCTTGAATGGAAGATGCCCAGCAAAGCTTCGTTCAGTGTTCTGGCAATCTGATCCAGCTCTTTGATCGTCAAATCGCATTCGTTGAATTGCCCGTCATCCAGCCGGCTTTTAATAATTTTTCGAACCATCGTATCAATCTGCTCCACGGTCGGATTACGCAAAGACCGGACAGCCGCTTCCACACAGTCGGCGATGCCGACAATCGCCGTTTCCTTCGTTTGCGCATTTGGACCGGGATACCGGTACTCGAATTCCTCCGGCGGCTTTTCGCCTTTCTCTTCCGCCTGCTTCTTCGCCTTATGATAAAAATATTGCAGCAGCGTCGTACCATGATGCTGCTCGGCAATATCACGAATCGGTTTGGGAATGTTATATTCCTTCAGCATTTCGACACCATCGCGGGCATGCGCTATGATAATCGACTTACTGAGAGCCGGGTCGATTTTGTCATGAGGATTTTCAATGTTCGTCTGATTCTCGATAAAATAGCTTGGACGCTTGGTCTTACCGATGTCATGATAATATGCGCCTACCCGGCAGAGCAATCCATCCGCTCCGATCGCCTCAGCCGCGGCCTCAGACAGGTTGCCGACCATAACGCTGTGGTGATAGGTTCCCGGTGTTTCCGTAAGCAGCTTTCGCAGCAGCGGATGATTCGGATTCGAGAGCTCCACAAGCTTCAGCGGAGATAGGATACCGAATGCCATTTCCAAGAACGGAAGCAAGCCGATGACGAGTACCGCAGTCAGCAAGCCCCCTCCCGCCACAAAAGAAACGGCAAACAGCGCGTCTCTTTGCGTGGTATTATCATTCAGCATCAGAAGCGATGACACAAGCACAAGACCGAATACCGAGACCATGAAGCCTGCCCTCAGGATCGAGGAGCGCCGGCTGGCTCTCTGAATGGAGAAAATCGCGGCAAAGGAACAGGTCAGCGTCAGCAAGCCATAGTTGAAATCGAACGGAAACAGCTGATCGGAGTTGAACACCACACTCGCGATGACGCTAAAGAGAACCGACGCAATAAAAGCCAGCTGCGCATTAAGCAAAATCGTGATTAAGATAGCTCCCATCGCGGTCGGCGCCAAATAACCGATGAAAGGAAAATCAAGGCTTTGGGCCAAGGAGAACACTTTCATCAATCCCGCCGTAATCATCATAATCATGATTAACATCAGCAGTTGAACATTATTATGACTAACCGGGAGCGTGCTCTGGCGGACAAACATGAAAAGGACGAAACAGCATAAAATAACAAATAATAAAAGCCCTACACTCGGCCACGAGCTGGTATCATCCTTAAGCAATTCAAGCTCGGCAAGACGATTATACAATTCCTCCGTGATTTTTTCACCCTTGGCTACCAGCACGTCATTTTTGTTAATATATATTTCTTTTACGTTATCTCGAGCGTGAGATTTGGCTTCTTCCGTCCCCTTTTGGTCGTAAAACTTATTGGGCGTCAATGCCGCACGAACCAGCTCCTGCACCAGCTCGCGCGTCACGCTTTTCGTTAAAGTTGAAGCATTCACCAGCTCCGGCACCTTTACCCGGACCGCCTGCGCATCCAGGATCTGGTCGTTCATCAGCTTGCCGACGATCTCTTTGGCTACAGGCTCCATGTCAGTCAAGTCCTCAACGGACAGCCTTGGAATCTTATAGAACGCCTCTTCCGGTATCCGGTACTGCTGTTCGCGAAATCTCTTGTTCATCTCCGTCAACAGCTGATCGCCGTATTGTCCGCTGTTCATATACGTCATGAGCTGGCGGTCGAGATGGTCTTGGATTAAGGTTGGAATGACCGTCTTATAAATGCTGACTTTATCCGTTTGGGACACATTCGAATCACTGTTAATCTGCTGCAGCTTCTCAAAAATCGATTCTACGGCAAGCTCGTTTTTGAGCGGCACGATCGTATAAACCGGCTGCACGCGCTGTGCGGCTTCTTCCCTGGCTTGATCGGTGGCTGCATTATTCTTGATCGCTCTCGTTGCGAGAATATCTTTCTCAGCGGTGGAATTTAATGTAATATCATAGGTTTGCGGCACAACTTGATGGTACATCGTAAAGAAAAATACAAGCGCAAGCATAACAAACAGAAGAAAGCGCACAATGGCGCTATGTCTCCAACCGGTAAGTCCATATTGAAATTTGCCTGAAATGGAAACGAGGTTTTTCACGATGAAAGGTCAGCCCTTTCTCAGCCTTCTTTATCCTCATTATAGGCTACGATGATTTTTTGCACTAATGAGTGTCTGACGACGTCCTGTTCATCAAATGAGATAAAGCCGATTTCTTCAATCAACCGCAAAATTCGCTGCGCTTCCACAAGCCCGGATGATTTGCCCCGAGGCAAATCGATTTGGGTGACATCTCCAGTGATCACCATCTTCGAGCCAAAGCCCAGACGGGTTAAAAACATCTTCATCTGTTCCGGGGTCGTGTTTTGCGCTTCATCCAATATGATAAACGAATCATCCAGCGTTCTTCCACGCATATAAGCCAGCGGAGCGATCTCGATCAATCCGCGCTCCAACGTTTTAGCCACCTGCTCAGGACCCAAGACATCATTAAGAGCATCATACAATGGCCGCAAATAAGGGTCAACCTTTTCCTGAAGATCCCCCGGTAAAAAACCAAGGCTCTCCCCCGCTTCCACCGCAGGCCGGGTAAGGACAATCCGTTTGACCCTGCCCTCCTTGAGCGCCGCAACCGCCAGGACGACGGCAATATACGTTTTCCCCGTTCCAGCCGGGCCAATACCGAAGACAATATCCTTCTTCTTGATCTCATCGACGTACTGTTTTTGGCCGATGGTCTTCACACGAATCGGTTTCCCTTTGTGTGTAACAGCAATTTCGCCCTTAAACAGTTCCAGCAGCTGGTCTGCCTTCATCTCTTTGGCAAGTTCCAACGCGTAATTTACATCACGTTCTGTCAGCGTATATTGATTGCGTATCAGCGTAAGCAGCACGGTAAACAAATGCTCCAAACGAGCCGTTATCTCGGCTGAGCCTTGAATCACGATTTCTTCTTCACGCGTTAAGATCCGAGCCGGCATTTCCTTTTCGATCAGGTGTAAAAATTTGTCTTGGGGCCCGAACAAGGCGAGTCCCTCAGCCGTATTTTTGAGTGCCACTTTCACGGTAGCTTGGTCAGTCAACAGGTTTAATCTCTCCTCCGGGTTTTCGGAACAATAAAACTCCGAAAACGTCTGCGTCTAAACGTTATGGTACGATCGGCTGTTCAACAGCAATCGATTCTTCCACTTCAAAAAGTATTTCCATATAAACTTTACCATTCTCCGTCTTTTCATGCAAAATTTTTTCGGATATAATACGAGATTCTTTGCCCGCTGCGGCTAAAATTTGCTCTCTGGCCCGCTCAAGCGCGATAGCCGCCGCTTCCTTCGGATCGACCTGCCGCTCCTCCAGGCTCACTTCCATGATTTTCTCGCGCAGCCATCCGATAGGAAGCGTATAATTTCTCCAAGCCAGCATTTTTCGCTCGGGCAGCGTTTCTTGCTGTTCGAACGGGATTTTGCCGTAACCGCTCATTTGCACTCCGCGGCTGCCGATTACAAGGAAGGAACGAATTTTAGTTTCCCCCGTGTACACTTTATACTGCCAGACAAGCGGCACCTCAACAGCAGGCTTATACCATACCAGCCCCTTCACCTCACCTTGGGCAACTACCGTTTGCTGGTGAGTCTCATCCCCTATAATCCCCGAGATTAAAATATCGCCTTTGCGAACATAAGCATTGGGCTTCACGACGGGCTTGCCTTTTTCTGCGAAGATGTCAGTGATCATCGCGTTTTTGGACGCCACCAAGTGACGCGGGCTGAGGAGCGGCGGAGTCTTTGGAATCGTCGCTTCAACCACCTTGATGATCACATGCGTGCCTTGAACCTCCACACCGATCCAAGCGGTGCCGGGCAGCCGGCTCAGCAGCGATCTGGAAAGCGCCTCCGGCTCTTTCAGCCTGCTTTTCCACTGCAGCTTATGGATTCCTTCCTGCTCAGCCGCCAGCAAAATCTGTTCGGTCCGGATCGTCTCGTTGCCTTCCACACGAACTTGCCACACGACGGATGAAAGCAGATAGATCCCGATGAAAAAGCCCAGCAGCCCTAAAACAAAAAACTTGCGCTTCCCCAGCTTGTCCAGCCAAAAGGGCAGCCCATGTCTTTCCTTGATTCGGATCCGGGAGCCTGTCTCTTTCAAGAGCGGCCTAAGCCTGAAGAAGTCAGGAACGGTAACGAACATCTTGGCCTGATGCTCATCCGAATAACGAATGTCCCAGACGGACACTCCCATGACCGTCATGCGATTAATCAGCTCTTCCAGCTGCCGGCCTCTCACTTCGATCATAACATAACCGCGCAGGTGATGGATAAACGATGATTTCACAATCGACTTCCCCTTTCCAAGGCTACGGAATGTATTTGATATCTCGAATGACCCCTTCAATAAACACTTCCTCCGACAAGATCGCTCGTATGACTAGCTGAGAGCCGTATACCTCAATCCGGCCTTTCGTCAAAGCCAGCGTAAGCAGATCGCTTGAGAAATGCAGAACCCCCCGGTGATTCTCAATGTACAGCTGCATGTTTCCGATCATCGTCATGCGGGGCAAGTCCATCACTACGTCCTGAGGCAGGTCGAGCAGTTTGGCGGTCCATTGATTGAATCTGCGTGTCAATCTGCGCATACGTTACCTCCTCCGCAAGCTGCCCTTTAGGCTGCAAAAGCCAGAACACGGGCTATTTACACCATATGCCTGGGAATTGAAAATATGCCCTTAACCCGGTTTATCACCCTTTGGACAGCATCAGCCGCCAAAAATAAAAAAGCGCCTTATCAATGATCCACAGATCAATGATAAGGCGCATCATGATTTCACCGCCGATAAGGACGTTTGGCCCGAGGCGGGCCCAGAATCTCCGCCCACAGCACGCCCCGTGCTAAATCGTCAGGCGTCGGCTGGAATGAGGACGTTGCCGGACGATTACTTTGGACAGCAGGCCTCTGAAGAGCCGATGCCGGCGTTTGCAGTGTTTGCGGAATAGCTCTGGACCTTTGTGCCGGAATGGGCGCGGACACCTCGCGGTTCTCCTGAGAAACGACCGCTTTAGGCTCGGCAGGCGAAACCGCTTTGGGCTCCTGCCGCTCCTGCTGTCGTTTAGGCCATCCGGATCCTGGACCGTCTCCGCCAAACGGAGGCATACCTCCGCGGACCGGCCTGGCAGGCCGAGGCCGGCTCTGCTGATCCGGCTGCTGTTCGGTCCCGCCGCGTCTAGTTTTCATGAACGTGCTTATGCCAATATAAATAATCACCAGAATGAACCAGTTGTTGAGAATCAATTCTATAATATTCACCATTCATCCCGCCTTTCCAAACGGAAGACGTTTGTCATGCGTCTCCATTATTCTTATCCGGGTTGTTCATCCGCCCAAGACCCGCACGCATCTGGGTATCGGCTTCAATGTTCTTCAGGTTCATATAGTCCATCACGCCAATTTTGCCTTCGCGAAGGGCATCGGCCATCGCTTGAGGGACCTGGGATTCCGCCTCGACCACCTTCGCCTTCATCTCAACGACGCGCGCGTTCATCTCCTGTTCAAGAGCAACGGCCATAGCCCGACGCTCTTCCGCTTTGGCTTGTGCGATCTGCTTATCCGCTTCCGCCTGCTCCGTCTGCAGTTGGGCGCCAATGTTTTTACCCACGTCCACATCGGCAATATCGATGGATAAAATCTCAAAAGCCGTACCGGCGTCCA
Source organism: Paenibacillus sp. F024 (assembly GCF_057814255.1). NCBI lineage: Bacteria > Bacillati > Bacillota > Bacilli > Caryophanales > Paenibacillaceae > Paenibacillus > Paenibacillus sp. F024. Next base: position 655,070 of record NZ_JBVASZ010000001.1, read on the forward strand.
ATCCCTTGCCCAAAACCGTGCGCGAGATCAGATCCGGATTTTCCAACACGTCCTTGTGCGAACTGCTGGAACCGACGGTGGTAACAATTCCCTCGCCGACACGGGCGATAATGGTCTCTTCCCCCGCTCCCCCGACAAGCCGGTCAATGTTGGCCCGAACCGTTACTCTTGCAATAACCTTCACTTCAATACCGTCTTTAGCTACGGCGGAAACCGTAGGCGTTTCAATCACACGCGGATTGACGCTCATCTGTACCGCTTGCAGTACGTCCCTGCCCGCCAGATCAATAGCGGCTGCACGCGCAAATTCCAGATGAATATTGGCGCGATGCGCCGCAATAAGAGCATTCACCACCCGGTCCACGTTGCCGCCCGCCAAGAAATGGCTCTCCAGCTGATTAATCGTTAAATCCAACCCGGCTTTGGTCGCTTTAATCATCGGGTTGACGATCCGGCTCGGAATAACGCGGCGCAGGCGCATGGCCACGAGCGTAATGATGCCGATCCGCACGCCGGAGGCCAAAGCTGAAATCCACAACATGACCGGCACGAAGGTGAATAACACCGAAAGTGCGATGATCGCTACCGCGGCAAGCAATAAGAACGTAATTAAAGAAGCATCCATACAAAACACCATCCTATTCCAATTTTTGCTCTACGTTTCTTTCCATTCTTTAACAACAATACGCGAACCGTCGACCTGAACGACCGTCACAGCACTTCCGGCCGCGATAAATTCGCCTGACGTAACCACATCTACACGCTCCTCGCCGAAGACCGCCGTTCCGGCAGGCCTCAGCGGCGTAAGCGCATGACCGGCTTGGCCCATCAATTCCTTGCGGGAGGATGCGGACACGTATCCTTGCTCCGTTGTCAGCTTCTCGCTCAAAATAAACCGGTGCCAAACGCCCCGATGCCTGAAAATTCGGATCACAATGGCCACAATCACAGCCGCGGCAACAAATGCTATCCCGAGGCTCCACACCGCCATTTGCTTATTGTAGGCGGACAGAACCACTCCGCTGAACAAGCAGAGCGCTCCTAGGATGCCCAGTATGCCGAAGCTTGAGACGAAAATTTCCAGAAAAAGCAACACAATGCCGCCAACAAAGAGCGCGATATGCTCCACTCCCGCAAAGCCCGCGATATAATGGCCGAAGAAATACAAGCCGAAGCCCGTCACACCCAGAATGCCCGGAAGACCAAAGCCCGGTACGAAAATCTCGATCGCTACCCCGGCAATGCCGATCAGCAGCAGCAAAGTCGCCACCCACGGTTCAGTTACAAAGCGAGCGAGTCTTTCGGCCACGCTAAGCTCCATCGTAATCAGCGGATGGTTCTCTCCGCCGATAAACTTGACGACGTCATCCAGACTAGCTGCTACCGTTTCCGCATATCCCACCTTCAGCGCTTCCTCAGAAGTTAAAGTCACGATTTCACCCTTCGGCACGGTTCTGCCGATTTCGGTCATCGTTACGCCAACGTTCTTATCCACCATTGCTTCCGCAATTTGCGAGTTGCGTCCGCGCATTTCGGCTGCGCCTTTCATCAGTCCGGACCAGGTGGATATGACCTTTGCATTCTCAATCTCGTTACCCGTGATATCGACAACCGCCGCCGCTCCGATCGAACTGCCCGGTTCCATCGCAATTTGTTCAGCGTTTAACGCGATATAACTGCCGGCCGAGATCGCCTTGCCGCGTACAAAAGCGATAGTCGGAATCGGACTGTTCTTGATCAGCTGGCCAATCTCCTGTGCCGAGTCAACCCGTCCTCCGAACGTATTGACATCGAGAATGATATGAAGCGCGTTCATCTCTTCCGCTTCACGAAACGCCCGTTCCAGGAAATTGTACAGCCCGGTCTCCACCGTATGATGTACCGGAATGACGACAACCGGTGCCGCAAGAGGTTTCGACTCCGCACGCGCGGTTTTAACGTCCGGCAAGCCCATAACCAAAGCCGATATCATCAGCGTCAACGCCAGCAGCATCAAGGCGATATATCTTTGCCAAAAACGACTTTCCGATTTACCGGCTCGAACCCGCATGGCTAAACCTCCTTTTCTGTCATTGTCGGACTATGAAAGGTAATACGCTTTAGAGTCGGTTTTGATTCATAAAATCTCTGGAAATGAAGAAAAACACCCCAATAACGGAGTGTTTCTCGTTGTTGTTAAGACAATAACTGTTGAACAAACTGATTGACAAGCTTGCCGTCAGCCAGCCCTTTAACCTTCGGCATCAATGCGCCCATGACTTTACCCATATCCGCTTTTGAAGAAGCTCCCACTTCCTGGATGGTCTGCTGTACAATGGCTTTTACTTCTTCTTCGGACAACTGCTGCGGCATGTACTCCATCAGTACGGCAATCTCGGCCTTCAGGTTTTCTGCCAAATCATCACGACCGGCCTTTTCAAATTCTTGGAGGGAATCTTTGCGCTGTTTGATCTCACGATTCAGGACGTCAAGCACTTCTTGGTCATCTAAGGTTTTACGCTGATCTATCTCGATATTCTTGATAGCTGCACGAACCATACGGATTACGGAGAGTTTAAACTTATCTTGACTCTTCATCGCAAGCTTCATGTCATTGTTTAATCTCTCGCTTAAGCTCATCGATTAAGCCTCCTAGAACTTTCTCTTACGAGCAGCCTCTGACTTCTTTTTACGCTTTACGCTTGGCTTCTCATAATGCTTGCGTTTTTTAACCTCCGCCAAAACGCCGTCTTTAGCGATAGAACGCTTAAAGCGGCGAAGTGCAGCATCTATAGTTTCGTTCTTGCGAACTCGAGTTTCTGACACCAGTTTTCCCTCCCTCCGAACAGACCGTCCAAGACAACAAAAGACATTCGTCAAACTTCATTATAGGCGAAAACAAAACTGGGTGTCAACCTATCAAAACAATCGTTTGAACAAATCATCGGCACCCGGATTATCCTGCGTTCAGCGCGCCGAGTTTTTCACCGCCAAGCAGGTGATAATGGATATGAAAAACAACTTGACCGCTGTCCGGTCCGCAGTTGTTGATCAACCGGTAACCCGTTTCGGCAACCCCTTGCTCCTTGGCGATTTGCTGAGCCGCGGCATGAATTTCACCGAGCAAATACCAGTCTCCCGACTCCACATCATTCATAGAAGGGATGTGCTTCTTGGGAATGATCAAGATATGTACAGGGGCGGCAGGCTGAATATCGTGAAAGGCGATAACATGTTCATTCTCAAACACTTTTTTTGACGGAATGGCGCCCTCGACGATTTTACAAAAAATACAGTCCATGGATGTCCACCTCTTTTCGTCCCATGAGTGATCTTACTTGTATATCATATCGAATCGGCCTTCAAAAATCCAATAGAAAACAAGCCGAAGCAACCAAGTCTCTCCGGCCCGCGTTTCCCTTAAAGCTCCATCCATTCCACGACCAAATCCACCGCTTGCTTAAACCGTTCGCGGCCGTGTTCGACAAGAGCCTGCTTAGCCTTCTCAAACTCACCCTCGAGCATCCATTGCGCGTTTTGGTCTTTTATTATTGAAAACTGCCTCCAGCAAGCCTTCAGCGCCTCGAAACAAGCATGATCCCGATCCGTCCGCAGCCCGTTCTCCAGTATCGCGAAGCATTCCTCAAGCTTGCGTTCCTCCGCCAGCTTCCGAGCATGCCAGCTGCGGATGGTTTGCGGGTCCGTACAGTGAATCATCGATACCATAATGGCGCGAATACCGAGCGCGCAATCAAGCCAGATGTCCGTTTCCTCCTGCAATGGATGCCGCGCCTTCCGCGGCGGAAGCTTAAACTGCGACACAACCGAACGGAGGGTCATACTATTGTGCGCCGCATCGTTGATATAACCGTTCATTTGAACAACACTCTGCTGTTGAACCACGGCAGACGCCAGCACCTCTTGACTTCCCGCAGACACCTGCTCGATCATAGCCGGGGTTTCATTTACGGAGTCCATAACGGCCGCATTCCCACGGGCTATGGACTGAATTTTGCCATCCATGTCCTGCATGGCGCTCATCAGATTTTGCAGGAGCACTTCCATTTTTTCATACCGCGTAACCGCCGTGTGCATCGCAACCTGTCCCTGCTCTACTGCCCGTTTCATTTCTTCCATTTGATCGGTTACCCGCTTTGCATGGCCAGTAACCTGCAGGATTTGCTCACTGATATGGAAGGTCGATTCTTTCGTCTGAACGGCCAGCTTGGAGATTTCACCGGCTACAACGGCAATGCCGTTACCTTGTTCTTCCGCTCTTGCCGCTTCAATATTGGCATTAAGAGCAAGCAACTGCGTTTGTCCGGAGATGTCCTCAATCACTTTGGTGATTTGCGTAATGAGAGACACGGCTTGTTCGAGCTGACTCATCTCCTTCGACAAATCATCGCTTTTCGCGGAGATGTGCCGGTCGTTGTCCATGGCCGCCAGCATTTCCTTTTTTCCGGATGCGAGGTCAGAGAAAAAGGATTGAGAGGACCTGACAACTCGCCCGCTCTCATCCCGCAGGTCCTCCAAGTGAAGATGAATCCCGCTCATCTCCTCCGCAATGTCCTGTGTTTTTTATATCCTTCCTCATAAACAATAAAATAGACTCAAAGTCTAATTTGATTATAGACCAGGAGTCTAATTTCATTTATAATGGACTCAGCCCGTTTCGAGGTGGGGATTTCATGAACAAATTCATGCGTGCCGCAACCCGGAAAAAACGTGAATATATGATGGAGGTCGCCTTGAAGCTGTTTATCGAGCACGGGTATGAGAAAGTCTCGGTAGACGATATTATCAGGTCGACGAATACCTCCAAAGGAACGTTTTATCACTATTTTGAAAGCAAAGACGAAATTCTTCTGGAAATTCCTAGGAAGCAGATGTCCATCATACAGACATGGGCAAGCCGAACGCCGGCATTTGCTTCACCGCATGCTCCGGAAAGCCGGATCAACGGACTCCTTCTCAGCTTGGCTGAGAGCCTGCAGCATTCATCCAAATTAATGCGGAGCTGGATTGCTTTATCGATGCAAAACGACGTCCTGAAAGCTGCGTTTGAGGAACAAAATCGCGCATTATATGAATGTTTGCTGCATCGGCTGAAGGATCCGGACAAAGCGAGAATGCTGGTGGCAGCCTATCTCGGAACTTTAATGTTATGGTGTTTGCAGGATGAGGATAATTTGAAGGAACTTATGCGCCGACAATTGGCCCCGGTTTGGACCGGAATCCGCACGGATCAGAATGCGGATTCGGCGGTGCTCGAACCGGAACGGAGAGGGGAACCTATTATGAAGGTGGCTGTCATTGGAGGCGGCCTGGCTGGATTGACCGCAGCCGCTTATTTATCGGAGAACCCGGGCATCGAGGGGGTCTTATTCGAACGGAGTCCGCAGCTCGGAGGAAGAGCGTTTACTTATGAGAAATCGGGCTTTACGCTGAATTACGGGGCTCATGCTATCTATGGCATCGACCGCCACACCTTGTCCGAGATGGAAAAGGAGCTTGGGCTTTCCTTCAGCTCCAAGCAGGTTGATAAACGCAGAGTCATGTATGCCAAGAACGGTCAGCTGACGCCCGCTCCGCTCGATTTTGTCAATTTGATGAGAACCGAGCTGTTGAACCCTATGCAAAAGGTTCGCTTCGTCGGGGAAATTACGGCGATTATCGCCAACATTCACCATGTACGCAATTACGAGACGCTCGGGGATTATTTGGCTCATTCGGACGCTGACGAGGATGTCAAGGAATTGTGGGAGCATCTCGTATGCTCGAACTTCTTCATCACGCCGGAGGAAGCCAGAAAAGTTCCCGGAGCGGTCATAAGCGAGTACTATCACAACCTGTTCCTGTCCGGAAAACCGGTGAACTATATTTTGGGCAGCTGGGCCGTGATCACAAACCAGCTGAAGCAAAAAATCGAGCTGGCCGGCCGCTGGGAAATCGCATTGCAGGAAGGCGTAGACGGCATTCGTTATGCAGATCGCCAATTTTGGCTGCAAACGAAAAACCGGGAGCTGCCTTTTGACCGCATCATTTTCGCTATGCCTGTGCAGCAGGTGTGCAAGCTGCTCAAGGCTACGCCTTGGGAGCCGTTCCTGGCTCCGTACGAGGATAATACCGCCACAGAGGTTATGGTATATGACATCGGGTTGAAGCAGGTCGTTGCCAAACCGTTCAGTTATATCAGCGATATGGATAACAAGCTGTTTATCAGCGACGTGTCGGCGACCGACCATACATTGGTTCCCGACGGAGGCCAGCTGCTTCAGGGGATCGCTTACCTCAGCGACAAGTTCGCGGACGAGGCTGAACGCAAGGCTTACTTGGACAATAAAACCAAACAAATGGAAGCCCTCTTTGACAACTACTACCCCGGCTGGCGCGAGGCGACCGAAGTCAAACGCGTATCCAAAAAAGCGATGGTTTCCAGCGTAAAAAATATTGCGGGGAATCATTTGCTGCCCACTCGTATCGAGAACGTTCCGTTTTATTTCTGCGGCGACGGATGTCAAGGCAAAGGGGAACTGGCGGAGCGCGCTTTCTCCAGCGCTATGCTGGCAGCCAAGTCCATATTGGAGGACCCTGAGCTTAAAAAAATCACGGTGCATTAGAATGAATGCGAGTTGCATAAACAACAAAAAACTGGCCTTTGAGGCCAGTTTTTTATGTTTCGGGCGAGTTTTACGCCACCTGGTTAAACAGCTTGAATGCCTTGGCGATTTGCAGCTTGAACCATCCAAAAACAGCCGCGGCTGCTGATCCCAAGTCTCCCTCAGCTTCTTTCGACGCGGTCGCAGGAAGTGCATCCTGCTGATCTTCAGCCGCGCTAACCTTTGCAGCCGATGCTTGACCGTCACTTCGGATTTCCACCGTTCGCGTCGTGCCGTCCCAGCTGACTGCGCCGCCGAAGGCCTCGCCTACAAAACGCGCCGGAACCATCGTATACCCGTTCACCAATTGGGCTGGCATTTCGAGAGCTACGGCTTCTCCGTTTCGGCTGGCAAATTTACTGCCGATTTGAATGGACACGACCGCATCGCCTTTGCGCGCGGTTGCCGTACGTGTAGACGCGTCCCACTCCACCTTGGCCCCCATGGATTCAAAAATGGCCCGCAAAGGCGTCAGCGTGCTGCCTTCCCGGATGACCGGGCGCTGCTCGAACTTTACATCCTTACCGTCCACAGCAACGGACACGCTTGAAGTTAAAGGAAACGATTTTGAGCCTCTCCTTTGACCGTCCTTATTGTAAACTACAATTTCAAGGACAGAGCCTTCCGGAACGGCTCCCGCATGAAGCTCTATGCTGAACGGCGGAGCGCTCTGGGTATCCAGCAGCTTGCCGTTTAAATAATATTCCAGCTTGCCGATATAAACATCCGGAATTTTGACGAAAGGCGTAATTTTCGCGCTTTTGGCAACAGGCGTCCCTGCGGTTAACGGTACATAGCCGGTATGATCCGAAGGTCTGGCCCCCTGCTCGACTTTGGTCAAATAAAACGGCGGAGCAGTGACACGGCTGTAAAGCTGCATCATCGCTTCGTTGTCCCGGAGCAGGTAGTTGTTTTTGGATTCCTTCATTTCCAGATTCACATTAAAGTAAGTGATCGACTTCAGCCGCGGGTATTTATACGGCATAATTTCATACAGCCGCTGCAAATTAAGCGTACCGTAATCAGTAAACGATTCTTGGGGAAGGTTCGCGTAATGGGATACGGCGGTTTCGCTGATCATCAGCGGCTTCCGGCCGGCATACGTCTTGTACAAATAATCCAGCCGCTCCACAGGGCTTGTCGCCTGCATATTCCCCTGCTTGGGATCTCCGTTTTCATACGGCTCGCTGTAGAGGCTGACGCCAACCCAATCGACATAGGCGTCTCCCGGATAATAAGGAGCGATCGAGTACATCGGTACTTGCCCGGGACTCCATACCATGGCTACATTCGGCGCTTCCTGTTCCATGATGTCATGAACCATGCGGAAGTTTTGAATATATTTTTGCGGATCTCCGTGCCACACGACCCAGTTGCCGTTCATCTCGCTGGCATAGCGCAGAAATATCGGAATTCCTGCCGCCTTTGCTTCACGGGCCCACTGGCGTACGGTTTCTTCCGTAACGGCATCGAGTCCGTCCATCGGCTCCCAAGCGATCTGCAGCGCGGCACCTACCTGCTTCGCCCTTGTCACATACTGCTTTGGAAACGGCTTTCCTACTTGGGTATAGGCCAGGTAGAGCGCGTGCTTTTTCCCGTAGAATTTTTCCGAGCGATCGTAGTAATTGAGCATTTGCGGGTCACGTTCCGTATACATGCCGATATACATCCCGTATTCCGGTTCGAATTTCGCCAGCTTGCCGTCCGGCGGGGCCGCAAGCCTTTTTAATTTTTCCGTATCCTGGGTGCTGATATAAGTCTCAACGGTAGTGCGTATTTGATCCGCTCGCTGCACATCGACAGCCCCCCAGTCTTTACCGTCCTTGAGCCAATACTCGTTTTCCAGCTCGTAATAATAAATCGCCTTCTCGTAATCCTTGATTTGATCGAAATATTGGTTCAGTCTGCCGCAAAACAGCGCCGCATTCTGCCAATCCCCGATCGACGCGTAGTGGTTGACCAAAAACTCCCAATGCGGCACGGCATCCCCCGGCTTCCCTTTGGCGACGGCAGCGTCAGCCGCTTTCCATCGATCCCATATCGCATCGGCATAGATCGGTTCGGCGTGCGAAAACAGCAGCCCGGCGCAAAGCGCTGCAGCGAGAAGCCGTTTCGCCCTTTTAAAGCCTTCGGAAGTCTTCAACGAGCGGGTATACAAGGCACCCTTACGGCTATGCCGCCGATCCGGCTTCCGATAAAATGACCACATGATTGTCCCCCCTTAATGATGCATGTCCTTCTATTATACAACAGGTATGCCGGGAAAAGCCCGCTTATGTCTGCGGACTCCCGGCTTACGATTACATACTTTCCAGAGAGATTCGGCTGCCTTGGCCGCCGGGTTGAGCAGGATGCACCACAAGCCGTCTGGGAAGCCGTGCCCGCAGCTCGGGCACGTGGCTGATGACGCCTACCGTCAGCTTGTCCGTATGCAGCTTTTCGAGCGCTGTAATGACCGTATCCAGCAGCTCCTGATCCAGCGTTCCGAAGCCTTCGTCAAGGAAGAAAAACTCAAGCGGATGCTCGCCTTTAAGCTGAATTTGCGTCGATAGGGCCAAAGCAAGCGATAACGACGTCAAGAACGTCTCGCCCCCGGAGAGCGTAGTCACCGGTCTGCGTATTCCTCCGTTTGCATCGTCCCGTATAACGAAGCCTCCTCCGGAGTCGACCTCAATCGCGTACTTTTGCCGGGTGAGCTGTCCTAATCTCTCGGAAGCCGAACGGCTGACATGCATCAGCTGCTCCTCCGCCAGAAATTCCACGAACGCATTGCCCCGAAGAACGCTCTGCAGCTTGCCAAGCAGCGCCAGCTCGCTGCGCAAGGAGGTCATCTTCGACTCCAGCTCACGCCAGCGCTGGTGCTTGGCCTGCAGATCCTCCCAGTCCCTCTCCAGCTTGGCCATCGCCTGCAGCGCCGCTTCATCTTCTGCCTTGTACTCCCGAAGCTCTTTTTCCATCGCCGCCCACATGTCATCCGTGGCTTCACGGCCAGCCAGCTCATGATCCAGTTCATTCAAGCGGGCAGCCAGCTGATGCTCCAGCCTGCCGTGAGCTTCAACCTCGGCGCTCCACTGCTGCTGCTGTTCAGCTGAGATGAACGCATCCGATACTTCCTCGACCGTAGAAAACCCTTCTTCAGCCGAATGCTGAGCCCATTCCCTTTCGGCTTCTTCAAAAGCCTGCTGCGCCGATTCCGCCGCCTGACGAACGGCGGATTCCGTTCTGGCCGACTCTTGATATCCGGACTGAGCCGTTTCCAGCAGCTTCGTTGTCCTTTGCGCTTCCGTACGCAGCTCATTCAGCCTGGTCTGCGCTTCGGAGGCCAGCCGGCCTGCGTCTTCATCCCCGACCCAGGCATGCAGCCGCTCGGCCTGCGTATCCACCTGCTGCTGCAGCGCTTGCTGCTCCGCGGAAATCCGGACCGCATGCTTCTCGGCATCGCCCACTTCCTGCAGCAGCTGCTCCATGCGTGTTTGCTTGGCCGACAAAAAGTCCACGCTTTTGTCCAATCGCTCTTTGATATCTTCGGCCAGTGCCTCCCGCTGCTTCAGACGCTCCGCCAATGCCGCAACGTCCTCCGGCCTGTAGTCCGGAAATTTATCGGCCCAGCCGGAGGTAAGCCATTGAAGTAAACCTCGCGTTTCCGCCGCTTTTTGGGCCTCCGCTTCATAAAAGCCCCGAGCCGTTTGTTCTTTGGCTTCCAGATCATGACGCCGCTTGACCAGCTGCCGTTTTTCCTGCAGCAGCGTTTGGAGAGCTTGCTGAAGCCGGTGCGCATCCCGGCGGCCAAGCTCGAGTTCTTGCGCGGACGTATCGAGCACTGCCTGAAGCTCATCCGTAAAATCACCCGTCTGCACCATGATGGCTTCCGAAAGTGCCGCTGCTGCCTCTTGTCGGGCGGACAGCCATTCAGCCGGCAGCTGCTGCCCTTCATCATCGACAGCCTGACTCCACTGCTGCTCCATGGCTTGCAGCACATGCAGCTGCTGACGCAGATCCATCTGCCGACCCCGCGCTTCTTCTTGCAGCCTCTCCAGCTGTGCGACCGCTGCATGATGCATGTCCTCGCCGCTCTGCACAGCCGCCGCTTCCCCATGCTCTACGGCCGGCTCCGGGTGAAGCGACGAGCCGCAAACCGGACAGGCCTCGCCTTCGTGCAAATGCGCTGCCAGCGCTTTAGCCATAGCCGTTAATTCAGCTTGCTTTTGCATGCTCTTGAGCTCGGAGATTTCATCGGGAATTTTGCCTTGTAGCACCGACAGCTTTTGCTCCGCTTGAAGACATGGCTTATGTAACGAAGCTAGCCGTTCCGACCAGGCTGCTCCACGGTCTATCCATTCTTGTTCCGCGTGCTTAAGCTCGGCCGACGATTGCTTCAGGCGCTCCAGCTCCATTTGCCGCCGCGCCAGTTCCGCCTGCTGCTCCCCGTCCTGCTTTGCAAGCCGGTCCAGCTCGCGTTTTTCCTGCAGCGCCTCCTGCAGCTTGTCCCTGTATGCCCTGGGCACCTCAGCCTGCTTCAGCTCGTCCTTAAGCTGCGCCTGCCGCTGCAGCGCCTTCTCGCGCAGCTCCGCCTCGCGCGCCTGCTCCGCGCGCAGCCCCGCGAGCTGCGCCCTGCTGCGCTCGGCCTCGGCGGCCAGCGCGGCGAGCCGCTCGCGGCTTTGCGCGAGCTCGGCCGCGAGCGCCGCCGCCTGGCGCAGCTGCTCAAGGCGCGCGGCCAGCGGCGCCTCCTGCGCAGCCAGCGCCTCGCGCGCCGCGGCCTGCGCCGCCTGCGCCTGCGCCAGCGCGCCCTGCGCGGCGGCGAGCGCCTCGGCGGCCGCGGCTGCGGCTGCGCGCTGCTGCGCGAGCTGCGCCTCGGCGGTGCCGAGCCGGCGCACGAGCGGGCGCAGCCGCTCGGCCTGCGCGCCGCGGGCCAAGCGCCCGGCGAGCGCCGCCACGTGCGGCACCTGGGCCGCCAGCGCGGCCTGGCGCGCAGCGACCGCAGCGCGCTCGCGCTGCAGCTCGCGGACGGCGCGCAGCTCGGCGGCGCGCAGCTCGCAGGCGGTCAGCCGCTCGCGCAGCACGCGAGCCGTTTCGCGCGCTTCAGCCAGCCGCGCCTCCGCCTGCGCGAGCGCCGCTTCCGAAGCGTCGCCCAAGCCCTGCTGCTCCGCGTGAAGCTCCTTGATCGCCGCATCCGTTTCCTTGTAGCGCAAGGAAGTCTTGGCGCTTAGCCTGTCGCCGTAGGGCTCCAAATGGAACAATCGCTGCAGCATGGCCCGCCGGTCCTTGCCGGCAAGCGTCAGAAATTCCGCAAACTTTCCCTGCGGCAGCACGACGGCACGCGTAAAATCAGCCATCGATAAGCCTAAAATCTCTTGAATGTGCTGGTTGACTTCACCTGCCTTATCGGCCAAAACAACGGATTCGCCGTCCCGGTAATGGATCAGCCGGCACAGACTTCCCAGAATAGACAGCTCTCCATTACGCTTAAATTGGCGGTCTACCCGGTACCGCTTGGCCCCCTGAGCGCTGCCCAGCTCAAAGGTAAACGAGACGGACAGCGTCTGCTCAGCCTGATTCATGATAGCCTGGGTGCCGCCGGGAGCGCGCTCCACCTTGCCGAAAAGCGCCAGCGTAACCGCGTCGAGCAAGGTGGATTTGCCGCTGCCCGTCGGGCCGAAAATTCCGAACACGCCGGCGCCCGTAAGCGAGGCAAAATCGATCTCCTGCGCTTCCCTGTAGCTCTGTAATCCGGCAATTTGCAAATGAATCGGCCGCATGCCGAAGCCTCCTTTAAGATCAATCCCTAAGACCCTTTTCGATCATCACGCTTCCATCCAACTCATGCATCCATAAAGACCCTTTTTCTTTATACCGTCGCGTCGTCCTCTTCGGAAGCCAACAGCTCCAAAAACATTCGGACCAGCTCCGGCTCCGGCTGCGCCCCTCCGGTCTGCCGCTCGTAAAACCGCCGAAACAGCTCGTCCATCGGAAGCCGCGATGCGGAAACCGGCTCCAGGGCTTCCGGCAGCAGCTCCGGATAGACCGGCCGGATGTGAATAAAACCGTCCCGCGCCTGCCGGAGCTTATGAATTTGTTCGAGCGACATCGTCTCTTGAAGATGAATTTCCAGCTCGATCCAGGCCGACGAATCCTTTCCCTCATCCAGCCAGCGGTGCACCTCGGCAAGACCTCCCCTGGCCTTCCATTCCACCAAAGGACGGCCGCTGGACAGAAAAATTTCTTCCACCTGCGGAACCGAGCCCGGCTGGATGTCAAGAATGGTTACCGATTTGGCCTGTCCCGCCTCCGAGAAGCTGTATGCCAGCGGCGAACCGCTGTACCGGACCATCGTCTCCGAGCGGATGTACTGCGGGCGGTGCAGATGCCCGAGCGCCACGTACTGAGCGCCGGCAGTCAACGCTTCCGTATCGACCGTATACGCCCCGCCTACTTGGATCGGCCGTTCGGATTCGGTTTCTTTGCCTCCCAGAACGTACAAATGGCTCATCAGCAGATTGACCGTGTCCTTGCGGTAATGCCTTGCCTGCTCCTGCACGATATGCTTCACGCGTTGGGAATAAGCGGAACGCAGCAGCCCTTCCTCCGCCTCATCGGACAACAGCTCGCGAAGACGGGATTCGGACGGATAGGGCAGCGCGAACACGACTGCCGTTTCCCCCGTTCGTTTGATCAACGACTCATAGACCCGCGCCTCCGGCAGGCCGACTAACGTTACGCCCAGCTTCAGCGCAAGCGGAGCTGCGGCAGCCAGCCGGTCGGGATGATCATGATTTCCTGCAATCACATACACCGGTCTGCTTCCCTGATCGGAAAGTCTGGCCAATGCATCGTAAAACAGCTGCTCGGCCGCAGCGGGCGGATTGACCGAATCATAGACATCCCCCGCAAGCAGCACAAGGTCAATCTGCTGGTCTCTCACGATTGCCGCCAGCTCATCGATAAAAGCCTCCTGCTCCGGCAGCCGGCTTCTTCCCTCCAAAGTCCTGCCGAAATGCCAATCCGCCGTATGCAATATCCGCATGTTCATCCTCCTTCATAGCTGTACCACGTGAGCTCCATCAAATAAAAAGATGTATTTGCCGATCACCGGCCTTTTCCATATCGTCTCCACGGCTCTTGCATACAGGTCGAGCTGCATCCGGTACTTTTCCGCCACGCGATGAGGGGAAGCCCCCTTCAAGCGATCCGTCTTGTAATCGAGCAGAATCAGACCTTCCTCCTCATCAATCAGGCAGTCGATTACCCCTTGCAGCATGACCGTTTCCTTGGACAAGCCTGCCTGCTCAGCACCATATACATCCATCGCAGGCAGTCCGAAGCTGAAGGGCACCTCCCGATGAACACGCTTGGCTTGAAGCATCCGCCTCCCCAGCTCGCTGCGGAAAAAAGATACGATAACCGCAGGGTCCACCAGCGATTGCTGTTCTGCGGTCAACAGCTCCCTTGATACCATACCGGCCAGCGTCTCGCGAACGTCCGCCTCTTCGGGATGTCGATCCAACGGAATATGCTGCATGACCGCGTGAAATACCGTGCCCCGTTCCGCGGCATTCAGCTCTCTTTGCTCCATGAAACGAGGTCTGCGGACGATCATGGGGCGAAATGCCGTTTTCCCCTTTCCTCCGGCTTTCGTTTCGCCGTCAAGCGGCCCGGGCTCCGCTGCCTGCCATGGCTCTGCAGCAGCCTCATCCGACAGCAGCTCGAGCAGCTTATGATGCTCGGAAAGCCGCTTGAGCTCCGTTACGGACGTTTTGGACAACACTTGTGAAGCATTGGGATAAGCATAGTCCCACGACAACCGCCGCCATACTTCATGCTCCCATTGCTCCGTATTGTCCACAGACTCCATGCGGACCACCGACTGCCACCGCGGATCGGCAGGATCCAGTCCTGCCGCTGCTTGCGCCATTCCGGCAAACAGCTCAGGCATCACCAGTCGTACCCGCCACTCGGAGGACTCGTCCTTGAGAAAGGCAGGAACCGTATCTTCTGCGCCGGCTCCTTCCCGCAAAGGCACTCCGTCCGGATGGCGTATCATGGCGGGACCGATCCAATCCAGATAACATTTGGCTTTGGCCAGCGCGTCATCCGGCAGCTCCAGCCGATCATGCGAAACGAACCGGCTCCATTCCTTAAGCTGCTTTTCCAGACCTTTGACCGAGGCCACCAGCACCAGCTTCTCCCTTGCGCGGGTAAGCGCCACATACAGAACGCGCATTTCCTCGGCAAGCATTTCCAGCTGGATTTTGCGTTTGACCGCAAGCCACGGCAGTGTAGGGTAGCTGACGCGCGTCTTCGGATCCGTCAGCTTCGGCCCGAAGCCGAGCTCCTTGTGCAGCAGGAAGCTGTCCGTCAAATCCCGCCGGTTGAACGGCTTGGCCATCCCCGCTGCAAATACGACCGGAAACTCCAGCCCTTTGCTTTTGTGGATGGTCATAATCCTTACCACATCCTCCTGCTCGCCCAATGCCCTGGCAGTGCCCAAATCGCCCCCGCTGTTTTGCATCCGTTCAATGAAACGCAAAAAGCGGAACAAGCCCCTAAAGGACGTCTCCTCATACTGACGGGCCCGATCGTAAAGCGCACGCAGATTCGCTTGGCGCTGCTGTCCGCCGGGCAGACCGCCAACGAAGTCGAAATAGCCGGTTTTCCTGTAAATGTCCCAGATCAGGTCCGCGAGCGAGCTCTGCTGAGCCATCCATCTCCAATCCTTTAACTGATCCAGAAAAGACTTTGCTTTATGTTGGGTATCGGCTTTTCGAACAAACGCTCCTTCGTCATCGCATGACAGTTCCGAACCTTCCGGATGAGGAACGTCTACGCCATCTTTTGGCTGGGTTTCCTCACTCCGGGCATAAGCTCTTACCGCATCGAAAAAAGCGCCGCGACGGCTGCATATCCGAATATGCGCCAGCTCCTCGCTGTCCATTCCCACAATCGGAGAACGGAGCACAGAGGCCAGTGGAATATCCTGATACGGATTGTCAATGAGCTTGAGTAAAGACAAGACCACTTGAATTTCAGTTGCCGTAAAATAACCGGTATTCAGCTCCGCATATGCAGGGATCCCTTGCTGACGCAGCTCCTCGATCAGCACCGGCGCCCACTGCTGGGTAGCGCGAAGCAGGATGACGAAATCCCGGAAGGTGGCCGGACGCAGCCCTTTGACCGATTTATCGAATACCTGAAACGGTTCTCCGCCATCCATCCCCATCATGAGGCGAATCTGCCGTGCGATATACCGGGCTTCCAGCTGCGCCGTTTCCAGCTCCTGCACATTTTCAATCGGGTCCTCCAAAGCCCCGTCCGTCTCCAATGCTTGTTCGGGGTCGGTCATCCTTCCGTCTTCCGCACCCTTATCCGGCATGCTCTCATCATAGGTCGATCTGTCAATGAGAACCAGCTCGGACGCCAGCTCAAAGCCTCCGTTCCCGGTTTCCGGGTATCCTGCGCCATATACGAGCTCCGCATTTTCATCATAAGCGATTTCGCCCACGTTCTCGTTCATCAGCTGGCGGAAGATATAGTTCGTGCCGTCCACCACCTGACGCCGGCTGCGGAAGTTACGGGCCAAATCAATACGTCTTCCCGGATCCGTGCCGTCCAGTTTAAAGCTTTTGTACTTCTCCTGGAACAAGCTCGGTTCCGCCAAACGAAACCGGTAGTAGGGTAAGAACCCCGCGCCTTATCACATTCCTGTGACAGGTTTCGAAGAACTCCCCTCCGAACCGTACGTACTTGTCTCCAAGTATACGGCTCTCCACTTGTCATTTCGACCAAAGATACCTATTCACCGTGATGGATTTTCTCGTGACATTCCTGACAAACAATGAGTGTCTTCCTATTCTTTCCTATCATCACTTTTTCCCATTTTTCTTTGCCTTTAAGGTTCTTCAGCATGTTGACATGATGAACCTCGTAGTTAAGCCTGAAATCGTTGGTGCCGCACAGTTCGCATTGACCGGCTCTCAGCCGATCGAGCAAGCTTGTCGGGTTATTGAAAAATGGCATGAGGTTCGGATGCAGATCCGGGTCAGCCAGTTTATAAGGAGTGTTAGACCTTGTAAACCCATCCTTGTAGAAGTAGAGGATTTTGGTCTGCCCTTTCTTATCCTCGTAAGGAATTCCCCAGTGCTTATCCACCTTGAATTTCTGCTTGATCTTGACAATGCTGGATTTATATTTGTTAGCGAGAGTCGCTAAGCAACTATATTCCATGACATATCTTAATTGCCACATGTACCTGTTCACGTTGACCGCCATTTTGTAGAAGTTATAAAGTCCACGTAGGCGGGCGTTATACAGTGCGACAATTTCGATATCGGGATGGTTGATGATGGATGGATTATGAAGCATTCTCCATTGTTTGGCGTTAATGTCCTTTACCATCTTGTATTTCGTGATAAAGTTCCTGACCGTATCATCCGGCATGTAGAGTTCAACGCATCCGTTGTACACTCTCTTTTTCACGCCGTTTTTGTCTTTTCGGAAATTCCAGTCGTCCCTGACCTTGATGATATGCCCGAGAAATTTGGCACCCTCTGTTGAGTGAGTGATCAGTGTCTTTTCTTCCGATAGCTCGATCTCCAGTTCGTTTGCCATAAGCTCTTTGATATCGTTCTTAATTGTTTCGCATTGTTCCTTGCTGCCCCAGACCGCGACCACGAAGTCGTCGGCATAGCGAATGCATTTGATGCGCTTAAACTCCGAGTTTTGGAAAGCGTAATAAGGGGTTTGGTTTCGAATTTCGGTTTGCTCTTTGATAAATTCTCTCAGATTCTCTTCAGTGTTCGAGTCCGCTGCGGCTTCAAGCTTCCGTTTCGCTCGTACAATCCGCATATCCAATGTCTTGTATAGCCTTGACACCGTTTTGGATTTCGGAGACCCCTGATCGAATTTATTTTTGTAGGCGTTAAACCATTTATCGAAATGATCAAGGTAGATATTTGCAAGCACCGGGCTCACGATACCGCCTTGCGGGGTACCGCTGTAAGTGCCGTAGTGCTTCCAATCTTCCAAGTATCCTGCCCTTAAAAACTTCCAAATGAGTCGAATAAACTTCGCATCGTTGATTTTCTTCTCAAGCAGCGCAATGAGTTTATGGTGGGAGATGTTGTCAAAGTAACCTTTGATGTCACCTTCAATAAACCATGTTGCACCTTTGAAGTTAACCTTTGCTTCGTGTAAGGCAGTGTGACAGCTGCGATTCGGTCTGAAACCGTGACTGAAATCCTCGAAAGTGGGTTCGTAGATCGCATCAAGAACCATTCGGCATATTTCCTGAATGATTCTGTCCGTGAAGGTTGGTATACCGAGAGGACGTTTTTGTTCGTTCTTCTTCGGAATATAAACCCTTCGTACAGGTTGCGGCTGATACGATTCATCTTTCATCATTTCTATAAGAGATCTGACTTTCTCTATGCTGAACCTGTCAGCTGTTTCTCCGTCGATACCTGCCGTTCCGCTGCCGTCGTTGGCATAGAGGTTATCGTAGGCTCGAAGATAGAAGTCAGAGTTGTAGAAGTGACGATAAACCCGTTCAAACACGTAATCAGGCTTCTCACTGGATATCTTGGTCAATAGGTATAAAGTTTCGCTAGAATTCATGGAGCCTTGCGCTCCTTTCCGCAAATTTTATACCAACAAGCTGTCTCCCTTCGCCATGTGACAGGCTTTCCCTATCTCGGACTACTACGGAGACTCCGTTACCATATGGGATATTCAATCCTCTACCGGATATAGCCACTTAGGTAATCCCCATTTAGTCACATCAGTCCAAGCACGATAAGTTGTCGGATGGTCCTTTCGTCCGTTCCACCTATCCAGGTGTGCGCCAGCGCTTGAGAAGCTTGGGTATCACCTCGAATTATAGCATTTATCTGTTCGAAGTGTCTGACAGCGTTCGATTTATCCGCTGTCAATCGCGCTGAGGTCAGGTAGCAGCTAACTTTCCTGCCGGGAAACATGGCCCCGCTAAGACTAGACTTTAAGCAGTTTAGCTTTCATCCTTGTACTTATCTTTATGTCTCGCCGCTCAGTCGTGACGTGTTAGCTCGTCAACTTGCGACTTTCCCAACATGCTACACTCCCCATCGGGTTTCCCCTTTGGATAAGTTGGGTGACATGGCTTCGATACCCTTGAAGCCCCCCGGCTTAACGGGGAAAACTGATGCGCCTTATGGGCGCACAATGCTTTGCTTCACGTCCCCGACCATAAACCGGTTGCCCGGAGCCTCCTGCGAAATCAGCTCGACGATCGCCTCCTGCACGCGGTTGGTATCCTGATATTCGTCAAGCAGCGCTTCGACGAACTGCTCCCGGTATTCCAATGCGGCCTGTGAAGGCGCCGGAGATCCCGGAGCGGATTGATCCGAGCTCAGGATGCGCAGACAATAATGCTCCAGATCGGCGAAATCGACAAGACCTTTGTCCAGCTTGGCTTTTTGGTAACGATGACCAAACTCGATCACCAAGTCGGCGAGCGTCCTCATCAGCGGGGCCATCAGTCTCAGTTCCTCGTTATATTGCTCCGGAGTCCGGGCGAACAGTTCCTCCTTCACATCTCCCAGTCTTTGCTTGGCTTCATTGCGAAGCTCTTTGACCTGCTCCTGCAGCTCTTTATCATACTGATCTCCTTTGCATGCCTTGAGTTTCCCGAACCCGGCCGCCTGAAACGCTTGGTAAAGACTTTCCCAGGATGAACTGTCCGCCTCCTCAAGCAAGGTTTGGATCACCCTTAAATCCTCATGTAAATTGGCCAAATACGGCTCGGGACCGGAGGGGGCCTCCGCCGTACGTACGGCATCCCTTAGCAGGGCTTCGATACCCTGCAGCTCCAAGCGAATATAAGCCAGCAAGCTCGGCACCCACGGATTATGCTCTGACACGGAGCACCGTTCAAATCTTTCAACACTTTCTTCAAGCCAATGCTCCGGCCACGGATGGCTGCGGGAATCGTCATACAGCCGCTGCACCAGCTGAAACAGCGCATCATCGCTTTTATCCGAGCTGAACGCATCGGCCAGACGCCAGAAAGGACCGTCTTCTTCGGCGTCCCCATATCGCTCCTCCAGCAGCTCCTCCAGCAGGTCTTGGCGCAGCAGCGCGCTTTCCGTTTCGTTGGCGATACGAAACCCGGGGTCCAATCCGATAAGCTGATAATGCTTTTGAATGACTTCCATGCAAAAGGAATGCAGCGTCGTGATCGACGCCTTCGGTATGAGCGCCAGCTGGCGCCGAAGATGATCGGAATCCGGATTGGCTTCAAGCGCTTTTTCCAATGCTTCGCTGATGCGGTGACGCATCTCCGCAGCCGCCGCCTTGGTAAATGTAGCAACGAGCAGCCGGTCCACGTCAATCGGATCTCTCTCATCGGAAATGCGACGGATAATCCGCTCCACCAGTACAGCCGTTTTGCCCGAACCGGCTGCAGCCGCCACCAGGATGGAATGACCGCGAACGGAAATGGCGTTCCATTGATCATCCGTCCACGTGCTGCCCTCAGGCTTCGGAATCGTTACAGTCATCGGGTCTCGCCTCCATCGTTATCATTGCTTCCGGGTGCGGAAGTCAGCTCATTTGCTGCAGCGGAGTCCTCTTCGTCTTCCGCTGATGCGGCAGCCTCCATAGCGGCAAGCCTTGCGGTTCGGGACGCTGACGGTCGAAAACGCTGTTTTTCCGAATGCTTCTTCGTTTGTTTTTCCATCAGCTCCCACACCAGATCCTTGCCGAGCGGCGGCAGCAGCTTATAATCGTTGCCTTCCAGCTGCGGATCGAACTGGCAAACCGACCGGAAGGCGCAGCTGCTGCAGGCGGTGGACTGCCCCATGCGGTAAGGCTCTATATCAATTCGTCCGTCCGTCATCGAAGTGCCGATATCGCGAATCGTCCGTCGAATATAGCTCCTGGCCGTTTGCCACTGCTCCTCCGACGCAACGGAGGACGTTTTGTAGAAGCTCCCGTCTGTTTTGAGCGCTGCCGGCAGCAGCTCGGAATGCCCGCTTGCCCCGATCAGACTGTTGTCCATCAGCTTGATAACCTCAGGATCGGCACGGAGCAGTCCTTTCATTTTGAAACGCTTTTTCAACTCTTTATCGATTTGTTCTGCCGTCAGTCCGTTTTTGGCATTCAGCAGCGGGTTGTGTACATGAAAATAAAGGACGCCCGCAGGCTCCGCCTCTTTCCCCAGCCATATCGGAGCATGCGTCAGAATGACATCCAAGTAAGTGAGCATTTGCAGGGAAAGGCCATAATACACTTCGGCCATGTTCAGCATTTTGGCGCTTGATTTGTAATCAATAACCCTCAGCAGCGTCCCCTGATCCGTTTCAGCCCGGTCAATCCTGTCAATCCTGCCGCGCAGCTCCATGCGAACTCCATTATCCAGCTCGTAGAGCAGCGGAGGGATCGGCTGCCCGCTTCCAAAGCCGATTTCAAGCCCGATCGGACGAAATTGTCCGCGTTTGGCATGTTCTCCCAGCATCAAAGCGGCCCGGCCGACCACCTGCTTCAGCTTGCGGGCAATATACAGATATCTTTTGGAGCTGAGGAGAATTTCCCCTTGCAGTCTGGGGGCAAGCGCATCGACGACGAGCGCGGCGCGCTCTTCGCTCTCGCGGGCTGTCAATCCTCCCCAATCGACCCCCTCCATCTCCACTTGCTCGGCAAACTTGCTCAAAGCCGCATGAAATAATTGGCCTACGTCGGGCGCTTCCAGGCGGAATATGCGGCGTTCCTTCAGCCGTAAGCCATGGGATGCAAATTGTGAAAACGGACAGGCGACAAACCGTTCCATCCGCGACACGCTGGTTTCAATATGCTCTCCGTACAGCTGCCTGCTCGTCGGGTCGCTTAAAGCCGTCGCTTTGTTCGTATAAAGCAGCGACTGAATCATCCGCGGAAGCTTTTCTCCGAATTCCGGCTGCCGGGCAAACCAATTGTACACAGACCACCAGACTCCGCTCATCGGAGCGCCTTGCATCCATTGCTTTAATTGCACAACCAGCTGAGACAGCGCTTTGTCGGGATGCGCTATATATTCCAATTGTTCGGTAGAGGGCGCATCCGGAGCCGGAGCATTCAACAGCAGCCGCTCCCTGATTTGCGGGAACAGCCGCCTGATTTGCCGGATAACATCGGAAGGAAGCAGCGATTTTCCTTCTTCATCGGCCAAAGTATAACTAAGCCATAATCCGTCCGACGGCGTGCAGAAAGCGCAATAAATCAAGAACGATTCATCAAGCAGCCGTCTGCGGCTGCCTTCAGCGGTCTGAAGGCCGGCGGCACCGAGCCGTTCCCGCTCCGCTTCCGTCAGCACGCCGCTTTCCGTAATTTTGGCAGGCATAACGCCTTCATTCACTCCAAGCACAAACATGTGCTTCACCCGGCCGGAACGGGTTCTGTCCATCGACCCGATCAATACCTGATCAAGTGTCGGAGGAACAAGTCCGAGCTTGATGCTCTCAAAACCGGTTTGGATCAATTCAGCGAACAGTGCAAGGGATGTGGACTGCTCACCCATCAGCTCTACCAGCTGATCAAACATATCCATAATCCTTTCCCAAACCTGCGCATGCTCCCGCGCCTTTTCCGGCTCTCCCCGCTGGAGCGATGCCTGGCTCCACGCTTCCAGGCGCTCCGGCACTTGAAGCCTGACGAGAAGCTCGTATACCGCTTTAACGCGGTCTTGTACCGTGCTGTTCTCACGCAGCTTCTTTTGCAGCTCGCTGAGCGGCCCCGCCACAGCCCGTCGGCAGGCATTGATTTTCGTTAAAAAGGCTTCGTCTTCGGCACGGGCTTCCACATCATCCTGCTCCAGGCTCGTTCTATAGGAATAAGTCCAATCTTTCTCATCCGTCCATTTGGAGCCTTGAATACCAAAAGCCAGCACATAGTTTTCCAACTGATCCATGGCAAGACGATCGATCCGTATCTTGGCACCCTGCCGGCCCGTTTCTTCCGCAAACGGAAGGAATAGCCCGGTTTTGACGCAGCGAAACACAGCATCGTATTTCCAATGATTGAGCGCTGTCTCCAGTGCGGAACGAATCAGTTCCACAAGCGGATGATGCAGCACAGAACGCTTCTGATCAAAGAAATGCGGGATGCCGTAGTCTCTGAATGTTCCGGCCAATATATCCCCGTAAGCTTCAACATTGCGTACGGAAACCGCGATATCGCGCCAACGCAAGCCTTGGTCCCGCACAAGCCTCACAATATCGCGGGCCGCCCCCTCGACCTCCGCCCTGCGGCTGACCGCTGCGGAGATCCGGACAGACGAAGCTGAGCTTTTAAGCTCTTCCCCCTTCCCGGAAAACGGCTTCTTGACCCTATCCCCCCAGTGCGCTTCCAGATAAGCAAGCATCGGATTGTGCCGAAAGCGGATGGCAGGGGTATCCGGCAGCACAATACGTTCCGTTACATCGACAGCCTGCTGCTGCAGCCGCTCCTGCAGCTCCAGCATCGTGCGTGCCGTCGGATGGAACAGCTCCAGCTCGTGCAGTCCTTCCCCATGAACATACGGCCGGGGGAGGCACAGCGTAAGCGTCACATTCCCCGCTTGCTGCGAAAGCTGCTCCAGTACAGCGAACTCCTGAGGCGTAAAACCGTGAAATCCGTCCACCCAGCATTCTGCACCGCGTACGTAATCCGATTCGCCGAGCTGCCGGGCCAGCAAGGTCAAATAATCCTCCCCGTCCAGGTAAAGCTTCGACAGCTCCGACTCAAAATCGGCATAAATCAGCTGCAGATCGTGCAGCTTGTCCTCCAAGGAGCCGCTTGGGCCGTCCGGGGAACCGAAACGCTCCGAATAAAACCCGCTGAGCCCATCAGATGTGACACAATATCTCTTGAATTCACTGAATAATTGATTCAAATTGTCCAAAAAGCCGATTTGATCCGCCGAAGCGTGAAACCGGCGCAAACGATCCTTATTTCTATGTATAATACGGTGAAGCAGCAGCTTCTTCCCGGTTTCATCTATCGGAAGACGGGCCGTCCCCCCAACCTCCTGCATGACCCGCCAGGCCAAACGGCGAAAGCTGAGTACCTGGGCCCGAAGCGTACCTCCCAGTTCAGGCGCGGATATTAGCGCATACTCCGCCTGAAACGTCGCCTGCTCCGGCACAAGCCAAATCAACGGACGTCCCTCCGGATTATCCATGAGCCTTTGTTTGATTTCGTTCAGACAAAACGTCGTTTTCCCGCTGCCGGCACGTCCAAGCACAAACCGAAACCCCATAATCGCTTCCTCCGTTCCGTATCATTTCCTTTAACTCTATTATTCTACCAAAAACCCGCATGCGTTGGGAAAAGGTAGGTTTTGGTCATTATAACACATTTTCAAAAAATCAGGAACAAACGTTCTGAATATGGCCATCTATTGAACCTGCAGTCATCAGAGGCCCTTGAAATATACGGTTGGCAATGAAAACCAGCGTAAAACCGCAAAATCATAAGATCATATCCTATGACTTACGTTTTCATTGGATTTCATTGCCAATGATTGTCGCTTTCATGAAAGGATATCGCCTTTGTCAAAATGCGTCGGCGGGAGCGATAATAAAAATACAATATTGACAGGGAGGTCGGTTCAAATGATTAAATTCATCACTTCGTTTATCGACTATTTGGCAGAGGTTAAATCCGAAACTTACCGCTTGTTAGACAAACATCATTTAGCAGATCACGATTAAGAAGCTCGCCATAAAAAATAAGGAGGTTCAAACCCATGATTAAATTTCTAAATTCTTTTATCGATTATTTCATTGAAGTAAGAGAAGAGTCCTATCAATTATTAGCCAAGCATGGAATCACCGACATCGAATAAGCGATGCTCCATCATCCGTTTCACGTATGAATAAAGAGGTGATATGATGGTTTCAGGTTGTGCAGGCTGATGCCCTGTTCGTTCCCTTCCAGGAATGAACAGGTTTTTTTGTGTCCAATGAGTCCCTGCGCCGTAAAAAAGCGATATCCGCATGGGATATCGCCTACTGTTATTGTACAGCATCTCAAGTTAATCCGTCATCCAGACCGTTTTGTCCGCCGCCGGCCGCCGTTTGCCTTCCGGCTGCGGCATATCCGGAATCCCCATATAAAGAAGCCCCACCATTTCTTCCTTCTCGCTCAGTTTAAAAGCCTGCTTCATTCGGGGGTGATACACCGGCTCGCCGGAGCGCCAAATCGCTCCAAGTCCTAAACCATGCGCCGTCAACAGCATATTTTGCACCGCGGCATGCGCTGCGGCAAATTCTTCGATTCTGATCACACCTTTAGCCTCCGAGGGCGATACCGCCACAGCGAACACGATCGGTGCGCGAAACGCTTTGGCCGCTTGTTTCGACCTCAAGACCTGCAGCTCCTCCTCCGTCATATGCTCCGCAGCATCTGACGCAATATCGGCATAAGCTTCCGCCAGGATTTGCCTCCCTTTTCCCGTCATGACAAAAAAACGCCACGGCTCGGTTCCGTGATGGCTTGGCGCCCAGTTTCCCGACTCCAGCACCTCTTCAATGTGTTCCCGGGAAACCGGATCCTGCTTTACCCGCCCGATACTCCTTCGCCCCCGAATCGCTTCATCCAAACGCATGCTTCCCAATGCCCGACACCTCTCCTCGTTTAACGGCATCCCCATATCGCTGCATAACATTGTATTCGGTTATCGTCTGCTCCGCACTTCAAAAATGGCGAATTTCAAATAATTTCCTTCGTCAACGCCCAAAATTCGCGGATGATCCTTCCCCGCGCTGCGGTATTCGATTAAACGGAGCGTTTTGCCGGCATCCACCGCCGCGGCATGCACCGTCTCCAGAAACAGCTCCGGTTTCATATGGTATGAACAGCTGGCTGTTACCAAATAACCGCCCTCATTCACCAGTTTCATTCCGTGCAGGTTGATATCTTTATAGCCTCGGACCGCTCCTTCCACGGCGCTTCTCGATTTGGCGAAGGCCGGGGGATCGAGGATAACGACGTCCCACGTTCTTCCTTTATTCGCCAGAGGAACGGAGGTATCCACCTTCCTCCGGTCCGCCCGGGCCCGTTCCTGCCGAAGGTCAAGTCCGCGGGATTGCTCACGCAAATAATCGAACGCATCGGCCACCACAAATTCGACTCGGTCCGTAAACCCGTTCAGCTCAACATTCCGCTTGGCCGTCTCCACCGCATGCTCCGATATATCCAGACAGGTCACCTTCTTCGCCCCGTACGCGCACGCATTCAACGTGAAGCTTCCCGTATGAGAGAAGCACTCCAGAACCGTTGCGCCGTCCCAATACGGAAACGTTACCTCGGCTCCGCTTTTATTCACGGGAACCCGCTTCACTGTTCCGTCATCGAGCACCTTTTCCCGTAGCTCGATTCCGCTTCGTTTACCCCAGCCCTTCATTAACGGAGCCAACGCCGCCCGATTTTCCCGCTGATCGAAGAAATACCCCGTCTTCTGGCCCTGTTCGATATCGACCTCAAGCAGCAGGCCGTTCTCTCTGATGGTCACATGCCGTGGACATTCGCCGTAAAGGAGCCCCTTGCGCTGGGTGAGACCCTCCAACTCCCGTACCGGCACATCGCTGCGCTCGTATATGCCGGCCGGACTCATCACTTCGATCAAAGCGGCGATCAAGGCGTCCTTGGCCTCTTCCATCCCCAGCGTCAGGATCTGGACAACCAGTACATCCTCAAATTTATCGACGATTAATCCCGGCAGCAAATCGGCTTCTCCATAAACCAGACGATAGCTGCGCGCATCCGGAAGGAACCGCTCGCGGTGTTCCTTGCACTGCTGCAAACAGCGGACAAAGAACTCCCTGCTCATCTCCTCCAGCGGTTCATAAGAAACAACCCGGACCGCAATCTGCGAAGCCGGATTGTAGTAGCCGGCCGCGAGGAACTGGCCGGTATGCGTATGTATCGAAGCAAGCCGGCCCGGAACGCTCTCCCCTTCCACCCGTTCGATTTCTGAACGGAAGACCCAAGGATGGCCCTCCTCAAGCCGTTTTTTTCTTTTTTTCTGCAAATAAATCATTGCCATAGCTTAAGCCTCCAAAATGATTAATAGGATGATGAGCCCGCAAGCCCTGACACCAATGCAACTCCTGAGCTCGTCCCAAGCCGGGTTGCTCCGGCTTCAATCATCTTGATCGCCGTTTCCAGATCGCGAATGCCGCCGGACGCCTTTACTCCGATGGATGGAGAAACGCTGCGGCGCATGAGCGCCACGTCTTCCACCGTAGCTCCGCCTTTGCCAAAACCCGTCGACGTTTTGACATAATGGGCTCCCGCTTCCTCGGACAGACGGCAGGCAGCCGTTTTTTGCTCATCCGACAGCACGCCCGTTTCGAAAATCACTTTGATGATCGCTTTTCCTTCTACGGCCTTCACGACGGCTCGAATATCGTCACGGACTGCGTCGTAATCGCCTTGCAGCAGTTTTCCGATTGGCAGCACCATATCGATTTCATCGGCACCCTGTTCTGCGGCTTTAGCGGCTTCAAAGGCCTTTACCGAGCTAATGCCGGCCCCTAGGGGAAACCCGCACACCGCACTGATTTTTACTGCCGTATTCTGCAGCAGCTCGCGGCAGACCGGTACCCAGACGCCATTCACGCACACACTGTAAAACCCGTACTGCTTTGCCTCTTCGCAGAGCTTTTGAATCGCCTCTCGGTCCGCTTCGGCCTTAAGCAGCGTATGATCAATGTAAGAAGGCAGCTCTTTCACATGAAACCGGCTCATTTAGCCCACCTCGTATCCCAGCGCTTTCAGCGCTTTTTGGAGAACCGAATCGTTATTTCCGTATCCCGAATGTGTCTGCTGCTGCCAAGCCTCAAGAGGCTCGAGCCACTCCACTCCGCGAATTTCCTCCACTTGAGCCTGCAGCGTTCCACCCGTCGCCTCTACCAAATAGTAGTGCACCTCTTTATCCACTACGCCTACGCCGGACAACGTAAATTGGTAGGCAATCTTCTCCAGCGGCTGCACAATCGTTCCGATGATCCCCGTTTCCTCTGCAATTTCACGCAGAGCCGTCTGCTCAATCGTCTCTCCCGGTTCCATTTTTCCCTTCGGGAGCGTAATTTTACCGTAGCGGTCTTGAATCATTTGTACCTTCAGGTCATCCCCGATTCTGCGGAACACGACGCCTCCAGCCGAAATCTCCTTCATCGATCTCACCCTTTCCAAATAAAAAGAAATGGAAAGGACTTCATCGGAGCATGCCGCCCAACGAAATCCTCTCCCTTTTTTTATACAATCGCCTTTGCCGCTTGTCCCGGGATGGCCTCAGCACTGCTGCTGCCTGCCGTTTTTCTGGCGGACGAGCTTACAGACACGGTCTCCGGCGCGCGTACGATTTGGCCGCGGCACTCGTTCACACCGGCTTCGGTCACCTTCACATGGCATATCTGACCGATCCAATCCTCGCTGCCTTCGAAGACGAGCTGAAGGTAATTGTCCGAATAGCCCATGATCAGGCCGCTGCCCGGCTGCCCTTTGTAGTCGCGCTCGGGAATAACCTCCAGCACTTGGCCGACAAATTGCTTGGCGTAATCCAGCTGCATGCGCTCGGACAAATCGATAAGCTCATGCACCCGTGCGTTTTTGATTTCCTCGTCGACTTGATCCTCCATACGGGCGGCCGGCGTACCGGTCCGTTTGGAGTATGGAAACACGTGCATTTCCGAGAACTTCATCTGTTCCATAAAACGGTGTCCGTTGCGGAACATCTCTTCGGTTTCACCCGGGAAGCCTACGATAACATCCGTTGTGATCGCAACCCCAGGCATGATGCGGTGAATGTGCTCAATTTTTTGAGCGAACTGTTCCGTCGTATATTTTCTGCGCATCCGCGCCAGCACGTCATTATCTCCGGCCTGCAGCGGAATGTGGAGGTGACGGCACATTTTGTCCGATTTTTGCAGGACCTCCAGCACTTCATCGGTAATTTGGCTCGCTTCGATGGAGCTGATGCGAATGCGCTTCAAGCCCTCCACCTTGTCCAAATCCCAAAGCAGCTTAGCCAGGCTGTAATCCTCCATGTCCTCGCCGTAGCCTCCGGTATGAATGCCCGTAAGCACGATTTCCTGATATCCTGCATCCACCAGCATGCGGGCCTGCTGCAGCACGCTTTGAGGCTCGCGGCTGCGCATCAGACCGCGCGACCATGGAATGATACAGAAGGTGCAAAAGTTATTGCAGCCCTCTTGAATTTTGAGAAAAGCACGTGTGCGGTCGGCAAAGTCCGGCACGTCGAGCTCCTCGAACGTACGGGTTTTCATGATGTTTCGTACGGCATTAATCGGCTGGCGCTCCTGCTCGATTTGCTTTACATAGGGCATAATTTTGTCGCGGTCCTGGGTCCCGATCACCAGATCGACTCCCGGAATCGCCATGATTTCCGCTGGCGAAGTTTGAGCGTAGCAGCCCGTTACCGCCACAATCGCCTCCGGATTTCTGCGGATCGCGCGCCGGATCATTTGCCGGCTTTTTTTATCTCCTGTATTCGTAACCGTACAACTGTTAATGACATATACGTCTGCCGTCGATTCGAAATCGACCTGATCGTATCCTTCCTGCTTAAACAGCTGCCAGATCGCTTCCGTATCGTAAAAGTTGACTTTGCAGCCCAGTGTGTGAAAAGCGACTGTCGCCATGTTACTCTTCTCCTCCCATCTCTCCGGCTTCATATAAAATACACGTGAGCCCGACCATCGCGGCCGTCTCCGTCCTTAATATGCGTTTGCCCAAGCTGACGGCACGGCAGCCCGCCGCCTCCGCCTCTTCCGCTTCCCGCTCGCTAAATCCGCCTTCCGGCCCGATCATGAGCAGAAGCTTGGGTCGTTTGTTCTCCGATTTATGCGATAAGATCGCCTTTCGGATCTGTGCCCGAAGCTCCCGGCCGCTTTGCTTCTCATAGCAAATCCATGCCATATCGGCTTCTTGGGCCAGCCGCAGCAGCTCCTTCCAAGAAAGCACCGGGTCTACGGCAGGCACGCGGTTGCGGTGAGCCTGCTCCGCCGCTTCCTTCGCGATCTTCTGCCACCGCTCTAGGCGCTTCCCTTCCTTCTTGCTGTCCAATTGAATGACGGTACGCCCGGAAACAAAGGGGATAAACCGCGACGCTCCGATCTCCGTCCCCTTCTGAATGACGAGCTCCATCTTGTCGCCTTTGGGGAGGCTTTGCGCCACCCAAACATCGACGGCAGGCTCGTTATCCATCGGCAGCCTTTCGATTACATCGGCAATCACCTGCTGAGCATCGACCGCTTGCAGCCTGACCAAGGCTTCGCGGCTTATTCCGTCGCTCACAATACATGTATCTCCCGGCTTCGCCCGCATCACCCGGGTCAAGTGGTGTGCGTCGTCACCGGCTATCGTTACGGTCTCGTCCGTAAACTGTTCCGGCTGAATGAAATATCTTTGCATGTTAAACCGCCACTTCCGCGTAAATAAGTCTGACCGCTCATACATAAAGTAAAAACGGTCAACCTTCATCTTACACCTTTTTTGCCGTAAACACCAGTACAGCCAGCAAATCCCTTAGGCCCTGTGCTTTACGGTTCTTCAACCGAGGTTAGACTCCGAATAAGAGACGAACGATAGTGGAAAGTATCCCTGTAATCGGCTCCTGCAGCGCGAAGATTGGCCCAAGCGTCACCCTGCGAAGCGGTTCAATGAAGAACATCAGCAGAATGGCGAAGAACAGCCACTGCTCATACGGCTTTACTTTCACCAAAATACGGCGCGGCAGCAGATCCTCCAGAATGCGGTATCCATCCAGCGGCGGAAAAGGAATCAGGTTCAGAATGAACAAAAACACGTTTTGCGTGACCATCAGCGTCAAAAAGAGATTGACCGCCATACTGATGCCCGATGACATCCCGGCCAACAGATTAAAATGATGCACGGTGTACAGGATGATCAAGCTGATAAATCCGAGCACCAGGTTGCTGAAGGGTCCGGCAAAAGATACGATGATGCCCATTCTTCTCGGATATGTAAAGTGACTCCGGTTCACGAGCACCGGCTTGGCCCATCCAATCCCTACAAGGAGAAAAAGAATCATGCCAAGCCAATCTATATGCACGCGCGGATTGAACGTTAGCCGCCCCATGGCCCGAGGAGTCGGGTCACCGAACCTGTCGGCAAAATAAGCATGAGAAAATTCATGCACGGTAAAAGCGATCAGCAGCACCAAAAACACGAAGGGCATCTGCTCGATCCGGAAAGCCAGGAACGAACTCCAGTCCATCCTTTTTCACCTACGGCTTTCTGGCGACGAGCACGACCCAGTCCTGCTCCTCATGACGCTCTGCCATTACAAATCCGGCAGCGGTCAGGGCCTCTTCCACGGCTGCCTGCTTCGCTTTAATAATACCGGATACGATGTACGTGCCGCCCGATTCCAGCACTTCATATACGTCGTCGACAAACATCAGAATAATTTCCGCCAAAATGTTCGCCACAACGACCTGTACAGGCAGCTTTACACCAAGCCCGCTTTCGGCAGCTCCGCCCGCGCGGTTCTCATTGATGACCTGCAGCAGATCGCTCAGCTTCACCGTAATCTGCCGATCCAGGCCGTTCAGCTTGGCGTTCTCCGTTGCGCTGGATACAGAGACAGGATCCAAATCGAGCGCAAGCACCCGGCCCGCTCCCAGCTTCGCCGCGGCAATCGCCAGTATGCCGGAGCCTGTCCCTACGTCAATCACATCTTCCCCGCCTTGAATGACCCCCTCCAGCGTTTTCAAGCAAAGCGCCGTCGTGGCATGCGTTCCCGTCCCGAACGCCATACCGGGATCAAGCTCCAGAATCAACTCGTCAGGCCCGGAAGTATAATCCTCCCACGTCGGCTTAATGGTCAGACGATCGGTAATGCGAAGTGGTTTAAAGTACTGCTTCCACGCGTTCGCCCAATCTTCATCGTCCACGTCCTTTAATTCATATGTAGGTTCGCCTGTATCAATATCGTAGCTGCTCAGCATTTCTACAGAAAGCTTCAGCTCCCGGAGGATGCTCTCCATATCGGTGCCCTCGGAGAAATATCCCTTGATGACAGCACGCCCTTCAGGAATATCGTTTAACGGAAGCTCGTACCATTGTCCGAGCGACGTATCCCTCTGCTTGTTGAGCGTACCCGACTCTTCAATCGATACCCCGCCGGCTCCCAGCTCATGTATAAAATTCGAGATCATTTCGATCGCTTCTTCGGTTGTATAAACCGTCACTTCATGCCATCGCATTAACTTATCCAGCCTCCATTCAGTAAAAAAGCACATTATGCCTATTGTACAACAATTCATCATAACGGTAAAACTTTATATATAAAATCCGGCATCCTGTCCGGATGCCGGATTTTGAGTGAGCCTAAGGCGTGCCTCCTCCATCATGTACAACGCGAAGAGCCTGTTCATATACCTTTTCGTCTACAACAGCCGCCAGTACAATATCACGGCCGGTCGGTCCCGATTCCGCGCCTCCCGCCATGCCGCTGGCATCCACGTCTGCCGCAGCCAGCACAGCCGCGTCGCGGCTGTCGAAATCGCCGCTTTGCGTTAAGTAGCCTATCCCCGGAAAATCGCTTGTGATCGGGTTCATGACGTGATCCACACCATCTCCGGGATATTTGCCAAAACGGTCAACCGACACGTCGATAGCCCGCAGCGCTCTCAGCTTGGAAGCGACCCCTTCCGCTTCCTCCGGCGATTTAAAATAAGCCAGTATGCTTTTTTCCGCCATCGCCTTACCCTCGTTTCCCTTCCTGGCGCGCATCGGCGGCCTCGGCGCGGCGAGCTGCCTCCAGATCATCGGCATCGGCCAGCTCACGGGAAAATTCAATGTCCTCGTTTTTGGCTGCGGGGAGTTCATTTTGCGCATTTTTCTTTGCTTTCATGCGATTAACCTCCTGTCCAATAGTCGATAAAGGCTTGACACATTGAAACTAGTTTCAGCCCCCGCAAGCTCAAATATACAAAAAAACGGCAGGCAATCCGCTCCAGCGGAAAGCCTGCCGTATCCGTCAATCACCTAAAAAGGCTTTTTTCATCCGTTCGAAAATCGACTGCTGCTGTTCATGCGTATGCTCTCCGGAGAGCTGCGAGAATTCACGCAGCAGCTCCCTTTGTTCATCATTCAAATTCGTCGGCGTGACCACAACGACCTTGACATGCTGATCGCCTTGTCCATAGCCGCGAAGTCTCGGAACTCCTTTGCCTTTGAGACGGAAATACGTATCCGTTTGGGTGCCGGCAGGAATTTTCAGCTTCACCTTCTCGGTTAAGGTTGGAATTTCGATTTCATCCCCTAGCGCCGCCTGCGCAAACGTCAGCGGCACTTCACAGTAGATATCGTCACCCTCGCGCTCGAAAAATTCATGAGGCTTCACCCGGATAACGACATATAAATCCCCTGAAGGACCTCCGCGTGTTCCTGCTTCCCCTTCGCCGGTAACGCGAAGCTGCGCTCCGTCGTCCACCCCGGCCGGAATGTTCAAATTGATCGTACGCTGCTTCTTGATCTTTCCCGAACCATGACAGGTACTGCATTTTTCCTTGATAATCTTACCTTGTCCTTGGCAGGCCGAGCAGACACGGCGGTTGACGATGCGGCCGAACGCCGTATTTTGTACGACTTCCTGTTGGCCGGAGCCATGACAGACACCGCACGTTTGCGGCTTCGTTCCCGGCTTTGCCCCACTGCCGTCGCAAGTCTCGCAAGTCTCGGTCCGCGGAATATGAATGTCGGTTTTTTTGCCGAATACCGCTTCCTTAAACTCGATGGTCAGCGTATACTGCAAGTCGTTCCCCCGCTGCGGAGCGTTCGGGTTCCGACGCTGACCGCCCCCGAAGAACATATCGAAGATATCGCCGAAGCCGCCGAAATCCTGCCCGCCAAATCCGCCGCCGCCCATGCCCTGGTTCGGGTCAACGTGGCCGAATCGGTCGTACTGCGCTTTCTTTTGATCGTCGCTCAGAACATCATAAGCTTCCTTCGCTTCTTTGAACTTCGATTCCGCGTCAGGCTCCTTATTGACATCCGGGTGATATTGGCGCGCCAGCTTGCGGTAAGCTTTCTTGATGTCTTCCGGAGAAGCGTCCTTACCGACCCCGAGCACTTCATAGTAATCGCGTTTGCTCATCGTTCCACTCCTACTCCCGGGCGACAAACGGAAAGTCAAAGCCGGACCTGCCGACTTTGACTCCCTGCGTGTCTAACGGGTTATTACTTCTTGTCGTCGACTACTTCATAGTCGGCATCCACTACATTGTCTTTACCCTTGGAGGCGCCTGGCGCATCCTCTGCACCAGCTTGAGCTTGCTGAGCTTGTTCATACAGCTTCACGGACAGCTGTTGGACCACTTGGGTAAGCTCATCGCTGGCTGCTTTGATTTCATCCAGGTCGTTGCCTTCGAGCGCTTTTTTCAATTTTTCTTTCGCTTCATTGGCTTTATCGATTTCGGCTTGGTCAACCTTGTCGCCCAAATCCTTGATCGTCTTATCGACGGAGTATACGAGCTGATCCGCCTGGTTGCGGGCTTCCACAAGCTCCTTACGCTTGCGGTCCTCTTCAGCGTGAGCCTCGGCGTCTTTCATCATGCGCTCAACCTCTTCGTCGGACAAGCCGCTGGAGGAAGTAATCGTAATTTTTTGGCTTTTTCCTGTGCCTTTGTCGAGAGCAGACACGTTAACAATTCCGTTGGCGTCAATGTCAAAGGTAACTTCGATTTGCGGAATGCCGCGCGGGGCAGGAGGAATGTCTCCCAGAATAAAGCGGCCCAGCGTTTTGTTGTCCGCAGCCATCGAACGCTCCCCTTGAAGCACGTGAATCTCAACGCTTGGCTGGTTGTCGCCGTAAGTGGTGAACACTTGCGATTTGGTTGTTGGAATCGTCGTATTGCGATCGATCATTTTGGTAAATACGCCGCCTGCGGTTTCAATACCAAGGGAAAGAGGTGTTACGTCGAGCAATACGACGTCTTTTACGTCTCCTGTCAGTACGCCCGCTTGAACGGCAGCACCGAGGGCTACCACTTCATCAGGGTTTACGCCTTTGTGAGGCTCTTTGCCGATCAGGCGTTTAACAGCTTCCTGTACGGCAGGAATCCGGGAAGAACCGCCGACAAGCACCACTTTATCGATTTTATCCGGAGAAAGTCCGGAATCGCTCAAAGCTTGACGGGTAGGTCCCATGGTTCTTTCCACCAAAGGAGCGGAAAGCTCTTCGAACTTGGCACGGGTCAGGTTGACCTCCAAGTGCTGCGGCACGCCGTCCACTACCGTAATAAACGGCAGGGAGATCGTTGTCGTCAATACGCCGGACAGCTCTTTCTTTGCTTTCTCCGCTGCGTCTTTCAGACGTTGAACCGCTGCTTTATCCTTGCTCAGGTCGATACCGTGCTCTTTTTTGAACTCGGAAACGAGATAGTCGATAATGACTTGGTCAAAATCGTCTCCGCCTAGACGGTTGTCCCCGCTGGTGGCTTTGACTTCGAAGAAGCCGTCGCCAAGCTCCAGGATGGAAACGTCGAATGTACCGCCGCCGAGGTCGTATACGAGAATGGTTTGATCCTCGGATTTCTCAAGACCGTAAGCCAAAGCGGCCGCCGTCGGTTCGTTTACGATCCGGAGCACTTCAAGACCCGCGATTTTACCGGCATCCTTCGTCGCTTGACGCTGACTGTCGTTAAAATAGGCAGGTACGGTAATGACCGCTTGGGTTACCGTTTGACCCAGATACGCTTCCGCATCGGCTTTCAGCTTCTGAAGAATCATAGCCGAAATTTCTTGCGGCGAATATTCTTTGTCGTCGATTTTCTCTTTATGGTTCGTACCCATATGACGTTTAATGGAGATGACCGTGCGGTCAGGATTCGTGATCGCTTGACGCTTTGCCGTCTCACCGACGATACGCTCTCCGTCCTTTTTGAAACCCACTACGGAAGGAGTCGTGCGGTTACCTTCCGCGTTAGGGATAACGACCGCCTCGCCGCCTTCCATAACGGCAACGCAGGAGTTTGTTGTCCCAAGGTCGATACCAATTACTTTACTCATGAGGAATGCCTCCCTTAAATTCGTTTGCTTCGTGTGCAATGATGTAAAAAACTTATGAGCTCACCTTGACCATGGCCGGGCGCAGAACCTTATCCTTGAGCAAATAGCCCTTCTGTACCTCTTCCACTACGATGCCTTCCTCGTGCTCCTCCGACTCCACCTGCATGATCGCCTGATGGTATTCCGGATTAAAAGGCGTGCCAACCGTTTCCATCGGCTTCAAGCCTTCATTTGTAAGCACTCCGTCCAATTGACGGAAAATCATATCAATGCCCTTGGCCAGAGCGTCGTAATCTTTGTTATCTTTGCTTGCGGCGAGCGCCCGTTCGAAATTATCCACAACGGGGAGCAGCTGCTCGATGAGTTTTAAAGAAGCGTACTTCGCAAAATCTTCCTTTTCCTTCATCGTACGCCGTCTGTAGTTATCAAAGTCAGCTTGAGCTCTTAAGAATCTCTGCTGATGATCCTCCACCTGCTTCCTAAGCTCCACAAGCTCCTGACTGACAGCATCTTGGGATTCGGAAGCATCCGCTGCCTGCGCCTGTTGTTTGCCGTCTCCGGCCTCGGCAGCATTCGTATCGCTATGAGCTGCGGCTTCATATGTAGCGTTCGCCTCTTGCTCCGGTTGTTCGCCTGCTTTTTGGCTTTCGTCCGCTTGTTGTTCCGTGTTCAATGTCTGTCACCTCCTTAACCGAATCAGCCCGGCCTTCCGTTGATTCGGAGTACACCGGCCTTTATCTCTATTTATATATTGTAACCATTCCGTATCGGTGAACACAACCCTATGGCAGCGTTCACTCCTCGGAACGCGGATCCCGCATTTTGATCACCGTGTGTATGCGCAGTACAGCGGATGCCACTTCTCCTGCCGCTTGCAGCGCATGCAGCTTCACTTCGGCCGGATCGACCACGCCAAGCTCCAGCATATCCTTCACAGCTCCCGTATCACAATCAATGCCAAGGCTGTCGCTTCCGGCGGCAATTTGCGCGGCTTTGGCTTCTTCCACCTTTTCAAGCGGATTGTAGCCTGCGTTCACCACGATTTGCGCCATCGGCTTTCGCAGCGCTTGTACAACGGCTGCTATCCCGAAGCCTTCCATACCCTGCACCGTCTCGCGGTACCGTTCGAGCTCGTGTGCAGCAGCCATCTCGGCTGCCCCACCTCCGGGCAAACAGCCACTTCTAAGCGCTGCCTGCACGCTGGCAGCCGCGTCACGGGCAATGCGCAGCCGTTCTCCCACAACCTCGCTTGTGCTGGCACCGACGACGATCGATACTTGTGGACGGCCTTGACCCTCGGACATACGGACGAGCTCCAGCCTATCGTCATAGGCTACATGACCGGCGTATCCGAGATAGCTCGCCAGTTCGGAAGCAGGCTTGCGCAGTCCGCTGCGGCGTAGCGGCCTGGCTCCCGTATATTCCGCGATGCGCCTAAGCTCCGCCCTCGGCAGGCGCTGCAGCGCCATGATGCCGTGATCGGTACAGAACTGCTCCGCCTCCGGATCAATCCCACGTTCCGAGACGATAAAGCCTATTCGCAGCTCAACCAGTTTGTCAAGCACCTCGCGGAACTGCTCACGAAGCTGCAGCTGCTTGCGGAAACCGGCGTCCGTCGTCAATGCTTCCTCATCAACGGTTTCCGGTTCGAACGCATCCTGAAGCAGCAGGACATGAGCCGGCTTCGGAGGAAACTCCAGCTGTGCATTGGCAGGCCTCTTCTGGATAAGCAGACCCGGCCATACCTCACCCGCTGCCTTGCCATGGGACAAGACGACGTCTGAAAAGCGGAAATGCTCCTCTCTAAGCTTATGCAGCCCGAGCCGCTTTGCGCCTTCGATCACGAGCCCGGCCAAATCGGCATGCTCACGCCCTGCAATAAATGCAATCCGATACAGCAAAGGATCATCCAGCCCCTCGATAGGCCGCGAGCGATGAGCCAGCGCACGCAAAGCGAATGCGATGCCTTCTTGCACCCCGCGCACAACCTTGGCCACCGGAACACCGCGTGTGATCTGGGCAACGCCTTCGGCCACCAGCGCTCCCGCGAGCACCGTAGAGGTGGTGGTGCCGTCTCCCACCTGATCCTGCTGGGATCGGGCCACCTGGATAAGCAGTCTTGCCGCAGGATGGGTAACGTCCATCCTCTCCAGGATGGTGACGCCGTCGTTGGTAATGATGACCTCTCCATGAGAGCCTACAAGCATGGTATCGAGCCCCTTGGGGCCAAGCGTCCCTTCCACTGCCGAACAGATCGCCCGGATCGCATTTGCATTGTTTCTCAGTGTGGCATAAGTTTCTTCGCCATCCTGGCTTCCGTTGTTGATCTGGTTCATTTATACCAACGCCCCATGTGCTCCGTCAAATCTTTGGACAAATAATCCAGCAGATGTATCACTCTGGCGTAATCCATCCGTGTCGGCCCGAGAATGCCGATTGTTCCCAGCAGCTGACCGTCTACAGAGTACGATGCGGTAATCAAGCTGCAGTCATTCATCGCTTCAAGCTTGTTCTCGCTGCCGATCCGCACTTGAATTCCGTCTTTCGTATCCTCCGTTCCGGAAAAAAGCTGTACCAGCTTCGGTGTTTCTGCGAGAAGGTCGAGAATATTTTTTACTTTACCGACATCTTTGAATTCCGGTTGATTAAGCATGTTCGTCGTCCCGCCCAAAAACACGCGTTCTTCTTCACCGCGGTTCATAACGGTATCGAGCATAACCAAAAGCTCCTCATAACCGGAAATAAAGCTGCTCATCTCCGCTGCGATCTCCGTATACAGCTTCGATTTAAAATGAAGCAGCGGGACGTTTTTCAATCGTGCATTCAAAAGGTTAACGAACTTCTCGATCTCGCCCATCGGAATGCCCTCGGGGATCGTTACCGTTTTGTTCTCCACCTGGCCGGTGTTGGTGACAATGATCGCCACAGCCGTCCGTTCATTCAGAGGGACGATCTGCAGATGCTTCATCGTCGTGCTTATCATCTCCGGACCGAGCACGATGGAAGTATAATTGGTGAGCTGAGACAAAATCATGGCTGACTGCTGAACGACCCGTTCCATCTCCTGCATTTTATCGGCGAAAAAACACTTAAGCACATCCACTTCATGGTGTGCCAGATCGCCGTAAGTCATTAAATGATCGACATAATATCGGTAACCCTTATGGGAGGGAATCCGGCCTGCCGATGTATGTGGCTGCTCCAGAAAGCCCATATCCTCCAGGTCTGACATTTCGTTGCGGATGGTGGCAGGGCTGAATCCCACATTGCCGCGCTTGGATATACTGCGGGAGCCGATCGGCTCTGCTGAACGAATATAATCATCTACGATGGCGCTTAAAATCTGACGTTGACGTTCGGTTAGCACATTCATCCCACCTTTCGTTAGCACTCCATTCGATCGAGTGCTAATCTAATACAAAAATAACAGACCCAAAGGGTCTGTGTCAAGTCGTCTCCAACCGTTTCAAAACAGCGATCTCGTCGCAGCAATGCTGCTTTTTACAATGAATGCAATCGCGCCAGACCTTCTCCGGGAAGATCTCCTTTTCCACAACGGTGAAGCCGTTTTTCTGAAAGAACGCCACTTCGTAAGTCAGTGCCATCACCTTGGGAATGCCCTGATCCTTTGCTTCTTTCACCAGAAAATCGACAAGCGCTTTGCCGATCCCCTGGCCCTTATATCCGCTCGTCACGCCAAGTGACCGGATCTCTACCAAGTCCTGTCCTAGCCTGGTCAGCGAACCGCAGCCGACCAGCGCGCCGTCGATCTCGGCCACAACGAACGTATCGATCTGCGCTGCGAGCGTCTCTTTGGAGCGTGGAAGCATAATCCCTTGCTCGGCATACCCTTGAATAATATCGTAGAGCGTATCTATATCTTGTTCCGTCGCTTTTCTGCAGGTCACGGTCATTTTCATCGGGATCCCACCCATCGTCTAGTAAAAAATGCTATGAAATGATATGAATAAATATACAACATAACGCATAAATTATTCAACTCTTTTTTAGCCCGACGGCTCCCAGAAATTCTCCGAACACTTCATTTCCCAGCCATATCCCGCGCGCGGACAGCTTATAGCCTTCCGGCAGAGCCTCAAGCAGCCCTTGTCCGCAAAGCCGGTCCAGCACCTCGCCGAACACGTCCTCCAGCCTTCTGCCAAATTGCTCGGTAAAATCCGCCTTCCTTACGCCCCGAAGCAGCCGAAGCCCGACCATCATAAAATCTTCCATGGCTTCCTCTTCACTTACCTCATTGGATTCCAACAGCGGACGTCCCTTTCGGGTCGCATCGATATACGGCTG
Source organism: Paenibacillus sp. F024 (assembly GCF_057814255.1). Taxonomy (NCBI): domain Bacteria; kingdom Bacillati; phylum Bacillota; class Bacilli; order Caryophanales; family Paenibacillaceae; genus Paenibacillus; species Paenibacillus sp. F024. Next base: position 695,062 of record NZ_JBVASZ010000001.1, read on the forward strand.
AACCCCTTTAATATTGACATGGCGCAGACCGCGGACATATCCGTGCGCTCCCGCCCCAAGTCCGTAATAGCTTTGATTACGCCAGTACATCGAATTATGACGGCTCTCGTACCCGGGCTTTGCGAAATTGCTGATTTCATATTGACCGTACCCGGCGGACATTAACCGCTCCATAATGAGCGCAAACATGGCCACTTCCTCTTCTTCCTCGGGCAGCGGCAGCTCCCCCCGTTCATATAAGGCGTGGAACAGCGTATTTTCTTCCACCTTTAAGCTGTAAATCGAATAATGATTCAGCTCCAGCGCCAAAGCTTTACGAAGCGTGTCCTCCATGACTTCCCGCGTCTGCTTCGGCAGTCCGAACATCAGATCGATGGACAGATTGGTAAAACCGATCGCTCTCGCATTCTCCAGGCTTCGATAGACGTCATCCGTATTATGAATCCGCCCGATGCGCTCCAGCAAACCGTTGTCGAACGACTGCACGCCAAAGCTGATCCGGTTGATGCCGCCCTCTTTCATGGCTTGAAGCTTATCGGGATCCGTCGTGCCCGGGTTCGCTTCCATGGTGAACTCCAGCTGCGGCGACCACAGCGGGAAATAGGTCCGTACCCGGAGCAAGAAGCTTTCCATCTGCTCCGGCGTCAGCACCGTCGGCGTTCCTCCGCCCACAAAAATCGTTTCGATCTCGCCCGGCGGCATGGCCTTCACGGTCTGCTCCATCTCACGCTCCAATGCGTCCAAATAATCCATGACAGGCTGACCCTTGAGTATATACGAGTTAAAATCGCAGTAATGACATTTATTCGTACAAAACGGGATATGAAGATACACCGCTTTCGGCGTTTGTGTTTGCTGCATCATTTGATTCACCATCCCTCGAATGGCAAAAGCAGGTGCCTGCTTGAAGCCGCGATAGCCTCCATCAGCACCTGCCCGCCTATGTTAAGTTTAATTATCGTCGATCTTCAGCACCGCCATGAACGCTTCCTGCGGCACTTCTACGGTGCCGACCTGCTTCATGCGCTTTTTCCCTTCCTTCTGCTTCTCCAGCAGCTTCCGTTTACGGGAAATATCGCCTCCATAGCATTTGGCAAGAACGTTTTTGCGCATCGCTTTGACCGTTTCACGGGCAATGACCTTCTGTCCGATTGTCGCCTGAATCGGCACCTCGAACATTTGGCGCGGAATGATCTCCCTGAGCTTTTCACAAATGATACGTCCGCGGTTGTATGCGCGGTCGCGGTGAACGATGAAGGAGAAGGCGTCCACCTGCTCTCCGTTCAGCAGGATATCCATTTTGACCAGATTGGAACGCTTGTAGCCCGAAAGCTCATAGTCAAAGGATGCATAGCCCTTGGTGCTCGATTTTAATTGATCAAAGAAGTCGTATACGATTTCCGACAGCGGAATATCGTAGGTTAACGTGACCCGCGTCGTATCGAGATATTCCATATTGATATATTCGCCGCGCTTGGATTGGCAAAGCTCCATAATCGCTCCGACGTAGTCGTTAGGGACGATGATCGACGCCTTCACGAACGGCTCCTCGACAAAGTCGATTTTGCCGACTTCCGGGAACAGCGACGGATTCTCGATGTTCAGCACCGTACCGTCGGTCTGCGTTACGCGGAATACCACGCTCGGCGCCGTGGTAATAAGCGGGATGTTAAACTCCCGTTCGATGCGCTCCTGAATGATCTCCATATGAAGAAGCCCCAGAAAGCCGCAGCGGAATCCAAATCCGAGAGCGGTTGATGTCTCCGGCTCAAAGGTAAGCGATGCGTCGTTGAGTTGCAGCTTCTCGAGCGCTTCGCGCAGATCGTTGTAATCGCTGGTTTCAATCGGATACAGGCCGCAGAATACCATAGGGTTGATTTTGCGGTAGCCCGGGAGCGGTTCCGGAGTCGGGTTCTTGGCGTCGGTAACCGTGTCACCGACACGGGTATCGCCGACGTTCTTAATCCCCGCCACGATGAAGCCCACATCACCGACTTCCAGCGAATCGACCGTGCCCATCCGCGGCTTGAACGCTCCTACCTCGATGACTTCGAACGATTTGTCCGTCGCCATAAACTTGATTTTCGAGCCTGAACGGATCGATCCGTCAACAACCCGGACGTAAACGATAACGCCTTTGTACGGATCGTAGTGCGAGTCGAAAATGAGCGCCTTCAGCGGTTGGTCGGGATCTCCCGCCGGAGCCGGCACCTTCTGAACCACCTGCTCCAAAATTTCTTTAATCCCGATGCCCGCCTTCGCCGATGCAAGCACCGCTTCGCTGGCATCAAGTCCGATGACGTCCTCGACCTCCTGCTTCACCCGGTCCGGGTCTGCGCTTGGCAAATCGATTTTGTTAATGACGGGCAGAATTTCCAGATTGTTGTCCAAGGCCAGATACACATTGGCCAGCGTCTGCGCCTCGATGCCCTGAGCCGCGTCAACCACAAGCAGCGCGCCTTCGCAAGCGGCGAGGCTGCGGGACACCTCATACGTAAAGTCGACGTGTCCCGGAGTATCGATCAGGTTCAATATATATTCTTCGCCGTCATCGGCACGGTAATTAAGCCTGACGGCCTGCAGCTTGATTGTGATCCCCCGTTCCCGTTCCAATTCCATCTGGTCAAGCACCTGATCCTGCATTTCACGCGACGACAGCGCGCCGGTAAATTCGAGAATCCGGTCAGCCAGCGTTGATTTTCCATGGTCAATATGGGCGATAATGCTAAAATTTCTGATTTTCTTCTGTCTGGCTCGGATATCCATCGGCAGCTAAACCTCACTAACCTGCAAATTTACAATACTTCTCATTATAGCAGTTGTGGAGGAATGCTTCAATGGAGGCCTGTCACTTCAACAGAGCTTCGATCAAGGAGACGAAAGCGCGAATCCCGTGATGCGCCGCAATCTGCAGCAGCTCCCCCGCCTTGTTGCCCACACGATTGATTCCGGTGTCGGCTGTCGGCTCGGCGGACGGCGGCGTTTTCGGTTTGGCTGCCGGGGGCGGTTTGGCCGCAGCTGCACTGCCGCCTGCCGCCGCCGGCTTGTCGGCAGGAGCCGAGCTGTAAGCACGCGGCGCGGGTGCGCCGTCCGCCTGCGCTTTGGCCAGCGGCCCGTGAATCCTCTCTGTTCCCTGTGTGGCGAGCGACACGCCGAAGAAAATGCAGAACGCCATGGCAAGCCCCAAGGAGCTGTACTTTACGAATGCATTGCCTCTCACACGCTTCCTCTCCTTTCATAAAGGGTGTTGGCCGTATCATCGGCTCAGCTTTGTTTCTTCGCTTCCGCCGGTGCAGGCGCAGGGGCCGCATCCACCTTTTCCGCATTCAGGATGACCTGGGAGATGGCAGCCGCAAGCGCGTCCGCGGTGCGATAGCACTCCTCCAGCGTATTGTCTACCCCGCCGATCTCAATCAACACATTGTTCGGCGAGAAATTCTGGTTATAAACGCCGTTGCCTTCTCCGGATTTGGCATGAATCCCCTTGGAAATCCCCGGATATTTGGCCTCCAGCACCTGATCGATCTGCTGAGCAAATTCATAATTTTGCTTCCAGTTCGGATTTTTGCCCCCGATGATAAAATACACCTGCGCATACGTTTGACCGTTAATGGTGGCCGTCGTTTTGTCGCGCCGCTGGGAATCGCGGTGAAGATCGAAATAATATTTCAAATCCGGATGACCGGCCGAAGCTTCCTGCAGCGTTTTAAGAGAGTATCTGTAAGAATAGTAGTAATTGAAGCTCGGCTCGATCGCCGGATAGTTTTTGTCGGAATGAACGGCTCCGATGCCTTCCTTTTCCAGCTTTTCTGCAAGCCTGCGGCCAACAAGCGTCACGTTTTTCTTTGGATCGTAGGCCTTGTCCGGATCCTTCACTCCCTCAAGCTCCGGCAAATAGGACTCCTGATTGTGGGACTGATAAATAAAAGCGACATTTTTGCCTGCCGTCTTTGGAGGCTGCGCGGCCGGAAGCGGATATTCAGGACCTTGAACCGGACCTGCCGCCGCTGCGCCCGGGTTCGCCGTGATGGAGCCGGCCTCGCCCAAATCCTCTCTCTCAAACACCCCGGATTTCGGTCCGAAATCCATAGGGGAATCCGCCTCCCCTGCCCCTTTGCTCAGCAAAACGGTCCGATCCTGCCCCATCCCCGGCACCTCTCTGGCGATCAGCGTCTTCGGGTCATGCGGGTTCAGATCGGTCACAAGCGAAAACAAAAAGCTCGATACGTTGGATTGCGAGAACGTAAACGTCTTCCCGTCCGACGGTAAATGGGGAATCTCCATGCCCATCATATCCGTAAAAAAACGGCTCGACACCGAAGCCGCAAGCCCCTTCATGGAAGAAGACGGCTCCGTATTCCTGATTTTGGAGTGCACGTATCCGAATAGCCCCAGCGCTATAAAAAACAACAGGCATCCCGTCATCAAAACGGTTAGGGTCCGCATATACACGTCGATGGATTGTTTTGCTTTTCGAATTTTGCTTAAGTTCACCGTAATCGCCGGCCATTTCATTGCCATTCCTCCTTCTTCCACTTCAGGTTCTGCAGGTGCGGCGGCGGTCACTCGGAAGCCGCCCGCATGTTCGACTCTTGGCTGGTCTACTATCAACTCTATGAAGAAGAGCAAATCGATAGAACCTGAAAATAATAGACCCGATCAAAAGAAGGAGAATGCACCCGTCCGTCCGACAAAAAAAGCGCCTGAACGACTCTTTACCGAGCCATTCAGGCGCTTTCCCGCCTCGATTAATGTGTATAGGCCGCTACATTGTCGACATCCACCGCTTCATGCAAGGCGGCGTTCAAGCCGCTCGCGATAATATTGGCAATATCTTCAATGAACTGGTCGATATCTTTGGGCGTGACCAGCAGATCGTGTCCGAGCGGATTGAGCACTTCCTTGACGAGCTGCAGCCGCTCCTGCTCCTGCATATTGTCGAGCAGTCCGAGGATATGTCCGGTATTGGAGGTTTGCTGCCGGAAATGGTGATGCATCATATCGAACGCATTATTTACAATCGTAGAAGCGTAAACGACGGTAGGCACACCGATCGCTATACAAGGAACACCTAATGTATCTAGCGTAAGTCCCTTGCGTTTATTACCGATGCCCGAACCGGGATGAATGCCTGTGTCGGCAATTTGAATCGTTGTATTCACCCTTTCGAGCGAACGGGAGGCTAGCGCGTCAACGGCGATGACCAGATCCGGCTTTGACCGGTCGACGATTCCCTGCACGATCTCGCTGGTCTCAATCCCCGTTGTACCAAGCACCCCTGGCGCTACTGCGCTGATGGGACGGTATCCGGGACTCACCTGACCCGGCATCAGTTCAAAGTAATGCCTTGTTACCATGACGTTCTCAACCACCATCGGACCCAAAGCATCCGGCGTCACATTCCAATTGCCGAGCCCGATAATAAGAACGCTGGCATTGGGCCCAATATTCAACTTTCGCAAAAATTTCTCGAATTCCTGAGCCAGGACAGTGGCCACTCTATCCTGAAGAACGCTGTCTTTTTGCCGGAGCGCCGGCACTTCAATCGTAATATAATGACCCGGCAGCTTCCCCAGTGCGCGGGATCCTTCCTCGGAGGCAATATCGATCAGACTGACATGGATGCCTTCTTGCTCAAAGCTCGACGTATGGACGCCCGGTATGGACGAACCGGAGGGGGAAGCCAATTCGTTCGCCTCCAGCGCCAGGTCTGTCCGGACGGAGTAGACGCTTAAGTCCAGATCCATAAACTCGTCCCCTTTCCTATTGTTCTCATGGTATAGAGTGTGAAAAAGCGGTAAACGTTATGCAAAAGTTTTACAGCTCTCTCCTGCATTTCTATTGCAATTTAAAATGCCTCATGTTAGAATATCTAGAGTTGTCTACGAATGATGATTTTGACATTTGTTTTTTGCAAGTTGTAGTAGGAGGTGAACGTCATGCCAAACATTAAATCCGCGATTAAACGTGTGAAAGTGAGCGAAAAGCGCCGTCTGCGCAATGCCTCTCATAAATCCGCGCTTCGCACTGCTGTGAAATCTTTCGAAACAGCTGCAGCAAGCAACAACGTGGAAACAGCTAAAGCTGCCCTGATCGCTGCCAGCAAGAAGCTGGACAAAGCAGCGACTAAAGGATTGATCCATAAAAATGCCGCTGCCCGCAAAAAGTCCCGCTTAGCGAAAAAGCTTAACGCTCTTTCCGCGCAGGCTTAAGTCCGAGCAACGAAAGAAAGACCATGTGTCCTTTACGGATACATGGTCTTTTTGGTTTATCCAAGCCATAAGGCAGGAGCTTTGTTCATCAGTGAATCAAGAAGCCAGCTTCAGCAAAAACATCTCCAGTCCGAGCACCTTATCGATCTTACCGCTTTTCATCCGGTAATCCAGATCCCCCAGCTGCTGTAAAATATGAGCCAGCCGCTTCAGCTCAAACTTCGCCGCTTGACCCGCTGCAATTTTGACCCCATACGGATGCAGGCCGATCTGACCGGCAATCTGCTGCTGGGAATAGCCCTGCTGCAGCAGATCCTTCACTTGAAACATGATCCGGAACTGCCGGGCGATCAGCATGACGATCTTGATCGGCTCTTCCTTGCGCCGCAAGAGCTCATTGAGCAGGGTGAACGCCTGCTCCAGCTCCACCTGCACAATATGCTCGATGAGCTGAAAAATATTTTGTTCGATGCTTCTGGTTACAAGCTGCGCCAAATCAGCAGAGGTGACGGTTCCGCCCCGACCGATATAGAGGGCGCATTTCTCCAATTCTTTGGCCAGAGCCTGCAGGCCAGTCCCCGTATACAGGATCAGCTGCTCCGCTACGCCGGGAGCCAGGCTGATGCCCGCTTTGTCCGCTTCCTGATTCACCCAATGGATCAATTCGTCGGCCGAAAGCATCGTGCAAGGAATCAATGCATTCGCTTCCTTTAAGGCTTTGACGATTTTTTTGCGTTCATCGAGCTTATCCGCATCCACCGTAAAGACAATCACGCTGAACTCAACAGGCGTCTTCAAATAATCGGTTAACCGGTCCAGCTTGTGTTCAACCTTGCCGCTCTCCTTGGCCCCTGTCAAAAAAAGTGCATTAGAAGCCACAACCAGCTTGCTGGGCACCATAAAAGGAAGGGTCTCGGCTTCCTCAATAACGGCTTCCACCGGTGTTTCCGTCAGGTCGTAACGGGCTACGGCAAACGCTTTATGCTCCGGCAGCGCCAGCTTGTCCGTCAAACGGTTGATCAACTCCCGGATCAAGTAGCTCTCTGAGCCGTAACATACATAAACCGGCGCGAACTGCCCTTTATCTATTTGTTTGACCGCTGTCTTGTAATCCATCGCCGTTATCCACCATCCCCGTCCTGTGCGTCTCATCAGATACGCTTTATGATACCAACAACAAAGGGATTACGTCAAAACCGGTACGGTCTGACCTAATCCCTTTGTCCGAAACCCATCTATATAAACACCGCCGAAAGGCTCTAGAAACCCCTTAGCGGCCGGTGGTCATACGACGTGAATCGTTAATCATATGGGGCTGCTGGATATCTTAGTATACGCAGAGTCCGTCAGAAGTGTGCAAAACCGGTTTAAAACCAATCATTCCCCTATCAAATGCCAGAGTCGATGTTTAATTTTTGCCGGCTTTTGTTTCCGTCTCCGTCTGCTCTGCAAGTGAAACGACAAACAATCTCGATTGCTCGTGCATCTTTACGCTATACGTCAGCTTATGATCTGCAGACCACTCGACCAACTCCACCCGGTCCGCATCCTCCCAAGAATATTTGGAGACATAAGCCTCTTGTCCGTCCTTGGTCCGTACCGTCACACGAGCCTGCTCTATATAAGCGGTATATTTCCCGTCAGGGGAAGTCAGCTGGTGCACCGGCGGCGCCTCTGCCTCCGGCATGCCCATAATTCCCATCGAAGGACCGCCCTTGTTCTGATGATGCCCAGGAACAGCCGGCTCCCCTTGCGGCTCCTTGCTGCCGTCGTTCGCAGCGGGATCCGTGATGGAGGAACTACCGAACGAAGGCTCTTGGGCGGACTCCGGAGGCTCTGCGGCAGGAGGCTGCGAGCCTCCTGCCGCGCGATCTGTCGGAGCCGGATCAGGCTGAGTCCGTGAAACCGGAGACCCTTGGGGATTGGCCGCCGGTTCATGGCGATCCTGTGCGGCTGAAGGCGTCACCGCTTGGGGTGCGCTCGCCTTTGGCGTCTGGCTCAGTCCATTGTGAGAAACCTCCGGTATCCGGCGCTCCTCCTCTCCCGAAGCCGTTTCTTTCGGCGCTTCGTTTCCGTCCGGCGCTCCGTTTTGATTCGTCGTATTCATTCCGTTATGATCTGAAACCTCCGGCGTCGTTGATTGTTCTTGAGCCGACATCGTGCCGGACGAATTGTTGGCCGGTGCACTGCTCGAACTTTGTGAGGCGCTATCCTTTGCTTGTTGCTGGTTCAGCCCAAGCCATATGCCGCCCGCGTCCGGTCCGGCTTGCTGCTGCTGGAACAGAAAGAATCCGAACACAAGACCGGCCGCAACAACGCCTCCAAACAATGGAAAGGAAAACCATTCCTTGACGTTTTTTCGTTTGCTCCCGGATTTGAGCTGCTCTGTTGGAGACAGTACAGCCGGCTCCTCCAGCTGGAGTGCCGCTCCTTCCTCTCCCGTCTGTGCAGACCATACTGCTCCCGGAACCTGTCCGTCGGCTTCAAGCTGCTCCAGCTTCGGCATGATGGCGTCCACCAGACTGAAGGGTGGGGTTACCTTAGGCAAGCTCTCGAGCTCGTGCGACAAATTCACAAGACGCTCGAACAGCTCGGTGCAATCCGGACATTGCTGCAGATGCCCCAGCATCCGGTTATACTCCGTTTCATCGAGATCCCGATCTAGGTATCTCTGCATCAGCTCGATCACCTCTTGACACATCATCCCCGTACACTACCTTTCTTTGGTGTCGTATATCCCCTATTTTTAGTCGCTCATCCCCGAACCGTATCTTTGCCCGATTTTTTATACTCCCCAAGAATCGTTTGCAGCTGCTGCCTTGCTCTGAACAAGTAAGATTTCACCGTATTGATCGGCAAATCCAACGATTCCGCTATTTCATTATAGGAGAAATCCTCCAAATATCTCAGTACGACCACCGATCGATGGTGCTGTGGCAGCTTGTCGATCGCGTCCCTGATGTCCTGGGCGATATACGATGACATAACTTCGTCTTCCACCGTTTTATGGTCGGTAAAGCTCAGATCGTGCTGTTCAATCGAAACCGTCGGCTTGGCCCGACGGAATTTATCGATGCAAAGATTCGTCACGATGCGCTGAACCCACGTTTTAAACTGAGCCTTTTCTTCGTAGGAGTTGATTTTCGTATAGATTCGGATTAACGCTTCCTGTGCGGCGTCTAACGCATCCTGCTCATTGCCCAGAATGTAATAAGCGGTGCGGTAAACATGGTTCTCAATATCTCGCAGTAGGGTAATTAGAGCGTCGCGATCGCCCGATTGGGCAGCCTTTATTAGTTCTGGCGCTACCACTGGGATCCCCCTCTCTTGCAACCTTATAAACGTTCCGAACCGCAAAAATGTTGCAGCATGTCTCGAACTCTATAAGAATATCAAATTTTTCCTTTAAGGTATATAGACGGAAAAAACACATCCAATGGCCATAATTTTCTGATTAATATACGTATGTAACGATTTTTTGTTCCGCCCGAAAAACAAAAAAAGATTTCAACAGCGCGGATGCGCTGCTGAAATCCGGATGGATTACTTTCCTTGCTTTCTGCGTACCGTGACCGACTCGCCGCCAATCCCCCAATTGTCGGTGTCCACTTCGTCAATGACGACAACGGTCGTTTGCGGATTTTTGCCAAGGACATCCACCAACAGCTGGGTTACCCCTTGAATCAGCTCGGCTTTCTTCTCCGGCGTTACATTTTCTTTCGTAATCTTAATGTTTACATAGGGCATGTCGATCGTCCTTTCGCGTGAATAGGGATGATGATAATGCAAGCGCCCAGCAAAACGATGGCGGCCGCTCCGGCAAGCGACCATTGATAGCTCCCGGTCAGAGCGGCGAGCAGGCCTGCGGCCGTCGGACCGGCCATTTGGCCTGCGCCATAGATGGCCGTAAGAAGTCCGATGCTTCTTCCGGTATCTTGAACCGCCAGATGCCTTGCCAATGAAACCGCCAACGTCGTAATTCCCATGAACGTGGCTCCAAAAAGTATCGCCCCTACGGCTAACCCGGCCGCTGTAGGGAAAACCACAGGCAAGACAATCCCGACAGCCTGAAGCAGCATCGAGAAGAACAGCATCCGCTCTTGTCCCCAGCGCTCCTGAAGCTTGGACCATATCCAGCAGGAAGGGACAGCCGCCGCTCCCGCCAGAACCCAGCTCCAAGAGGAAAGCTCCTTCATCGCGGGTACACTTTGGGCATAAGCGACCAAGAACGTTCCCGTCACGATGTACCCCAGTCCTTCCAAGCCATAGGCCAGCTGCAGGCGAAGCATTCGCTTATCCATACGGGGCGCGTCCTTCACGGAGGAGCCGGTTGCATGCGAAATCGGCTTGCGGTCTCCATATTCCCGCAGCCCCCGCCAGCCTGCGATGAGCAGAACGGCGCAGAGCAGCGCGAGTCCCAGCCATATGCCCTGCCAGCCAAAGGATGTCTCGAAAAGCGGAACCGCAAGTCCGGAAGCTGCGATCCCCGCTCCGACTCCGCCGTAGAATACGCCGGAAGCGCTATCAAATCCCCGAAGACCTGCAAGGCCGTCCATCACAATGCCGGATGCATACACGAATACCGCCGCTCCGGCAAGTCCGGAAATAAACCGCAGCGCCAACCATAGCGGATAGAGCGTCGTCAATCCCATCAGCGCGGTGGTCAGCACACTGACAATGAGGGCGAGCTTGAGCCATCGGAGCCTACGCTTGCTGCCCGAAAACCATGCCGTCAGAACGGCTCCGGCCAAATACCCCGCATAATTCGCCGATGCAAGCGCCCCCGCTCCGGCTTCTCCGAAAAACTGCCGTTCCAGCATATACGGAAGAATAGGCGTATAAGCGAAACGGCCGACGCCCATGGCGATAAATAGGGCCAATATACCGCTGATTAACAGCGCCAGCGGCCGTTTTGCCGATGCGTTCATGCCCGCCCCTCCTCCGGTCTCCAATGTTTAGCGGCTTGCTATTGTTTATCATAATCCTTTCTTGCTATCATGTAAAATATGTAATATTGATATATTATATCTGAAATAAAGATACCAAGAATAAGGGGGACTCTACGTTGGATATCGACATGCTCAAAGCTTTCCAAACGGCGGCAGTGGCCGGAACCGTCTCTAAGGCTGCCCAACAGCTTGGCTACGCGCAATCCAATATCACCACGAAAATCCGCCAGCTGGAAAACGACTTGGGAACGCCGCTCTTTTATCGTCATAACCGCGGCATCACCTTAACCCCTGCAGGAAAAACCCTTAAGAGCTATGCGGACCAAATGCTGCGCTTGATGGAAGAAGCACGCAGAGCCGTGACCGACGGAACTGTACCGACAGGCTCATTGTCCATCGGTTCAATGGAAACGACAGCCGCGGTACGTCTCCCCGAGCTGCTGGCCTCCTATCATCGTTTGTACCCGGAAGTGAACCTGTCCTTGGTCACCGGCCCGACGGAACAGCTTGTTCAAGCGGTGCTCGATTATGAGCTCGACGGCGCTTTTGTCGCCGGACCCGTAGATCACCCCGACCTCCTGCAGGAATCTTTCATCGAAGAAGAGCTTATGATCGTTACCGATTCCGCTCACCCGAAACTGTCTTCCCCCAAAGAACTGGGCTCTCGCACGATATTGGCGTTTCGCGCCGGCTGCTCCTACCGGGCCAAAATGGAGCAGTGGCTTCATGAGGAAGGCGTTATGCCTGTGAAAATTCTGGAATTCGGCACGCTCGAAACCATTCTCGGCTGCGTAGCCGCCGGATTGGGCATCTCCCTGCTTCCCCGTTCGATCGTTCAGCGCAAAGCGGAGGAGGGCTTTATCCGCTGCCACTCCATTCCGCAAAAGCACGGCCGGGTGTGGACCGTACTGATTCGGCGCAAGGACGCTTACGTGTCGCGGGCATACGCGGCGTTCACAGACCGGATTCGTCCGATAACGAACAATGGAGAGAGAGACATAGAAAGACCGCCCTTCAAATGAAGAGCGGTCTGTCATCACGACAGCTTGTTCACTGCCGGTTTCATCCGTTTCGCAGTGCTCTTACGTTCGGACAGGACAATACCCGCAAGGATCAAACCGATGCCGAGCCACTGTACCCATCCCGTCCGCTCTCCAAGCAGCAAGCCCGAGATGACAATCACGACGGGAAGCTCTATGGCTCCGAGAATCGCCGCCATACCTGTATCGAGGCGCGGTGCCCCTTTGGCAAATAAATAAGGAGGCAGGACCATGCCGAACAAGGCCAGAATGCCTCCCCACAGCCACAGCCCCTCAGCAAGCGAGCCGTTCCACAAAAACTGGGGAGGATAAATAAGCGAAACCACAATAGCCGCTCCGGTAACCATCCATGAGCTTCTCAGCAGAGCCGGCACCTCGACGGCTACCTTGCCGCTGAAATAAATGAACAGCGTGTAGCTTGCCGCCGCAAGCAGTCCGAGTCCCACTCCGGACAAATGAATGGACTTCGTTGTTCCCATCCATAAGCCGGAGGCGAGCACCGTGCCCGCGAGGATGACCGCTACTCCCGCAACCTGAAAGCTCCCGGGCTTTTTGCCGTGCAAAAGCCAATCCATCAGCAGTCCCATCCAGGTAAATTGAAACAGCAGCAGCACGGCAAACGATGCATCCAGCGACTGCAGTGAATAATAATAGAAGACACCGGTAAGCCCAGTAATTAAACACTGACCGCCCCGGTATCTGTTTTATTTTACGCCAGTACGGTAAAGTGATCAGCCACATCGCGACCAGCCCGATCCATACCTGGCTGCCCGTTACCTCGCCCGGCGTAAATCCGTAGCTATAAGCCAGCTTGACAAAGGTCGACAAAATACCGAAAGACGCGGCTCCCAGCAGCACCAGGATGCTGGCTTTGAAACGATCGGAGTGTAACCCTCTATTTTGTATAATCCCTCACCCACCCGCGGCTATGCCGCACAGATGAAGATCATAGCAAAAACAGAACGTTTATTCAAGACGGATTTTATCTTTACGCTTTTTCAGCCAACGGAAATAATCGTTTTTCACGGGTGCAGCCGTCCCCAGCTGCCCATGATGCTTGTTGTGCATCCATCTTATCGAGACAGGCACCACGAGCAGCGCAATGACGCCCATTCCCATAAATAATTGCTGCACGGCCAATACGCCTGCTTCCTGCGCGGGCATGACCAGCGCATATACGCTTCTTTTGGCTTCAAAAAACATGGAAAATAAGACAACCGCCACAGAGGCGGTAATTTGCGCTACGACATGATTCATGGACATCGCCCGGGCTACCCGAAAGGAGGGTAAAGCGTTCAGACCTACCGTCATAGCCAGTCCCATCGCCAGCGCCTGAGGCAGAAGGAAAAGCCCCGTCTTCAGTGCGCTGTAATGCAGGACCTCCTGGAGCGGCAGCGGAATCAGCAGAATGCCTGCAAATATACTGGCCGTCGTCACCAGCCGTTCATTTCCATGGACTTTGATTTCAATGTGCTGGCATTCATTTTCATCACGCATCCTTTACTCTGGAGGGGATGCCCGCCTTTCCAAATGATCCGGTTGGGAGCTCACTTTCCCGCACGCACGGGCGTATGGTTTATTCCACATCCTATGAATTTCATGTTCCCATTCACGACATGGTCGATACGATTTCTTCCCGCTATAGGGATATGATGGAATTTGCGCAATAAAGGTTCCATTAGGGAAGCCAGACACAAAAAGGCGCTCGAGCTGCAGCTCGAGCGGCACACACCTATTCTGCTAACCTATTAGCCCATGCGTTATCCCGAATAACTATCCCGCCACTTCAGCATTTTCTTCTCCAAAAAGCGGACGAAGGAATCGGAGAGCTTACCGACAAACGCAAAGATGAGAATGCCTGCGATGACGACGGCGGTTTGGGAGAATTGTCTTGCGTCATTAATCATATAACCAACGCCTTCACTTGATCCCATTAATTCCGCTACGACCAGCCCCAGCCATGAAACGCCGAGTGATAACCGCAAGCCGAGCAAAATATGGGGTAATGCCGCAGGGATGATTAATGTTGAAATGAGCTTCCATTGATTAAATTCCAGCACTTCGGCCACTTCAAACAGCTTTTTATCCACCCCGCGGATCCCGGTAAAGGTGTTGATATAAAGCGGAAAAAAAGCACCTAGCGCAATAAGCAGCACCTTCGACGTTTCTCCGATTCCGAACCAAAGAATAAAAAGCGGAGTGATGGCAAGATGAGGAATCGTTCTTAGCATTTGCACGGACGGATCGACCATCTCCTCAACCTTCCGAAATAATCCGGCCAGGATTCCGAATAATAGTCCCAACGATCCGCCAAGCAGAAAGCCGAGGAAAGCACGGGTTAAGCTGACGTTCAGATGGCTGATCAATTCCCCGGAAACCCATAATTCCCAGAATGCTTTTATAATTTGAAGGGGAGACGGCAAAAGCGTGCCGGAGACCAGTCCATAATAAGCGGTGAGCTGCCATAGGACCACCACAAGAACAGGCAGCATAAGTCCTCTGACGACACTTTTACTCCATGATCCGGGTTTGCCCGGATTGCCGCCGGAGACCGATTTATGATGAATCGGCTCTGTTTTGGAATTTGTTCCTGCACTTACAGATTGGAATGCCTTCATCGCTCTCATTTGTACCACCCGCTAGTTTGTTTTAGATTTATTTTTCACGCCGGTAATAAACGTATTGTCAATCACCTTGGCCACCTCAACCTTATTTTTGATTCCGCCGAGCTGATACAGCGTGTCCGCCGTTATCTGGTGTTCTTTCATATAGTCATCCGGCATCGGATCGTTACGGAAATCCGTATTTTTCACAATATTCTCTACAATGCTTTTGTCCAGCTTAAACTCGGAAGCATAAAGGTCTACGGCCTCGCCAAGATGGTTCTCCTGCCAAGCTACGGCTTCATCCAGCGCTTTTAGATAAAGGTTCACGAGTTCCGGATGCTCGCCGGCAAATTTGGTGCTGGTTACGACGAAATTCGGGCTCGGCATACGCAGATCCTCACCGGATACCAGAATCTTAGCTCCGACGGCGGCGATCTCCGTACTGATGAACGGTTCCCAAATCCCCCATGCATCCACATTCCCGTTCTCAAATGCAGACTTCGCTTCGGAAGGCGCCAATTGAATTAATTTCACATCGGACGGCTTCAGCCCCGCCTGATCCAACGTCCGGTAAATCAGATTGTAAGAGGTGCTGCCTTTGGCAACCGCTATTTTTTTGTCTTTTAAATCCTGAATGCTTTTCATCGGACTGTCTTTTGGAATCAATACCACATTGTTTTTGAGTCCTGTACTGTATAACGAAATGATTTTAAAATCGATACCTGCGGCTTGAGCCACAATGACCGGGGTATTGCCGCATGCCAGGAAATCAATGTGATTGGCGGACATGGCCTCGAATTCTTCAGGACCGGTTTGAAATTCAATCCAATTGACCTTTGCTCCCTTTTTGGCGAACTGCTGCTCGATAAAGCCTTTTTCTTTTGCCAGATAGGCTGGAGAGACTGTTTTAATAAAACCGATATTTACCGTAATATTTTCTTCGAATTCGTTGCTTGTTTTTGTTGCGCATCCCGTAATAGAAAGCATGATGATAAATGAAAGTAAAAATAAGATCCGTTTCTTGAGCTTCATTGTCTTTTCCCCCATGCATTAAATTCCTGCCCCTTCAACCAAAGGAACACTTTCCCATTTTTCAAATTCCTGCAATACCTTCAAGCGGAAGCGTTGAAAAGACTCGCTTGCTCTTGTCCGAGGATAAGATAGCATATTTGGAATGACATCACGGATCATCCCCGGTTTGGCTCCCATGATAACAATTTTTTGGGAAACAAATACCGCTTCGTCGATATCATGAGTCACGAAAATCATCGTTGTCTTTTTGTTTTCCCAAATTTCGAGGATGGCTTCCTGCATATGGGATCTTGTAAATGCGTCCAAAGCGCCGAAAGGCTCATCCAAGAGCAGCACCTGAGGCTCCCTGAGGAGAGCACGGGCTATGGAAACACGCTGCGCCATCCCCCCGGAAAGAGCTTTGGGATACGATTTTTCAAAGCCTTTGAGGTGGGTCAATTCCAACAGCTCGACAACCTTTTTGCGGATCACCGGCGTTTGAAGAGAGTAGTTCGCCGCAATATTCTCCTCCACTGTCAACCAAGGAAAAAGCCGATGCTCTTGAAATATAAACCCCTTTTCCATGCTGGGGCTGTTCACTTTTTCCGCCCCCAGATATACGGCGCCTATATGATCGTTATCCAGTCCGGCGATAATTTTCAAAAGTGTGCTTTTTCCGCATCCGCTCGGCCCGATAATAGCAATAAATTCCCCCTGGCCGATATCCAGATTCACGTTTTTCAATACAGGCAGCGGGCCTTTGCCGGTTTTAAAGGTTTTGTTGACATTTTCAATTCGAATGGATTTTTCCCTCAAGGCAATCACCCCTCTCATAAATCTTACAGGACCGCTGTTTTACTGAATTGATTTTGCGGTATCGGGAGTCCCAAGTGGTCTCGCAGCCATCGTCCTGCATATTCCTTTCTGAATAAACCTCTTTCTTGCAGGATAGGGATCACCGTATCCACAAATTCATTCAATCCTCCGGGCAAATAAGGGGGCATGATATTGAAGCCGTCAGCGGCATCGTTGACAAACCATTCTTCCAACTGATCCGCAATCATTCCGGGCGTACCCACCAGGGTGCGATGACCGCGGGCTCCGGCTATTCGCAGGCTCAGCTCCCTTATAGTCAAATTTTCTTTTTTAGCCATCTGGAGTAAAAGATCAAATCTGCTCTTCCCTCCGTTCGTTTCAGCGAATTCAGGAAGCGGTCCGTCCAGCGGATACACCGACAGATCATGATCCATAAGGTCGGATAACAGACCTACGCCCGCCATGGGATGAACGAGTTCCTGAAGATAAGCTTCCTTTGCCCTCGCCTCTTGAGGCGTAGCACCAATAACAGGAAGAATTCCGGGCATAATTTTCACTTCATTTGCCGATCTTCCGTATAGATGCAATTGTTTTTTCACATTTGCATAAAACGACCTTGCGTCTTCAAGTGAGCGCTGCGCAGTAAAAATGACCTCCGCCGTTTGTGCGGCAAGCCGCATTCCCGCTTCAGAGGAGCCGGCCTGAATAATGACGGGCCGGCCTTGCGGGGTGCGGGAAACATTAAGCGGACCCCGGACCGAAAAGTACCTGCCTTCATGATGGATCGTATGAATTTTGCTGGTGTCGGCGAATATTCCCGATTCTTTATCGATGATTAATGAGCCCTCTTCCCAGCTGTCCCACAAACCCTTGACGACATCAATGTATTCCTTGGCCCGCTCGTACCGCAATCCGTGATCCGGGTGTTTATCCTTGCCAAAGTTATAAGCCTCGGTGGAATAAGCGGAGGTGACCACATTCCAAGCCGCGCGTCCTCCGCTAAGGTGATCCAAAGACGCAAACATTCGGGCAATAGGATACGGCTCTGTATAAGTCGTTGTTACGGTAGCCGCCAATCCGATATATTCCGTCACACCAGAAAGCGCGGACAACAAGGTAATGGGCTCCGGCTTGACAGAAGCCGTATAGGAAACAGCGGTATCGTTGGGGAGCACGATATTGTCGGCGAGGAAAATCATATCGAACTTTCCCTTTTCCGCTGTTTGGGCAACCTCTCTATAAAAATTCAGATCCAGGATTCGCGAGGAGCCGGCCTCCGGATGTCTCCACGCTGCAATATGATGACCGACATAATAAAGAAAAGCACCCAAATGCATTTGTCTTGGTTCAGTATTCATAAGCCTCTCCTCTTTCAACCGAATTTTGAAAAAAAAAAGACAGCGGGAAACTCAACATGAAAAACGTTGGTCTCCGGCTGTCCGGTCGAATCCTTATAATTCCTATAGGAATTAATTTAAATAAAACAATAGCATCTTTGCTTTTATATGTCAATAGATCTTACTGATGCTCTATTTAGGCTCTAGTCCATGAACCCACAGTGCTGCATCTCAATCCTTCAATTTCGTGCGCATATAAATTTGGCCGTTGCGGACGGTCATCTGCACCTCACCGTGACGGTCGGTGCGGTGAACGCTGACCCGATGCGCAGTCAAACGATCCAGTACGGAAGGATGCGGATGGCCATACATATTATTGACTCCTGCCGAAATCACGGCATGTCGGGGCCGCCATGCTCTCAGCCATAGCTCTGAGGTAGAAGACTTGCTCCCATGATGCGCCACCTTTAAGACATCGATCGGGGCTTTAAGCAAATCCGCTGCATCAGCCGCCGTCGCCGCCCATCTTTCCAGCAGCTTTCGTTCCGACCCTTGAGCAATGTCCCCCGCAAACAGCCATCGCGTTCCGGACATCTCCATAAGAAACACGATGGAGCTGGGATTTTGGTCCTGCTCCAAACGCAGACCCGAGCCGTCAGCTTCCTGCAGCGGATACAAAAAATGAAGCACCGTGTCCGGACCTGCCTCCAGCCTGTCTCCGGCACGCGCATCCAAAAGCTGTGTACCGCGGTCCAGCGCCGTTTGGAACAGCTTCTCCACGCCGGGAACCGGTTTGAGCGTCCCGTTAAAAATCAGCCGCTTCACAGGAATCTGCTCGAGAACCGCCTGTAGACCTCCAAAATGGTCGACATCCTGATGAGTTAGAATCAGCTCGTCAATGGTCTGAACACCGCGTTTTTTGAGCAGCGGCACGAGAAGCTTACGGCCGACTTCATACGGATCCTTCCGCTGCCTCCATTCTTCGCCGGGCTTGCGAAAGGATAAGGTCCCTCCGCCATCGATCAACAGATAGCCTCCGCTGCCCGGATATTGGATTAAGATACTGTCTCCTTGACCGACGTCGAGGAAATGCACTTTGCCCTCCGGCTTCCCCCGCCTAGGATCATAGCCGGTCCACAAAACGGCGGCAAAGCATACGATCACGGCCGGTAGGAACACATATCGGGTCCACCGATGAAGCTGAAGCTTGCCTCTTTGCTCCGCCATGGTATACAGCATAGGCTGCGGCTCGGCCCCTTCAGGAAGACGCTGCCCGACCAGCATCAGGACCAGCAGCGCCAACAGTCCATAATACATCAGAATCCAAACCGGTTCGGGGCTTGGCCAAATGGTCTGAAACCCATCCAAGCGGCTGGACCACTCCACCATAAAGAACAGAACCGCATTTACCCGCTCCACGATCCAAGCGAACGGTTTGGCGAGAAATGCAGTAATAAACGCCAGCAGCATCGCCGCCGTTCCCACCGGCATGACGATCATACTGAACACCGGAACCAGAAAAAAATTAGCAGCGAACGAAAGCAGCGAAAACTGACTGAAATAATAAATCGTGAGCGGAAACGACACGAGCTGCGCTACCACGGTAATGGAGACGGCATCGCGAAGCCTGGGCCGCTTCTTCGGAAGCAGCTTATTCATCGCCGGGACACCTAGAATGATCCCCAGCGTCACCAGATAAGACAGCTGGAAGCTGACGTTCACCAGATAATAAGGGTTCCACATCAGCATGCCAACTCCGGCGATCAACGCAATGTGCAGCCCGTCCTTCAACCGGTTCCGATAGGCCGCATATAACCCGATCATGGCCATGATTCCCGCTCTCACGATGGAAGGAGCCGCTCCCGTCACGGCAATATATACAGGCATCAGAACGATGGCCGTAAGTAAATACGTTTCACGCGTAAAACCGCAACCGCGCATGACCCATATCAAGCAGGCAAGGAAAATCGCTACGTTTAAACCGGAAATGGCGATGATATGCGTAAGTCCGAGCCGTGAAAATTGATCGAAGAGCTCCGGGTCGATATCATCCTCAAGACCGATCAGCATCCCTTTCATAAAGCCGCTCTGTTCTTCGGGAAACAGCTGCTCCACTTTGGCCGCAAGCTTCTCGCGGAAGCTGTCGTTAGCACGAAGCGCCAGCCACCCTCCCCACTCTCCCGGTTTCGGAGGGGTCACGTTAACTCCATCCAGTCCTTTGGCCGTCATTTGCCAATGAATGTGCTGAAACCTTAAATACCGCCTGTAATCAAAGCCCCCGAAGTTGCGGGCTTCTCCCGGCCGAAATAGCCCCCCCTCCAGTTCTATCCTATCGCCTCTTTGCCAATTCGCCGCGGCGTTGTGCTCCTCCTTCTCCAAAAGACGGATCGAAAATTGAATATGCTCCCCTTGACCTCCGTTTTCCGGCGGAAGCCCCTCCCCGATCGATACCCGTTCCGCCTTCGCCTGGAAAGAAACTCGGTCTCCGTCCACCTCTACCGGCGTCATGATTCTGCCTTGAAACGCCACTCCGCTGATCTCCTCCGCCTCCAGCGAGATCAGACTTCGGTTGCCGGCATCATATTCACCGTACCATCCGGCCGCGGCCAAAGCGATCAGAACACCTAAAATCCAGGCCGAACCCGTCGGTTTAAGCCTCAGAATCAGACCGCCAAAAATCCCTGCACCCAAAGTAAGAAACAGATTCATCCAAGCCATCGGGTACACAAAAGCTAAAGCATACCCCATCGTCCAGCATAGGGCGAGCATGACAACTGGTCTTCCCGTCATCCCGATACCTGTCAGCTCCCTTCGGTTTGCCAATAAACAAAGAACCTCTTTCCGAACACATGGCTAACCATGTCCGAAAAGAGGTTCTTCCTCCAGTGATTTAATTGGTTACTTCCGAAACCGTGCTTGCAGGGGGCTCGTACTTCTCCAGCTGCCGGAAGTAAAGTCCTTTTTGCTTCATCAAGGCGCTTACTTTGTCATGATCCTTCGGATAAGCCCGGTGATACACAATCTCTGCAATGCCGCTGTTAGCCAGCATATTCGCGCAGGTCCAGCACGGTTGATCGGTTACATAGACGACCGAGCCCTCCCGATCCTCACGATCCGTGAACAGCAGCAGGTTTTGTTCCGCATGAATGGTTCGGATGCAGCGCTGTTTTTTGACCACGTGCTCCTTACCTTCTGCAGCCACCAGCTCGATTTCTTCCACCAGCATGCAGCCGGCCTCCGAGCAATCCGGGACGCCCGAGGGGGCCCCATTATATGCCGTTCCCAAAAGCTTTTTGCCTTGAACCAGCACCGCGCCGACATGTCTTCGGCTGCATCGTGAACGGGTAGACGCCATATAGGCGATATCCATAAAATACGTATCCCAATCTTTGCGGGCTATCATGTTGTGACTCGCTCCCTTATTTCTGGCTGGTTTGAATCGCTTGATTCAAGTCGTAGATGATATCTTCAATCGCTTCGGTGCCGATCGACAACCGAATCATGCCGGGGCTTACGCCTGCCGCTGCCTGCTCCTCTTCATTGAGCTGCTGATGAGTCGTACTGGCCGGATGAATGATCAACGATTTCGAATCTCCCACATTGGCAAGGTGGGAGAACAGCTTCACGGCATTGATCACCTTGCGTCCGGCCTCCGCGCCGCCTTTGATGCCAAACGTCATAATGGCTCCTTGGCCTTTGGGCAAATATTTACGGGCCAAATCATAGGATGGATGGCTGGGCAGTCCCGCATAGCTTACCCATTCGACAGCTTCGTGCTGTTCCAGGAACTCTGCTGCCTTCATTGCATTGGAGCTGTGGCGTTCCATCCGCAGATGCAGCGTTTCCAGTCCCTGCAGCATCATGAAGGAATTGAAGGGAGAAATGGCGGCTCCCATATCGCGAAGCAGCTGTACGCGCGCTTTAATAATATATGCGACCGGACCTACGGCATCCGTATATACAACGCCATGGTAGCTGGGGTCCGGTTCGGTGAGTCCGGAAAATTTACCGCTTGCCTTCCAATCGAAGCGCCCGCCGTCTACAATAATCCCGCCGATCGATGTACCGTGACCGCCGATGAATTTGGTGGCGGAATGAATGACGATATCCGCACCGTGTTCAATCGGACGGCACAGATAAGGACTTGGGAAGGTATTGTCGACGATAAGAGGAATACCGTTCTCATGAGCGATGGAAGCCACGGCTTCGATATCCAGCACATCGCCTTTCGGATTGCCGATCGTTTCTGCGAATACCGCCTTGGTGTTCGGCGTGATCGCCTTTCGGAAGTTCTCCGGATCGCCCGGATCAACGAAATGTACCTTGATGCCGATCTTAGGCAGAGTGATCGCGAACAAGTTGTATGTACCGCCGTATAAACTGGCCGACGATACAATCTCGTCTCCCGCTCCGGCAATATTTAGAATAGAGTACGTAATGGCAGCTTGTCCAGATGCAGTCGCCAATGCGGCAAGCCCGCCTTCCAATGCAGCCACGCGTTTCTCGAATACATCGGTCGTCGGATTCATCAAGCGGGTATAAATGTTACCGAATTCCTTCAGCGCAAACAGATTCGCCGCATGATCCGTATCGCGGAACCCATAGGAAGTCGTTTGGTACAAAGGTACGGCACGAGACATCGTAGCAGGATCAATTTCTTGCCCTGCATGGACAGCTAATGTTTCCAAAGCGAGCTTGCGTTCTTCTGACATGCAAATACGTCCTCCTTTAAAATAACATATAATGGGATAATCGTACCTATTTTCGCACATTTCATTTAAAAACAAAAGCATTTCGAAAAAATGCTCCGCTAAGGGCCTACCGTTACGTGGGGTTTGATCTTCTCCAATGTTTTCTTACCGATTCCTTTGACCTCAAGCAGCTGGTCGGGAGAGCGAAATTTGCCGCCTAACCTCTGACGAAGCTCCAAAATGGCCTGCGCTCGGCTTGGACCTACTCCCGGCAGTTCATCAAGCTGCTCTGCCGTCGCCGTGTTGAGATTCAATTTTCCTAACACTGCATCGTCTTTGTCC
This sequence comes from Paenibacillus sp. F024, assembly GCF_057814255.1. NCBI lineage: Bacteria > Bacillati > Bacillota > Bacilli > Caryophanales > Paenibacillaceae > Paenibacillus > Paenibacillus sp. F024. Next base: position 718,066 of record NZ_JBVASZ010000001.1, read on the forward strand.
ACTTCTGTTTTGGCAGATGATTCGTCTCCTCCCGATGCGGAATTTGGAGTTTCCGATACAGGGTCTTTGGTTTCCGGAGACTTTGTTTCCTTCGGCTTATCCTCCTGTTGATGACTTAAATCCACCTGCTGCTTTAGCCTATGCTCCGTTTGATCGTGCAGCAGCCTGCGCATTTCATCATCGGCGCTGATGAAGCTTGCCGCCGGCGGTTCCGCTAATTTAGGATAAATCATCCATAGTCCGGCGGAAAGACCGACTGCCAGCGCTAAAAAAGCGATTCTCATCATCCCGCCCCCCTTTTCACAAGACTCATTCCATCACCTCTTTTTTATTCGTAAATTTATGCATAAATCCATTCCCTTTCTGATATACATGAAGAAAGCTGCATACTATTCAGGAGGGATCGTCATGCGAGTTGGTTTCATCGGAACAGGCAGCATGGGCAGTATGCTCATTGAAACATTCATCCGTTCCGGAGCCTTGAGTCCGGACAACATAGTGGTGACCAACCGGACCATATCCAAAGCGGAGCGTTTGGCAGCAAGCTATCCGGGCTTACACGCAGCCCGTTCCAATAAGGAAGCCGCCTCTCAATCCGATCTGCTGTTTATTTGCGTCAAACCTTTGGAATTCAAGCATGTCATTGACGAGATTCAAGCTTTGATGACCCCCCAACAAACGATCGTATCGATCACCAGCCCGGTGCTGATCCGGCATCTCGAAGCTCTGCTTCCCTGCAAAATCGCCAAGGTGATTCCAAGCATTACGAACCATACACTCAGCGGCGCAACGCTTTGTATTTATGGAGCTCGGATGATGCCGGAGGATCAGGAACGGCTTGAAAACTTGTTATCCCATGTGAGCGCTCCGATCCGCGTATCCGAGGAATATACCCGAATTTCCTCCGACTTGTCCAGCTGTGGACCTGCCTTTCTGGCCTTTTTCATTCAAAAGTATATTGAAGCAGCCGTCTCCGCCACCGGAATCTCGGAGAAGGAGGCCACACAGCTCGCCGGCGAAATGATGCTCGGGACGGGCAAGCTGCTAACCACGGGCGGCTTTACTCCCGCTGCGCTTCAGCAGCGTGTAGCCGTACCCGGCGGAATTACAGAGGAAGGACTCCGTATAATGGAAAAAGAGCTGTGCAGCGTCTTTTACGACTTGATCCGCACAACTCATGCCAAATATGAAGAAGATTTGGAAAAGGTGGAAGCCCTGTTGTTTCCGGACCAAAGTCAATGAACAACGCGATGCTTTCACGTCTTTTCCTTATGAACCGCCGTGCCCGCAGAAGTCCGGGTGCGGTTGTTTTTTATGCTTTGCGCGCTTATCCTACGACGATATTGACCAGCTTGCCTTTGACCACGATCACTTTCCGGACCGTTTTGCCTGCCATCGCTTCCTTCACCTTATCCAGACCCATTGCCAGTTCCTGCATAGAAGCTTCGTCGGCCTCGGCAGAAACCGTTGCGCGCTCGGTGATTTTTCCGTTCACCTGAACAACGATCTCTACTTCGTTATCGACAGTCCATGCCTCATCATAGGCTGGCCATGCTTCATACGTAACGGTATTGCGATGACCCAGCTTCTCCCACAATTCTTCCGCAAGATGCGGCGCCAACGGAGAGAGCATTTGCACAAAGTGCTCCATAGCCGCTTTCGGCAGACGGTCCGTCTTGTAGGCTTCATTCACGAAGATCATCAGCTGGCTGATCGCCGTGTTAAAGCGCAGCGCCTCCAAATCCTCGGTTACCTTCTTAATGGTACGGTGCCAAATCCGCTTGAAAGCTTCGCTGCCCGTATTCTCCTCACTGCTGATTTTCGTGCTTAATTGGCCGTCTTCCTGGGTAAACAGTCTCCACACCCGGCTTAAGAAGCGGTAAGTACCCTCGACGCCGTTGGCATTCCATGGCTTCGTCGCCTCAAGCGGACCCATGAACATTTCGTACATGCGCAAAGTATCGGCTCCGAATTCATTGACAATAACATCGGGATTGATGACGTTCCCGCGGGACTTACTCATTTTCTCATTGTTCTCGCCAAGGATCATCCCTTGATTGACCAGCTTGTGGAACGGTTCCTTCGTATTCACTACGCCAAGATCGTAGAGGACCTTGTGCCAGAAGCGCGCGTAAAGCAGATGAAGCACCGCATGCTCCGCTCCCCCGATGTACAAATCGACGGGCAGCCACTTGCGCTGCAGCTCGGGAGAGCAAATTTCCTTGTCGTTCTTAGGATCGATAAAACGCAGATAGTACCAGCAGCTGCCGGCCCATTGCGGCATCGTGTTCGTCTCGCGGCGGGCCTTCATGCCGGTTTCCGGATCAATGGTATTGACCCAGTCCGTCACATTTGCCAGCGGTGATTCACCTGTGCCTGACGGCTTGATTTCGTCGACTTCCGGCAGCAGCAGCGGCAGTTGGTCCTCCGGCACGGTTTTCATCGTACCGTCTTCCAGATGAAGAATCGGAATAGGCTCGCCCCAATAACGCTGCCGGCTGAACAGCCAGTCGCGCAGGCGATAGGTCACTTTTCCCTGCCCTTTGCCGTTTTCCTCAAGCCATTGAATCATGGCGCCGATAGCCTGTTCATTGCTGAGCCCATCCAGGAAGCCGGAGTTCACATGCGCCCCGTCGCCAGGATAAGCCTCTTTCGAAAGATCCCCGCCCTGCACCACTTCAATAATCGGAAGATCATACTGTTTAGCAAACTCCCAGTCCCGCTGGTCATGTCCCGGTACCGCCATAATCGCTCCCGTTCCGTAACCTGCCAATACATAATCGGCGATCCAAATCGGCACTTTGCCGCCATTGACCGGATTTACGGCGTAAGCTCCGGTAAATACCCCGGTTTTCTCCTTCGCCAGGTCCGTACGCTCCAGGTCGCTCTTGCGGGCGGCGCGCTCTTGATATTCCTTCACGGCAGCCGCTTGCTCTGCCGTAGCAATGCGTTCCACCAGCTCATGCTCCGGCGCCAAAACGCAGTACGTCGCTCCGAACAGCGTATCCGGACGAGTCGTGAACACCTTCAAGCTGTCACCCTCATGCCCCTCGATCGCAAACGTCACTTCCGCGCCCTTGGATTTGCCGATCCAGTTGCGCTGCATGTCTTTGATGCTTTCCGACCAATCGAGCTCCTCCAGATCCTCCAGCAAGCGCTCCGCATACTCAGTAATTTTCAACACCCACTGGCGCATCGGCTTACGAATGACAGGATGGCCACCGCGTTCGCTCTTGCCGTCGATCACCTCTTCATTGGCGAGAACCGTACCCAGCGCAGGACACCAGTTAACCGGCACCTCATCGACATAAGCAAGACCTTTTTTATAAAGCTGGATAAAAATCCACTGCGTCCACTTGTAGTAATCGGGATCGGTTGTGCTGAATTCGCGGTCCCAATCGTAGGAGAAGCCGAGCGATTTGATTTGTCTGCGGAAATTGTTGATGTTCTTGATCGTAATTTCGCGCGGATGCTCACCCGTATCAAGCGCATGCTGCTCCGCCGGCAGACCGAACGCGTCCCATCCCATCGGATGCAGTACGTTGTAGCCGCGCATTCTTTTGTACCGGGATACAATATCCGTTGCTGTGTATCCCTCGGGATGACCTACGTGAAGTCCCGCACCGGATGGATACGGAAACATGTCCAACGCATAAAATTTAGGCTTCGCGTCGTCATCCAATACCTTAAACGTTTTGTTCTCTTCCCAATAGCGCTGCCACTTCGGTTCAATCGCCAGCGGGTTATATCCTTGCTGTTCTTTGAATTCCTGTGCCATGTTACATTATGCCTCCTTCAAATAAAAACAAAAAAGCCCCCGCCACTAGCCTTAGCTAGGGACGAGAGCTTTGCTTCCCGTGGTACCACCCTAGTTGACAGCCGGCATGCTTTGCCCCTGTCCACTCCAGCCCCTTAACGCAGGGAATACGATCCGGCTAGGTCTCGGAGTCAACCCTTCTTCCGATGATCCTTCACCTTCTGGCTCCAGAACGAGTTCACTACGGCCACAGCCGATTCCCACCAACCACCGGCTCTCTGAAATATGGCATACAGCTACTGCTTTCTGTCACAGCCTTATTAACAATCCAATTAAATTTCATTATATGTAAAACGATTCCTATGTGTCAAGCTGTCCGATAAGGAAGAAAGCGACCTTCAGGCTCTAAAATTCCATATATGGGGATTCCAAAAAACTTTCTTGGCCATACTGGTTAAAAAGTGTTCTTGGAGGTCATGACCAATGCGAGGATTATTGAACGGCATGATGCTGTCGCTGCCCCTCTGGGCTATGATTCTATGCGTAGTACAGCTGATTTTTCGGTTGATAGAAAAATAGATTGCTAAAGCCCGACCCGCCTTAGACACGAATAGTCCAAGACGGGTTGATCCTATTTTACCGCCACAAAAAACGCTCTCTGCGTGTCCTCCGAAGGGGCCTTCCACTTAAAATCCCCATAGCAGGCCGTTTCCCGGAAGCCGGCTTCCCGCAGCTTCTCTTGAAGCCAATCCAGAGCATATGCGCGCTGCAAATGCAGCTCCTCCACCCGATGATAGCGTTCGGTCACCGCATCGTCCGATCCGGTCTCGAGCATGTCCCCTTCTCTGATGAAAAGTGTTAAAGCATGCTCGATTTCACAGCGTCCCGGGTCAAAATCGCAGGTCCAGATATACGCAATATCATCCTCATTCAGTATAAAAGGCTGGGACTCGGCGTAAGATTGCAGCTGATAAGGAGTGTGTACGTCAAACAAAAATACCCCCCCGGCTTCAAGCCCGCGTAGGCTCTTTTGATTGCCAGTACGACATCCTCTTCCTCCAGCAAATAGTTGAAGCAGTCGCAAAACGAGAGGACCGCATCCACTGGACGGCCAAGCTCCCAATCGCGCAAATCCTGCTGAAGCAGCATCAGCCCGCCTCCGGCAGGAAATGCTGAGCGCCGCTGAACGCTATCCGCCTTTTGCCGGGCGACCGCCAGCATATCGTCCGAGAGGTCGATGCCGATCACCTCGAAGCCTTGCTGCGCAAGCGGAATCGCCAAGGCTCCCGTGCCGCAGCCAAGGTCGACGACGGTACGGGGAACACCATACTTGTCCCAGCATTGTCTGGAAAACTCCATCCATTCCCGATAGGGCATGTCCTCCATCAGACGGTCGTATATATATGAGAAGCGTTCGTAAGCCACGACATTCACCTCCTTGTCTTCATAGCTTTCTGATATTGTCCTGCCGCAAGCAAAAAAAGCCGGTACCGCAGCGTTGCTACTTGGTAACCGGCTCTTTCGGATCCTGCTTCAGATAAGTCCAGCTGCCCTCCTGATAAACCAAGCCTTCTTTCATCAGCTTGCCGATGGCGCGTTTGAAGGCCGATTTACTTATGCCAAAGCGCTGAGAAATCAGGTCTGCGGGCGTTTCGTCAGAGTAAGGCATGGCCTTGTTCGGACGCTCATGAAGGAAAGCCAGCAGCTTCTCCGCATCCTCATCCCGTCCTGATTCCTTGCGTTCGCGCATCGAACAGTTCACATTCCCGTCCTCACGGACGAAGGTCACGCGTACCTTGACCCGCTCACCCAACCGCAGCAGTCTCGTCCGTTCGGAGGAATGGATGAAGCCGATGACTCCAAAGCCGACCACGCCGCCGTCGCAGACGACGAAGGTGCCCATCTGCAGAGGCTTGTATACCCTTGCCTCCACCGAAGTGCCGCGCCAGCCGGCCGGCGCATCGAAGCAAAGCTTTTTCAGCTGCTCTTCCCCCGCTGTTTTGGCCACCAGTCGCCCTTGGCGGTCGTGAGCCAGCACGACAAACACCTTGTCTCCCACCTCGGGGCGAAGCTCCTTAAGCTCGGGAAGCTCCTTGAACGGCAGCAGTAAATGCCGGCCCAGCCCCATCTCCAAAAAGCATCCGAAGCGCGGATGAATATCCGCGACCTCGAGCAGCGCCACCTCGCCAAGCCGGATCAGCGGTTTATGCATGGTCGCGGCCAGCCGGTCCTGCGTGTCATGAAACAGGAATACCTCGACTTGCTCCCCGAGCTTTACTTCCCCGACCGTTTCGCTGTAATGCAGGAGCACGTCCTGTGTCCCGTCGGTCAAAAAATAGCCGTTGGGCGATACTTCCCTCGCCACTTCCAGCCGCCGGATCGTACCGGCTTCCAGTCTCATACCCGCTCGACCACTTTCGCGTCGGACCAAAGACGCTCAATGTTATAATATTCTCTGTCATCGCGATGGAAAACATGAGCGACCACGTCGCCAAGATCAATCAGCACCCAGCGCGCCGTATCCATCCCTTCCAGCCCGCGGAGCCGCACTCCTTTTTCCTCCGCTTTCTTGCGGATTTCCGTAGCGATGGCCTGCACCTGCGTCTCTGAATTCCCGTGACATATTACAAAATAATCTGCAATCAGCGATATTCCGCTCAGATTCAGGGTAACGATGTTCATCGCTTTTTTATCTTCGGCCGCTCCGACCGCAAGCGTCATAAGCTCCTCCGGTTGTACCGTCATCTGGTTTCCTCCCTTAAATAGACAAATGTCTCAGTTCTTCTGCACTACTTCACTGTCCTGCTGCTCCAGCTCTTCAATCAAACCGTTACGGGCGGCCAGCGTCAGCGGATATATCCGTTTTCCCTTATCCAGTAAAAACCTTATGGTTCCGTCAAATCCTGCAAGCAGTGCCTTCTCTAAACTATATTCGGCGATTTCACGAATATTATGCACGCCCGGAAAGTCCCGGCCAGGCTCCATGTAATCGGCAAGACACACGACCTTATCCAGCAGCGTCATCCGCTCCCGCCCCGAGGTATGGTAGCGAATCGCATCCAGCACCTCTTCCTCCTGCACGCCATAGCGTTCATGAGCCAGCCAAGCACCCGCATGCGCATGCCAAAGCTCCTTGTCATACTCCAGAAGATCAAGGGGCAGGCCGTTATCCCGGATGATCCGCGCTTGCTCATCCACCCGCCAATACTTGCACACATCGTGGAGAATAGCCGCCAAGTCCGCTTTGATAGGATCCGCTCCGAACCGCTCCGCCAGCTTGACCGCCGTCTCCATTACGCCCAGCGTATGTACCCAGCGCTTTTCCGGCATTTGTGAGCGGACCGATTCCAGTATGTCTTCACGCTTCATAAAGACGATTCACCTCGATATAATCATTTACCCGGTCAGGCACCATATAACGCACGGACCGCCCCTCTGCGCGGCGCTTTCTGATCCCTGTCGAGGACAGCTCGATTTGCGGCATACTGGCTGACAGAACGGCCTTACGGATCCAATCAGGCAATTCATCATCTCCGGTGTCATACCCCGGGCGGTGCAATCCCACAAAGGACACGAGCGTGATCAGCTCATCGATTCTATGCCATTTGGGCAAATACTGTACCATATCCGCTCCAATAATGTAATAGAACTCATGCTCAGGATGCTGCGAACGGAGCATGAGTACGGTTTCTATGCTGTAGGATACGCCGCCTTTGCGCAGCTCAACATCCGATGGCTTGAAGCTCGGATGGCCCTCCACGGCAAGGCATACCATCTGCCAGCGCTGCTCGGCAGATGCGCCGGGAGCCTGGTCCTTATGCGGCGGAACGGATGTAGGCATAAACCAAACCTCATCCAGCTTCAGCTCCTCACAAACGCTTTGAGCTGCAATCAAATGGCCGATATGAACGGGATCAAAGGTTCCTCCCATCAGGCCGATTTTCATCCGGCTCCCCCTCTTTGCATCAACCGCCCCGGCTAATTTTGCAATGCCTTATACCGGTAGCTCGATGGTTTTATGATCTTTGGACTCTTTATAGAGCACTATGGTTTTCCCAATCACCTGTACAAGCTCTGCGCCCGCGCCCTCGGCAAGCTCGGCCCCCACTTCTTTGGGATCCTCCAGACAATTGTTAAGCACGGAAACCTTGATCAATTCCCGCACTTCCAGCGCCTCGTTGATATGGCGGATCAAATGATCGTTCACTCCGCCTTTACCGACTTGAAATATCGGATTCAAATGATGCGCCAGCGAGCGCAGATGCCTCTTTTGTTTACCTGTTAGCATGCTTGTCCTTCTACCTCTATTCTATGGATGAAATCTAATATTTCCTTTATTTGGCATTCTCTTCAAACGACCGTTCCACCACTTCCCGCATGGCTGCAACCGGAGCCGGAATGCCGGTCCAATATTCAAACGCGTATGCTCCCTGATAAATAAACATGCCCAAGCCGCTGTGAACGGTCGCTCCGCGAAGATCCCGGGCTTCTCTTAAAAAGCGGGTCACCAGAGGATTATACACCAAATCGCTGACGACCGTATCCGGCTTGATCAGCGCCACATCCATCGGTACCTCGTCCACATTCGGGTACATGCCCAGCAGCGTATTGTTCACGATAAGCGCGGCCTCGCCTGCCAGTTGTCCCGCCTCGTCCAAGCCATGGCCGGATACGCTTCCGAACCCGTTCATGGAAGCCGCAAGCTCCAGCGCTTTCTCCTTCGTCCGGTTGGCAATGTAGATGTGCTCCGCGCCTTCCTTGACCAAAGCGTAACCGACGCCGCGGGCGGCGCCGCCCGCTCCGATCATCAGCACCTTGCGTCCTTTCAAATCGATACCCGTTTCTTCCTTGAGCGAACGGATATAACCGATACCGTCGGTATTATACCCAATCAATTTGCCGCCTTCGTTCACAATCGTGTTGACGGCACCGATGATACGGGCGCCTTCATCGATCTCGTCCAGATACGACATGACCTCCACTTTGTGCGGAACGGTCACGTTGACGCCCCGAAATTGAAGCGCCCGAATCCCGGCGACCGCGTCCTTCAAGGTTCCCGGCATAATGTGAAACGCCCCGTAAGCGGCATTGATTCCTGTTTTTTCAAACGCTCTGTTCAGCATGATCGGAGATTTCGAATGACGAATCGGATCCCCGAAAACACCATACAAAATCGTATGACTGTCCAGCTTATGCTTCCCCATCGTTTCCCGTTCCTCCCGTTGGATAACACTTGCAAACCCCTGCGGCCAAAAAGCTATATAAGCGACTCCCTGACGGCTACCTTTACACCCTTAGGAACATGGATGACAAGGTCCGCTCCGGTATCGCCGTTGACTTTAACCCAGCCTATGCCCGAAATGGACACATCCAATTCCGAGCCCTTCGGAATTCGTACCGGATGCTTCACCAGCTTCGGCAGCTTGTCCAGCTCTTCCCTCGCAGGAGGAGCAAGCAGTCCGCCCTTATGCTCCTCGTACAGCTCGTCCGCACGCTCCAGCTTAGTCCGGTGAGCCTGCAGCGCGTTGGATATATAGAAGGTGAAGGACTGCCGAGCTCCCTGCACAAAATCAAAGCGCGCAAATCCGCCGAAGAAAATCGTCTGATGCTCGTTTAACTGAAACACAAGAGGTTTGACCGGCTTGTCCGGCATCAGCTTCATCAGATCCTTCTTGCTCACAAGCTCCGTAAGCCGGTGAGGATATACAATGCCGGGCGTATCGATAATGGATGCGCCATCCTCCAGCGGAATCCGGACAAGGTCCAGCGTCGTGCCTGGGTATTGCGAGGTCGTCAGCTCCGCATCCAGATCGCTGTAATCACGGATCAGCCGGTTAATCAGCGTCGACTTGCCTACGTTCGTTGCGCCGACGACATAAATATCGCGGCCGCGGCGGTGTTCTTCCAGCGCTTCAATGACCCGTTCAAAGCCCATGTTTTTCTTTGCGGAGCAAAGCACAACCTCGACAACCTTCAGTCCCGCTTCCTTCGCTTGACGCTGCACCCAGTTTAAAATCCGGTTATAGTTGGTCACCTTCGGCAATAAATCGATTTTGTTGACCACGAGCACAATCGGGTTATTTCCGACAAAGCGCGGAAGTCCCGAAATCATACTTCCTTCAAAATCAAACAAATCGACAATATTGACCACAAGCGATTGGGTCGAGCCTACATGCGTAAGCAAGCGCAGAAAATCATCCTGATTCAAGGTAATGCTGGAAGCCTCGTTATAATTTTTGATGCGGAAGCACCGTTGGCAAATGACCGGCATTCGCGCCAGCGCCTGCTCCGGCACATAGCCGAGCTTCTCGGTGTCTTCGGTTTGGAGCGCCACGCCGCAGCCTGCGCAGTGAGCCGCATCCGTTCTAATTGGTTTTTGATCCGTCATGAATTTCCTACCTTTTCATTATCGTTAAGGCCGCCTTCTCGATTCTGCGGTTCACCTTGGTAAAAAAGCCTTCGTCACTTAGCGAAATCGGAAGAACCAATATGGTATATAACCCCATCCGGTTGCCTCCCAGCACATCTGTCAGCATTTGATCGCCGATTACAACGGTTTCTTCCGCCTTTAGATTCATCATTTGCAGCGCTTTACGAAATGATGCGCTTGTAGGCTTTTTGGCACGGTAAATAAAAGGCAGAGATAACGGCTCTGCGAATTTGGTCACCCTTGTCCGCTGGTTGTTCGATACGACGACGACCTGAAAGCCCACTTGCGCCACTACCTTAAGCCAATCGATCAGCTCAGGCGTGGCAAGCGGCGCCTTGGCCCCTACCAGCGTGTTGTCCAAATCCGTAATGATGCCCCGATACCCCTGCTCCCATAATTCGTTGAGTTCTATTTCATAAATCGAATTCACTTGTTTACGTGGAATCAGCTTTTTCAGCAAAGCGTTCACCTCGAAAGACATTAGGCTGTATACGTCAAACTATACCATAATACTCCTTTTTGTTGCAAAAAGAAAGACATCAAAGGCCGACGGCCCAAAGCCGTCAAGCCTTTGATGCAGCTACATCTGAGAACGGAGCTTCTCTACGATTTGCGTCGTTTGACACCAATCCTCTTCGGTAATTTCCGCATTCCCGTATTTTGCTTTTTCAAAAACATGGAGCACGGTATCCAGCTCCGATTTCATCCATCGGCTTTGCTTCGACCAGCGCCGCATCGCCTCCCGCAGCGTTTCGTGATCCTCGCGCACATAGCCGTTGCGGCGGAAAATACGGAGCAGCCGCTCACACTCCACGATCACCTTCTGCTTCAGCAGCGAAGCTCTGCGCCTGCGCTCCCGCTCTCTTAACAGCTCGATGAGCTGAAACCTCCAAACCAGAAAAGCGGCGAGCAGGGCAGCGGCCGCAAGGATGCCTCCTGTTGCGACATGATGCGGCTCCACCACAGGCGTATTTTCATCCGTTTCGGTCACCATCGGTGCCGGTGCTTCAGAAGTATCCACTGCAGGGTCAGCTTCCGCCGCCACCCTGGGCAAAGCAAAGCCGGAGGTTGGTTCAAACGGAATCCAGCCGTAGCCGTTAAAGTAGACCTCCACCCAGGAGTGAGCATCCGAGTTTCGCACGGTATATACACCGGCGGAATCGGCATTCGCCAAATCACCTTCCGGTAACATGCCGAACATGTCTCCATTCATTTCCGGCGCGCCGGATGCGTAACCCTTCACCCAACGTGCAGGCAAGCCCACCGAACGGGCCATGACTACCATCGCAGAGGAATAGTAATCGCAGTAGCCTTCCTGGATTTCAAACAAGAAACGGTCAACGAAATCGCGGCTGCGGCCCTTGGACAAGTCCGGTCTGTTTGTATAAGGGAAATTTAGCTGAAGGTATTGTTCAATCCGTCTGGCTTTATCGTATGGATTTGCAGCATCCCGGGTAATCTCATTGGCCAGCGTACGCACACGGTCGGGCAGATGGTCCGGCAGCTGCAAATAGTCATTCATTCCCTGCCTGACCGGTTCCATCGGAAGCGCGCGCAAAGCCGCCTCATCGACAACCGGCATTTGGGAGACAATCGTATACGTCTTCGGAAACGGCTGGCGCTCGCTGTACCTCAGCTCCGATTGCGAAGCGGACCATTGCAGCCCGTCGAAACCGCTCTTCTCTCCGTTTATCCCGGTTACCTTTTGCACCGCATAGGCGCCAAAGAAGACGGGATACCTCTGCTCCGTGAGCATGGTCACCGTTTGCGTTACTTCTACCGTCTTCCGGTTCCCTGCCGGATGCCTCGAGTCGGCGGGAACGGAATTGTCCGGGCGAACGGCACTCCAAGCTCCGCGCCGTTCGCTGTCGCTCTCCTCCCAGCCTCTTCCGGTATATAGCGAACGGGTTTCTCCGCGCCAATAGGCCCTGTGCGTCGTCTCTACCGTCATGACCGGCGTGTAATCAAATTGAAATCCCCCGCCGAGATTGGAGTCGTTGCGGCTGTATCCGGAAGAGGAATCCGTCGCATCCACCATAGCGGATACCTGAACTCCCTTGCCGGTTGTAAAATTCATCGGCTCCCCTTTGAAATTGCGCCAAGCCGTATAAGGATCCGTCAGCGTCGGACCCACCTCCGGCATAAGGGAACCGATAAAAATCGTAAGAGATACCAGTGAAACGACCGGTACGGCGATGGAGGCCGGGTAATTGGCCAGCTGCCGCCAAGCGGACGAATCCTTGCGCCGAAGCTGCGTAAAATGGCATAAAATCAGCATGAACAGCCCGCATCCGACGACGACTGCCACCTGCGGCCATAAATAAACGGCGGAAAACGAATCGCGGATACACATGGCCAGAACGGTCAGAACCAGCAAAAGATAGATGCGCCATTTGGCCTCAACCCACCAGATCATGGTTAAATAAGCGACCCAGGTGCCGAGTCCGAACCATAAGTAAGGCGTAAGATCATATAAGTTCAAAAACAGCTGGGAAGATAAAAAGCTTGAAAACGGTATGGGCTCGATCACCTCGAAGCGCTCGAGAACCTCAATATTTATAACAAGGATGGTCCCGAGTTCAATGGCTCCGCGAATGAGCCAATGGATACGAGGAACATGCTGCATAATAAAAATAACCAGCAGCGTCAACTGCACGATGACCACTGTCTCCCGCAGCCACATTCCGTCTTCCTTCGAGAACCATATCGTAAACTGAAGCAAAAATATGCCGCACAGCAGCACCGTAAGCCGATGCGGCCAATCGTGAAATAACAGGTGCTTCGACCAGGCTAACGGCTTTTTATTCTTCATTTTCGACCTCCCAACTGGGAAGGCAGCTCCGACAATTGCTGCACCGCATAACAAACGATCCCCCGGGACTGAAGCTGCTTAACCCAAGCTTCCTTGCGGGCCGCATCCGGGCTCACCCACAGATGGCAGGGTTTCATCTGCTGCTGCTTGAGCCATAGGAGCAGCTGCAGCATGCCATCCCCCGAAACCGGACTGATCAGCGTAATGAAACTGCCCGGAGAAAGCATATTGACTTTCTCCATCAGCACCTGCCGCATACTATACGCGCCGTCCGCTTCCACATCGATGAGATGCTGTAGCACGGCTTGGTACTGTAACTGTCCCGACCTCGGTTCAAAATATTTGTCGTCCGATCCGCTGGACACGAGCCCCATGGCCAGGCCGCGATGAGCCCCGTACTGAAACATCGAGGCTGCTGCAGAGACCGCCAGCTCGAACGGCTCCGGATCCTGGTATGACTGCAGACTGCGATCCAGAAACAAGAAGGTCTTGGGGAGAGACTCCCGCTCAAATTCCTTTGATTTCCAGGTGCCGCTCTTGGCGGTCGCATTCCAGTGAATCCGTGAGAGCCGGTCTCCATAAATATATTCACGAACACCGTTAATTTGCGTGGTTTCCCGTGCGGCGCGGGTTGTCGAGGAATGATGATTGGTTCCTTTCATCATCTGATGAAACTGCTGCCACTCCCGGATAAGCACGGTTTGCGGCAGAACCGAGAAGCTTTGTGGCAGCACAAGCTCTCCTTTATGCTCGAACAACCCGAACACGTCTTCTGTAACGCATTCCGTCGTTCCGAAATGATAGTGCCCGCGGCGCATCGCCGGCGTTTTGTACTCCCACTGCGCGCGTCTTTTCCAATCGGGAACGACCGTCGCCTCAAACGTCAGCTCGCGGCCGCTTTTGTGAACCAGCCGATCCTTGACGAACAAGTAAGGCATAGGCCAAAATCCCGGGATCTGCAGCTGTATCGTCACTCCAAGAGCGCTTCCGGCTTCAACCGTCGTTCCGAATTCACTGTGCTTTAGCGTTCTGTTTCCTTTTGTATGCTTGATTCCGCTCCATTGGCCAAGCAGCAAATAAAGGCTGATCATAAACATGATGACAAACAGCATAAGCGCCAGCTTTCCGCCCTGAAACAACAAAAATCCGAGGCTGCCTAATAACGCCGAGAGTACGGCCCAGAGCTTGCGGCTGGATTTTGGGCGATCCGCCAGCTTATAAGCAAATGAAGTTCTCAATCGGATCACTTCTCCCAACGTACCGGCACTTTCACCTGCTGAAACACCGATTGCAGCACCGACGATACGGTAACTCCTTCCATTCGCGCTTCCGCCTGCAGAATAATCCGGTGTCCAAGCACATAAGGCGCCAAAAATTTAACATCGTCCGGAAGGACATAATCTCTTTCTTGCAGCAAAGCGAAGGCTTTCACCGCCTGTACCAGCGCCAGCGTCGCACGCGGGCTGGCTCCCAAATATATCGACGGATGCTCGCGGGTTAGCCGGATAATGGCTACTAAGTAGCCTGCCACCGCTTCATCGAGATGTACCTGCTTCACCTGCTGTTGAATAGCCAATATCTGCTCCACTTCCGCAACGGGCTCCAACGAATCCAACGGGTGAGCTAATCTTTGAGATATGATCATTTGCGTTTCGGTTTCCGCATCCGGATAGCCAAGGCTGAATTTCATCATGAAACGGTCCAGCTGAGCCTCCGGCAAAACATACGTGCCCTCAAAATCGATCGGATTCTGCGTTGCCAGCATCAGGAAAGGCTTTGGCAGCTCATGGGCCTCTCCATCCACCGTAATGTGCTTTTCCTCCATGGCTTCCAGCAGGGCGGATTGCGTCTTCGTCGTTGCCCGGTTTATTTCGTCGGCTAGCAGAATGTTGGTCATGATGGGACCCGGACGGAACAAGAACACTTCATCTTTAGGGTGATAAATGGAAACACCTGTGATATCGGTCGGGAGGAGGTCGGGATTGCACTGAATTCGGCGATATTGTCCGCGGATTGATTTGGCGAGCGCTTTGATCAGCACCGTCTTGCCTGTGCCCGGCACATCCTCAAGCAGCACGTGGCCCCCTGCCAGCATCGCGGTTAACAGAAGCTGAATTTCTTCCGTTTTTCCGAGAATGCAGGATTCCAAATTTGCCTGTATGCGCCTAATCGCTTGTACATCTTCTCTGATCATCGTCTCCATCGTCCGGCCTCCTTAAAATGGCTTAACTAAAGCATAATTAACTTTATTACGCAATAAAAAGCCTAAGGTTCTAAAAAATCGTCCAGATTTGACAAATGAAATCAAATTGTAATGCTATTGTAACAATTGTAACATGCACACAAAATACAAGAGACTTACTTCCTATTGTACAGGAATCAGGAATTAGAGTACACGTGTAAAAATGAAGAAAATGTTTGTATGATTGCAAAAAAAGCCCCGGAATCCTCAAGGACAGGCGTTGGCACCGCCGCCCTTCCGAGGTTCAGGAGCTTTAATCAACCTCAACCGCTTGCTATCCTTGCGGCTTGAACACAAGGGCGGCCAGGAATGAAAAAATGATGGCCGCAGAAATCCCCGCGCTGGTGACTTCAAAGATGCCCGTAATTATCCCAACCGCACCTTGCGATTTCAATTCGCTCAGCGCTCCGTGCACAAGAGAGTTGCCGAAGCTGGTGATAGGCACGGTAGCCCCGGCGCCGGCAAATTCGATGAAGCGTTCATACAAGCTTTTATTGCCGATCTGAATACCGTCCACGATGGCGCCGGCTACAACCAATGTGCTCATGGTATGTGCCGGCGATAATCTCATGACATCCATCATCAACTGTCCCAGCACACAGATCGCCCCGCCGATGAGAAAAGCCCAAACAAACTGCATCCAATCCATGCTAATGCACCTCGCTTTCGATTGCTACCGCGTGAGCGATGCAGGGAATGCTCTCCCCCTGCTGAAAAGATAAGGGGGAGAGAAGCGCCCCAGTCGCAACGATCAGCACCCTTTTAAGCTCACCTTTTTTAATCCGTTTCAAGACATGGCCGTAGGTTACGGTAGCCGAGCAGCCGCAGCCGCTGCCCCCTGCTTGTACGTTTTGCTTTTCCAGGTCGTACATCATCAAACCGCAATCGTAATAATGGGTCTGCTTGATTGGGATCTGATGCTTTTCCAGCAATTCGCATGCAATCTCATAGCCCACCTTTGCCAAATCGCCCGTTAATATCAAATCATAATAACCCGGCTCCCGTTTGAAATCGCGAAAATGGGACTGCAGCGTATCCACGGCCGCCGGAGCCATCGCCGCGCCCATGTTGAACGGATCTTTGATCCCCATATCAATGACACGGCCGATCGTAGCCCCTGTGACGACGGGCCCCTTGCCCCGATTGCCCACCACCGCGCATGCCGCTCCCGTCACCGTATATTGTGCGGTCGGGGGCTTCTGCGAGCCGTATTCCGTCGGGTAACGAAACTGCTTTTCCGCGGTACTGTTGTGACTGCATGTTCCCGTCATGACATGATGGCCGTAACCGGAATCAACGATCATGGACGCCAAAGCCAAACCCTCCATGGAAGTGGAGCAGGCCCCAAAAATACCAAGGTAAGGAATTTGCATCGTCCGTACGGCAAAGCTGTTGCTGATGATTTGATTCAACAAATCTCCGCCGATATAAAACTGAATATGCTCCTTGGTCAACCTTGCATTCTCTAATGCAAGCTTCGCGGCTTCTTCCAGCATTTTTTTCTCGGCTTTTTCCCAGCTGTCTTGTCCTAGTTTGTTATCGGCATGGACAATGTCGAATTCATTTCCCAACGGTCCGCCGCCTTCATCCGGTCCGACGATGGTCGCCGTTCCCATGATGACCGGACGGGTTTTGAACTCCCAGCTCTGATATCCCTTCAGCATTTAGCGGCCCTCCATTCCCAGAAGCAAATGAATCAAGCCGATAACAAAAGCCGCCACGGTTCCGAATACGATGACTGAGCCGGCCAGCTTGAACATGTTTCCGCCGACACCGAGCACATAGCCTTCGCTTTTATGCTCCAATGCCGCGGAGCATAACGAGTTGGCAAAGCCCGTCACAGGGACGGCCGAGCCGGCTCCTGCCCATTGGGAAATTTTATCGTATATTCCAAAGCTTGTTAGAAGAACCGAGATGAATATGAGCACGGCGACGGTCGGATTGCCGGCTGTTTTATCCGTGAAGCCGAAATACCGAATAAATACCTCCATGATCCCTTGGCCGATGAAACATATAAATCCCCCGACCGCAAAGGCCCTTAAGCAATTTTTCAGCACAGGACGGGCCGGCTCCCGCTTTTTGGCAAGCTCCTGATATTCCTGCTGCGTCCAGGTTAACTTCTTCATTTTCGATTTGGTGGTCATTCTTGCATTCCCCTTTTCTGCTCATCGTCTCAATAAAGGTTCGACCTGCTCGATGATATCTTTCATTTGCGCAACACCTTGTTCATACATTCGTTTGGCCTCTTTGCTCGAGGTCGATAACCCGAACAATGCCAGATCTGCCTCGCACTTTTTTAGAGTAGCCAGAAGCAGCGGCTTTTGGATCATCTGTGGAGCCTTCAGCATATCGTCGTATAAATCAACATACAGCTGGCCGTATGAATCGACTTGTCCGACAAAAACATTCTCCAAGGTTACGCCTATTTTCTCCAACTCCGTATAAAGCCATTCCCGGCTAAACCCTGCCGTAGCCAAAGGCTCGTCCATGATTTTGCCGTCAATAATGACCGCTTGGGACTCTTGCTGCGGAGCGGCTCGAATGCCCAAATGCTTCGGAGTCAACGGTTGATGCTCCTGCTTTAAAAGAACGCTGAGATCTCCGCTAGCCTCAAGCATGGCAAATTCCACATCAGCCACATTAAAAACACTTTTGGTACGCAGCTGCTCTAAGAGCTCATCGGCGGTGTAACGCTCTTTTTTCAAATTGTCTTCCATGATTTTGCCTTCCTTGATGAAGATGGTTCCGGTACCCTCAAACCATTCGCGCAGCCGTTTACTTTTTAAAGCTAGGATTTCGAGGATATAAGGAATCAAAAACCAGACTAAAAGTCCCGTCACACCGAACATAAAAGGCGATTCAAGATCAATGGACATGAAGCCGATCATTTCGCCAAGCGCAATACCAAGTATGTATTCAAAGTAGGTTAATTGAGAAATTTGCTTTTTACCAAGAATACGGGTAATCAAAAACAAAATCGCAATGGCGGCAGCCGAACGGATCGCGATATGCGCCCAATCCTGCAATGGACTCTCTCCCTCCGGTGATTAAAGCGTGACGATTCAATTATTCGCTAAAATCACTGTAGTTATTTACAGGAGATTTTTTACATTCATGATTTCCTTAAAGCTGAGCCATATTATCGTTTGTGGAGGTGATATCAATGACCGTTGCATCCCAAGTAAAGACAACGCTGGCTTCCCTCAAGAGCGCCCAGGCAAGTCTTGAAACCTTTGCGTTAGGCACGCAAAATCAGGAAGCCAAGAAGCTGTTTGAAAATTGCGCCCAGCAAACTCAAGCCATTGTAGATCAAGTCAACAGCCGCGTTCAGCAGCTTGAGAATGAAGAACCGCAATATAAAGGATTTTAAAATCATACAGCCCGTTGCGCAGGTTAAGCGTGAACGGGCTGTTCTTCATTTGAGCCATTTCTCTGTTCGGTTACATCAAAAGTATGAGAACAACCAGCAGCAAAATAAAAAGCAAGAGAATCATCAGTATGGGCAAATACCGATCCATCCTTTACGTCCCCCGTTCGTTAGATTTTGGAGGCTATTTATTATGTTATGCCTGACAAAAGCAGCTGCCACGGTCAGTTGCCCATACCATTGGCAGAAGACGTTTCGGTACAGCCAAAAGGACTCCTCACGGAGCCCTTTCCAAAAGTAATTCAAGTTACCGCAAGGTATAATGCTTCGAATGGGTAAAAGGGCACGGAATGCGCTTGTATTTTGACCCTATTACTCCCGGATAATCACCACGGTACCCAGCGGAATATGCTTGAACAGCCATTCGACATCCCTGTTATGCATCCGGATACAGCCCGAAGACGCGCTGCTGCCGATCGAATATGGGCGATTCGTTCCGTGAATTCCGTAGGTATAACCACCCGTCCCAGGCACATTAATTCCCATCCAGCGGCTGCCGAGCGGGTTGCGCCGATCTCCCCCGGGGATTCGCTTGCGCACGTACCAAGGTTTGACGATTTTGGTGACGATATAAAACCGTCCTGTCGGGGTTAACTGCTTGGTTCTGCCTGTGGCGACAGGAAAGAAATACATGGCTTGGCCGTTCAATACTACGGTCAAACGGTTTGAGGTTTTGTTGATGATCAAATAAACGCCTTCCTCTGACAATCCGTCCGAAGGGGTAATGTGCAGCTTGCTTGAATCCGGCTTCGCGGCGGCGAGCGACTGCGTCAAGGGAGAAGCACAGAAGGTCAGCAGGAAGAACAGGATGCAGATTCTGAGGCCAAGCACCATCTTTTTCAAGCAGCTCATCCTTACATTCGATAATAGTTTGCACACGGTATTCGTTATATTGTGTGCCATCGGAACCTTGCGCTATTCTCAATCAGGTGTTTTCCAGCATATCCCCCGTTTCTGTCACCGCAGCTCCCCTTAGTCGAATATGCTGCAGCAGGAGGTGACGGGATGAGTCCTCAAGAATTTATTGAACGCATCGCCCCAACGGCTGTACTTAACATGAAGGATTTCGGTATTCCGGCAAGCATCACGATCGCGCAAGCGGCATTGGAAACGGGATGGGGAAGCAGCGTGAGTGGCAACAATCTGTTCGGAATAAAAGGTGAGGGGATGCAGCGGGAGACAAGGGAGTTTATCGACCAAGAGTGGATCATTTCAATGGAAGGCTTTCGAACGTATCCCAGCTGGGAAGACAGCATTCGGGATCACGGGTTGTTCTTGACGCAGCGGCCTCGCTATGCAGACGTCATCGGAGCGGAGGATTACCGTGCTGCAGCACGGGCTCTTCAGGATGCAGGCTATGCTACAGATCCTCAGTATGCGCAGAAGCTCATAAGCATCATTGAACGATGGAATTTATCTAAATATGATGCAGTCGAACCGGTTGAAGCCGAATATCTGTTGAATCGGGAGGATGCCGACAAGATCATCGGCTATTTGTCCGCGGCATGGTTTTGTGCGGACGTAGAGGAGGCGCGTGCGGAATACCATCGGCTGGCAAACCAGCTGCGCAGGGTGACCCGGTCATAGTCCCTGGGCCGGACCAAAAAAGCTGTCTTTGCTTTGATTAGCAAAGACAGCCCCTTTTCACAGCTCAGACTTGAACGCCGGTTTAAGCAAATTCATGCGGAACCTTACGTGCAACCCCTGTTTCCACTGCGGCTTGAATCACTTTTTTTCTTACCACTTCAACTACCCGGTTATTGAAAACGCTAGGGATGATATACTGCTCATTCAGTTCGGAATCCTCTACGATGGACGCGATCGCATAAGCGGCAGCCAGCTTCATTTCCTCGTTAATCATCGTGGCATGACAATCCATAGCTCCTCTGAAAATCCCTGGGAAGCACAGCACGTTATTTAACTGATTCGGATAATCGGATCTCCCTGTAGCCATGACTCGAACATACGGTTCTGCGATTTCCGGTAAAATCTCCGGAGTCGGATTAGCCATAGCAAACACAATCGGATCCTCCGCCATTTTTTGCAAATCTTCTACTGAAATAACACCAGGACCGGACAAGCCGATAAATACATCCGCATTCTCCATGGCGTCTTTTAACGTTCCTGTTACATTGTCAGGATTCGTATTCTCCGCGTACCATTGGAACATAGGGTTTTCATATGTGGTATTACGGTTGATAATACCTACGGATCTTGTCGCACCGACAATATGTTTAACTCCGGCCGCCATCAGCATTTTCGTGCAAGCCACGCCTGCAGCGCCGATTCCGCTGAATACCACTTTAATATCGGACATTTGCTTGTTCACAATTTTTAATGCGTTGATCAAGCCCGCCAGCATGACCACAGCTGTTCCGTGCTGGTCATCATGGAAAACGGGAATATCCAGTTCATTTTTTAATCTTTCTTCAATTTCAAAGCAGCGCGGCGAGGAAATATCCTCCAGGTTAATTCCGCCGAATGCCGGAGCGATTGCTTTAACAATTCTGATGATTTCCTCTGTATCCTTCGTATCTAAACAAATAGGGAACGAATCGATATCGGCCATTTCTTTAAAGAGCATGGCTTTTCCTTCCATAACCGGCATCGCGGCAATCGGACCGATATCTCCTAACCCGAGTACAGCGGTACCGTCCGATACTACCGCTACCGTATTCCGTTTGATGGTTAACGAATAAGCCTTGGAGGGATCTTCATGAAGCGCCATACATACGCGGGCTACACCGGGTGTATACACATGAGAGAGATCATCCCTGTTTTTAATCGGCACTTTCGAACGAACCTCAAGCTTTCCGCCCAAATGCATCAGGAAAGTACGGTCAGATATGTTGATGATTTTAATCCCTGGCACATTGCGAACGTTTTCAATCAATTCAGCTTCAGTTTCTCTGTTTGAAACGGACACCGTGATGTCTCTGATCGTTTTTTGCTTGCTTCTATTTACAATATCCACGGCAACGATTTCGCAGCCTTTTTCATGAATTGCATTAGCGATTTGAATGAATGCTACGTTCGGTTCGAGCTCCATTCGCAAAATAATTGTATAACTCCCGCTTGTCTGGCCACTCATTCTTAAATTCTCCTCTCGATATAAAAAATCCTAATGCAAAACTACGAAATCAATAGTTAAAATCAACCATTACTTCACAGTCTAATTTTATATTCCATATGTGTCAACGATATTTATATAAATGTTTATTATATATATTTTTTATATATATGAAAATCAGATTCGTATTTATGTATGGAAAAACAGCGAAGAACTTCCGCTGCAAGCCATCGTCACTTTATCCAGAGTATATTCCGTACCGTCCATCTCTTAACTAAATCTCTCGACCTCTTCCAAGGACGGCAGTGCCGCAATCGCTCCCACTTTCGTACATACGATGGCCCCTACTTTGTTGGAAAACGCGATGATCCTCTTCAACTCTTCAAAGTTACGGCATAACGTGAGAGGCTCCTTCGCGGATGCCAGCTGAAACAAGGTTGCTCCCACAAATGCGTCTCCGGCCCCCGTGGAGTCGACCGACTTGATGGCAATGCTTGGAATAACGGCATGCTGCCCCGCCGCGGAGATCAACGTCCCTTCCTTCCCCAGCGTAACGGCAATGACGCGGGCTCCCCAGTGGTGCATGGATTGCACGCCTTGCAGCATATCCTCCTGCTTTGTAATCAGACGCAGCTCTTCGTCACTCACCTTCACGAAATCGGCCTTCCCGATGCCTCTGCGGGACCTCTCGATGAATTCGGCTTCTCTGCCTTGCCACAGATTGGTACGGAAGTTCGGGTCGAAGGAGACAAGCATTCCTCCTGCTTTCGCCCGATCGATTAGCGCAAAATAGGTTTCGAGAGCTTCGCCTCCAAGCAGAGCCGTAGCCGAACCGAAATGAATCACGCGCGCTTGGGATATGTACTTAAGATCCACATCAGCCATGGTCAGCCGCTCATCGGCGCCACGGTAAAAGACGAAGTCCCGCTCCCCGTTCGCCTGCAGAGATACGAACGCCATAGTCGTTTGAACGGCGTTATCCTTAGAGATCATCAGCGTATCGACACCGGCCTGATCGAGTACCTCGATGAGAAACCCGCCGAACGGATCATTTCCTACTTTACCGACAAACGCGGCGTTTCCTCCCAGCTTGGCGATGGCCGCCGAAACATTCGCCGGGGCTCCGCCGGCCTGCTTGACAAAATTAGCGCCTTTCTTTAAATCGACATCGATGTCCGTACAAAAAAAATCGATTAAAAGCTCTCCGACACATACGACAAGACCCTTCTGAACCATTTTACACAACTCCCATGTTTTATCAGAATCATCTTTTATCAGCCTTCAAGGCTTTCGGATCCCATTATGGCGAACCTTTGACATACATGCTATCACGCAGCTCCTTTTTTGTAAAATCTCTTTTCTGTACAGGGGCCACGCTAAAATTAATATTACAAATACCGACATCAAACGACGATAATATAGTATGCAACATAAACCGTTTCTGAGCCGTTAATATACTAGCCTCAATATTTGGAAAGAATACAACCTTGTCGGCCGTCACATTGTCATCTGAATATCCAACCTGCCCGAAGGAGACGACCATGCAAAAATTGATTCTCGCTTTTACGTTTCTGCTCGCCGCCAATCTGACCCACGTGAGTTCCGCTCCCGGCTCGATAACCGACAGCCGCGGGCTGATTACCGCTCATCGCGGAAGCTCCGGCTCCGCTCCGGAGAATACGCTAAGCTCTATTCGCAAAGCCATCGAGGACGGCGCCGGTTACGCAGAAATTGATGTGCAGGAAACTGCCGACGGGGTGGTTGTTTTAATGCACGACGATACCGCCAGGAGAACTACCGGCATCGATAAGCCGTTGTGGCAGATCCCCTCCTCCGAGCTGCTGCACGCCAGCGCAGGAGCCTGGTTTCATCAGCGGTTCGAGACAGAACGAGTACCGACCCTGGAAGAAGCCATAGACACCGCGAAGGGGAAAATCAAGCTGAACATCGAGCTGAAAAATAACGGACATCCAAAGCAGCTTGCAGAAAAGACAACGGATATTATCGTGAAAAAGCAGTGTGTCCAGGATTGCATGGTGACCTCCTTCGATGCCTCTCTGATTCAAAAAGTCAAACAGCGAAATTCAAGCATCAAAACGGGGCTCATTATCTCCAAAAAAAATACAGTTACCGCAAGCCTGTTTATGAGCAAGGACTATGAGGTGCTCAGTACGGCTCACACGGTTATAGATGAAGAGTTTATGCGGCTGGCCGCACATCATCAGAAAGAAGTATATGCATGGATCGTGAATGACCAGGATACCATGGCCCGAATGTTATCGCTCGGGGTAACAAACCTGATCACGGACTATCCTGACCGGTTGACCGCATTTTTGAATGAAAGATACCGGGCATCCTCTTCCTATCCCCTACGGTCAGGGTTATGATAAGTTAAAAAGGAAGGGCGGTGAACAACCTGCATGTTTACTTTATTCCTACCGACCAAAGCATTGAACATGAGGGAGGGGCTTCAGCATATCGCGCAAGAATGGAACGCCGACGTTCAGCAAGTCCCGGAAGGGTATATCTTTCTGCCTGAATATCTGATGCGTATTCACGGCGTTCACGTTACCGAGGAGTCCGGCGGATGGCGTTTTGGCCGTGAGGCGGATGCCACGACCTGGGAGGATTTCCTCCTGATGCACATGACTCATCGCCTGGCCGCAGATCACGGGCTGCTGCTCGAGTACGAATGGAAGGGCGTGATGAGGTTCATCGAGCCGACTCCACACGACTTTCAAACCTTTGATGCTTATGCTCAAAAGGTTCTTGCCAAGGAAGACGGACTTGTGCGGGACATGAAAAAAAATTGGATCTATGCTCACCGGACACGATATGTACGCTGAAGATGAACAGCCGAAGGGGGTCAAGCTCCCTTCGGCTGTTTGCTTTAACGCTATATATCGGTCCGTCCGATGCCGGCAGGATTACCAACCAAGCGCTTTCTTGCCTGCCTCAAGCAGAGTGATAATCCGGTCCACATCATACACACTTCCCCGCCACGTACCGCCGCTGGCCCCTTGTAATGCCGCCCATAAGCGGGTATCGTCCGGCAGACCGGGATCAGGGGCAAGGTGAGGATGCGGCGATCTCCGGCCCAGTACCTCGCTTCCTTCCTCAGGCGTAAAGAAGGTATCCCCTTCACCGACAAAATGCAGGCTGCCCTGCAGCCGTTCACGGTCAATGATCACTTCAATCCAGTCGCCATCCCGGAGCTTGCCGATCGGTCCGTCCGCCAGCGCTTCAGGTCCAACATGACCGATGCAGGCGCCGGTGGATACTCCGGAGAATCGCGCATCCGTAATTAGCGTCACATGCTTGCCGAACGGCAGATGCTTCAGCGCTGACGTCAGCTGATACGTCTCTTCCATACCTGACCCGATCGGACCGCGGCCGATCAGCACCATGATATCGCCGGCAACAATCCCCCCGGTCTTAATGGCCCGAATAGCCTCCCGCTCCGCTGTAAACACCTTCGCCCGCCCTTTATGCCGATACACGCCGTCCGGACCCACAACCGTCGGGTCGATGGAGGTTGACTTAATGACGGAGCCTTCCGGTGCTATATTTCCGGTCGGGAACGTGACGGTGGACGTCATTGCGTGGGCACGCGCCTGCTCCGGACTCATGATGACCTCATCGGGCCGAATCCCGTCCAACTTCTGCAGCGCTTCGCGGACTTTTGTTCTTCGCTCCGAGGTTTCCCACCAATCGAGTACCGTTCCCAATGTCTCGCCGGTTACGGTGAGGACCGATTCGTCGAGTAATCCAAGCTTCCGCAAATGCAGCATCACCTCGGGCACCCCTCCGGCAAGAAACACTCTGATCGTCGGATGGTATACAGGCCCGTTAGGCAGTACACTGACCAGCCTCGGCACAGCGCGGTTCACTTGGTCCCATTCTTGTACGCTTGGGATCGCGCAGCCGGCGGCATGTGCAATGGCCGGTATGTGCAGCAGCAGGTTTGTCGAGCCGCCAAAGGCCGCATGGACAACCATGGCATTGCGAATAGCGGCATCCGTCACGATATCGCGTGTGTTCAGACCCTTCGACTCCAACGTCATCACAGCGCGGGCCGACTGGCGGGCAAGCTCGTGCCAGATCGGTTGTCCGGACGGAGCCAGCGCCGCGTGCGGCACCGTCAGTCCAAGTGCTTCGGCGACGACTTGGGCCGTAGCGGCCGTACCGAGAAACTGGCAGCCGCCTCCAGGTGTCGCGCAAGCCCGGCAGCCCAGATCCGCCGCATCCTCAAGCGATAGCTCACCATTCGCATAACGTGCCCCGATGGTCTGGATTTTACCGGCATCCTCTCCATTTGACGGAGGCAGCGTCACTCCCCCGGGAACGATGATACAAGGAAGATCACGCATGGCGGCAAGAGCCGTCAGCATCGCCGGCAGGCCCTTATCGCAGGTCGCTATACCGATGACAGCCTTGCGCGTGGGGAGCGATCGAATCAGTCTGCGGAACACCATCGCGGCGTCGTTGCGATAAGGCAGGGAATCGAACATCCCCGAGGTGCCTTGGCTTCTTCCGTCACACGGATCACTGACATAGCCTGCAAAGGGCACGCCGCCGCTCTTCCGGATTTCATTGGCCGCATCCTGCATCAGCAGACCCACTTCCCAATGGCCGGTATGGTATCCGAGCGCGATCGGACGGCCATCCTCCGCACGAATCCCGCCTTGCGTGCTGAGCAGCAATACCTGCTTTCCGTTCAGTTCGGAAGGAGTCCAGCCCATACCGACATTTTGTGTCAGTCCGAACAGATTTCCGCTTGGCTCATGAAGCAGCATGTCCGGCGTCAGCGGAAGGGACCCCAGCGGACCTTGGGCGTGTGTATGAAGCCGGTATATCTCTTCCCCTTGAATTCCCATGATGGATGTCAACAATTGATTCATGTCATTCTCTCCCCTTCTGGTGCCAGACGTTAATTTGGATTAATGTTTTATATTATAAAACTAGGTTTTGTAATTTGACTTAAAAAGAAGCAGGTCAAGCTTTTAGAAGCTTGCCGCCCGTTTTTATCCCATCATGATGCCGTAGCCCATCCGCACTGAAAGCTCCCCAACGGCTTGCAGCAGGAGCTTGATGTACTCTTCCTTGTCCTCATCCGTCACTCGCGCTTGAAGCATCGATACGCTGATCGCCGCAATGACTTCGCCTGAATGATCCCGGACCGCTGCAGCAATACAGAAAACGCCGGGTTCATTCTCTTGATCATCCGTAGCGTATCCCCGCTTTCGTACACGCTCGAGCTCCTGTAGAAAAGCCTCCTCGGTTTGAATCGTTTTCTCGGTCTGCTTTTGATATTCGTAGCCTTTAAGAATGGAGCTCAACTGTTCCGGCGATTTGTAGGCGATAAGAGCTTTGCCTACGGCGCTGCAATGCACAGGAATTCGTCTGCCGATCCGGGAGTATCGGATGACGGCCTTGTCTCCTTCCACCTTATCAATGTAAACGCCTTCTTTCCCATCCAGAACAACCAAATGGGCCGTTTGCCCCGTCGTTTTGGATAGAACCTGCAAATAACTGTTGGCCGCCTGTCGAATATCCAGACCTTGAACCAGCCGACTGCTTCGCTCCAGCAGCTTCATCCCCAACCGGTATTTCCCGTTATCCGGATTTTGTTCAATGTAATGATATTCCTGCAATGTTTTTAACAAAGAATGAACCGTGCTTTTATGCAAGTCCATCCGGCTGCTGATTTCCGTGATCTTCAATTCCTTGTGGTATTCATCAAACAGATCCAGAATTCGCAGCGCCCGCTCAACCGACTGAATGATCGGCATAGGATGGACACCTCCATTTCTCTTGATGCGATGCAGCTCAGTTACTTTACTATATCGGATGGAGCGTCCACCAGCAAGTCTTATTTTTCCGACTTTCGTTCAATAAAACGACCGAGTATAACCTATGTAGCTGAGGCCCCCAGCTCATTGAACGCCCTGAGCATGGTGTACCGGTTCAGCCTGACTTGATGAGCCTCTCTCAGGCCGCTGTTCAGAAGCTCTTCACCAATGCCCAGCTCCGTAGGAGATACAGGACCGTTCATCGTCCGTATGAATTCCTGAAGCTCTTCAGGATCCGGGATGCTTTGCAGAAGCTCCGCAATTTCTTCCCGGCGAGAACGAATGCGTTCCAGCTTCGCCCGCTGGCCTGCATCAGAGGTCTCGATCTGGAAAAGCTTCTTTTCATCCGCCATTCGGTGGTATAATTTCGAAATTTCTACACAAGCAACCCCTACCTTGGCCCCGTGCAGCAGCTGCTTTTTTCCCTGCCGCAAATACTCCATCTCCCAAAAATGAGACAAATGATGCTCGGAACCCGAAGCCGGATGGGATTGCCCGAAAATCAGCATTGCCAGTCCGGATTCAATCAGCGCATTCATCAGGATACGGATGCCGCTTTCCTCGCGCTGCGCGATTTCATTTACATGGCTAACGCAATCCGTTAGTGCCTGCCTTGTAATGTTGTCCGCAGCGGGGCAGTAGGGCTCGTCTGCGATCCAATGAGCAAATTTCCAATCGAATAACGAGGTGTACTTGCCAAGCATATCGCAAAATCCCGCAGCAACCAAGCTTTGGGGAGACTGCAGCAATATATCCAGGTCGGCAAAAATAGCGACAGGCGCTGAAGCCGCTATCGTCTTCTTTTCCCCTTTCAGGATAATCGGCGCGCCAACGGAAGTAAATCCGTCAACAGAAGGCGCTGTCGGAATCGAAATAAAAGGTTTGTTCATTTTGTATCCGGTCAAACGGACAATATCATGGATCGTCCCGGAGCCTACTGCGATAATGGTATCTGTCGTATTCGGGGTTTCCAGCATCACTTGAAGCATCGACGGTTCATCGGCCACCACATCCCCTTGACGATTCGCCTGCACAATAACCTGTGTGCACTCCAGTCCCGCAGACGATAAACGCCGGAACAGCCTTTCTCCCGCAGCAGCGTATGTATGGACATCCGCTACTACAGTAACATGCTTGGAAGATCGGTTTAGCAAATAAGGCGCTGCGTGTTCCAACGCCCCGCGTTGAACGACAGCCGTATCCAGACTGATGCGATTGTGCTTACCGCAGGTGCATCGGGCCGCAGCCTGCTCGATCTTGTGCAGAATGTTATCCATGGAAACCTCCCTTTTACCATTTCGCAAGGCTTTAATCGTATTGTTCCATTGCATCCCGTCATTTGTCAATAATTTATCGCCGCAGCTCCCTTGTCGTAACCTTTTTCATATAAAATCTTCACTGGTAATCAGGCCGATCTGTCTGGATTTGGCGACGGCTTCCTTTCTGGACTTCACATTTAATTTTTGGAAAACCTGAGTCAGGGCATATTCCAATGTCCTTTGACTGATAAACAGGATATCTGCGATCTCTTTATTGCTCTTCCCCAAAGTAAGGTTTTGAGAATGCTGAGCTCCTTGTTGCTAATCAGTGTGGAAAGCGCCTCTGACGGAAGCTCCTCCTGCGAATCCTTCTCTGCGAAGCAAGCGAAACAAAGAGGTCGGAATCACGGTTTCACTGTTAAGGGCGCACCGGTTGGCCGTAACCAGCGTCCCTCTGGCAGCCGTTTTATGTACAAAGCCCGAAATTCCAGCTTCGATTAAATGATTAAAATGAGGCTCAAAATAATAGCATGGGGATACAGCTGCCATACGGCTTTGACTAATTTCATTCCATTAATTCCGGGCATATTAAGATCGACCAGCAGAGCATCAAAAGACCTCAGCTTCAACAGCTCCAGCGCCTGACCAAAGTGAAAATGAAGTACATCAGCCATCCGATTTCACCAATATAGTCGCTTCGGTATTGATCCAACACGATCGGCAATATTCATATTACAAAAATGGACAAACGGACACTGACCGGAAGTGCTTTGAAATTCATAAGGACTGATCCCTCTGCTATTCTCTAGTTGATGGATGATTCGTTTGGGAGCCGCTCAAAAATTACTCCGTTCGGTTCATATTACACATCAGAAAAATGGGTTTTAATCGTGTTTGTCAATTGGAAAAAAGCCGATAATACCAAAGTCATTTCGGTATTACCGGCTGAAGCAGAGGCTTGCTTATCAAACGGTTTAAAACACGCTAAGGCACACCCGCCGTTGTCATCTGGGCTTGAACATAAGGATTTGATTTGGCTACGATATGGCCCTTGGAATCCTCAACGACGACCTCCATTTGCCATGGAAATTCGGCCTCCGTCTCCGGTTCAACAATCGCCGTCAAATCACGGGTATCCGTCCATTGCGTCTTTACCGGTTTGCCATTGATATGCACGATACTGTTATGGGGCAGATCCTTGCCGGTAATCCGGACCATTCGTTCCGGACCGGATTCATCCACACGAACATGATCAATCTGCATCTCTCCAAAGCCTAAAACATAGGCAGGGTCTTTAATGGTATTTTTCCAATCCCCATAGCCGTATTGTTTTCCAAACAAAATATCATACTGCAGCTTTTCATAATCCTTTAAAGACGCCTCGTTGATTCCCATCTGCTGATAGTAATTTTTAGGCGGGATAACCGGAGTCTGTTGAGCCACTTGAGATAGGTAATCCGTATAATAGCTGCCCGGTCTTTGCGCAAGCTTTAGCACATACGGACCAAGAAACGACGGACTCATATTCAGCTGTTCCTTGTGCTCCGGCAAATAATTATTCCAAACGAGAACGGGTACCCGGTACATTTTGTCAAGAAAATTCGGATCGTTCTCCTGCAAATAGCCGCAGTCTTTGTACGCTTTATAGTTATCTCCGAGACTTGGCAAATGATCGCCGAAGAAAACAATGATCGTAGGCTCTTTATTTTGTTCATAATGCGTCACCAAACGCTTGAGCATATCGTCCGCGCCCAAAAGCCCCTGCGCATACGTTTCGAAAAGGCCCTTGGACTCACCGGTCACGCCGGATACTTGAATCGTATTTTCCTTGAACTTATCAGGGGAGTAATGGTAATGATTCTCCATCGTATTGGCAAAAATAAAATCGGGTCCCGGTGTTTCATCGCTCGATTGAATAATATATTTCGCCACCGCCCGATCGGCTATATATGGCCCTTCGTAATCCGGCTCGAAAAATTCCTGCGAAATATATTTGGAGAAACCGAAATGGTTATATACGTTCTTGCTGTTATAAAACCAGCTGTGGAACGGATTGATCGCAGTAGCTGCATACCCCTGCCGCTTTAAAATGCTCGCAAGAGAATCGGTTTCTTTGTGAATATACTGGTTATACGGAATCGAGCCCTGAGGTAAAAAGCGCATCGAATTTCCCGTCAGCACTTCAAATTCCACATTGGCTGTCCCGCCTCCGAACTGCGGGGACAGCATCGTTCCGCTGGTATACTTATTGACTAACGAATGGTAAAACGGCAAAGGATCTCGACTAAACTGCAATCCCTCCACCCGGGTTGCGTCCCAGAACGATTCGCTCAACACTACGATAATATTGGGCTTAACCTCTCCCGGTTGCGCTACCGCAGGTGAGACGCCCGTCGCAAGCGTACGGATGGAGGACTCGTTATATCCCTTCGGCTCCTGTAAGAAAAGAAATTTTAAATTCATCATGGTCGTTAGCAAAAAACCGTTCGTTTTAACATTAAGGGTCTGATCATAAGCGATGTCATTGATTTTGGCCCATTTTTTTAATGAGAGTTCTCCGTCATTGTAGATCGAAACCAAGAGCAGGGCGGCAATCAATCCCATCGTTACGCGCTGCTTTGCGCCAAACGTAAGATCTGTCCTCCAAAGCTTATATAACAGCAGTATGCTGATCACTAGAAATACAAGGATTCCGGAGATGACCGTAAAGCTCAGCAGACCGCTGAGATACGGTGTCATATCTTTCGTTTCGCTGGTCAGCAGTAAATCCCAGGGCAGGAAAGGAACTCCCAGAATTTCCAGCTTAATTCCGCTAATCAATCCGAAGGCCAGGCATAATGCGGCTGTCAGCCAAAAAGAAATACGGACCCTTCCGGTAAATGCCGTTAATAACAGCATGAAGCCCAAAACAACGAAAGTATTGAGCATCACCTCCGGTATGGCATGGAAAGTCCATCCGAACGTATCCAACCATTGACCGCGGCTTAATAACTCTACTAAAAATACAATCCAAAGAGAACATAAAAGCAGGGGCAGACGACGTACCGTAATCAGCCCGTAACGACGAAGTGAAAGTTGCAGTTCTCCCATGTGTTCCCCACTCTTTGATGTTAATATAATGTAAATTCCAAGCATTAGTATAGCACATCTTACTCCTTTTCGGCTTGATTCATTTTTATTTTTTTTGTTACGGAGAAGTCATTTGGTATAATGGGTGAATGCAGGAAATCGTTCAGTCCTGCCGCCCCAAAAATACACAATCTAACAAATCGGAGGAAGCCTATGGATACGTTTATGTATTATAATCCGACCCGACTTTTTTTCGGTAAAGATACGATTGAGCATCTCAGCACGCAGATTCCGCCCTTCGGCAAAAAGATTCTGCTCGTTTATGGAGGAGGGAGCATCAAGAAAAACGGGATCTACGATGAGGTTATGCATCAGTTAAACAGCTTCGGAGCTCACGTACATGAATTGAACGGTGTCGAACCAAATCCCCGTTTGACCACTGTACATAGAGGGATCGATATCTGCAGAAAAGAGGGTATCGATTTCATTCTCGCCGTTGGCGGGGGCAGTGTGATCGACTGTACCAAAGCCATTGCCATCGGGGCCAAGTACGAAGGCGAGGTTTGGGATATTATTACGCGCAAGGCTACGGCCGAAGAAGCCATGCCTTTCGGCACGGTGCTCACTTTGGCGGCAACCGGATCAGAAATGAATTCAGGCTCGGTCATCACCAATTGGGAAACGCAGGAAAAGTACGGTTGGAGCAATCCGCTGGTGTTCCCTAAGTTCTCCATACTTAATCCCGAGTTTACCTATACGGTACCCAAAGACCAAACGATTTACGGGATCGTCGATATTATGTCGCACGTGATAGAGCAGTATTTCAACCATACCGGAAATTCCCCCATTCAGGACGGGTTTTGCGAAACCATTCTACGGACCGTCATCGCCACAGCGCCAAAGGTGCTGGAAAATCCGAAGCAATACGCATATCGCGAAACGATTCTGTACAGCGGCACGATGGCATTGAACGGCACCCTTGCCATGGGCATCCGCGGCGACTGGGCTACCCATAACATCGAGCATGCCGTGAGCGCCGTCTACGACATTCCGCACGGCGGAGGCTTGGCTATTCTTTTCCCGAACTGGATGGAACATGTTCTAGACGATGGGGTATCCCGATTCAAACAGTTCGCTGTAAATGTATTCGGGATTGATCCGGCGGGCAAGAGCGACCGTGAAACGGCTTTGGAAGGCATTCGGGCACTGCGTGCCTTCTGGACTTCCATCGGTGCTCCGAGCCGGCTTGCGGACTATGATATCAATGAAGAGAAGCTGGAATTAATGGCTGACAGAGCCATGGCCAGGGGAGTGTTCGGGAACTTCAAATCCCTCGACCGCGAGGATGTCCTTACCATTTATCGTATGTCGTTGTAAAACTAAAAAAGAAGGCTGCTCACCGACTTGATCAGTTGGGCTGCAGCCTTCTTTACTTTCTTTGTTTACTTTTGGATACTTATCCTTCATTCTTCTCCCTGTTGATCACACTGCAGGAGCCCGGGTATCCATCATTGGCCATCATTTCCTCAAGATGCTCCCGCATGTCCTCATCTTGAGGCAAATCAGCGGCCAGCTTCACCGGGGTTGGTCTAAATTCAACATGTCCTTGTTCGGGAGATTGTCCCATAAATATGATTCACCGCCACAGGATGAGTTATCGTTACGCTCTTATTGTCTCGATATTGAGCTGTATTATTCCCGTCGGCGCTTCCGTTTTAATTGCCCTGGTGCTGAATGACCTTCAGAATATCCGATATGACGGTGCTGTGCATGGTTTCATGCACGGATGCAAAATTAATGACTTCCCCTTCCGTCCCGAATGTAAAATCACGGACTTGCAGCGGATTGGCCAATTTCTCATCGGGCTTGTTTGCAAAGGTCTCTTCTAAGATATGTGATTGATTTTTTAATAAATCGACCAGCTCCGCTTTGGTCGGAGGAGTTGCAGTCCAGTCCGCCGGCGTGGTGCCGCCTTTGAAGAAGTACCGGCAAATGGGAGGTTTGTGTAATTCTTTGAAAAATTAATCCGTCGGTTGCCCAAAGGATATGACCTAAATTCCATCTAATTGTGTTGTTGAATGGCGGCGGTTGTATATCAAATAACTCTTCCCCGATTGCTTCGATTTTGCCTATTGTGATTTGACGAACGACTCTTTCCGTGCTAAGCGGCAAGCTCATAGGGCGGATGGCTTCCTTATTATTTGAGTATTGCTCATTCATTGTAACTTTACAAAAAATGTTCATCAATCGCATTTATCCGGGGTATACATTCAGACCGAGCAGCGGCCAATAAAAGAATGCTGCAAGGATCGTAACCAGAAAAAAAAGCAGGGTGATCCAGCTGCCAATGACCAAATACTCCTTTCCCGAGTAGTATCCCATAGAAAATGTTGTCATGCTGCCGGCGGATTGGGTCGGAATAAAATAACCGACGCTGCTCGCAACTACGCACAGCATGCCGAGCCAGAGAGGATTCAGCTCGCTGCCGGCGGCAAACGTCAATGCCACGGGAAGCAAAGAAGCCACCATAGCCGTATAGTTTGTAAATCCGATTCGAATAAGAATAAAGGCTGTCATCATCGCTGCGGCAAGAATGACCGCAGGCAGATTAGCCAATAAGCTCGTGGCCGCTTCAGAAGCCCATTTTACCACCCCGCTTTCATTGAGAGCGTCCGCCAGGGCAAAGCCGGCGGCAAATAACAGCGGTATCCCCCAATCCACTTTTTTCATCGCTTCTTTCCAGGTTAGCAGTTGAATGCCGGGAACGAACAGCAGCGTGACCACTAAAACTCCAGTAAGCGCTATGGGAAGATGGTGCAGACTGCCTGTCATCCAAAGAAGCGTCAGGAGCAGATAAAGCGCAATCAGCTTCTTTTCCGCTGCGGTGACGTGACCGAGCTTTTCTCTTTCCTGTCGAAAAAACTGTTCTCCTCCGGTCAATATATCCGTCTCAGGCGGAAATAAATAAAGAAGCAGCAGCCAGAACGCAGCAAGAACGACAACGGCAATCGGCATCATCAACAGCAGCCAGTCCAGATAACTCCACTGATGCCCTAACATGGAGTCAAACAGTCCGACCGCATAAATGGAGCCCCCGGCCCCCGTAAGCAGGCTGATCGAGCTGACATAAGGGACAAATGTAACGGTCAGAATAATCAATTTGCTGAAATTCGCACCGGCTTGAGCTCTCATCGTTTCCACCAAGCCTAAACTAACCGGCAAAAGTACGGTTAATCGTCCCAGTGAATTCGGCATAAAAAAAGTAAGCAAAAACGCTATGAGAATGAGGTACATAACGATATATTTGACCCTGCCCCCCGCAAACAGCAGCATATTATAAGCCAGCCGCTTGTCCAAGGAATGCTTCTCGACCGCCACTCCCATGATTAACATGGATAGGATCAGCCATATTTCTTCTTCGCCCAACGCTTGCGCCGCCTGTTCGAACGGCAGGACGCCCAGCAGCGAAACAAGAACTACGACCATCATACTGGTGACGGAGGCTGGAATGATATTGGTTAACCAAAGGATGATCGCCAAGCTTAAAATAGCTATAGCGCTCCAGCCTTCGCTGCTCATTCCTGAAGCTAGCGGTAAAACCGGCGACAACAAAACAAACAATAAACATATCGCGACCGCAGCCTGCTTCAACATGGCTTACCACCTCAACAAGTTACAACATTCATTTCATGTGAAACAGCCGTCCAACGCGCGCAAGAGCCATCTGCATTCCATACATTCCCGTTGCCATCATTTGGAACAGGTTTCTCTGTATTGCCCCGGCGTCATCCCCGTAAGCTTGCGAAAGGTCCGGATAAAACCGGTGGAATTGGTGTAATTCAGACGTTCTGCAATTTCCGTTATCTTCATATCCGTATTTTCCAACATCATTTTTGCCATTTTCATCCGATATTCCGTCAAATACTCAATAAACGTCACCCCGATCTCCTTTTTAAACACCCGGCTTAAATACACCGGATGAAATTTGAGCGCCGCTGCGCACGACTCAAGGGAGATATCCTGATCATACTGTTCATGAATCATTTGAACCATTTGGTGCGCGGTATGGATATACTCCGAATCCACACGGTTCTTAAAGAAGGCAATGGTCGGCGGCAGCAGCTCGGTTTTAAACCAGGCGGTCATCTCCTGTACCGTATTCAACTTCATGAGTTGATTCACGGCGGAATTGCACCCGATCAAACCGTCCAGCAGCCCTCCTTGCTTCCGAACCGTCTGGTAGATCCGGGCAACCAATTGAAGCATAAATACCTGATAATCATTAAATTGGACGTCTCTTTCCATGATCGAAGCCGCATAACGATCGTAGTGCTCCATGGCCGATTCCGCATCACCTGCTTTAAGCGCATTCACGATGTAGTCTTCCAAGTGATTTAATGGAGGAATCATGCTTTCCGCAAGGCCATGCACCGGTACGATATCATCATAATGGAGAATGATGTCGTTTCCAAGACGAATTCTTCGCTTCAGTGCCTCCAGCGCCTCGGAGTATGCATTCATCGCATCGGTGTATCGTGAGAACGGCCGGCCGATTCCAATGCTTACTTTCAGCTGAAGCAGCTCGTGAACCTTCAATTTAATCTGTTCCGCCGTCTGATGAAAATACGCTTTGTTTCCCTCGGGATCGTCCGTGCTCCCCGTCAGCAGCGACACCTGCGACTGATCCAAAAGCAAGGCACCAAGCAAGCGATTGGCCGGAACCAGTTCGCCTACAATGTTATTGATGGCAAACAGAAGCAGTTCCTTGTCACTTTCCATATACCGGGTTTCCCGCAGAGTGTCGATTTGCAGCGCCAGCACCCCCAAAGCCTTGCCCTTGTCGGCAAAACCATACGTCTCGCTTTTAAACGAAAACTCACTCTCCGTGATTTGTCCCATAAACAGCTTAAGCAAAAAAAACTCTTTCATTTGCGCAAGCTGTCCGGAAAGCTGCTGCTGAAGCTGTTTTCGCGTACTGAATAAAGCATTGAACCGGTCCTCAATAAAAGCAAACTCATCTTTCTTCTTCGGATCCGCCGGTTCTCCTCCGATTTGTTCCATAACGACAAACAGTCTTCGGATGGGCGAATACATCCGTCGGCTCCCGTAGAAAGCAATGGCGGCGATAATAACGAAGATGACCAAGCATACGTTTAACGTTAACATTGCAATTTTTTTGGACTCTCTGGTAATCCCGTCAATGGAAACGATGGAAGCATATGTCCAATTATTATAGGAGGACACCTTGTAGTTGACCGCCATGGCGCCGCCTTCAAAGTAACCGCTTTCAGATAATACGGTTCTCAGCTTCTCCATGACCGCATCCTGTATGGGAACGGAACCGGGACTGGACAAAAAAGGGACGCGCTGACGGTTCAAAATATAAATATTTCCCAATGTCTCATCTTGAGCCAAATCCTGCTCCAGCTCGCTATGAGACATATCGATGATTAACAACGCTTTGGGCGCCGCCGATACCGTGATCATCGGCAGCTTAACGATTAGTCGAATCCTGCCTCCATCCTCTTGAAGTCCGTCATTTCCTAGGGCTCCCTGATCAGAACCGGTTGCAAGCCAAAATAAATTTTGCGGATGCGCCGCATACTCCTCTAAGACATTCTTGTTAGGGTACTCCTTAGCGGCTGTAAAACCGAGCTTGCTGATCATCCACCCCATTTCCATGTTCACCAGATAAGTGTCAGCTACACCCGATAACGAGTGCAAATTGTATAGACCTCTGCCCAGATCCGTTATGGTTTGAAAATCCTCATGCGTCAAATTATCGTAGATGGAATCCATCACCAACGACGAATTTAAGTATTGCACTGCCGC
The DNA here is from genome assembly GCF_057814255.1 of Paenibacillus sp. F024. Lineage (NCBI taxonomy): Bacteria > Bacillati > Bacillota > Bacilli > Caryophanales > Paenibacillaceae > Paenibacillus > Paenibacillus sp. F024. The sequence goes on from NZ_JBVASZ010000001.1 coordinate 755,816, forward strand.
CATCTCAACATTTTTTAAGCCTTCCTCGATTCGCATTTGGTTTTGCAATAGGATTTGCGCATTGCCCTCATTGACTTTTCTTTCGATATCCCGGGAAGCGATGTGATAGGAAATCATACCGATAGATACAACCGGTGCGGCTACCAGCAGCAGGGTGAATAGAATCAATCGATAGAAATACTTAGGCAATAGATAATCTCTCCTACCCTATTTAAGTATTGAAATACGAGAAATCAGGGAAAGAATAACCAGACGAACCAGGTTTTTACGTTTATCATTATATCAGAAAGCAGCCTTTACCGTGATAAAAAAGGATTATCACGTCTTGATTTCAGGTTATAAGCGTTTTTAAACAAGAAAAACGATGGCCGGGATATCCCGGAGCACCATCGTTTTATTTCAGCACACACCTTGTGAACCTTGTTTCCGGGTTTGGGAAATTCGGTCCTTCAGCTGGTAAACGGAAGCATTCCTCCATTCACATCTCTCCGATGCCTGTCAGCCCCTCATCTGTATCGATTTCTACAATCACATGCCTGCTGACAAAGCCAGTATGTCTGGGCACGCCGACAATAATTCATCTGGCATCCGAGATTTCCATGGCCAACTCTCCTTTGACGGCTTCGGAAAATGCCAGCAAAGCCAGACCTTGGGTGAACGGCGTAATATCAAACGCAATGTTATTGTATTCCAAGGCGTTCGCTTTCACTGGAGTACCCGTGGATCCCCCCGTGACATATCCTTGCAGATCGATCTTGTCCACCATGGCCGAGAATGCCCGCTCGCTCATATCGCGGAATTTCGGGTCTATCATGCCAAGACGGATTCCCTTCATGACGCCATAGGCGACACCTGCCGTTACCGAGGTCTCCAGGTAAGTATCCTCGCAATTCAATACGGTTCTCCATAAACCGGAGGGGTCCTGAAGCCTGGCTAACTCCTCCAGCTGTTTGTGAAGAGTTTCGGTCAGCTCCTGGCGTTCCGGCAAATCTTCGGGTGCGGTTTCCAGCAAATCCACCGTCCCGGCTGTCATCCAGGCATTTCCGCGACCCCAATGAACACCAATCGGTTTACGCTCCACATCATGCCAGCCGTGTACGAACAGCTCCGCCTGCGGGTCAAACAGCAGCTTATAATGAATATCAAGCTGCCTGTAGGCTTCTCGTCTGTACGCTTCATTGTGCAAAGCCAGTCCCCTTTGCGCCAAATACAGCAAGCTCATAAAAATCGTGTCCGCCCATACCTGGTGTGCCCAGTTATTGTCCAAAACCGTATGCTCCAATGCTCCGGAGGGAGTACGGCGGCCCTCTATCATCAGATAGCGGTCAAACGTTTGGAATACTTGTTCATATTTTTCGTCTTTAACACGCTCGTTCAGCTCTAGCATGGTCATTAATAGGGAATTCGAATTCACGCATATTTTCTCAATGGAGTCAATCCGTTGATCGATCCACTGCTTCATCTTCGTAGGAATTTCCTCATCCTTAGTGATTTCATACGTTTTCCATAAGCCATAAAATGCAATCCCGATAGCCCAATCCCACCTGCGCCAGCGTATGCCCCCGGGCTGGTCCGAATGTTCAAAGCTTAAAGCCAGTGTACGCGTTGCCATAAGCTTTAACAATTCCAAATGGTTCATCATTTCAACTCCTTTACTAAATCATCTGCCTTTCGGGAAAGCAGCCCAGCATTCTTAAAATAAAGAATGGACGGGACATCTAGGCTTTCGATCACCTTTCGGTAATAAGAAATTGCGCCATTCATCCCATCCCTCTTCCCTTCGCTAGGATATATAGGCTTGAATGTTGACTCCGTTGTATCGGCCGGCTTGCCGCGTACCGTCTCTTCGATCTTTTCCTGCATGCGTCGGCCGAATTCTTCCAAATCCATAAAGGCGTCGACCTTGATCGCTCCGAAAAAATGCCCGACCCGCTGAGGTTCCGGATCCTCTTACATCCTTGGCACCCGCTTGCCGAACAAGGCTCCTGTCAGGACGCCGGATAAAATGTCCACCATAATCGCTAGGCCTGAACCCTTGGAGCCCATAGGCAGCAGGAAGCCTTCCAAGGCCGCGGTCGGATCGGTCGTAGGTTCGCCGTCCTTCGTAATGGCCCAGCCCTCCGGGATCGATTCGCCTTTCGTTTTGGCAACCATAATTTTGCCTCCGGCTACATTGCTGGCGGCCATATCCAGCACAACCGAATCCTTGCCTCTGCCGGCAGGCACGGCAATGGACAAGGGATTCGTTCCGAGCGAAGGCTCACTGGAGCCAAACGGCACCATCGCCGCCGAGCTGTTGGTCATGGCGATGCCAATACAGCCCTCCCCGGCAGCCATCCGGGAATAATAAGAGCAGGTACCGAAATGGTTGGAATTGTTTACTCCGACAAATGCCGTACCGTAGGCCTTCGCTTTTTCGACGGCTGCTTTCATCGCTTGAACGGAGACGACCTGTCCCCAGCCGTTACCGGCATCATACATGGCCATGGTCGGTGTCTCGGACAAAAGTGTGATGCTTGTGCTTCTTTCAATCAAGCCTTGTTCCATTCTTTTCAGGTATCCCGGTACACGGGAGACGCCATGGGATTCGACGCCCAGCAAGTCGGCATCCACCAAATTTCCGCAATGATGGCCGCCTCTTGCCCGGGAAGCGACTTTGCAAACACGGGCTTGCAAAAGGCTCTTAACGCATCGGCCTACACCGTGACTTTAATGTTTCACTCCGTATCCTCCGGTTTTCTATCTGTTTCGTATGCATGAACAGCTTCATACAGAAGCTGTTCATGCGCGGCTGTTCCTATTTTTTCTGTTTGTTGTACTCCGCCGTAAACTCTTCCATAACCTGAGCGCCGCCTGCTTTTTTCCATCTTTCCAGTTCCGCTTCCCAGCCTGCATCGTCGATTTTACCCATAATGTATTTCGTCTGGGCATCGCGAATCATCGTATCCAGCTCGGCGCCCTTTTCCACATAGGTCATCGATGTAAGCGTTAAGGCCACATTCGGGACCACATTTTGCAGGTTATCGGCAACCACCTTCCAGCCCTTGGCCTGCAGCTCGTTTAATTCCAATGGAAGACCGGTACCCGTAACCTCAAACGACGGCAGACTGTCGCGATATGGCTTCACCTCGAGGTTAAACAGTGTCAAATCCTTAAACTTGGCTTTGCCTTCAGGCGTCTTGTCAAAGTGTTTGCCTTCAAATCCTCTTGTCAGCAGCGTAGACATTTCCGGTTCCAGAAGCTGATCGAAGAAGCCCAGCAGACGCTTTAGCTCCGCCTCATCCTTTACGCTGGATTTCGGGAAAACGAAAAACCCGTTGTTCCCCGGCTCGGCTGGTACGCGATTGCCGGAAGGTCCCATGTAAGGCGCGATATCTACAACAGCCTTTGGATTAGCCTTGGATACGTTGTCAAAAGACGTGGCTGCCGCAGAGGCCACCGTATTAATCCGGATGGCGACTTTTCCCGCATTCCATTTGTTGTCTGCATCCGCCGCTTGAACAACGGAAAAATCCTGGTTGATTAATTTTTCCGCATACGCTCTTTTGAGCAGCTTCATCGTATCCTGGTATGGCTTCGTCATAAATTCAGGTACGACCTTCCCGTTTTCGATCCCCCACTTATTAGGAGCCCCTTGCGAAACCGAAAGACGAGTCATAAACGAATTGCTAAGGGCCGCGTCGTTGTACGATCTGTCCATAAAAAATGCGTATGTGTCCGCTTGCCCGTTTTTGTCCGGATCGCTCCCAGCAGCCGTTTTCATCAAGTTATACCAGTCATCCAACGTTACCGGCGGCTTCAGACCCAAGGCGTCAAACCAATCCTTGCGGTGAATGATTCCGGCACGTCCGATATCCCGGTACAGCGGCAATCCGTACAGCTTGCCGTCCACTTTGATATTATCGTAATACATCGGGTTGGCAGAAGATATATTCTTGTATTCGCTTAAGTAGGGGCCGATTTCCCAAAACAATCCGGATTGGATGGCATTGAGGGTCGTGGCGTTATACGTTAATTTAAAAGCTTTGGGCATTTCGTTGGAAGCAATCATGATATTCTTTTTGTCTTCAAAAGCAGCTTGGGGAATCCATTGAATATCCACCTTGGAATTTGTATATTTCTCGATCGCCAGCTCAACGTCACTGTCTTTTTTAGGAGCTTCCCCAACCTGCTGTGTAGCGATGGTCACCTCAAGAGGTGAATTGTCTGGCTGTCCCTCCACTCCTTGCTGCGGTTCACTTTTTTCAGCGCACGCTGCAAGCGTACCTGCGCTCAAGGCCAACGATAATAGCAAAGCGGTATAACGTTTTCTTTTCATTAGTTACCCCTCCTCAATTATAATCCGGCATAAGCTTGCTAGAGAAAAACTTCTTCATCGAAGTATTTTCTGCAAAACCCAACCCACGGGACTTTCCGGATCATCTTTCCAATCATCCTTTTACCGAGCCTAACAGGACGCCTTTGGCAAAATGCTTATGCAAAAACGGATATACCAAAACTATAGGAATGGTCGCAACGACAATGGAAGCCATTCGTATCGTTTGAGGCAAATAATCCATCGGATCCTGCTGGGAAGTGGAATCTCCAATACGGTCCTGGGACATCAAAACGATCTGCCTTAATACGATCTGCACCGGCCATTTCTCGGAATCGTTGATATACATGACCGCATTAAAAAACGTATTCCAATGCCCCACCGCGTAAAATAATCCGAAGGTCGCCATGGCCGGCATCGATAAGGGGATGACGATCCGAAACAAAATGCCCAAATCGTTGCAGCCGTCCATTTTCGCCGAGTCTTCCAAGCCGTCGGGAATCTGTTGAAAAAAGTTTTTCAGAACGATTAAGTTAAACGCACTGATGGCTGACGGGATCATAAGAGACCAGTAGGTGTCAATCATACCTAAAGATCTGACGACGAAATAGGTAGGGATCATGCCCCCGCTGAACAGCATCGTAATCAGAACCATCAAAAGTATCGGACGGCGACCCCGTAAATTCGTACGTGCTAAAGGGTATGCCATAAGCGAAGTGAACAGCAGATTGATGAACGTCCCTAGTACAGCTACGTAGATCGATACAACTATGCTTCTGACCATGGTGTCCGTTGAAAAAATGTATTTATAGGCGGCCATGGTGAATTCAGAAGGAAACAACAGCAGTCCCCCCTGGGAAACTTCCTTCGGTGTAGCAAAGGAAACGGCAATAATATAAACGAACGGAATGACAGTAACAATAGAGATGATAAACAGGAGAGAATAGTTCACCGTATTGAATATCCTGTTGCTTAAGGATTTGTCTTCCATGCTTTAAGCCTCCCCGATGTTTTAGTAGACGCCCTCTTCGCCGAATTTCTTCGCCAGCCAGTTGGCGCCGACGACCAGCACCAGGCCGACAAGCGATTTGAACATCCCGACAGCCGCACTGTAGCTGTACTGGGCCTGTGTCAAGCCCTTCACATAGACATAGGTATCGAACACTTCCCCGACTTCCCGGTTCATCGAATTAAGCATCAGGAAGATGTGCTCAAAACCGATATCCAAAAAGCTCCCTAAACGGAGGATAAACAAGATGACAATGGTACTGCGTATAGCAGGCAGAGTGATATGCCATAGCTGTCGCCAACGGCCTGCTCCATCGATACGAGCCGCTTCATATAGCTGCAGATCGACCCCCGAGAGAGCCGCGAGGAAAATGATCATTCCCCAGCCCGCTTCTTTCCAGATGGATTGGCTGATGATCATCGTCCGGAACCATTCCTCGCTGAGCAGAAACGGAATTTTCTCCATCCCCATCTGTGCGATCATCTCGTTGACGATCCCGCCCTCGGTCGTAAAAAGCACATAGAATATGCCGACGGCAACAACCCATGAAACAAAATGCGGCAAATACAGCAGCGTCTGCGCAAACCGTTTGAACATTTCCTTGCGGACTTCATTTAACATCAGTGCTAAAACAATGGGAAGCGGAAAAAAGAACACGAGATTGTAAATCGCAAGCAGCAGCGTATTTCGAAGCAGCATCCAAAATTGCGGTTCCGAGAAAAATCGTTCGAAATGCTTCAGTCCTACCCATGGGCTGCCCATAAATTCCAAATGAGGCTTGTAGTCCTGAAATGCCATGATCAAGCCCCACATCGGCACATATTTAAATATTAGAAAATACAAGAGCCCGGGCAATAAAAGCAAATACAGCCACCGGTCTCTTATGAAGTCCCGCATAAGCGGCGAACGTTTTATTCGCGTGGCTTGAACAAGGGGTGACTGAACATCATACTCCTGCATCGTCCGTTGACCTCCTGACTGGAATGATCAGAATCTGTAACAGCGCTTACATTTCATATCATAGGTTCGATCCCCATGACTGGCAATAGTACTGATTCAACCGATTCGTATTAGGGGCTGACATGCAAGTGGAACAAGGGTTTTGGTCTATTTAGCCTGGTGCATTATCATTCTTTGCAGCCGCATCGTACTGGTTTAACCATCTGTAGTGATAGTGCATATTTATAGCAAACCTATAGAAAAATTTAGAATTTATTTCTTGTTTTGAGATAATCTGGTTGGCAAGATTATTTTGATAGCGCATATATATAACATCACGTTTCCAAAAGCACATCATGAATCTTAAGAGGATAGCATGACTTATACACTTAGAAAGACTGGGGGGCTTTATGAAAAAAGCGGTAATGAGCCGCTCACTGAAATGCAGTCCGCTTTACTGGCCAACGTTGTTATTTTGAAACCAATACATACTAAGGAGTGTGTTTAAGAAATGAAAAAAACGATCCTCCTATCATTAACCCTGTTTTTGGCATCCGCCGGCTCAGCGTTTGCTCACGGCACCCCCGCTGCCGTTGAAAGCGTTCCAGCCGCTGAACGAAGTGTTCCGGCTGCCGTAAAAAATATCGCAAAGGATACTCTAACCGTGCTGGTTAACGGGGTTGAAGTCAAATCTCAGGCGAACCATCAAAATACCGAAGGCAATGTTTATGTATCCGTCTCCGCCTTTGCCGAGCTTTTCGGGAAGACCTCCGAGCTGAGCGCCGACCAAAAAACGGCTCAGTTCAATGACAAAACGATCAATGTTCAAATCAACAATGGCGAGCCGACCGCATGGGTACGAGATTTGGCGGCTGCCGTAAGCGCGCAAAACGTGTCTTGGGATCAGGAAAGCAAAGAAGTGTACGTCCTCGCTCTGCCTGAAGGCACCATCCAGCTTGAGCCTGGAGTCGTACCGGCCATGGGCGAGCACTGGGCTAATCCGGCTGCAGGCGAACTGCCGAACGGACCGATTTATGGGGTGTACAACGGAAAGCTCGTCTTCCTTGAATACATGATCGATCAGAAGCACTTCGCCGAAGGTAAAAGCTTTGTTAACCTGCCGGGAATGAAAGGCGTGCCTTCTCCGGCAGTTGTGCAGACGGATATTGAATTTGTGCCGAACGGTCATCCCGGATTTGAAATTCCACATTACGATATTCATATGTATTTTATCACTGAAGAAGAGCAGCAAAGCATCAAGTAAAAAGCAATAAACCGGAGATATCCTCTCCGGCAATCCTACATACAACGGCCCGGACCCGTTCGCAAGGAACAGGCCCGGGCCGTATATGCATCATCAGGAGGAAGCCTTCTTCGATGGAGGGGAAACAAAGGACGCAGGAGCTTTGTCAACCCTTTCCAGGCCCGCGGTCTTTAAACCCCATTTGGCGGAGGAGTAGATAGAAAAACCAAGAATGGTCGCTACCAGGAATGCGCCTCCCGTATAAAAAGCGACGGTTAGTCCCAGGGATTGCCCTAACACACCAAACATGGCCGGACTGATAATCTGTGAAAAGCGGTTCATTAAAAGCCGGAGTCCCATCAGTTTTCCACGGTCTGCCTCCTCTGTATCATTCACCATAATCATCATGCTCACCGGAAGATTAATGCCAACCGCACTGCCCATAATCATAACCAAAACGATAATCCCGGCCGTATGCAAAACGGCGATCGGAGTAAAAACGAGGCACACGGAAGCAATCAACCCGGCAAAAATCAGAATGCGTTCCAAATGAGTCCTTTTCATAATCCAGCCCAAAGCAAATCGGGACATCATTCCCGCTAATCCCTGAACCGAAATAATGATAGAAATCAGCAGTGTCGTGTAGCCTTTTTCGTCCAAATAGATCGGCACAAAGCTCGTGAACAGCACTTGTATATACATAATGAGAAAGGTTCCGATTAAACCGAACTGTACGGCCCGGCTTTTGGTTAAATGGATCCCGCTCATGTAGCTGTTCATGATTCCTTTGAGCTTGAGCAGTTCTTTAGCGGCCATTTGATTTCCTTCCGAAGCCTTTCGGTAACCTTTAGCAATCACAAGTAATAAGATCAGGAATATCACAGAAATGGCGCAAGCCGCTCCGAAGGTCACTTTATATCCTAAAAGCTTCGACGTGAACAAAGAGGTCAGCGCTCCGCCGATCAGCGGTCCCAGCATCCCCCCGGCCGACATCCACATCGAGTATTTCTTAATATTTTCATTCCGTTCGTTTTTCGAGCCTTCGGAGACCATAACCTGAAGAGAAGAGGCCATAATGATAATGCTGGCTCCCATGAACAGCTGGGAAACAGCCAGCAGAAACAACCCGTTTGCTATCATATTCGTAAACAGCGACAAGATCAGGAGCACACTGCCGATTTTCAGCATTTTGACCGCACCGATCAGATCGATCAGCTGTCCGACGGGCATGGCGATAAATATCGGGAGCAAGGAGCGCAGGGTAACCATAAAACCGATTGCCGCCATCGATGCCCCCAATTCCTGGGCGTAAAGGGTGAAAAACGGCTGCGCCATACCCGTAATGGTGAAAAAAAAACCTCCCCCATAGATGGCAAATTTGCGGTAGAAGTCAGGAGACAGCATGGCAGGCAACCTTTCGCAGCGCCATTTTGTCCGTTAAGACCGGCTTTTCCTTCGAGCACTGTTCCGTCGCCATCGGACATCTTGTACTGAACGCACAGCCCTGGGGAGGATTTGCCGGACTTGGCATTTCACCTGACAGCAGCTTGATGCTCCGTCCTTCCTCCACGAAAGGATCCGGAACGGGAACGGCAGCTAGCAGCGCCTTCGTATACGGATGGGCAGGATGAGTAAATACTTCTTCAGCGGGACCGAATTCGACGATCTCCCCCAAATACATGACGGCAATGGAATCGGAAATATACCGTACTGTGGACAAATCATGCGAAATAAAAATAAAGCTTAGCCCCATTTCCTCTTTCAAATCACAAAGCAAATTAATAATTTGCGCGCGTACCGATACGTCCAGCGCCGAAGTCGGCTCATCGGCCACTACGACGGAAGGATTAAGCGCAAGGGCCCGGGCTACTCCAACACGCTGACGCTGCCCACCGCTTAATTGGCTCGGATACCGGTCCAGATAAGCAGGATCCAAGCCGACCTTTTGGATCAAATCCCTGACCTTCCACCTTCGTTCCTCCCGTGTCCCGATGTTTTGGACATTCAGCGGCTCCGCAATAATATCCCCTATACTCATCTTCGGGTTAAACGAGGAGTAAGGATCCTGAAATACAATTTGAATATTCCCATCCACATGGATACTGCCGGAAGTGGGCTGTTCAAGCTGCAGCATCATTCTCGCCGTAGTGCTTTTGCCGCAGCCGCTTTCGCCTACAATCCCGATCGTCTCCCCTTGCTTTAAGGTCAGGTCAATCCCGTTAACGGCACGAATCTCAACCGGTTTTTTCCACGGCAGGACGGATGTCTTCTTGTAATGCTTGCGCAATTCCCGGATTTCGAGCACGGGTTCGGGCCGGTTACGGTCTGTTTTTTTATTTTTCGTGTCCGATTCCACGAGTGCGGGAGCCTCCTTCTTCCTGCCGCCTAACAAGCCGATCACCTTGTCTTCCCCCTCGGACATCATGCCATTCAATTCCCAACAAGCCGCCAGGTGCTGTCCTCCTCTTATCGTCAGAGCCGGCATATTATGGTAGCAGCGGTCGGAAGCTACAGGACATCGTTCCTTATAAGCACAGCCCGACACTGGATATTTCATATCCGGAGGAAATCCTTGAATCTGCAGCAGCCGCTCTCTCTTTTCTCCATTAACGCTCGGGATCGTCATGAGCAGGCTTTGCGTGTACGGATGCTTGGGCCGCCCGAAAATCTCATGTACGGTTCCATATTCCACGATTTTGCCTGCATACATCACCGCCACTTTCTGTGCGAAGCGTGCCACCAAGCCTAAATCATGGGTTATAAACAGCATGGCGCTGCCCGTTTTCTCCGTAATGTCTTTCATGAGTTCAACAATCTGGGCCTGAATGGTCACATCCAGCGCCGTGGTCGGCTCATCCGCGATGATCAGCTTCGGTTTACAGGATATCGCCATGGCAATCATAACTCTTTGCCGCATACCGCCGCTCATTTCAAACGGATACGACATGATTCTTTTCTCGGCATCGGGAATACCTACACTGCTTAATAACCGGATCGCGTGCTCTTTTGCCTCTTTGGCGCCAAGCTTCAGATGCTTTCGAATCGGTATGACCATTTGGTCCTCAATGCGCATGACCGGATCAAGGGAAGCCATCGGATCCTGAAATACGGTTCCAATGGAGCTTCCGCGCAGCTTGTTGAGCCTGCCGTCGCTCATGCCGAACAATTCCTGATCCTCCAGCTTGACACTGCCTGAGACAACCCTGCCCGGATGGGCAATCAACTGAATTAACGACATCGCCATGGCGCTTTTGCCCGAACCGCTTTCGCCGACAATAGCCAATCGTTCGCCGCGCTGCAAGTCGAAGGAAACCCCGTTTACTGCTTTTACCGTGCCGGAATCCGTAAAAAAGTGAGTATGCAAATCGCGAACCTGCAAAACGGGAACGGACTCTTTGATCATGGGTTCCTTCTCCATGCCACCCGCCTCCTTAGCTTTGAATTGAAATGCTGAATTTACGCTTATTTTCTTGCTTTCGGGTCCAGCGCTTCACGAATGCCGTCGGATAAAAAGTGCAATGCGATGGCAATCAGCAAAATAACGATACCCGGTAGCGTGGAAATCCACCAGGCTTGCTGCAGATACAACTGTCCGTCACGAATGATATTTCCTAAAGACGGAGCCGGCGGGAGAATCCCCAGGCCGAGAAAGCTTAAGCTGGCTTCAACCAAAATGGCATTCGCAGCGGCGATGCTGGCCGCAACGAGCAAAGGCGCTATCGTATTGGGAACGATGTGCTTTGACATCAGCCACCCTTGGGAGGCGTTGACCGTTCTGGCCGCATCAATGAAGGTCCTCGACTTCAGGCTCAGCACCAGCGAACGCTGAAGACGGATAAACCGGGGTACATCGGCCAGCGCAATCGCGCAAATCACCGGAATCGTTCCCGCGCCCAGCACCGCAACCAACCCGATGGCCAGCAGCAATGAGGGAAAGGCCAAGAATATATCCACAATCCCCATAATGACACGGTCCACCGTTTTACCGAAAAATCCGGAAATCGTACCCAGAACAATCCCGAACAGAAGAGCAATGGCTGCGACACTCAACCCGACCAGCATCGATACTTTTATCCCTGATAATGTCCTGCTCAGCACATCTCTGCCCAGCTTATCCGTACCGAAGGGATGCTCCAGCGAGGGGGCCGAGAGGCTCTGCCGGACGTTGGTTTCGAGCGGCGCCGGCAGCGGCAGCACAGGGGATATGACGGCTGACAGCAGAATGGGCGCTAGGATCAGCATGGCCCACATCGCTTTTTTATTCCTGACAAAAAACATGACGTAAGGAATTTTTATTTTTGACCAACGCGGCAATGCAGAGGATTGCCCGATCATCGACGTTTGAACCGCTTCTTGTTTCAAGCTCCATCCCTCCCCTTCTATTCCATATTTAGAACTGAACTCTCGGATCGAACTTTTTGTAAACCAAATCGGTCAAAAAATTGATCGCCACAAACACGAAGGCATAGAATAAGATCACATTTTGGACAAGCGGGTAATCCCGGCTGTTAATGCCGTACACCAGGAGTGAGCCGATCCCCGGTATGGAGAAGATAAATTCGACAATGACGGTACCGTTCAACAGGTTGCCGAAGCTGAGACCAACGACGGTGATGATGGGCAGCATCGCATTTTTTAACGCATGTCTAAACACCACGACGATTTCGGAAGCCCCCATCGCTCTGGCCGTTCTTACGTAATCCTCATTAAGCACCTCTAATACAGCGGTTCGGGTAATTCTTGCCAACGCAGCCATCTGAGTGATGGCAAGCACCAGAATCGGCATTGCCACTCGTAGAAGGAACGTGACCGGATCCTCGAAGCTGATCGTTCCGCTCGCAGGAAACAGGCGCAAATTAAGCGACAGGAACAGCATGAGCAGCAGCGCAGTCCAGAAGGAGGGCATCAGATCCACCACCATAGCGGCCCATGTGATGATATTATCCAGAGCTTTTTTGCCTTTGTGAGCCAGGAAAGCAGCGATCGTGCCAAGCGGAATGGCGATGAGGACCGATAACAGCACCGTGAATACCGCTATAATCAAGGTAACGGGCAAAGCTTTGAGCAGCAGTTCGGCAATCGGTAGGGCTGTGGTAATCGTCGTGCCAAAATCCAGACTAGCTATACTTTTCAAATAGTCGACATATTGAGACCAAAGAGGAGCATGGAGTCCGAGCTTCTCTCTTAGCTCCTCCAGCGCCTCGGCCGATAGGCTGTCTCCGGCGATCGCTGCAGCAGGATCGCCGGGAATCAACCGAATGGAGAAGAACACGAGAGTCACCACACCGAACATCGTAACAAGCAGCTGCAATCCTCTCTTCATGGTGTAGTTGATCATCGCGGTTCACCACCTGGAATGTTATTTGATATCTACATCATAGAAGTTGACCTGCGCTAGTTTATTAATGACCACTCCGTCTACATTCGGTTTGCTTGGCCAGAATACATTCCCTCCGAAGGTAGGCAAATACGGCAGCTCCGTCATCGCAATCCGCTGAATCTCTTCATATAAAAGCTTGCGCTTGTCAGAATCCATCTCAGCCCTCACCGCTTCCAGCTTGGCTGTGACTTCGGGATTGTTGTATCTGGCGCCGTTCAAGCCTTTAGGTGCGATATTATCGGGGTGCAGAAAGCTCGAGAGAATCATATCCGGGTTCACCGCCGGCAGCAGCCGGGTAGCCGTTTCAAACTCACCGCGGTTGCGTTTTTGATTAAAGGTCGGCGTATCGACCAATTCAAACTCCAATTGTATCCCCACCGCTTTAAGATATTCCTGCTCCAGCTGCATTTGATCTGTTACTCCTGTAGCGGAAGTGGCCAGATTTTTGATTTTGAATCCGTTGGCATATCCGGCTTCCTGCAAGAGCCGGTTCGCTTTTTCAGGGTTATACTCATAGACCGGCACGTTCTTGCTGTGGCCTTCAATCCATTCCGGCATCAGATTTTTAGCTCCCATTTGCAGATTCGGAGTTACCCCTTCCGCGATGGCCTGAAAATCAACGGCATGTGCCCAGGCCTGACGCACCTTTGGATTGGATAAAATCGGGTGATCCAAATTGAATACCTTGAGCGATACGGCATAGTTGTCGACCCGATTCATTTTGAAGCCCGCATTCTTCAACGTCTCCAGATTCTCCTCGCGATTGGTGCGCATGAGCACGTCGATCTCGCCGTTTTGCAAAGCAATCGCAGCGGTGGCATCGTCTTTCATAATCGATAAAACAATCTTGCTGATCGGTGCGGGTCCCTTGTAATACTCCTCATGCCTTACAAGGACGATCTCTGAAGTCGGATCGATCTTCTCCATAGCATAAGGGCCGGTTCCGACTGGATTCCAGCGGATTTGATCTCCAAACTTCTCAACGGCCTCTTTCTTGACAATCTGGCCTTGATGATAGTTTGCCACCTGATGCAGGAAATTTCCGTCAGGGCTCTTCAGTTTAACGACAAACGTATGAGTATCCGGCGCTTCAAAGCTTTCTACGTTGTTGAATTCTGCCGCATAAGGTGAGGCGGTTGCCGGATCCAGAATACGGTTATAAGAGTACAGTACATCGGCGGAGGTAAAATCCCCATATCCTTTTTGCCACTTCACGCCCTTGCGCAGATTGAACTTCCATGTCTTGTTATCCGAGGTCTCCCATGATTCCGCCAGGTCAGGTATAATCGCCCCGGTTGACGAATCATAGGTGGTCAGTCCGCTGAAAATGTTAAACGCAATATTTTCATTCTCAATCCGGAATATATTTGCCGGGTCAAAGCCGGCCGGATCATCATAAAAACGGACCTTCAATACCTTTTCAGCAGTCCCTGCCCCGCCGGAGCTTGTGCCCGGATTCGGATTAGTCTCCGATGCGGTGCCTCCTTTGGTTTCGCATGCCGTCAAAAACATCATGACGATCAATAAGCAGGTAAGGCCCAGTTTCCATGTTCTCATCAGTTGCTCCCCCTCTTATCACAAATCATAATTTCAGCCGGTGAATGACGGTTAAACCAGGCTTTTGTTCTTTACACCAATCTCCTTAAAGTAGTGGATTGCATCAGACAAATTCACTACATCAGCGTACTTTTGATGCATATCATACAAATTGATCCAATGGGACGATTCCGTCCGGTCAAACACACACTCTTCAACAACCCCCATTTTGAATCGATGCGTCGCTCCGTCGACGACCGATGCCCGGACGCACCCGCTGGTCGTCTCCCCACAGCATATGATCGTATCGATGCCAAGACTGATAAGGTGATAGGCCAATGGCGTTCCCTGAAAAGCGCTGGGAGCCGACTTTTCAATAACAAGCTCCCCTTGCATCGGCTTGACTTCATCTACGATTTGCGAGCCGATCTCGCGAAGCTCCTCCGGCATACCCCGTCGCGACGTTCTGGCTATCCAAGGCTTGATCGGCGACGACAGCCCTTTAATATGAATGACAGGAATATCGTTTTCTCTGGCTGCAGCAAGGAGCTCGGCGGTTTGATCCACTGCGGCCCACCCTTCAAGTCCGGTGCTGCCCGGCCATGTTTTCATGGATTCGAAGAGCGGCTCCCGCTTGGTTCCAAGCACGCTGTAGTAAATATCAATAAGAAGCAGGGCCGGCTTTTGTCCGAAGCCTCTTACTTCCTTCTTTCCCCACAGCTCATTATGCTGCTTATCCCGTTCCGACAAAAAACGATCCCATCCTTTTACACTCATTCCAATCTCCTCCGTTTTCATGTTATATTAAATTACATTAAATTAACTTATTTTCTGTGATTCCATCATATTTTCTTTTATTACAGAAGTAAATAATGGAATCTGAATCATTTTATTCATAATTTGAATGAAATCGGATTCAAAACTGCGTAAATTACGCCATTATGTTATTATATATACCATAATATCTGGAGGTGGATTTGAGTTGAACATCGAGCATATTGTGACTTTCTTGAAGGTTTATCAAGTCGGCAGCTTCCAGCAAGCGGCTAACCAATTATATTTGCCCCAGCCCACCGTATCCCACCGGATTAGCCAACTGGAAAAAGAAGTAGGCAACTCTCTGCTGATCCGCGGAAAAGGAAAGGTCAGGCTAACGGAGGAAGGCAAGGCTTTTTTGCCTTATGCCCGGTCGATCGTCGGCGCCGTCCAAGCTGGAAAAGAAGCGGTAGGTCAAGTCAAAGCAGGCACGACCGGAAAGCTGTCAATCGGCTGCAACAGTTCGTTTGCCTCCTGTATTCTCCCTCAGGTGATGGATTCTTTCACGTCCAAACACGCCAACGTATCCATCAAGGTATACTGTTACTCCACATCGGAGCTGGTGCGATTAATCAAGAGCAGAACGTTCCAGCTCGGCATCACGCGTTATACGAGCAATGACACGGATTTGAGCTATCGGCTGGTCTATAGCGAGCCGATCATGCTGTATGTCTCTCCCCGGCACCGCTTTGCCAAGCATAAACGAATCGGACTCGAAGAAATTTTGCAGGAGCCGCTCATTACTTACCAAAAGGATACGCAATCCCGCAAGTTCATTGACGTGACGCTCAATCAGCTGAATTTGACTTATACGCCTAAATTCGAATCCAATAACTTGAGCTTGCTCAAGCATTTCATTCAAATGAATGTAGGCGTGCTTTTTTCCGGTCCTTCATATATGAAAAATGAAGTCAAAAAAAACGAGCTGGTTCAAATCGAAATTGAACACAACCCGTTTCCGTTAAGCCAATTATTTATTCTTTATCGGGAAGGGGAGCTGAACAGCCTGGATCAATTGTTCATACGCCACTTCGAGGATGAAATCAACGATCACAGCAATTGGCCCATAACGTCTCATCAAGCCGGAAGTCTCGACGTTAAATAGCCGGAGCGGGTTCACGCGCCGAAAGATGGTCCAACAGCTCATCGACATGCATCACATCGGCATACTTGTGATGGAGATCGAACAGGCTGATTTTATGTGAAATCGGGCTCCGGTCAAAACAGCATTCTTCAACGACTACCGCGTGATAGCCATGGGAATAAGCGTCGACCGTGCTTGCCCGTACGCAGCCGCTTGTGGATTCGCCGACAATGATCAGGCTGTTGATCCCCATAAGCGTCAAATAAGCGCTCAACGGCGTAGCGTGAAATGCGCTTGCCCTCGTTTTGCTGATGATTAAATCTTCCGGCTTCGGACTGAATTCCGGAAAAATATTATAGGCATCCTCGCTGACGGAGGACGATTTCCGTTTGGTTGCGGATACTTTTTTGCTGTTCGTTCGCGTGATTCTGTCACTGGTCAGATAAATGACAGGCCATTGCAAGGAACGAACCGCCTCGAACACCCTCTTCGTCGGTTCAATGGCCTCCCACGCATGGATGCCGCAGGAGCTGGGAAACTCGTTCTGCAGCTCAAGGACCGGACGGGGACCTCCCTGATAGGCTAGATTATACAAGTCGACCACCAACAGAGCCGGCCGCTTGCCGACGAAGGTTTCCCGGTGATACGGCTTATAGATTTCCAGCACTTCTTGCGGAATGATATCCTTCCAGCAATGATCTTCAAAAGCGTATTTCAAGACAAATCATCCTTTCCGGTTAGAATTCGTTGTCTCTTCTAAGGGTTGCCCGATCTGGATTTCATTTTACGTCATGTAAACTAACGTGTAAATGATGTGATTTGAATCGAATCGTTCATTTTTTGAATGTAACCGCAGTCATTCTCACATAAAGGCCGCTTTGCTGCAAAGCGGTCAAGAGAATAGAAACAAAAAACCTCGTTGGAGGTTTTTTTGCCGTGTTATTTAATATATTTATTTGTACAATGCGTCCATTATACGTTCAAGCACAACAATCGCCTCAGCTCGCGATGCTCGCGCTAGCGGACGGAATGTTCCGTCCGGGAAGCCGTCCAGCAGACCATAGGTCTTGGCCTGTTTAACGCTGTCCTGCGCCCACGGGCTGATGGCCGGCTGGTCCGAGAACGCCTGCAGTTCCGCGGATGGAGTGGTGGCGGGCCCGTTTTTGTAAGTTTGCGCCTTCGCCAGCATAACGGCCATTTGCTCCCGAGTGATCGGGTCGTTCGGCCGGAAGCTCGAGCTCGATACTCCATTGACAATGCCGGTCGCATATACTTGATAAATCGCTTCGTGATACCAAGCATCCGGTGTCACATCGGCGAATGGCCGGGGAGCGCCCGTTTCTTGTAAACGAAGCGAACGCGCTAGAAGCGCGGCAAACTGAGCACGCGTCACCGCACCCTGCGGATCGAACAGCGAATCCGTTACACCGTTGGTAATCCCCCGTCCGCCCATCCTTGCAATGCTTCCACTGGCCCAATGGCCCTCCACATCGCTAAAAGCTACCGATCTTTCCATTACGGCATACTGTGAAAAATGACGGGCATCAAAACCGACGGTTGAATCAGGCTTCACTTGACCTCCAGTGTACCTCCAGCTTTGGCTGGTTGGATTCCACCAATAAACGCCGACGTTGTGCGGATTGAGGATTTGCTTTGCATCCACTGAAAAAGAAATGTGAATCGGCTGCGCAAAGTTTTTTATGATTCCATTGTTGTCCGCCAGCTCAAACCGGTAGCTTCCGAATACCTGATTAGTCCCCTGTGTTGACTCCAATGGGAACGGTTGTGGCGTGGCCCGGGATATGGAAAGCTTCCACCCGGAACCACTGCTGCTGTCTATTACCACAGGCGGTACTTCCATTCTAACCCGGTTGGAACGAATAATGAGCGCCCTGTCAGCCTTGTCAAGGGCCTCTAGGATAGGCGAGCTTAACAGAATATCGACATTTTCATTCCCTACGATGGTAGAAGCGTCTATAGTAATCTGACCATTTCGTACAGCCAATTCACGGTCGATCCTTTCCTTGGAAACCTCAACGACTGTCCGGGTTTCCATAGTAGGCGCAATCACGATTTTTTTCGGGTCGCTTAACGGTGTCGGCACCGCTTCAGGTAACGGTGGCGGTGGCGGCGCTAGGCCTCCGCCTCCGCCACCTCCCCCTCCACCGCTCCATGGCATTGGCCTTTTATTCACTGGCGGAACGGAAGGCTGTGCAGGGGCCGGTGACGCATTCGTTGGGTTCTGTGGAGGTTCCGGGGAAGTAAGAGCCTCCAAAAGATCGGCTGAAGTTGATTCTGCTGGCGTTACATCATACCGGTATTCACGCATCTCGCTTGCGGTATCGTTAGCGACCGTTAACGACTTCACCGTCACCGCCCCCGGCTTATCCAGTACAATCGCCTCCCTATAAAGGGGCGAGGATGGCGACGGGTCAGACCCATCCGTCGTGTAATAGATGGACGCACCGGGAATGCTCGAGCTTAACTGGACTTGCGTACCAACCGGGAGCGTGCCGGAATCATGACTGGCCTCCGGAGCCTCGGGCAATCTTTCGAACTTGACCGTGTTCGAGCGAATAAATTCCTGTCCCACGCCGTCATCCGAATAAGCCTGATAACGTCCGTAATTGATCGGGATGTTCATGTTTCCGTATCCGTCAGTCAACGGAAAGGGCTGTACGGGGTCCGGCGTCCACAAACCGCTTGTAAAGCGCAGCCTGCTGATATTTAATCCGGCTGCCACACCATAGGTCGCACCCGTTACGGTTCCGTATCCATCTGTCGAGGTAAGTGTAAAGGTAACGTTGGGCTGAATTGCATCGTAGGACATTTGCAGCTGCAGCCGAGGAAGCGTAAAAGCCCTTCTGGCATTAATCAGTCCGCTGCCATAGTAGTCCTTGGCATTCGGGCGGATGCCGTTTCTATAGATATTTCCTATTTCAGGCATACGAACGGCGCTATCCGTCACAATATCATACAATTGGTCCTTACTCAGCAAAGGATTGGCCGCTTTGACCAAGGCCGCAAGGCCGGCAACAAAAGGGGTCGCCATGGAGGTGCCCGAATTAAATTGATAGCCTCCCGGAACCGTACTCACTATGTCAACACCGGGAGCAGCCACGGAAACGAACCCGATATTCGAAAAGTCCGCCACTTTCACATCGTCCTCCGGCCTTCCGGTCTGTGACAAGTAATCGACGGCTCCCACGCCGACAACGCCGTCCATACCTGCCGGGAAGGCGGTATGATTGAAATAGCGCTGCGTATCCCTCATCGGATTATGTAAATTTAACGGTTCTCTCCCAATCCAGTGATTGCTCTCATTACCCGATGCTGCAACCACCAAAACCTGATGGTCTATAGCATATTGAATGGCCTCGGACTCAATCCTGTCCCAAGCAACCGCCGGGTTACCATCCTCACCCACAACCAAATTTCCCTGTGCATCCCTCTGGTAGCGATCCCGGCTCAAGCTCAGATTAATGATCGAAGCGCCATGGTCAACCGCCCACTTGATGCCGCTGGCTATGGTTAAGGTATCGCTTACACCGTTAGTGTCTGCTACCTTGACCGGGATGATTTTCACGCCGCCGGCCATTCCGGCCACACCCTCCCCATTGTCCGTAATGGCCGCTGCGATGCCGGCGACATGAGTTCCATGTCCGTGATCGTCACTTGGGTCCGTGTCATTGTTGACGAAATCATATCCGTTGATTTGCCCGTTAACCCGGTCTATCGATGCCGACAAGTCGGGGTGATTCAGGTTCACACCGGAATCAATAATGGCGATTTTGACCTGGCTCCGCCTTTCTGCGCTTATCTGCGCCCAAGCATAAGTTGCTTCAATGACAGATAACCCCCACTGATCGGCATATCCGGGATCGTTCGTTCCGGCAGATGACACCGATAGCGGTTTGGCCGTTGGTTCGGGTTGTACCGTGTCAGGTACGCCTCCTTCGGGCAGTTCCAAACGGTACACATAAACCGGCTGGGCGTATTCGACATGAGGATTATCGTTCAATTCCTCCACCTTACCCCATACATTTTCATGTAGGGGGAGATCAATTATTTTTAAGCTGCGGTCTTCAGATACAAGCGGGGAAGCAGAGCGAATACGAGAATTGTTTTTAACGGACTGTTTATATTTGACGATGATCTTTCCGGGGACAACCTCCGGATTGGTGACAGGATATTCCGTAACAGCTTCTTCGGAAAAAACAGGAGACACGCCTACCCCCAACGGTGAGGCGAGCAATGAAAACAAAGTAATGATTCCAACCCATCGCTTGATTCTCATCATTATTATTTATTCATCCTTTCCACTTCACTCCAGCAGTCGGTTTGGAGATAATTTCGCATGCTGTAAGAATTTTCTTGGTCTATGAATCTTTTAACCAATTCTTCTACTTTGAATCTTTCAACCCCCAAACGGCCGGAAACAACGAAAAAAGTCGAGGAAAAACAGGAGGGAATCCTGCGTCTCGCTCGACTTTTGCATTTCATTTTCGTTCTGAGTCATTCCCGATTTTTTAAAGAGGTATAGAAATCGATTATTGCAGCAGATCCCTAATCGGGACGGTCCCGGGCATTTCCTTTATTTCCACAGCCTTGCCCTGCCGTCTGACCAAGGTATAGTATTCATAATGACCAATTACACCGTAATCCCCCTGCATCACGCCGGGATATGCCCGGTCTACGGAATATACCTGACTCCGGTGAGCTTGAAGCGCTTTGCCTTTATGAATTCGATACCGTTCGATCAAAACCTTTAATGTAACGGGAATCGCCCCTTCGGGGGCCGACGCCTCACAATGATCGTAGTAATGGGGGATCGAAACAAAATACAAGCTTGGCCAGCGCTCCGGCGGAAGCCGCTCTTCCGCCAAGCCCACAGCTTTGACCGTGGCGTCGGAAACCGCGATATGGTCGGGATGGCCGGTAACTCCGTTAGGCGGAAAGGTAATCACGGCGTCGGGCTTGAAGTCACAAATCAAATCTTCTATGCGGCCTGCCAGTTCATCCGGATTTTGCTCCTTTAATTTTCCGTCAGGATAACAAAGCAAAGCCAGCTGTGATACGCCGAGAACGGAGCACGCCTGACGCAGCTCCTTTTCCCGATGGGCGGCCAATTCCCGCTTGGACAAAAAACGGTACTCCCCCGCACGCCCTCCGCAGCCTGAAGTTGCACAGACCAAAAAAATATCATGACCCTGCTCCATGGATTTCGCCATCGTCCCTCCGCACGCGAACGATTCATCGTCCGGATGCGCAAATACAAACAGCAGTCTGCGTCTCATAGGGTCCTCCTCTCTTATTCCTGGATTGGCGGTTGGCTCAGCCTCCGCAGATGAGACAGTCCCATGGCTATCACTCCGTAAATAGGCTCGTTTTCCACGGCATCCACTACAGCAAGAGGGGCGTATTGAAGCAGCTGATCCATGAGAACACGATGCACCCATTCATTGTTTTGTAAAACGCCGCCCTGCAGTATGATTTTAAAACTGCCCTGCCGGATCCCTAATTTCTCCATCACCGCTTTGGCTCCAAGACACAGCTCGTTAGCGGCAATTGTCAAAATGCGCCGTGATACAGGATCCCCTTCAGCCGCCGCCGCACTCACCAGCCTCGAAAGCTCGCCCACCTTTTCAACCGTACAATCGGGTCCATACACCCAATTGAACAAAGCTTCGGGTCCGGCTAATCCCAAATGGGACAAAACCAGATCCTTGAGACGGCTTTTCTCTGCGCGCCCATCCTCCGCTTTCAGGATCGAGACAATGGCCTGTTCGCCAATCCAATATCCGCTTCCTTCGTCACCGACGCGGTGGCCCCAACCGCCGGCTCTGGCCGTTGTTCCCTGCTCATTGATTCCATAAACGATTGACCCCGTACCGGCAATCACCAGAATGCCCGGACGGCCCCCGGTTGCTCCCAGAAGAGCGGCGAATCCGTCGTTTTCTACAATCAGGTGCTTCACCTTTATTCCGAGATGACTTAGGACTTCACGTACCATTTCGATCAAAACGCGGCGGTCATATTCGGTATCTAAACCGGCAAGCCCGAATACGGCGCACTCCACCTCCAAATCCGCGCCCGGCGCTGGGGTCCGGCTGCACTGAAGGCTCCATTGGGAAACGGCCGCTTCAATGGCCAGCCGAATTTCCTGCGCAGCCGCCTCCCTGCCGATACCCTGATAATTGCACGCTCCAGCCCTGCCTTGTCCCACATGGTTTCCATTGCCGTCTAACAATACTGCAAGACATTTCGTACCTCCTCCGTCTACCGCAAGCAGGGAAATGCCATCCCGCTTTGCCATCAGGATTCACTCCATCCCGCCATCGTGCGATCCAGGCGATCCATAGCCGACCGGCATTGATCCCGTGCCGTTTGAAGCCATTCGCTCAAGGAGACCTGCTGTTTCATCCGTTCTCCGATCATTCGTTTCATTTCATTTGGACTTGGCCCCCCGGGCAGTGTCCGGACGGCAACGAAATGAACCGGATCCAGCGACCGTTTCAGGGTTTCTTCATCCAAGGACAAAGGCCCGTTCACCACCTGCAGTGCAGCTTCATTGACCATGTCCAGGGAAATTTCACCAGCTGCGAGCCCCTTGGCCATCGCTTGTTTGACAATGCGGCTGACAATATGATGCGCTTTACGGAAGGAGAGGCCATCGGTGCGAACCAAGGTATCGGCCAGCTCGGTCACCGTGGCGAAGCTGCCCGCGGCCCGTTCGAGAAGCTTCTCCCGATTGACCTCCAATGTACCGATCACCACGGAAAGCAGCCGGTACATTTTCTCCAACATGTCCAGGCTTTTCCAGACATAAGGCTGCATATCGTCTTCCGTATCCACAATATCTCCAAAAGGCGTATTATGCATCATGGTCAGTACGGTGGTTGCATTACCTGTACAGCTGGACAATAAAGAACGCATATGCTCAAAGGAAACAGGATTTCTTTTTTGCGGCATAATGGAGCTGATCTGCACGTAAGGAGCCGAAACCTTCACCGCCCCGAACTCCTGTGTGCACCAGAGCAATAAATCCTGGACTACACGGCCCAAATTAATCGCGGCCAGCTGTACCGAGGCAGCCGCTTCGCCAAGATAGTCCGCTCCGCCGATCGCATCATATGAATTTTCAACCAGGTCGTCAAACGCCAAAAGCTCCATAACCCGCTCCCGGCTGATCGGAAAACCCGAGGTCGTCATAGCCGCAGCTCCCATACAGCTTCGGTTGCAGTTCGCATATGCGGCCATCATCCGGCGGACATCCCTGGTGAGCGAATCGGCCGCAGCGGTCATGTAATGCGCCATCGTCGTCGGCTGGGCCTGTTGGGTATGCGTATAGCCGATCATGACCGTTTCCGCATGCTCTTGTGCAAAAGCAAGGAGGTGCTCTCTTAAACGGAGAGCGGAAGCTATCGTTTGCAAAAGCTTCTCCCGCAGCACCATCCGGTAGATCGTTACCCCCATGTCATTCCGGCTCCGGGCCAAATGCAAATTCCCTGCCGCTTCACCGGCTTTCTCCAGAAGCTCGCTTTCCACCTGAAAAAACAAATCTTCAAATTCCCCCGTATACTGCGATTGCCTGATCTTGTCCAACGTAAGACCCGTAATCGCTTTGGCGATTTGCTTCGCTTCTTCTAAGGGTACCAGCCCCTGCTCGCAAAGCATAATCAGGTGGGCCTTATGAACAGCCATCATCGGATCCAGCAGATGGTTTTTGGCCTCGTTAAATGCCGGTTCAAGCACCACTTCCGCATACGTTTTTCCGGGAAATGCGCTGCCCTCCGATGCCAAGATGCTCTCACGGTAGTCCATGCTGTCGATCACCCTCTCCATCGATACCTTTTTCATTCCAATCCCTTATTCACTCTGCCCGGATGCGGTGACGGACTCCCGGGCTTCCAACCATTGACGGATCAAAGCATTCATATTGCGTGCGGCTTCGCCTACAATGGCCCTTCCCGCTTCCAGAGAGATTTGATGAATGCTTCCCGTATAACCGTCCCAGCCGTGAGGCGTACCTTCGACCAAAATGTAAGGCAGCGGCGACATCGCTTGACCGGAATACAGCTCGGGATCGGCTTCTTCGACAATCACCAGCTCGGGTTTGAACGCTTTGACGGCAGACATTTCATAAGGCCCGCCATGTCCCCTGCCGGCGGTGTTTTGAAACATCCCGGCTGCCGTCGTGAAATCGATGGAGGCCATCTGCCACCAATTGACCAGCAAAAAGCTCGTATTCTTATAGCGGGCCGTCATAGCTTCGGCTACCGTACGGGAAACGCCCATATTGCCGTCATGAGCGTTAAGAAGCAGAATATTGCGGAATCCCAGGCTGCAAATCCCAACAACAATGTCCGTCAAATAGTCCGTCATAACCGCAGGCCGGATGGTAACCGTGCCGGGGTAGCCCTGTGTTTTGCCCGGACATGCGGTATAAGGAACCGCCGGGTAAACGAGCGGCTTCAAATCCGGATCCAGCAGACCGGCAAAGCCTTCGGCCAAAATCACATCCGTCCCGACCGGCGAGTGTGGGCCGTGGTATTCTACCGAACCCAGCGGCAGAACGGCAAAACGGGCTTGATTTAGAACATGTTCGATATCCCGGCCATGCACATTCATGATATTCACTGGTCAAACCTCCACATCGCGGGTGAATAAGCTAACGATTCTACATCCGTCATTGCCCGGTCGCCTTCATGAGGCCGTGGAGCTTGACGCTTCGGTCCGCTCCACGGCTGTCCCCATGATTTTGCAGCCTTTTATTGCTGCTTCAAGCTGATCATATTCACAAACAAGCGGATCGCGCCGGGCACAAGACTCGGAATTTCGCGATACCAAACCAGCGAGCTGTAAGTATACGTGCCTTTGCCGTACGGCGCGGTCAGGAAGGTTCCCGTAAACTCCTTCTCACCCGGATCGCCGTTGGAGATTAATTCGGTGTATTCCTTCCCCCATTCGGACGGGTTGTAGGCCGATCGGTCCTGAATCCAGTTGTCCCAATCCTGATCCGTAATTTGGTTCGGCGTGTTGAATATCGGATGGTCCGGCGCCAGCATCGTTACTTTGGAATTTTCATCCGTTACGCGCCATTGAATCAGCGGTGTGCCGATTTTGATCGGATACGGAGCCAGCTCCGGCTTCCATTTATCCTCCGGCTTGTGATACTGCACGACCAGATTGCCTCCATGCTCCACATACGACAGCAGCCGCTGATTGCTTGGAATCAGCTCCGGCCGGAAGCCGTATGCGCGGATTCCGAGCACGATCGTATCGTACTGGGACAGGTCGCCGTATTGAATATCCTTTTCCTCCAGCATCGTTACGTCAACGCCCAGCTGACTCAGGTACACGTTGATGTCGTCAAATCCGCTGGAGACATATCCCACCTTCAGGCCTTTGGGCACATCAAGGTCGAATGCTTGAATATGAAGCGCGGCCGGCTGGACCATATAGGTTCTGCCGATATGAGGATACTCGATCACCTGGACTCCTTCCCTGCTGACCACATTTCCATTAACGGATGCCGCAGCAGTTACGGTGTATTGTCCAGTCGCGGTATCCGCAGGAGCTTTAACCATGAAGGACAAGGACTTCGTGTCGTTCTTCGCAGCAAACGACAGCTCTTGAGAGGCAGGCTCTGCAGCCCAACCTTCAGGGACTTCAAGCGAAACCGCCGCTTTTGCCGAACCCGGGTTGTAATTGCGCACGGACACTTTTACCGGTATCGGTTCATCCGCTTTACGTGTGTTGAGTACGGTAGCGCTGGGATTCAGAGACATCGCAAACGGAGGCAGCACCGCGACCTGCATTTGCGGAGCGGCATTCACCGTACTCTCCACTTGATTCAATTGATACGTCACGTCGGCCGTAATGGACGGAGGCAGGTACGGATGGAATTCAGCCGCATCCTTCGGTATCGTCACATCAAACACGGCTGACGCGGTCTGATTGTAACCGAGAATTCCAAACCGGGTAATTCCCGCCGCTTGCGCGGTCCAGCCGTCCGGAACGTTCAAGGACAGCCTGACGTCTCTCAAATCGGTTTGCCCTCCGTTATAAGCCCTGACGGTGATCTTCGTTGTCTGACCGGCGATCAGCTCGCCTGCGGCCGGTTTGACCTTCACAACAAGTGATGCCGCCTCCATCGCCGCATGATTCAGCTGCCGTTCCTTCACTTGAAGACGGTACAGAAGATCGGTCTTTGTCGGCTCATCCATTGCGGAAGCCTTCACGTCGGCCAACGCCTTGTTGAGATTGGCCTTCATCTCCTGAACCTCTTTGGCCACTTCAGCGAACTTCGGATAAGCCCGGACCACTTCATCCGCAGCTTTGTTTAGATTTCTTAAATCTTTGGCTATTTTATTGTCTTTTCCTTTCGTTTCCAGCTCTTTGGCCAAATCATCGAAGGTATACGCAATGCCTTCAAAGAAATCGGCTTCCTTATCCTTCATACTCACGACGCTTGAATGCAGCTTGTAGTAGTTGAAGCTCGGACCTTCTTCATAATGACGACCCATGCCCTGGCTTTTATGCATAAACCGCGATTCTTCCCCAAGCTGTAAATAGGAGGCTCCGTAGATTTCATTGTACTCCCCGGTCGGCACAGTAACCGTATAATCATCCTTGCTTCCGGGCACATACATTTTCTTTACCTGCCAAGGCTTTAGGCCCATGGCCATATGCTCGGGGAATATGTCAGGATTGGATGCATCCTCAAATGCGCGAACCGTGATGACATTGATGGCGCGGTGATGGCCGTGCGTCGATTCTACGTTCAAGAATGCAGGAATGATCACATCCGGCCGAAGCTCGCGAATTTTCCGGATTAACCTTTCATAAACGATGGAGTCGCCCCATTTGTCCAGCGTTTCATCAGGGCTTTTGGAAAATCCGAAATCGAAAATCGGATCATCGATATCCTCGCTCAGCATACCTAGATGCACATTGGTAACTTTGGAGGCTTCCTCCAGTTCCCGAGTACGGATGATGCCCAGTGCGTTGCCAAGCTCGCTTCCGATCTCATTTTGTCCGCCCTCCCCGCGATTAGCGATAATACTGGAGGTATACACCCCTCTGCCCAAGGCAAGATACGCCAGCATGGCACTGTGTTCATCGTCGGGATGGGCGCCCGTATTCATGGCGCTGGCCACCGTCGTCAGCGGCTTGATCGCTTTCCACATCTCGATGACGCCGCGATCCGCCTGAACCGGCTCTGCCAAAGCCGGAATCAGCAGGGTACCTGCCATGGCGGCGCAGGTGACCAAAGACAAAACCTTCCTCAAAGGTGTTTTACGCTTCAACGGTATGCTCATCTGACTCCTCCTTGTCATCTTTAGGACAGGAAAGGGCCCATTTCCCGCCCATGTATCACAACGCGATCGAACCCCGGATGTTCTTCACGCAGCAACCGCAAATCACCGTTATACTGCTGTACCGGCTTTATCGCCCGTGAGCTTTTTGGAAATGAACAGCACGATGATAATCAAGGTAATTTGCAGTACTCCATAGGCGCAAGCCGTGCCGAACTCAAATGCATACATTCTTTGAAAAATTTCAACGGAAATCGGCGTCGTTCTCGCTGTGAAGATCAGGATGGAGGATACGAATTCACCGATTCCGGTAACGAAAGCAAGCAGGGTTCCGGCCAAGATGCCGCTGAATGCCATCGGAGCGACGACTCTGCGGAAGCTGTACCACCAGGAAGCCCCCAAATTTCGGGCTGCTTCTTCCACGGAAGGGTCCATTTGCATCAGTGCGGCCGATGTGGAACGGAAAACCAAAGGCAGATGACGGACAAAGTAAGCCAGCGGAAGAATCCAGAACGTGCCGATCAGCACCTGGTTAAAGCTGAAGATGGAAGGCTGGCTGAATGCGGCGATCAGGTTCACCCCCACGACCGTTCCCGGCAGCGCCCAAGGCATCATGATCAGCATATCGAGCAAGGGCTTGCCTTTAAACTTCAATCGCACCATCGCATAAGCCGCAGCCACTCCGAAAAGGATATTGCCGACGGTTGCAATGAAGCTCATCTGAAAGCTGTTGGCGATCGGACGCCACGTTTTGCTGTCCGTGAACAGATCTTTATAGTGCTGCAGCGTATATTCCGGCGGCAAAATTTGCGTCGTCCAGGTGCCGTCCGTAGAGAACGAAATGAGCACCAGCACGAAAATAGGGAGCAGCAGAATAACGACTCCTATCATCGAAAGCACCATGGAAATGATTTTCATCAAAGGCCGCTTGACTTCCGTACGGTGAACGCTGATGCCTTTGCTTAAATTCTGATAGGTTCTCAGACTCTGATACCAGCGCATGATAAACAAGAAGAGAATCGAAACAACCGATAAAATCGTGGACTGCGTCGCCGCCATATCCAGATTCCCGTTGGTCCGGGACAAATAAATCTGCATCGTCATGGTCCGTTCGATTCCGAAGATCAGCGGCGCGGTATATGATGCCATCGATACCATAAAGACCAACAGCGAAGAAGCGACCATCGCCGGGGTCAGCATCGGCAAAATGATTTTGCGCCAAATATAGAGCCGGCCCGCTCCCAGGCTTGCGGCGGCCTCCTCCAAAGACGGATCCAGACCTTTAATGGCTGCGGACGCCGTCATATAAAAGTAGGTGTACATCGTGAAGGTATGCACCATAAGAACGCCCCAGACACCTTTTAACGAAAACGGCACCTGCTCCAGATCAAACCATAATTTAAGCGATCTTGGAATGATGCCGCTTTCCCCATACAGGAACGTAAAAGACAGAACTCCGACCAGCGGAGGCAGCGCCATGGGAACCATAGCCAGTACGGCGAGAATTTTGCGGCCTGGAAATTCGTATCGCTCAAGCAGAAAGGCCATGCTTACACCAACGATCGCGCAGGTGACGACGCTAAGCACGGAAATGTAAATACTGGTCCAGAGCGCCTCCAGATTGGAGGTATGCTCCAGACTGAAGAATCGGGCATAATTTTGCAAAGAGAAGTGCTCTTCGATCTGGACGCTCTGGATGAAGGTTTGATAGAGCGGATAAATGACATATGCCAGTAAAACGAGAAACAAGGGCGAGATCAGCACATATACGAAGTAGGGAGAAGAAGTTATAGAGCTAAAGCGGTAGGCGGGACGGACGGATGCTTTGTCTTTTTGTTCTGGTTTCATGTCTTCACCTACCCCAGCAGATATACACTTTCTATTGGAATATGCACCGCCAGCCGCTCGCCCCGAAGCAGAACCCGGTGCCCCTGATTTACAAACATCGCCTTTAACGATTGGTTGCCGATTTCCGTCAAATAATGGACGCTGACACCCGTAAATTCGGAAATGACGACAGTGGATTGGATCGTATTGGTCTCCCCTGCCTCATCAGTGCCCGCTGCGCGTACGGATTCGGGCCGCACGGAAACCGTGGTTTTTCTGCCAACCGCGAGCTCGCATTGTGGGGATTTATTCGCTATAAGACCGCATAATACAAGGTCCGGCGAGATTCGGATATAAGCAGTCTCCCCTTCTATTCTTTCGACCGTACCCTCCCAAAGATTGGACTCTCCGATAAAGGAAGCCACAAAACGATTCAGCGGCCGGTTATATATTTCTTCAGGACTCCCAATTTGTTGGACGATACCGCTTTGCATCACCATAATCCGGTCGGACATCGCCATCGCCTCAGCCTGATCGTGAGTGACATAGATCGTGGTCACGCCCAGCTCCATTTGGAGTCTCTTGATTTCCAGGCGGGTTTCCTCTCTCAATTTGGCATCCAGATTGGAAAGCGGTTCGTCCAGCAGCAGAATCTTCGGTTCGATGACAAGCGCCCTGGCGAGCGCCACGCGCTGCTGCTGCCCCCCGGACAGCTGATCGATCCGCCGGCTGCCGTAGCCTTGCAAATGCACCTGTCCCAAGGCTCGTTCCACACGCTCCTTAATTTCGGGCTTCGAGCATTTGCGGACCTGAAGACCGAAGGCCACATTTTCAAATACCGTCATATGAGGAAATAAAGCATAATTTTGAAAAACCATTCCCGTCTCCCTTTTATGGGGAGGCAACCGGGTCACATCGCTGCTCCCGAACAAAACGCGGCCGGAGCTGGGGAAATAAAATCCTGCAATCATGCGAAGCGTTGTTGTCTTTCCACAGCCGCTCGGGCCAAGAAACGTAAAAAATTCACCGGGTTC
Organism: Paenibacillus sp. F024; assembly: GCF_057814255.1. Taxonomy (NCBI): domain Bacteria; kingdom Bacillati; phylum Bacillota; class Bacilli; order Caryophanales; family Paenibacillaceae; genus Paenibacillus; species Paenibacillus sp. F024. Next base: position 786,320 of record NZ_JBVASZ010000001.1, read on the forward strand.
AATGCGGATATCTACATCGTTTACTCCGTTGACATTTCCGAACATTTTACTGACATGGTCCAGTGTAACGTCGATCAAGACGGTTCCTCCCCCGTTGAACGATCGGGCGGAGTAAACCTCCGCCCGAGTATATTCTGATAGCCTCTTCTTACTTTCCGCCTTTGCCCTTGATGTTCTCATCCCAGTACTGCATCCAATCCTTTTCTTTTTGCGCCATAATGTTCCAGTCGATATTCATCGGCTTCAAGTCAATCCCTTTCAGCCATTCCGGCATTGTGTCTTTACTGATATCCGTACGCGTCGGAATCTGGAACAGCTTCTCCGCCAATTCTACACGCAGCTTCGGATCGAACAGGAACTCGTAAAACTTTTTGGCCGCTTCGCTGTTTTTCGCCCCTTTGATGAGTCCTACGCCGTCAACCAGAATGGGTGCGCCGCTTGGCGGATAAATGTAGTCGAACGGTTGATTTTTCAGATGCTTCTGGATCAGGATATCCTGCAGATTCCACAACGATAATGTTCCTTCCTCACGAGCCAGCTTCAGGTAAAGGTTTGTAGGGTCTTGGGCGTATTCTTTCGTATTCGCATCCAGCTTTTTCAGCCATTCGTAGCCTTTGGCCGGATCGGTCGCCCCACCTTCTTTAAAGATCATCGCGGAGTAAATCGTCCTCATCGTTCCGGAGGCCAGCACGCCGCGGATGATGATTTTCCCTTTGTATTTGGGATCCAGAAGTTCATCCCAATCCTTAGGCGCATCCTCCTTCTTCAATGCCTTGGAGTTGTACATGATGACCTCGGGAAGCAGCATTTCTCCGTACCAGCGGTCCTGGCTATCCTTATACAGATCAGGGATATTTCCGCCGAAGCTCGGTTTATAGCTTTCCAGCAAGCCCTCGTTCGCCGCGGTCATCAGTGCGGATTGGGTGCCTCCCCACCAGAAATCGGCTTGAGGGTTCGCTTTCTCCCCGCGCACGCGCTCCATAATTTGTTGCGCGCCCATCGTCAGAACTTCCACTTCAATGTTGGGATTCTGCGCATTAAACTTCGGTATGATTTCATCGATTACCGTCTTATCCCTAGCCGTATAAATCACCAGCTTCTGCTTCTCGGGAGGCTTCGGCGGATCCGCCGGTTTATCCGCAGGGGCAGGCTGTGCAGCCGGCGGCGGCGAAGCCCCTCCGCAGGCGGATAAAGCGATTAAGACCAGCACCATGATCAGGGCCGTAAGCCCTTTAGTCAGACGGCTTTTCATAAAGTGAATTCCTCCCTTTTGGGCATTTTTTGAATATTGGCAGCCGAGAAAGCTTCCAGCACACTGTGAACCGCTCCGATAATCCCGGCCTTATCCCCCAGCTGAGCCAGCTTGATCTCGGGGACGTACGGAACCCATGCTCGGAGCATATCGGAAATGGTTCGTACGCCTTTTTCGCCGATATGAATCATCTGTCCGCTTAAGATCAAAAGCTCGGGGTCCAGCACACTGACCATATTCGCGATCCCGTAAGCCCAGTGCCGGTACACGTTGTCCAGCAGCTCGGAGGCCTCCTTCGACCCTTGATCGGACAGCTGAACAAGCTGCTTTACCACGTGATCCCGATCGTTAATCGATGGCAGCAACGTCTTCGCTTTCTCATAAACCCCGGGTACAGAATAATTTCTTTCAAATACCCCGTACTCTCCTCGAAGCCTGTTCTCCTCGGCACCCACCATCATATAACCGATTTCACCCGCAGCCTCGCGTATCCCCCGATAAAGCTGCTTATCGATGATGATGCCGGCGCCGATCCCTGTACCTACATACATGTAGATCAAATGAGACGCCCGCGCACCGACCCCTTTGTAAAATTCGCCCAATGTCATCATGTTGACGTCATTATCCAGAATGACCGGCAATCCCAATCGCTCTTCCATTTCCTTCTGAACAGGAAGCTCCTTCCACCCCGTGCTGGGCGCATAGCTGATCGTGCCTTGGCTGCGCTGGGTAATTCCGGGCAGTCCCAATCCAACGCCAAGCAGTCTTGATTTATCAAATCCGCTTTTGGACAGCAGAGCCATCAAGCCTTGCTCCAGAGCCTGTATCGCCTTTTCTCCGTTCATGGGCTGCTCCAACCGCAACCGGTAATGAGACGAAAGCTCGCCTTCCAGATTGGCAATGGACATCTGCAGCATGCTGCCTTCGAAGACCACACCTACTACACCATAAGCCTGAAAATTATACTCCAGCAGGATGGGCCTGCGCCCGCCTTTGGATTCCCCTGCGCCTACCTCATAGACGAGACCTTCTCTGATCAGTTCTTCTACGATGGAGGACACGCAAGGACGGCTCAATTCCGTCGTTTTGGCCAAATCCGCCCGGGACATACGCTTATGTAATCTTAGCTGCTGCAAAATCCCTTCCCGATTGATTTGTTTCACTAATTTGGCATTCCCGGTTTGACCACGACCAAGCACAACCCGGCTCACCTCCTTTGATTGTCAATATGACTAACAAAGTGTTGAATTTGCTGATAACCCCTGTGATGTACCATGCAGGCTCTTGTGCCGTTCCAATAAAAGTCTATGCGCGCAGCTGTCCAATTATATCCGGTTCATCCCATGGCCTCTACATAGGGCTTGCTGAACGGGTCACATTTTACGGCATCACGGGCAAGCGGAATGCAAGGGTCGACCAGAGCCATTGCAAAAAAGGCAAAAAGAGAACCCGGAGTCTCTTTTCGAGGTTCATGACCAGCAG